>JBGSTF010000209.1:0-18886 GCA_041736645.1 Oligoflexus sp. | reverse complement strand
GAGAAACTGCAAAAGCACATTGTGATCCAGGGTTAAAGGCGCTTGCGTGAAAGCTTGGCTGCCAAAGATCACCAGCCCAAGGCGATCATCCTGGCGTTTTTGGATAAATTGTTCCACCGCATGCTTGACGACTTCAACTCGATTCTGCCTTTTGCCGTCCAGAATAAAATCCATCGCCAGCATACTGTTGGAGGTGTCTAAGGCCAGCATGATATCGAGGCCCTCGACCGTTTTCTTGGTTTTCCCATCAATCAATTGGGGTCGAGCGGCAGCGACAATCAAGAAAAAAAGCAGTATCAGGCGCAAAAATGCTGGCAGATGCAACCACATCAATTGCTGCGCCTTCGCGCGCCGCAATATATCGACCGAAGCATAGCCAAAACCAGCAGCCTCCGCTCGCCCGGTCACTAAGAAAAAACCAAGAGGAACAAGGCCCAAGATGCCCAGCAAAATCCACGGATAAGCAAAAGTCATCGACGCCTCCTTTTGCCCTTAGCTTCTCGCTGCCGCAAAAATCGATGGAGAGCGTCAGCGGTTTGCTCCTCTGTGCTCATGTGCAGCACCGATGCACCGGCTTTTTCCATCTGCTTTTGCCATTGCTTTTGCTCTGCCATTCTTTGCTCAGGCCAATGCTGCTGCAACCAGGGATCGCTGCTGTTGACCAACACCCGCTGTTGGCTCTCTCGATCCTGATACCAGACCAATCCAGCAGATGGCAAAGCTTTTTCCGCCGGATCTTCGATCTGCAGACAGACCAATTCATGACGTTTGGCGACTTGTCGCAAGGTCCGCTGGTAGCCGATCGCTTGAAAATCAGACAGCAAAAAAGTCAAAGTCCTCCGCTTGCGAAGGCGCAGAAAGTTTTTCAGGGCTCCGTCCAAGTCGGTCTTCTGACCCTGGGCTTTATGAGTGAGAATGCTGCGAATGATCGACCACACATGAGCGCGACCTTTACTCGGTGGAATAAACAGTTCAGTGTGATCCGAAAACACCAATAGACCAACTTTATCCTGCTGACGAATGGCCAGAAAAGCCAGAACTGCCGCCAGCTCCGCGGCCAACTCGTGCTTGGCGCGGGCCGAACTGCCGAAAAACAGTGAAGAGCTCACGTCCACCAGCAGCATCAACGTCATCTCGCGCTCTTCACGAAACACTTTAACAAAAGGCAAACCCATCCGCGCTGTCACATTCCAATCGATACTACGGATCTCGTCACCGACTTGGTATTCCCGCACCTCATCAAATTCCCAGCCCCGACCTTTGAAGGCACTCTTGTATTCGCCCAAGAGCATCTCGCTGGCGAGATGCCCGGCTTTAAGTTCCAAACGACGTATTCGGCTTAGAATCTCAGGCGAAAGCACCGATTCACTCTCCTTGTCTATGGGCGAGACCAGGTTTGGCATCCCAGCGCAAGGCTCCGGGCCAGTAGGCCAGTGCTGCTCCGGATTGCAGAAGCTCGGTCGAATGCTGCAATTGATCGAGGCCCAGAGGCATTTTCACTTTGCTCATACGGAACAGTGATTCTGTTTCTTCCAGTTGGCTTGCACATTCCATCCAATCACCACCTCGCAAGCAATCCAGCAAATTCTTCGGCTGGGGGTGATACTCTTCTAGAGGATAAAACTTTTCAGGATCGAGTTTGGCCAATTCTTTGGCAGCCCGAACCGCATCTTCGAACCCACCCAAGCGATCAACGAGGCCTAAAGTCAAAGCATCGGCTCCGGTATAAACTCGGCCTTCGGCGATCTGGTAGATTCGCTCAGGTTTCTGCTTTCTTCCTTCGGCAACTTTGGTCACAAACGCATCGTAGGTTTCTTTGATCGAGGCCCGAATAAGGTTTTTGTCTTCTTCGCTACTTTTGGTACCAAAGTTCAAATAGTCTTTGCGATCCGATGCGGTAACCATGTGAAAGCTCACGCCCCATTTTTCCGCGACTTTCAAGCCTTTAGGCATACCACCGATCACACCGATCGATCCGGTGATCGTGGTTGCTTCAGCCACGATAAGAGTGGCCGGTGCAGAAATATAGTAACCACCTGATGCAGCAACGGCTCCCATGGAAACGACGACCGGCTTAATCGCAGCCAATTTCCGCACTTCATCCCAAATCAAATCCGAAGCCAGCGCCGAACCACCAGGGCTGTCGACTCTCATGATCACGGCTTTGACATCGTTTTCTTGAGCTGCCCACTGCAGTTCCTGAATCATATGATCGGGAGCGATCTGATCACTGTTGCTGCGCGTGCTGCCAACGATTTCACCCTTGGCTTCGATCAAGGCCAGCGCCTCTTTGCCTTTGGCCATGCGAGGCTCATCCAGGGCTTGAGACCCTTTGAGGTAGCTGCGCAAATCAACTATATTTTGGGCTTTCACTTCTTCCTTCAAATCAGATTCCCAAACAGGCAGGTAGCCGACTCGATCGACCAAGCCTTCCTTCAAAGCTTCCTGACTGGTGAAGAGCGAGCGCTTCAGCCAAGCATTGACTTCGGCCACGGTATGTTTGCGACTGGTGGCAACGGCTGTCGCCACAGTTCCGCGCAGCGACGATTCCAACGCGCCATACATCTCCAGGGTTTCCGGCGATGGTTGATCTTGAACAAAAGATTCCATCGCTGATTTGAATTTACCGGCTTTGACCACTTCAAACTGCACACCCAACTTGTCGAGAGCCGACCCAAAATAGGCCAGCTGAAAAGCTGGCCCGGTAATGGACAAACTGCCCAGGGGACTCAAACTGATTTTATTACCAGCGCTTGCTAGGTAGTACAGTGAAGTATCAGCATCATCCAAGCTGATGAAGAGAGGCTTTTGGCTGACTTTATAGGTTTCCAAGGCTCGCCGAAGAGCGGTCATGGTACTAAAATCTGCACCTGTACTGCTGATTTCCACTAACACGGCATGCACCCGAACATCCTCAGCGGCACGGCGGAGAGCGGTCTGCAAATCCTGCAGCGACACGGGGACGGTTTCATTGAAGAGCTGACCGAACAGGCGGTCTCCATCATCCAAACTGCGGGACACGATCGGCCGGTCCAACTTCAAACGCAGGATCGAACGATCCAATTCGCTGGACCCGACCATCTGGCCTTTCACAGCTTTTAAAGCGGAATCCTTGCCGTACTGATTGGCTGCACGATAGAGCACTAGGCCGAGCAAAATGCCGAGAACCGTGACCATTAAGCCAACCAGGGCCAAATAAGACGTTATGATGACAAAGAGGCTGCGTAGCAGTCGGCCAAGAAATCCTCTATTTTTTGCATCGCCCATGAACCGGTCCTGTCTCCACGAATGGTGTGTGCGCCTCAGCTCCGGTCCCTCCCTTGGGACCAAAGCCAAAACATCGCTTCTGACCGATCAGTGTAGCTATGTTTTGAAAAAAAAAAAACCACTCTGCAGGCTCACGCTACCGGGTCGACTCTTAGTCCCAAGCTAGCAGGAGGGTCAAGCCTTGCAGAAAAGGCCTGAGCTGGTTAGATTGTATGCTTAAAGCATGTCAACCAGGGCGGGCTCTTGGGAAAAATTTCCTGCTCGTGGCCAGCGGTAGGCAGTCCAAATAAAGAAGGAGACAAGCGATGCAGCACGGTTTGCCAGACCATACCAGCGAACTTTGGGATAAAAATCCTATAGTCGCAGCGGCCATGCTCGGCGCCCTTCGCGAGAATCCCGTCACTCTCGTTTTGGAGGAACACCAACGGGTGATGCTGGTCGAGCGGGCTCTGCGGGACCAATGCCGCGGAGATCATGCCTGGTTGTCGGTGATGGTCCCTCGTCTTCTGGCGGGAGAAAATATTCTCGACAGCTCGACCCTTGATGCCAAACCACCCGGCCAAGCGCCTGTGCCAGCCGCCAAGGTTCATCCAGAGATCACTGTGTCAAGGCCAACCCAAGTCTCGACTCAGGAAGAATTAGACGATCTCTTAGAAATGCATCGCCTATGGATCAAACAAGTCTTGGAACCCGGACTCGACTTGGGTCCGGGCCGCGCCAACCTCAAGGGCTGTGACTTGAGAGCCTTTCATTTAGAAGGCGCCGACCTCAGGGCTGCGCAATTGGAAGCTTGCAATCTCAGCGCGGTCTCTCTTTTGGGAGCCAATCTCGCCGGTGCGAATCTTGCCAATGCGAATCTGTCGGCAGCGTGCCTGGAACGCGCTCGATTGCGTCGATCCAACCTCACTGGTGCCAATCTGCAGAATGCTTGCTTGATTAAAGCGGATCTTCGCCATGCCCAGCTTAAGGGCGCTCAGCTCGAAGGAGCGGACCTTACCGACGCTTTGGGATTACCGGAAAAAGCCAGCCCTCCGCCAGAACCTTCGACCGAAACCCAGACCCAAAAATGAGCCGCCTGCTTTCAAGGCCAAATCTCCTGCGATTGGCCTGAAATCCTGGGTCGGCTGGCAAAGGCGGACTCTGCCCAGGCCTTCAGCTGAACAAGATTTGCAATCTAAAGCGTCAAATCTGCACAGCTCTCCTAATAACTCTCATAGCTTAACCAAAGTCTGCCGCTTGCATCCTGAATCACGGTAAAGTTTTTCTTCAACTCATCGACAAGCTCAAGGGAACCGTTCGCCCCCAAACACAGTCCGGAAGACTTTGTTCTGGGGTAAACACTTAGCTGTCGGGATTGATTGCGATGGATCTGTGTAAAAAACTCACTTGGCTTCTTTTGGTCTCCATGCTGACCGCATGCGCGACCGGCAACATGCAGCTCAGCTCGATAACTGAAGGCAGCAATGTGGTCCTGATCAGTGGTCGCGGCGAGATCAAGTCCTTAGGCAAAACTCCGCTCAAGATGTCGATGCAAAGGCTGTTTTCTAATGCCTCTAATTTCGCCAATATTCGTGTAGAAAAAGACGGATTTTACAGCCAGAGCTTTATCATCCCGCGCACCTCTTTGCCGACCAATCACGACATTAATGTGTCATTGGAAGAAAAACCAATCGTCAAAGCACCCGAAGCCCAAGCTTTGCCATCCACCCCGGTGACGCCGGTGGCAGTTGAAATGGACAAGTGTTCTCAGCTTTCCAAAGAAAGCCTGACCAAACTCAGCAAAGGCGTTGCCGTCGTGCAATCGATCATCCTCAAACGCGACTTTGAAATAGCCAAAGTTCGACTGGCTGGATTGATCGCTGATTTCCCTTATATCAGCGTGCTTTACGACTTGCAGGGCAATATTTTTTATCTGCAAAAAAACTATAACGAAGCGGTCAATGCTTATGAAAAATCTTTGGAATTAGAACCCGATAATATGGAAACAGCCTTTATCGTCAAGAAACTCCGCACCCAACTCGGCCGGGCCCAATAGGAGACGAAGCATGGCATATAGTTTAGGTCTCATTCTAGGCTTGGTGGCGCTGCGCGTTTCGCTGTACTTTCTGCATCAATCATTTGCCATGTACTTCGACGATGTGGCCTTAACCATGGTCGTCGGCGGAACACTCGCTGTTGGAATCATCTCAGCTCCCTGGCATCACTTGCGTGAAATGCGCAAAGGTCTCTTCAGTATGATTTTCGGTCGAAGCGCCGGACATGCGACAGTGATCGAAGCCGGTCTGCGCTTTGTCCAAAACCCGAGCGTCGTGCCCCGCAGTGGCTTTCCAAGTTCTAGCGTCGCCGGCGAAATTCTGCGCGACGGCCAGGAACTGATCGGTCTCAATTTCACCACCGCAGAGATTGAAAATATTTTACAAGAGCGCATGTATCAATCCATCGAAAAACAAAGGCAGGTTGCCGACTATTTCCTGTCTTTGTCCAAGTATCCCCCAGCCTTTGGTCTGGTCGGAACCGTGCTTGGTCTGGTCAACCTCATGCGCGCCATCACCGAGGGTATGGATCCTCGGCAGACGGGTGTGAAGATGGCCTTGGCTTTGGTCGCAACGCTCTATGGGTTGATCATGGCGAACCTCGTTGTGGCTCCTATCGGCGAAGCCATCACCAAACGCGTGGGCTTGGAACAGTTTCATGCCGAGATTGCTCTGCAAGCTGTGCTCTTGGCGGCGGATCGGGTGTCACTGCTGAAGAGTCAGGAGATGCTGAATTCTTATGTCAGTAAAAAGCAGAGGGTGAATATCATCGGCAAACTTGTGAAGGACGCCGCCTAAGATGAAACGCATGGGACGTCTCAGAAAACGCCATCTCAGCGCTGCTCAGGAAGGATCCTGGGCGGTCAGCTATGGGGATATGATTACCCTTCTTCTGGGGTTTTATATCATGTACTTTTCTATAGACCCTCCCCAAAAAGGCAACACCAGTCTTACGACTTCGTTGATGGCAGCTTTGGAAAAACTCGACAAAGATGTTGCAGTGGAAAAAGTTCAGGCTAAATCGAGTCAGCAGAAGCAGGAAGACCAAGCCACTTCGAAAAAAACCGAGCAGAAAGCCCAAAATCTCGATGGTGGTAACAATATCGTCGATCGCATCCAAGCTCAGGAAGACAGTGGCAATACGAAGGATATGAAAGCCAAGACCAAACTGGATGGCGGCGCTGAAGGTGCCGTGCAAAACCTGATGGAAATGATTCTTCCAAAGGAGTGGGTTCAGCAGCTGAACAAGACCAAGATGAGCGCAAAAACTGCAGGTCAGGAAGAACTCGCCGGGCAAATACCCAGTAAAAAAGCTCAAACGACCACTGCTAGCAAAGATGGATCGCCAACAGGTTCGGCCAGTGAAACACCAAAGGCGGCAGGCTATCGCCAGGATGTCACAGAGATCAAAGCTTTGGACGCTGAAGCGACCCGAATCGGTGATCGCGTCTATATCATGTTTCCCAAAGTCTCGTTCTTTGGCTCAGCCAGCACCGACATGACACCTGAGGGAAAGCAGGCTTTGGAACGCTTTGGCAAAGCCTATATGCCCTTTGCCGGCAAAGCTCTGCTCAATATCGTCGGCTTTTCTGATGAAAGGCCGGTCAAGGGCAAGCATCGCTTCCGAGACAACCTAGAGCTGTCGGTTCTAAGGGCCGTCAGTGCTCAGCGCGTGGCCGAAAACATAGGGATTCCGCTCAATCGCACCCGTTTGATGGGGCACGGGATCAACACCAAACTCATCGAGGGCGAAGAAGCTGTGACTTCACCCGAACGATGGGCCTTAACGCGGAAGATCATGCTTGTAATCGAACCGGAGGTGCAGTGAGATGCGTCGACTCTATTCCCTCATTCTGTTCAGTCTCCTGGCCCTCATAAGCCTGGATTCACCTAGTTTTGCGCAGGCCGAGGGCAAAAACCCTAAGGTCGCTGAAGTGGAATCCTACCTGACGCAAAAAGTGATCACCTATGTCAACAGCCGCTTTCCGAATATGCCTGTGCTGGTGAACCTGCAGGTGGATCCTCTCCGCCGCTCGCCATCCGCTCTGAGTGAAAACTTCAGCAAAGACATTCTGCCCTATTTTTCCGAAGCCAAAGTCGATAACGTCGACGAGTGGGATGAATCGACCAAAACAGTTCATGATCTTCTGCCGCGCATTCGCAGTGTTCAGGTAAAAATCACGGTGCCAGACGTCGTGACCAACGATGACCTCTATGAAATGCGCGATGCCCTCTATTCCAATTTGGGTTTGATAGGTGGTCGTGACAAAATTGAATTCGATCGTAAGAACTGGAAAAAAGATGCGGCCCTCCCCTACGAATTGATCGGCATGGTTGCCGCTGCTGTGGTCATTCTGTTGATCGGTCTGTTCTTCATCATGAAAGGCTTGGCAGGTTCCCTGCGGAAAGCTCTGGCCGACTCGGCCAGCCAGCAAAAAGGTGGATCACAGGCTGGGGCAGCCATGGCCATGCCTCCATCAGCTCCCGCCGGAGCACGCGAAAAATCCGGCCTTGGACTGTCAGGCAACAACTTGCAAATGAATGACTCGCTTCGCCTCGCCGACAAGATTGAGGAGCTGCTAAAAAAATTGGCGGAAGATCCGGCCTTTCCGACTCTTGAGGATATGATCGACTTTGAAGACAAAGTCATCGAGGATCCGGCTTTTGTCGGCACGATTCTGCAAGAAATGCCGAGAAAAATGCAGGAAGAACTGTTCCGCCGAGGTTCCAGCCCGAAATGGCTCGACTCATTTTTTCAAAACAGCTCCCTCGATATCGACAAGTATCAATTTATTCTTCAGCTCACTTACCGCAAACGCGATGCTGCTGGGAAAGCTTGGCAGGAACTGCTTATCTCCCTATGGCGCTTGGGTGATGGGCTGACGGATTATATGAAAGGCATTGAACAGCGCGATGCGCTTGGCATCCTGGCCTGGATGCCGTCCCGCATCTCAATTCCAACCGCACGGGAAGCTTTTCCTGGTGGCTGGGGTATCCTTTTGAAATCGGACTTTAAACCCTCGCCTCCTCCTGAAAAAATAATCAATGACTTGATGGAAAAAGCCACCTCGCGTAAAGCTTTCAATTCGCTTGACATGGTCAATCGCTATCGTCACGAACGCGGCTTGCTCGACTTTCTCCGTATCTGTACCCTAGAAGAAGAGCGAGACATCTATCGCGCCTCGAAAAACGATGCTGGTATTCATTTGCTGCGTCCGCCTTTTTTTCCAATCTTTGAAGGCAGTGACGAGGAACTCAAACAACTCGCCGATCAGGTCAGTGGTCCGGATTGGGGCCGAGCCTTGTTCAATGTGGATCGAGCCTTGCGGGGCAAGATCACTCATTTCTTCCACGACAGCAAAAATTATCAGATGATAGAAACTCTCAAACAATGTGATCACGGCGGTATCACGATGAATGAAGTCGGTCAGATGCGGGAAAAAATCGGCCGCATATTTGCCAAAAATCAGCAGTCCAAGCCTAGCGCTAAGGCTGCTCCGAAGGAAGCTGCTCCGGCTCAAGCTCCGAAAGCGGATCAAGGTGGAGGCAAAAATAATGCCTCAGCTGCCTAAACTGAGAGGACTCGTCCTCGCCCTGAGCCTCCTCTCGAGCGATTTGGCTTTGGCCAATGGCATGAATGCGACGGCTGGCTACTACAGTATAAGGGCCAAAACTTCGGCTGGTCAGCAGACTTTGCAAAACTTTGGCGTCTACCGATTCATGTACGAAGTCGATGTTGGGGAAAATTTCGCGTTTCGACCGGCTTATTCCCTCTATACAATAACCACGAGTTCCGGCTTCGAACTCGGCTACGGAACGGATATAGAATTCAGCTACTTGCCTTTCACCCGCAACGGATCCATGAGTTTCCAAAATTCCAATGTGAACTGGGAAACCTATGAAATCTTTCGACCTTATGTGAGTCTTTCGTTCCATCAACGCCAGTATCAGAGCATCCAGTCGAATTACGCCGGACTCGGCCTGCAGGTTGGCTGTAGCTATCAATTCAGCCGATTTGTTCATATCATAGGGTATGCAGCCTCCATCTATCTCAACGGTCCCCTGTCCAGCACGATCAGTGAGCTGCAACTGGGCGGCGGCATAGGCATGCACCTGTAAAAAGAGCTATGATCTCAGGGAGTCTTTCATGTCCGATAGCTTAGCCAAAACCCGAGACAAAAGAGTCAAACCTCGCTTTAAAATCGAAGTGCATGCTCGCATTAAAGCCCAGCTCATTGGCAGTTCCAGCAAGTATCCCTTTATCACTGAGAACATTTCGGAATCCGGACTTCTGGTCAATCATCCCGCCGGCTCCCGCCACTCCTTTAACAAGCATTCGATTCTGGAAATTTGGGTGCTCAATGACCGGGATGAAGAGATTTATTTCTTTGCAAAGTATGTGCGCAAGGCAGGCGACAAGGCCTTCGCCGTGAAGATTATCGATATCGACGCCGCTAACTCTAAGAAATATCAGGAATTTATCGAAGCTCACCGGGACGCCTTAATCCCAGAAGAGCCCGAAGGCGCGGATGACGACGCCCCGTCGGAATAGTCGCCTCACCTCGGCCAAAGGCCTGCCCAGAACACGTTCCTTACAACTCTCTCTTTTAAGTTTCCTTTTCCGGAGAATTCGGCTAGGAAGAGCCAGATTCGCCGTGTCTTTCCGATCTGGGTTGTTTCCACCGAACTTCCTCCTCCCTCTCCTTGCGAATAGACAGCTTAAAAATTAGCTCTCTCAATCTTCAGCAGGAGACCAGACTTTATGCATCAAGATAATGATATCAATCAGCTATTAGGCTCATCCAACGGCTCAACTTTGCGCTATCGCCCGACCGAACCGAACCCTAGAGAACAGCGTTTGATCGTCTACACTCTATTCCTCTTTGGTTTTGTCATCGCCTTGGTGGGCCTTGTGGGTGGCTTCATCTATGGGGACTACTATGGCCGTAAGCACGCGCAGTATGATAACCCGACTTTGCGCGAATACTACGCGGGTCAATGCTATAGCTACTGGGAAAATCAATTCAAGAAAACCGTGCGCAGCAGTCTGGAGAAACCTGGCGAAGGCCAGCTGCAGAATGTAAGACTTGAGGAAATTCGCAGCATGCTTCAGGATTTGCAGCATGATGTCTCCGATATGGCGACACAAAAAGCAGGAGCCCGTGGACTGCGCAAGAAAATGGCCAGTTCGAGCTTTATGGACTGATAGATTCCGCTCACAAGGGAAGAAGAGAATCGATGATAAAATATCTCAAAGCGAGCTTGCTTTGCTTTTGGTTCCCTTGGGTTGCCGAAGCCAAAACAGCGTTTCCGACTTCGCCCGTGATCGAACGAAGGGCGCAGTTTTGGGAAAAAATTTTTACTCGTTACAGCAGCACACAAATTGTTATTCATGATAAGGATGATATGCATATCATTCTAGGCGTGATTGATTTGCCAAGCAAAGGCTTCCAGAATACCAACAGTCCTGGTGCTGAAAGTTTTGTGCAAACGACCATGCGACGCTACGATGAAGCTGTGCAAAGATTCGCCGATCGGGGCGCCGCAGCGCGCAACGACAACGCTTTGGCAGCTACGGTTTGGAAGGCGTACAGCGTCAGTGAGAGCGCTAAGAAGCGTCTCACCAAAGGCGGAGCGGCTATTCGTGGTCAGGGCGGCTTATCGGATACCTTTGCTGAAGCCTTTCGGACCTCAGAACTTTATCTTCCACGTATGGAAAAAATCTTCGTGGAACATGGCTTGCCTCCCGAATTAACACGAATCGTCTTTGTCGAGTCGATGTTTAATCTGAACGCCCGCTCGAAAGTTGGTGCCTCAGGATTTTGGCAGTTGATGCCTGGCACAGCCCGCCAGTATCTTCGCGTCAATCGACACATAGATGAAAGAAATTCACCTTTGAAGGCCACAACGGCGGCAGCTCGTATTCTGCGGGAAAATTTTGAGGAACTGCAAAACTGGCCCCTAGCCATCACAGCCTATAATCATGGCCTCGGTGGCATGAAGCGCGCCGTCAATCAAACGGGCAGCAAGAAGTTGAGCGATATCATTACCGACTATCGATCCCCAAGTTTTGGTTTCGCCAGCCGCAACTTCTATGCGGAATTCCTCGCAGCCTTGCGCGTTCACGGCCTCCACCAAGTGAAATCCACCCAGCGGGAGTACGCGGAAGAAAGCAGCTCGGCTGCTAAGAATTCCCCAGAGCTGTAAGCATTTCCCACTGCTAATTGGGAAATTTCCTTCTAACTGTCCCATTTCCCACATCTGTGGGCAACGAATTCGTTGTCACGACATGGCTCTGTGCCTCAAAAAGCTTTGGGCCAGATCTTGCTACATTTAAGTCGAAGCTTCCACCGACCGGATCCCACGGCTCGGGGCTGGATGAAGAGACTTAGATAAAAAGGATGAAAGGGAACTCATGAATTTCCAATACTACTTCCGCCACATGACTAGCTCGGACGCACTCAAATACGAAGTCGAAAAGAAAATGTCTTCGGGTTTGGAGGGACTCATTCTGAGCTCAACCCCTATTCACGTGACCTTCAGCATAGAAGCGGGCCAGTGTAAGATCCATGTTGGTCTGCATGCGCGTAACAATGCCTTGATCGAAGCGGAAGCTGTCACCGACGATATGCACAAGTCGGTGGATGAGGTCATGGACACTTTGCACCGTCTTTTGTCTCAGGAAAAAGATCGACTGCTTCGTCACCAGACTAAAGTCGATCCGTTCCGGGAAGCCTTTCCTCCGACACCAGTCTCGGAAAAGGATGACTTCGTTGAAGAGGAATTCGCTCCAGCTCCCTAAATGATTCACTCAGCGCAAGGGGCTCTGTCCCCTTGCCTTGGTTTACCTGCACATAGGCGAATCTGAAAAAAATTCGATGTGGGTGACACCTCGGGCCTGAGCAAGTTTGAGAATGGACCTTTGCCTGGCGTCTCGCTGCCAATCATAGACCGCTTGAGCAGGACTCTCCGGCTTGGGCGGGAACACCTGAAAGCCCTCAATTTTCTTGTATCGATGTTTCCAGAAATCGTAATCCACCGCCGCCTGGCGAGACGGATTGGACGGAAGCGGCAAGACTTCGCCTTCCTGATCAGTCGCACTTCCTCCGCCAATATTGTAGCGAATGAGACTCAAGCCCAAACCTGGCAACGAGAGGCGATCGTCCCAAGCAACGGATTTTTGAGTGAAGAGTATATCAGCATACAAAGTCTGCCAGGGCGTCAGGCCAACTCCATTGGCAGCCCTGAGATGGAGCAATGGCAGGCGAAATTTCATGAATACGCTCCTTTAAGAACTTAGTTCGGGCCGACTCGAGCCAGAGCTGAACCGGCCAATACCCGCTCAAGACTGCGCTTCTTTAGCCTATTTATCCTTACTTATCATATAGTTACAATATTTCCATGAAATATCTTAGAACAATTGCCCCTTTAGTCCGATGACGTCCCTATGGGGAGGCGAACATGAATCTCGATTATCTCTACCAAAAATCATTCTTTACCAGAAGCGTTTCGCTGCTGTTTGTATTTTTTCTTGTAGGGGAATGCTATCTGCTGTGGGAGATGTCTTCGACCAACTATCTCTATACAATTCTTATTCTAAACCTAGCCTTCAGTATACCCATATTCGGCCATTACTGGATCCATGCTCTTAAAAAAGAGCCCATGACCAAATACAAAAAAGAAAAGGAAATCTCGGCTCTCATCTACCTAGCTGCAACCATTCTCTCGGGGCTCGCCATAGTCCTGTCTCAGCTGGTGGGATCCAGCTCGATGACCCTGCTCAGTCTTCACGATTTGATCAAAAATCCGGTCCTTTTCGCGATCGTCGGCCTGCTTCTGGTCGATGCCCTATTCTATCTCTACCATCGCCTATCCCATCAAACCAGTCTGGGCTGGCTCTTCCACAGCTCGCATCATTCGATCGAACATATGGAATACGAAAACAGTGTCAGAATTGACTTGAAGGATTTCAACCCCATCTATTGGGTCACGATCGCTTTGCCGATGGGACTTTTGGGCTTCAACGCCTTTGAAACCTATGTTTTGGTGTTAACGAGCCTCTACTACCAATACTTTTTGCATAGCGGAGCCAACTGGTTCAAGGATTCATTTTGGGGCTATATTTTCAATCATCCTTCCTTGCATCGCGTCCACCATTCTCTTCATCAGGAGCAGCTTGACAAAAATTATGGTGGAATTGTATCGACCTATGACTACATCTTCCGATCAAGCAGCAAAGAAACAAGACAGTTGATCGTCGGCGATTTCGGCCTAAAGGGAGTGAGCAACTCAGCCACACTCGAGGGCACGTATCTGAGCTTTACGATTCCATTTCTTTTTGTGGTTCGACGCAAACCTTGGCTCATTCTGGCTGCACCGCAAAGAGTGATGGATGAGTACCAATCGCTTGGGGCAGGTCCAGAGACTCGTAGAGATATGCCTCGGGCTAGCTAGATCTCCTGGGCAAGAATCATCTACTGGGACTTTGGAGTATACTTCTTCAAGAAAGCTTCGATTTGACCTGAGACTTTAAGCTTGCTGAGGACTGAATTCATGGTTTCCAAGCTAAACGGAAAGTCTTTGGCAAGAGCCCAACTGATCATGGAGACTTCGATTAACGACTCATGCAAAATGTAGTCTTGGTAGTCGCTTTTAATAATGTAACGAAATTCAAGAGACGAACCATAAGCAACATCAATTCTACCGGCCCTTAGGCGCTTGACGTTCTGTGAGATTTGAGTCACATCAGTTCGTTGTCGTTCAAAGTCAGGAAACTCTTTCGCTATGGTAGGATATCGATTGCCCAGTATCGTACCAATCCGAAGTCCTTGCAGATCATGATGCTGACGAATCGTCGGCGAAAAACTCTTCAGTGACAAAAACAAATCTTCTTGCTTGAAATAAGGCACCGTCCACTGGAAATCCTGCGGAAGATTCACCCAGCCAGGGTGAGTAAAGGGTCGGGCGTTGATGGTACCGTTGGCCATAGCTTGATCAAGACGTTTACGGGACAGATAAATGTATTCAATTTTGGTATTCAAACTTCGCGCCACAGCGTCGCCAACATCTTTGATGAGTCCTCCTACCAATTTTCCATCTTCGACTAACGCAAACGGAGGTGGATTGGCTTCGTGAAAAGGAACCCGAATATAAGGCATGCCCGCATAAACGTGGGGCGCCATCGCAAAGCCAGTAAGGGCGAGAACCATAGCCAGCAAGTTAAGCCCGCAGCGTCCGAGCAAGGAATGTTTGGCCGTTTTTTCGATTAGTTTAATAGCCTCTCTCGTTTTTTAAGAGTTCGTCATCACTACCCGTTATTCTATACCGAGAGCAGGGACTCAGTCATCTTGTAAAATCATCAGCTTCAAGAATGATAAGCCAAGGATAAGAAGGCATAATGCAGCCAAGAAAAAGTATAGACCTTGTCATTGTCCGCACCACCCTCGAGTGTCCTGATACCACCACCCAACTGCCAGTTGGGCTTGAGCTCATACATCAGGAGAAGACCCAGATCTTCGGCGCGTCCTTGCGGGGCGGCGGCTGCATCCAAATCGGCAAAAAAGTGCCAATCCTCACCCAGACGCCGCTGGTAGGCGACATGGACCAGGGGGACAAAGCCGAGGTTCGTGTAGCTGCTTTGAGTGCCGGACTGCTCAAGTGCGATCTTTGCATCGCGAATCTTGCCAGTAAAACCTATGTGCCATGCAGCCTGAGCATCGTGAGCGACACGATAAGCCCAGCTGAGGCGATAAGAGCTGAATTTATAACTCGCGCTAGTTTCTTTTTTGGCTTGAAAGGTTTTGCCATTAAACGATACCTCCTCTCCGAGCTCTCCCTTTACATCCAACTGCAAAGGGGCATAAAGCAGACGAATGCGGTGATTTTGAGCAAAATCATAGCGACCTTCTAGACGATAGAAAGGCAAAGCAGACCCTTTCTCCAGCTTGCTTAAATCGAATTTGGTACCTTCTTTTCCAGGAATGGCGACATCGTTGAACTGCTGCCAGACAGCACCTCCATCCAGCCGCACATAAACTGCTGGCGAAGCATCACTTTGACTTTCGATTGCAGCATCCTGGGCCCTGATCGAAAGTGGCCAGGCTGCAAAGATCGAGATCAAAGAGCTCAATAAAATTAAGCTATACTTTGAATTTTTCATGGGGACTCCCTGCACTTTTGCATGTTTTGTGCTTTTGTTGCGTTGGTAAACTCTGAACATAAAATCCACTCCAATCACGAGGCATCATGCAACGCATCATAAAAGAATTGAACAGAGTTCTCATCCTCTGCATGGACTGGCTCAGTAGCCATTTCTTATCGATCCCAACTGCAGATGAATGCCTTTACAGCGTCGCCCGATCATCCGCATCCTTCCGTTTCGACAGCTCAGCCGCGATTTGTAATAAAGCTACGCGATTTTTCAGCGTTTAGCCGAAATAATTTAAACAATTCAGCTTCTTTTGGTTGCAAAATCACGAGATAATTCGATCGCTTTTCAAACAAAGCTTGGGTAAATATAGGACAAGCAAATGCTAGTTGATCGATAGATCTGTCGTCATTTGCATGCAAAAGATCAATGTAACAGTGAGATTGTGTCATGAAAAACTTTCTCTGTAAAAATTTGATGTCGGCTCTCTGCTTGGTCGCAGTGGGTTGCGGTTCGCAGTCGATTCCAACCAACCAAAGTAAACTAACAGATATTTATAGCAGTGCCGTCCCATTCGGACAAAACCCCTATGATGGGGCAAGTTTCTTCGTCAATCCCTACTATGTGGGTTTACTGAAAGAAGCCGGCAATCGAAATCCTGAGTTAAGCACTCAGTTCAACAAGATCAGCGAGCTGGGCGGCACAGGAGTCTGGATCGTGACACGCGGTCTTGTGCCGGTAGCCGAATCCGTGCTTGCCGACGCAAGGAAGCAACAGCAAGAGACCGGCAAACCTGTAGTATCAACCTTTGTCGTGTATAACTTGCCAGAACGTGATTGCGCCGCATCGGCCTCAGCAGGAGAGCTGCTGCTCGACCAAAATGGTCTCGAGAAGTACCAAAGAGAATTCATCGATCCTCTAGCAAAAATCTTCAGAAGCTACTCTGATATGCGAATTTCGGTGGTTCTAGAGCCTGATTCGCTGCCGAACCTTGTCACTAACAATGGGGTTCGTCGATGCAATAGTCGGGTGTTCCAAGCTTATCGTGATGGGGTCGCTTACGCTCTCCAAAACTTGGCGATGAGCCATGTCGGGATTTATCTCGATGCAGGACACTCCGGCTGGCTCGGCTGGGATAACAACCGCCGCAGTGTGGCCAAGATTTTCAAAGAAGTGCTGAACCAGGCAGGCGGTGCTCAGTTGATTCGCGGCTTCGCCACCAACGTCTCCAACTACAGCCCCTTGATCGAACCTGATAAGTCGATGCAAAATCAAAATAGCCCTTACTTTGGCGGGAATCCAGCGCTAGACGAACTCACTTACGTGAATCTGCTGCGTCGCGATTTCGAAGCCGAAGGCTTAACCGGTAAGACCTTTATCATCGATACAGGACGGAGTGGCAACCCACGCTCACGCACTGTGTGGGGCAGCTGGTGTAATATCAAAAATGCCCGCCTCGGCACCGCACCAACTGTGAATCCAGCCGAAGGCATTGATGCTTATGTTTGGATCAAACCCCCTGGGGAAGCTGATGGGAGCGCAGTGGTGGAATCGCCCAGCCAGCCTCGCGATCCATCCTGCGCCTCGGTCGACAGCATGCCCAACGCCCCGCTGGCCGGAGAATGGTTCCAAGACCATGCTATCGAGTTGCTGAAATAATTCACGCCTGCAAGTTCCTGTGACCGAAGAGGGACGAAAGTCCCTCGATGCTTGTAGAAGCTCAATCATTTTGCCATTCATGAACGCATCCCTAAACGAACTCTAAGTGGCGTTCACCAAGAGCAATGCCTCGGTCGATCTTATTGATAGGTTCCAATCAAGGTAGCTTTACCCAAACTCTTGCTTTCCAACTCGGTCTTATTGGTAGCTGAGTTGGTGCCTAGGGTCAGAGTCTGGCCCTGCTTAATTGCATACACAGTCCACTCATAGCGATGCAGAGCCGGAGGATTCGGGCCTGCATAGTTCTTGCTTTGATTGGCGCCTAATGCCTCTGCAGGTGCAGCCAGATTATTGCCGGCAGGAATGGCTGCTGGCAACTGCGTGCTTGTGGCTGGAATATTCACAATCAGCCAATGGATAAAGGGCGGCGTTTGGAAATCGAGATCGACCATTTGAATGGCGAATGAACCGGTTCCCGCGGGTGGATTTTTCCACTGCAGGGGTGGCGATTGATTGCCTCCTCCATTCTTGGCGACATACATTGCGGGTATTGCCGTCATATTAGCAAATGCTGTGCTGCCCAAGCTCAGTGCGGGAGCTGGAGCGGCGGGCGGAGTCGCCGGTGTGACCGGAGCCGGAGTTTTGTCTGCCGTGGTGTCTGCTGGCATCACCTGGCCTTTGTTCGCGTCGCCTGCCGTGGTTCCGCTGGCATCGGCAGTCTCTTGAGACTCAGCAGCACTTGGAGTCGGAGCTGTTTGCGACCGTTGGACAGGCGCTGTCGGCTTTGCCGAAGAACAAGCGACCAGTCCAGCCAAGAGAATAAATGAACAAACATGGAATGCACATGTGTGTGGCTTCATAGAGACCTCCGGTTGCTTGCCTATCGGTTCTTTCCAGCTAGAACTTAAGGAATAGGAAAATGAACAAATCTTTATCAGCGGATAGCGCTCGCTTAAAAGCCCTGATGGCTCCCACTTTTCCGACCAGAATGGACCGATTTGACCCTGGACCAGTCGCGAAAAACCGTGTCAATGCTGGCGACTCTAGCTTTCCTACCGCCATGTGTTGGGATTCCTTCTAAATTGACAGAATGGAAGCCTATCCTTAGAGTGGGCCTTAGGTTTACCAAAAAACTTATCGATAAAGAGGGGAAGTGGCATGCTTTCAAAGCCCATGTACGCATTCGTTTTCACCCTGGCTCTGGCTTCAGTGGCCAAGGCTGAGACCCTGCTTGACTTTGCTCGAGCCGACGAGCTGTTCGCTCAACGCGATGCCAATCGAGAAGCCGTCCAAGCGGCTCGCGCGGCCTACCAAACCCTTGTGAACCAGAGTGCCAAAGGATCTGCGAATCTCATTCGGGCCGCCGAAGGCGTGGCTCGGTCTTATCTTTATGAGATCAATGCCTACCTTGATCTCAATATTGACGCTCAGAAAAAAGAACGAAAGGCTTTGGCCAGCGACTGCTGGCGTAAAAGCTTGGAAGTGATCAATCCAGCCAATTTGGGCTTTGAAAGTCCTGTGTATTGGTATTTCCGCTCCAATTGCATCAGCCGTGAAGCCGAAGTCTCCAATTCATTGGAACGCCTGATCAATCTACCGAAATTGAATGAAGCTTTTGACAAAGGCCTTCTTTCTCCTGGTGGCGAGATCTATGAAGGCGGCGGGATTAAACGCGTAAAAGCCGCTGTGAAAGGCAACCCCGAAGCCAAAGGGATTCCTGGTGGCCTCTATAATCCTGATGAAGCGCTCAAGTTGATCGACGCAGCCATCGAAGCTGAAG
>JBGSTF010000188.1:0-6600 GCA_041736645.1 Oligoflexus sp. | reverse complement strand
AGCGTAATCAATGCAGGCTGTGGCGAAATGTCGCCGACTTCCAGCAGTAGCATGCAAGCAGCCGCCAGCGCCCTCCCAAGAAATGCGCAGATAGTAGGAGACTTCTTCTACCTGCGTGATGCGAACTCCGAGGATAAAACGGAGTCTTCTCGGTCTGAGGTATCTCCTGGACCTTGCCATAGAGTTCGCTGGTGGAGGCCTGATAAAAACGTGTCTTGCGACCAAGGCCCAGAATGCGAATAGCTTCCAGGATACGCAAAGTCCCCACCGCGTCGGAGTTGGCTGTATATTCCGGGGTCTCAAAGCTCACTTGCACGTGGCTTTGCGCGGCGAGATTGTAGATCTCATCAGGCTGAACTTCCTGAACGATTCGAATCAGGTTGGTGCTATCCGTTAGGTCTCCGTAATGCAGGATAAAATCTTGATTGGGAGTATGTGGATCCTGATAAATGTGATCGATCCGCTGAGTATTAAAAGAACTCGACCGACGCTTGATGCCGTGGACTATATAGTTTTTGCTAAGCAGGAGTTCTGCCAGATAGGCGCCATCCTGTCCAGTTATTCCAGAAATTAAAGCAACTTTCCGATCGCCCAATGGTTTCTCCTTCTCGCCGAATTGACACAATTCCATGCTTTATCGAATGATAATGACATTTATTTGGTTCAGGCCGCAATGCTCACCTGCAGGGCTAAGAAGTCATCAAAGGAGCTTTTTGATGACGACAAAGACGGTGCGAACCAGGATTCGAATATCGAGCAGCAACGATTGATGGGTGATGTAATAAAGGTCATAAGCCAGTTTTCTGCGGGTATCTTCGGCTGTATCCATCATATACCCTGCGAGTAGCTGGGCATGCCCAGTCAAACCCGGCCGAACGATATAGCGCGTGTCGTAAAGCTTTATCTCCTGGCTCATTCTTTCTGCAAACGTTAATGCCTCCGGACGAGGTCCCACCAGGGACATGTCACCCTTCAGGATATTCCAAAGTTGAGGCAGTTCGTCGAGGTGCAGGGGGCGCAGTATCTTGCCAATCAGCGTCACCCGGCTGTCGTTCTTTTTGGTGAAGCCCTTGCTGGCTTTGCTACAAGAGTCTTCGTCCCGCATGGTCCTGAACTTGTACATTAGAAAGGATTTGCCAAACCGCCCTTGGCGCGGCTGTACGAAGATCGCATCGCCTTTGCTCGAAACCTTTATAGCCGCCGCTGTCAGGAGCAGCAATGGTGACAAAAGGAGAAGCGCAATTGAACTGCTGCTGACATCGATGCATCGCTTGACTGCATCATAGACTAGGTGGCGAACGTTGAGTTCGCCGTCGATCATGCTGGAGGGGCTCATTCGAGACAAAGGCGAGCACTCGAAGAGTTCCTGATAGAATTGTTCTTCGTGAATCAGGCGCATCCCATGTTCCATGGCATTGAGGATGAGTTCCTGACTCATTCCGCTTTCCAAAGATTCCTTCGATACAACAACATCATAAATGCCATTTTTTTCCAGATCATCGAAGGTGTCGCTGTGCAGAGTAAATTCATGACAAGGGATCAACTGAAAGTAACTCGATTCGCGATTCTTTTTGTTGGATAGGAGTTCGATGATTGAATCCATGAGATCGGATGAGCCGATTGTTGTGAACCGATAGGGATTTCGACGAAAAAAGGTCGCCAAACTTAAGCGAAAAATCAATAAGGCTATGAAACAGCCTGTTGCGCCCCAGATAAGACTCAATCGACCAAAAACACTATATGCCAAGAAGTAAGTTACAGAAAGACTGGCCATGGAAGAAAAAAAGATCGCAATAAAGGTATTGATTAAGATCTTCACCGTTGAATAGCGTCGAACTCGCTCGTATTGACCTAAGCCGAGCGAAATGGAAACGCATGACAAGCTGAAGGAAACGGCCAACGTGAGATGACGAGTTTCCCAAACGCCCCAGTTCATATAAGGACTAAGCCAGGAACACCCGATAAAAAAATGGACCAGGATAAAGCCCTCGACGAAGCCCCACAAGCTTCTGCCCGGTGCGAACAGAATATCGTTCAAGCTGGCCGAGAACTTAGGCCTAATAAGAGCGACATGACGTTCATGCGTTTCTGCAATTTGCAGCACACCGACCTCTAGACTCAAAGTTGATAAGATAGATATTACAGTATTTTTTTGATTCTAAAACAAACCCTTTGAATGTCAAAGACAAACTGGATTCTTTGCGCCAAAAGGATCCCTGAGCTCATTACATCCCGCTACTGACAGGGACTGTTATTGATCGATGTAAGCATCTGGAATAATATGGAAAATATAATTTTGGCGCGGGCAAAACTTAACCATAAAGCCGCCGTGCTACAATTGCTTCTAGACGTTTCAGATAGGAAAGAGAAAAGTCGACCAGTTAGCTGACTCTAAAGTGACGCCAATCCTGAAATTTTCCGAGAACGGCTCTGCCCTGAATCAACGAACAAAATCACGATCATGGCCAAGGCCCTATCCGTAACCATATGCTCCCAGCGAAAGATATAAGATCCAAACTTCCAAATTTCGTATTGCCTTCGACTCAATTCAAAAAAATGGTCAAAATCTTCCAACTCATACCTTCAGCGATTTCGCGACTGTAAGAGAATTAAAAGAAGGTCCAAGGAGTCTTTGAGTTGCAGTTTTACAAACGATTGTACCATTTGATAGAACAGATGCAGCCTAACTGATAGCATGATACGTGCTGCACGGGCGGCGGTAAGCCATCCCTTCGATGAACACTTCAGTGCAACGCTGTGATGAATTGCTATTTCCTCATGAAACCTGATTTTTGAGCGAGTCAAAATCGAAGTCTGATTCGTGCTGTGTCGTCTGTATTCATAGGCAACGGCAGGATTCCCAACTAGCTGCGCCCCGTTCAAGAGCGAGGCGACCAGCCAATCTAAATCGATGACCATTCGCCAATTAAGGTTAAAAGGCGCTTCGGTAAGCTTATCTTTTCTGTAACAAAGTGACGGACAAAAAACAAAGTTTCCTCGCATCAACGCCGTGAGTCCCAATTCTCCCTTTAATATTATGGGTTGTGATAGTGACGGCATGAGGATATTTTTGAATCGATCGGCGAATGAAAAGGAAGATAGACCATTTTTATCTATTATGGTGGCGCGACAAAAAATCGCGTTCGAAGCAGGAAACATCCTAAACATTTCTGACATATACATTAGATAGTTCGGGAGCAATCGGTCATCCGCATGTAAGATGGTCACGAATGGCGTATTCGCTAAACTTATGCACTTATTCCAGTTGCCCGCCAAGCCAAGATTGCTTTCATTTCTTCGATAGCTGATGCGCGGATCGCTGAAAGACGCGACCAGCATCCGAGCTTCAGGCTCAGGCCCACAATCGTCAACAACGACACACAGCCATGCCTGTTGGGATTGGTCGACAACGCTTTGAATAGACTCTTTGAGGTAGCCAAGGCCTTTGAAAAAGGGAATACAAAATGTTATGAGAGGCACTTGTGGTCGAATATTCATGTTTCTTGGTCAATCCGCCTATGAAGGTAAGATAAAATATTCCTTGCAAATCTTGAAAGTAAAGCAAATTGGACCTATATTAAGTGCCTTAATACCAAGATTTTTTCTAATGCCGTCTTCGCTTTTCGTGACAAGTGACAGAGCTACGGCAGATGTATTCATGACGTTTGTTATATCTGGGGATCGATTCTAATGAAATTATTTGAGGACATGCAATGTCGATCTTGTTTATTCTAGCCCTCTGTACATTCCTACTTGGGCTTTTTTCCCAGTTTGGTCATCGCCTTGCAGCTCGTAATTCGCTTGCTTGGTGGTGTATTTCTCTTTTTATTTTGACTGCTTCAATCAATCCCGAGATTTATCGTCCGCTCACACAAAAATTAGGCATTACTCTTATAAGCAATTTTGTTTTGGCTGCCATGGTAATGTTTCTGCTCATACAGCTTGTTGAACTTTCGGCGGAATCGACTTCCCAAACCCGAAAATTTCGCGATCTAATTTCCTCCATGGCGGCTGATGATTTTGTCCGAAGAAAACCAAACGAGGCCTATGGAGTCGAAACAGGAACGAGAGTTCTCGTAATTTTGCCATGTTTTAATGAAGAAGAATCCCTTCCGTTAAGCATAGATGACGTTCTCAGTCTGAGGCAAACGTCTAAAGCGAATATAGACTTCTGCTATGTCAACGATGGTTCGACTGACAGAAGCATTCAAATTTTGAAACAAACGTATCCGCAAGGATATGCGAATCACCGCGTTAACATTGGTGTTGCAGGAGTTCTCTTAACAGGCTTCAACATCGCCGCGACTCTGAACTACGATTTTGTAGTTCAATGCGATAGCGACGGACAGCATCCTATTCAATATATTCCTGAGCTAGTGCAATATGCTCACCTAAACGACATTGATCTTTTGATTGGGAGCCGCTTTTCTGGGAGTAGGGCGGCAGAGCATAACACGTCAAGTACGACATTGAGCCGTTTTTTTGGAATTGTCCTGCTGCGGCAAATTTTGCGGATTTTTGGTCATAGAGCCGCCATCTTTGATCCCACCTCAGGTTTTCGAGTCTATTCGAGAAACGCCCAACAGCTGCTGAGGCAGCATATGCCTGATGAGTATCCCGAGCCGGAGTCGATCGCCATACTCTCGCTATATGGCGCAAAAATTGAGGAATACAGAGTTTCGATGCTACCGAGGCAGGCAGGAATTTCAACTCTAAATGGCCTAAAATCATTGCGTTTCATGTTAAAAGTGGTGACTGCGTTGGTCGGTCTGCGGCTCCGAAGTTTTCGATTATAAAGTTCCGACAATTTCAATGAAGGTATCCCTATGACATCTTTAACACAGTCTCGAGAGTATACTGATAGACTCAAGAAGCTGGAAAGCATCTGGTGGAAAAAACTAATTCCAGTTCAAGCTCCCTACCGTTGGCACTTGCGCCAAATGAAACTTGGTTTTGTTCTCGATATCGGCTGTGGCATCGGCAGGAGTCTGAGTCATGTTAGCGGGTTTGGCGTTGGAATCGACCACAATGCGGAGTCTATCAAAAGTGTACGCGGTTTAGGCTTTAGGGGATTTACTCCCGAAGATTTTCTGGCATCTGAGTGGTCTCAAGGAAAGCACTTTGACAGTATCTTGCTGTCCCATGTCCTCGAGCATATGGACCGCTCGAGCGCAATAAACGTCCTCAAAAGTTATTTGCCTTATTTGAAAGAGGGTGGGCAAGTGGTCATTCTCTGTCCGCAAGAAGCTGGCTATCGATCAGATAAAAGCCATGTGACGTTTCTGGAACAAACAAACCTGGGAATGCTGGTTGAAGCGGCGGGACTATTGCCTGTGAAATCCTATTCCTTTCCTTTCCCCAGATGGGTAGGTAGATATTTCAAATACAATGAATTTGTGAATATCTCAAGGGCCGCAGGCTCGAATTATTAAATACCATTTTCAGCATTGGCATCTTGTGCAATTAGGAAAGAAATTGTGAGCGTAGCAAAACCGTCTGCCATCGATAAGGAGTTGTCTGCTAGAGCATTTTAACCTATTGAAATCAAATGCAAGAATAACTTCTACCTTTGCCTCCTTCGAAGCCAATGAACAACCTGTTGATTGGTTGTTTGTAATAGCTTTCCGAAAAAATTTCGGAATATGGTAGAAACTTGATAGAAGTGACTTAACCGATACTGTTCAGCAAATTGATTGTAAGCGATCAGTGAAGTACACGGTCAATGGGTTTGACATTGTAGGGTAGGAGTGCTTCTAGATCCGCTAACGTCTTGGCCTTAGGCAACTCTTCCATAAGCATTCGCAAATAGAAATAAGGCACGTGTCCTGCGAGCTTTGCTGACTCAATTACACTGTAAATATTAGCACTGGCGTCCGCTCCTTTCACGGTATCTGCAAAGAGCCAGTTCTTCCTCCCGACCGCGAATGGGCGAATCGCATTTTCAGCAGCATTGTTGTCGAGTGGCAAGATTGAATTATCCAGGAATCGAACCAAGAGGTTCTGATTAGAAGCTGCGTAGTTCAGAGCTTTTCCCAGCAAGCTCTTGGGTGGCACTTTTGATAGCATCGAATGAATATATTCGAAGAACTGATCGACGATGGGTTTAGAGAGTTGCAGCCTGATGGACAGTCGCTCATCGTCAGTAAGATCTTTACTACTCTTCTCAATTTCATAAAGCTTTGCAATTAGAACTTTAGCCTTTGTGGATGCTGATTGGCGCTGTGTGCTGGCTTTGCCGCCGATCGCTGTTTTTTCTGCGTCGTCGAATTTTCTACGCACGTGGGCCCAACATCCAAGACGTATAATGCCTTCCTTAAGACTCATTGAATCATAGGATTTGTAGCCATCCACCATGAGATAGCCGCAGAACTCGGCCAGCACTCGTTCGGGTACGAGTTTGCTACGCGAGGGATCGTAAATGAAAACCGTTGCTTTTTGCCCAGGCGGACCACCATGTATTATCCACATATAATTCTTGGTTTGCGGTCTTTTTCCAGATCCTTTTAAGACCTGAACGTGAGTTTCGTCCATATAAAGCACGGATCCGGCTAAAATATGCTCTTGCATGAGATTGATGATCGGAGTCAACATTTGACCAGA
>JBGSTF010000146.1:0-8795 GCA_041736645.1 Oligoflexus sp. | reverse complement strand
CCATCTTAAAGGACATCAAACGCTTTCTCGCGAGCTCTGAGGGGGCGGCGGTGCTCTTTACCAGTCTGGGTAAAGTGCCGGCTAGCTATCTGCAAGGGCAGATCGCGGCGCCTGATGCTGTCAGTCGCGAGCTGGTCGAGGTGATTAGAAATTCCACTCTTGCCGTCCATGAACAGAGTTTTCTCGCACTCTCCGATCGTTTGAAATCAACTGTGGCTGACTACTATGCAGGACGCAAGGTGGGCGCCGAATTCACGGACTCCTTCAGCCAGATGCTGGAGTCGTCTCCGTCGCCCATGCATTAAAGGATGTGGTATGTTAAGCTCGACTCGCTTTTTTTCGCTGCTTTTAAGTCTATTCCAGATGCTGTTGCTTTGTTTGCCTCGTGTGGCTTTAGCCGAAGATCCAGAGGAAGATCCATTGAGTCCTGCTCCTCTGGACTCTGCAGTTCATTTAGGTGAACTTATAGCTGCGTGGCCTCTGCCCAAACTGCCCGGACGGGGAGGGCTCGTCCCGGAACTCAGTCTCATCTATCAGCAGAGCAGCGTGGATAGCGGTCGCGGCTTAGGATCTGGTTGGGTCCTCAACGTTTCTTCGATAAAAGTGGATACCGACCTCGGCACGCCGAATTCCGATGCTGAATGGAACAAGGATCCCGATTCCAAGGATACCAGGTACCGGATGAGTCTGGATGGTCAGGCGCTACGCTACCTCAATAGCTCTGCCGATGGCGCTGTCTATACCACCGAATCCTTCGAGAAAAAAATTCGGATACTCCGGCATGACAAGCCCTTTACCATCACTCTGCGTGATGAGTCCGGCAAACCGATCAGCCAGGAGATGAGCTCAGGATTTGAAGTGCTAACGGCTGATGGTCGAAGGCGCATCTATTCCGGCGATCCTAGCGTGGCTGAGACGAGCGCCCTTGCCAAACCAAACCTTACACCAGCCTTTGTGAGTTCGTGGCCCTTGGTCTATGAAATTAAGCCCGGTGGTGATGCTATCGCCTATCACTATCGTTTGGATCAAGGGCGCAGTTATCTGCAGGAAGTGAGCTTCGCTAGTCAGCGTTCACGCTATGTCTTTCATCTGCAAAGTCGTGGTCAGGGACCGGTAAGCTTTATCAATAGCTTTCGTCAGGAAGGACGCCTGATCTATACCGGCGTGGTCGCTTGTCTCGATAATCAAGCTATGCGAACCTGGTTGTTCGCCTACAACCAATGGCCCCGCCAAGAATTTAAAAGTCTCGGCTGCGAAACCGATAGGCAAAGTGAGTCAGCAGCCGCAATGCTATCCTCTGCAGCAATCCAGGTGCCGGAAGCAAGTCTGATGCAACGCGCCTTGACTACCCTGACGAGCTGGTTTGATGAGTTATTTACCACAAACGACGGCGAAAGCCTTCGAAATGCTGTGAGCAGCGCCGATGATGACGTTCTGCATTTGACTCACATTTACCGTTTTGGACAGAAAGTGGGCGATCCAAAGGATGCTGGAATACTGCGTGAGCCGACCATCCAGCTGAGTTATCATGCCTGGAAGTCACTTGGCGAAGCTGGGCCCGCAATCAGCGAATTCAGTGGTTTTGCTTCGATGTCGGGCTTTGGTTTGGACAAGAATGCAGAAATGTTGGATGCCAATGTTGATGGACTTTTAGACCTCGTTGTCTACGATAAGGCCAAAGCTAAAAATCAGGTTTATGAGAATCGAGGTCGGCAAGGTTTTGTCAAAGCGGGGGAATTGACTTTCCATCGCACATCCACGGGCAAAGACTTCGCTCCGCAGCTCAACGAAGGCGGTCAAAACACTCGTCTCCTCATGAGCGATCTTAATGGTGATGGCTGGGATGATGTGGTCGAGATTGATAGCAGCAAAAAGTGGAATATCTTCCTCAATCGCAAACCATGGGGTGCCTCTGCTTATGAATCAGCAAGCAGTCGCGCCCAAGTCGATACCAATGGCATTTTGAGCGATCTATTGATCGACAAGTCCAAATTCGACGACGGCCGGGGCATGCTGCTCGACATCAACGGCGATGGACTTCCGGATATTTTATATCCGGCCCTGGGCACCGACGCCGCCGTACAATTTCAAGCCTACCTCAACACCACGCAGCGGGGATCAGAACAGATTACTTTCGTTGGACGCAACTTCAAATTTCCCTTCTATAGTAAGGATACGAACTTACTGAAAGAGTCTGCATATCGCTTCATCGATATCAATCACGATGGGCTCGTCGATCTCGTGAAAATCGTGACTTTGGCTACTGGTGCCAAGGGTCTCTGTCTGTTCGAAAATCAGGGCACCGCGAGCGCGGCCGGCAGCTATCTCTTCCGCAGGGACCAACCAGTCGCTGGGGTGACCTGCGAGGACACTTGGTTCCGTCCCATACCTGACCTGGATATCGATAGCAGCACGGGCTCTTTGCCAGAAACTCTCAATGCCATGCAGTTGATGGATATCGATGGCAACCGCGCGCCTGATTTTGTGCGCGTCAATACCAAAACCCATGAACTTGAATATTGGTTGGCGAATGACGATGGCCTGGAGTTTTCCAGCAAGAAGACTCTCCCCATTGATGATAGGGTTCGCGTTTCCAAAAACAAATACAACAGTTTCGTGGCCGATCTTGATGGCGATGGATTCGAAGAGATCGTGCTGTGGGATGATACGGACAATAGCAAGAAAAAACTTTGGATCCTCGATGTCAATAGACAGGATGGACAGGATCAACACGGCGTTGGTCTACTGCGCTCGGTGACTATGGAAACTGGACACACCGAATCGCTATCATACACCAGCTATAGCGAGCAGCAGTCCATGCTAGCAGACACGGATCCTGAAGCAGGACGTTTTGCTTTACCGATAGCCCTCACCATGTTACGTCAGCGCATCACGACAGCCCCGGTCTATGGGTCTCCTGGCTCTGACGGGATCCAGACTAACATCCAGGAGTATGCTTATGGTCATGCCTATTGGGATGCAGAAAAAGCTCAATTCATCGGCTTTGATGAAGCCCGCGTCTTTCGTCCGGGAACCATTCTGGACGGCCAGACGATTGAGACAGCAACTCTTGAACGCAATGACTATGATCTAACCCATCGCACCCCTGAGGAACGACGTTATCTTGCGGCCATGCCCAAAATCGAAGAACTTATTCAACTGCCTTGGGACTTCCAGCGGGAAGAGGACTTAAACACGTTCTTGAAAAAATCCATGGGCTCTTTATCGGGAAGCGGAGCAGCTTTTTTTGAAGGAGCATATGCCGCTAACGGTCAGGACCAAAAAGTTCTGAAAAGGACCTTCAACAATTTTAGCCTGCTCGATTTCCCCGCCGATCCCAATATTATATCGACAGGCGCACACAACAAGCCGCGATATTTCGTTCGATTTGATAGCAGCAGCGAGGGTCTATGTGCTACAGACGAAAGCGATTGTTCTCAAGTGAATGGCAAGACCTCACAGCTGACCTACGATGATGACTTCCGCCAGATCAAACAGGTCGATGAGTGGGGCAAAATACTGGGACCGAAAGATCAGATCATCCCAGCCGTGGGAATGGAGACAGTTCTGGACTATGATTCGAACTCTGCCGACTTGGGCCTTTTGGAAAACATAAAAACCCGGACGGTACGGAGCCTGCCTTCAAGGCAGCTGGTGGCCACCGATGTCATGAGCTACCACCCGACATGGGGATTGCCAGTCACAGAGTCGAGTACTATTTATGTGACTGATGAAGATCGGGCCCGTTTACCGAAAGTATTCTCTGAAAAGGTCCCGGCCAAGCAAACCCGCTTGATCAAGACAAGC
Organism: Oligoflexus sp.; assembly: GCA_041736645.1. Lineage (GTDB taxonomy): Bacteria > Bdellovibrionota_B > Oligoflexia > Oligoflexales > Oligoflexaceae > Oligoflexus. The sequence goes on along the minus strand of JBGSTF010000146.1, from coordinate 4,988 downwards.
TATGATAGCGACGGTCCTGCCGGAACTGGCTTTGGTCTGGTGACGGAGGTCTCTGATGCGGTCGGGAGCCTCGCTAGCTTTACCTATGGCGAACATTCCCTGTTTCTGATCGCTAGGTCCAATGCTTTGGGGCAGACACTGCACACCTGTTATTCAGCGCGTGACTGTGAATTGAGTGATCAAAAAGCCTCACTTCCGGTATCGATGGACGTCGCTTTGTCACTCACTCCGACGGGTCAACTCACGCGTGTGAAGCGGGATGCCCTTGGTCGTCCCGAGAGTTTGACTGACAATTTGGGCAAGCATCTGACGTTTCAATATAGCCGAGGCACAGCCATAAAACCTGAACAAGTCGAGCTCATCATTGATGATGATGTGCAGAAGTTGCGTCTGAGCCGCTCCACTTCACTCATCGATAGCGAGGGCGCCGTCTATGCTCGGATCTTGGATCGTTCCTCGGCAAAGGCCTGGGTGGAAAACCACCAGATTCTGACGCGCAATGGGCTCCGCTCGAGGTTGGGAAAACCCTATGAATCGAGTCTATCCTATGAAAAATTCCTTGCCAGCGAGAATATAGGGCTGAACTTGCCCGCCGGAGATACAAACTCATTTGATGCCCTGGGACGGATCGTACGAGAAGCGCGCATCGGCAATACCGAAGTTGCAGAATACAGTTATCCTATCTGGGGCCGCAAATCGACGACGACCACGACAGACGGTTGGAATACGACCCGGTCGGTCATTGGCCGCGATCTCGAATCTCCCGAGGCGGAGATCGATGAGGAGGGGCATCTGCAGAAATTCCAGCGGAATGAGCTGGGGCAAATTCAAAGCTGGCAGACCGAAGCTGAGAAAGAACCACGTTCCTATGCTTACGACAGCTCCGGTCAATTGTTAAGCGAAACAGTGCCGGGAGTGCGCTCGACATTCTATGAACGCGATGGGCGAGACAGAATCATAGCCATTCACCGCTTAAGTTTTGATAGCAATAGACCTGAGATCACGGTTCAACGCAAAATCTATGATGAAATCGATCGACTGGTGCGTACGTCGGATGACACGGGCGTCATCAGCGAATATTTCTATGATCACATGATTGACCCCGATGGGGTGAAGCATGAGTTGCCGGGCGCGCTGCTGGGTAGCTACTCCCATGACAGGAATAAGCGCCTGGATACGCAGGATGTCTTTGTTCGCGATGTGGGACAACGCCTCATCGAGCAACGCAGCTACTACCTCGATAAAGAAGGTACCCTGCAAAAGAAAGTTGAAGAATCCTGGTCTTATGGCGCGGACGATCGCATGCTGACCCATGATTTTGACGAAGCTCTGCAACTTGACTTTCACTATGATGCGAGCGGTGGCATGAATTCCGTCGAAGCCAAGTTTAAAGATGGAACTCCCATTCCGCTGTTCAGCGAGGCGCGCTGGCTTCCAGGCTCGAATCTTATCCAGGCTCAGTTGGGTGAAGAAAAATTGGGTGGCGTCTGGAGTTACGATCCGATCCAACGCTGGACTCTTGGGCGATCTCTGTGTCAGAAGCCCGTCATCAACGAAGGCATCATGAGCTGTGAAGGAACTGAGAGTTTGCACCTGGATCAATGGGACCGTTATGCCAACGGGCTGATGAGAGCCAATAATGGAACGATAGGCTATGGGTACAATAAGCGCAAAGAATTGACCCAAGCCGGAAATGAACAATGGATCATCAGTGGGGGAGGTCAAAAAACACAAGGGGTCGAGCGGAACAATTTGAATGCCGAGCGTTCGGTGCTGCTTCCGCAAGCGAAAGCACAAAATCTAGTGTTCGATGATTTCGGCCGTGTTGCCGAGTTCGATGATATGAAAGCCACTTGGTCCATTGAGGATCAGCTGCTCCAGACCGAGCGCAAAGCCCAGACACTCTACTACGGTTATCATGCTGATGGAGAACGTTCGTATAAAGAGGGTGATTCCGTGGTTTACTATCCGAGCCCAAGCTACGAAATCGGAGCCCAGTCGATTGTGTCCCAGGTTCTGCCGGGTGGCATCATCGTTGAACTCAATCTGGATACCAAGGTTTATAGCTATCTGATCCTTGACGCCAGCGGCACCCCCATCAAGCGCCTGGATAGCCAGGGTCGTCTGCTTGAAACGTGGACGCGCGGAGCCTATGGCCAGTTACAGCAGCATCAGGTTCTGGTTGCGGAGCAGACGTCTTCCAATTCTCCGATCGCCTTTGGTGGCTTTCGAGAGGACAGTGAAACCGGATTTATTATGATGGGTGGACGTCCCTATCTGCCGAACCTTGGTAGTTTTGTTGTGCCGGATGCTGCCTTTGCTTCCGAACTGCAGAATTGCAGCCAGCAGTCATTCCAAACCTGCAATCCTTATGACTATGGAGCCAACAATCCTTTGACCCAGTTTTGAAGGCTGGTGCCTCGGTTTTGAGCCTCAGTTTTCCATCACCCGGTCGACAGGACATTCCATCAGGAGGACCGTCCCATCAGCCCAAGGCTGCCTAAGTCTATAATCAATATCACTCGCTGCATTTGTTGTGAGCCTCTCATCGGCAATGGGTAGCCTCGCCATATAATTTATCAACTGACTAAGGCCTTGCCGATCCTCACGATGGATTTGACGCGCGGCGTGCAGACTAAACCCGGATCGAGCGACACATTGCGGGCCTTTGAACTTCAAGAGCTCGCCTTGCCTTGGAAAGCCGATGCATCTGACCCGCTGACCCCGACGCTCACCAAAGGCGATGGTTTGCACGACCGAGGCGCGGCTGGCCGCATCGACACTGAGTAACTCATCTTCAATTCCCATCGACGCATCCTCCTCCAGGAGCCCCCGTTTGCCGATACAAAGTTCCACAGCTTCGATGATGGATAGGGGCAGTTCGCCTATGGCCTCGCTGCTTGGCCCTTTAATCTTATGAAAGAAAGGACGCTTTTTTTCCCGGCAGATAAAGGCACCGTCCACTACCAGAAGATGAAAATGCAGGTTTAAGTTGAAGAGCGATCCAGAACTTTGTATAAAACTGACCGATCCTGGACGCAGATCTTTTCTCTTGGACGAGCGGCTATAACGAGGGCGACCCGAACCCGGGCCAGAGTTTTCAGGGCGATTTGCCTGATTTAGCCGCCAGCCTCAACAAGATTCATAGTCTAGCTGGGCCTCATACGTTTTGCAGCAATCCCTTTATTGAAAGAGGCAAAGGTAATGGTCGCACCATCTGTATCGGCTGCCACCAACATGCACGGACGGGCGTGGGCCAGGACGAAATTTACCCAGCTCCTAGCTGTCCACAGAAACCCTCGATTCACAACCTTCTTGTATAATTTTAGATGCTTATACAAAATAGTGGCTTATGAATAAAAAGCTGACAGTTGATCAGTTTTGGACTGGCAAGCGCAAAAATCTGGGTAGGCACTCAGACCTAGTGGAAAATAAATACCAAAACTTCGGAAGGTTAAAAGGATAACAGGAATCCCCCAAGTGGAATAAGTATTGCTAATAGATAATCGATCGACTTTCTCCTCTTGTTTCACTTAAAGGACCTGGCCATGATGAAAATCTCTCTGCTCTCTCGGATTGCTCTGGTAAACCTCGTGATTCTTTCTACTTCATGTGGGCAAAATTCCGGTTCCAGCCAGACTAAGAATGAAGTTTCGGCGCCAAGCGCAATACCCCAACTGTATGCTTCCTGCCCCTTTACACCACGTGCAGGAAATCCAGATGAGATTATGTTTGATAAAGACTGCACTACAGCTTTTGTATTTCCAAAATTTGTTTCGAGGACTGTTAAAATCAATCTTTCGAACAAGATCGAAAGTGTATGTTTGGCTGTCGATGATGTCATTGCAAAGGAAACCGCCGCATCATTGAAATCTTTGGATTTGACAAAACAGATGGTCGACATTATTGGCCAACAAACCGATATTGCTGTAGCCCTCGCAAATGATCCAGCAAACGCAGCACTGAAAGAAAAGAAAACTGAGCTTAACCTTAAGTATGCCGAACTCTCAGCGGAATATGCTAAGCATGATGCCGAGCGAGATGTCTTGACCGAAGAACGTCTCAAAGTTCTGGGTCAAAGTTCAGGAAACGCCGTATTTCAATATGCCCTCAGTTCTTCTGAAGCAATAGACTCGCTTAAATCAATCCCAGGCAATGAAAAATACAATTGGATGAGCCAACCGCTCGAAGCAGGCTTGTCTTACGCTACAGATCTAGATCTTTCCTCGAAGTACCCAGGTGGAAGCACCGTGTCTGCTATACTGAGCGCGGAACCAGGACCTGATGGTCGAGTGGAATGGACTGCTGAACTGAAGAAAACCGTGGAGTTCACCGCCTCGGGATTGTGTCGTCAGTATCAAATTTCCAATGGACTTGTGAAATTTGTAAACGATGAGATCTCAAACATGATATACGCAAGCTCGGGCTTGCAAGTAACCTATAAATTTCTGGACTTCGATAATACGGTTGTAAGCCGCACGGTCATGATACCGAGTTTATCTGGCTCCCACTGAATCTAAGAACCTCTCATACCAGAGGGCACTGCTTTGAGCACGATATTATTGTGCTCCGTGTCCTCTGGTACCCTAGCTACAAGCTGAGCTGTCACGGCTTGGAGGAGGTGGCCGAGGAACGAGGGCTTGGAGTTGACTATCCCACGATCTACCGCTGGATTATCCTGACGAATCTAGGCAATTTCTTGCTCACACTTTGCAAACGCAACAGAGTTACTCTGCTAGAAATGGTTCCCTGCCCTGCGCCATCCCGCAGCTTTTCACAGCTAATTTCACGAATATTCGGAAAATACTGCAATTTCTATTTTTCTGTCCGATTTCCCTTGCATGAGCCTCAAGGAGAATTGGATGCCGAGAAAAACATATAGGCGCTACGATCTACGCCTCAAAAACCTAGTCGCTGAATCCAGAGATATCAGTCGATTTCTTCGCTATGGCATTCCGAAAGCGACGCAGCGACAGTGGGTGATAAAT
>JBGSTF010000137.1:0-28816 GCA_041736645.1 Oligoflexus sp. | reverse complement strand
CCAAAGGCTACGTAGTCGACCGGAACAGCTGAGAACTGAGCACCATTGGCCAAAGAGGTGGAATCTGTAACCGAGGGTTTGAGCAGGACAAGGTCATCAGCCGGGTTGATTTCGATATAATAATCGCCCATGTTGACCGTATAGGGAGAGCTACTTCCATAGCCGTAATTGTAGCTATTGCCGACAACGATGAATTCACCGGCGTTCAGATAGACATCAGGCATTGTTACCGTAAAATTTTGTTGATTGCTGAGGACATATCCACCAGTGTATCCAGCTGTCACAGCAAAGAGTTCGACCTGATTGCCACTTCTTTCATTGATGATGAGATTGGCAAGAGTTCCCGCCGCAGTGGGACAGGAAGCGGTATTAGAAAAGCCCATACTGTTGTTGAGATCGACATTGGATGGTCTGCACGAATGAGCGAGAAGCGAACTGCGGCCACTTCCTGTGGCCTCCCAATGGGCACTGGTGTTCTGGTCGACGCCATTGGTGACCAAGGAAAGGGATGTGACCGAGTAGTAAGCCAGAGTCGAAATCGGCGAAGAATAGTTCCAGGTGATTCCAGCTGGTGGACTATTCACAGCCCCCCAGGACACGTAGTCTATAGGATTTCCCGAACCATCGATGAGCAAGACATCGTCTCCACTCCAATCCAAGTCAAATCCAAGGTCGATGACCTGGTAGGAACCCTGGGCTACACTTCCGAGTGATAGAGTTTTGGTGTTCCCATCTTGGTCCGACAGTGAAAAACCTTGGAGATTGCCGGCTTGCGTCACATACAGTTCCACTCGATTTTGGCTGATTTCATTGATGGTGGCAAGGGCTGGAGCATTGGTATTATTCTGCTGGATGATCTGAATGATCTGGTCGCTCACGCAAGGCGAGGTATTGCCTGCCTGATCGCGGAACGCTGCATAAACGGCTGCCGTAGCATTGGTTTGAGCCAAGGACCAGCTTTTGCTCGCTTGATAGTTTTCCCAGGTTCCTCCGCTGCTGCAGCCAGCTTGGTTAGTGATATACATTTGGTAAGCCCCAGTCGCAGCCAGCGACAGAGCTACTGTGGTGAGCGTTGTGCTGTTAGCGCCTTGTTCTATTGTAATCGTACCGGTGGGTGCCTGGTCATCATGAATAATCGAGGCGCTGATACAGGACGAAAGCTTGCCAATGCGATTTCGAAACACGACAAAAATACTGTTCTTCTGATTAAGACTTGGCAAGGACCAAGTTCTGCTGCTGGCAAATTTCTGCCAGCTTCCGCCTGAGGAACAAGTAGCGCTATTGGTCATGTACATTTCAACGGCGCCGCTAGCCTCTAGGGAAAGTGTTACTTCAGAATTCGAGGTATAACTCGCGCCCCCGGCAATCGAGAGACCAAGCGCTACCGCTGGATCAGGCTCTGCAGGAACGGTGAGCGGTAAACTCCAGGAAGAAACAGCCTGCCGACCTTGGTCGTCGAAGCATCGAAATCGCCCAACCAGCTGGTGCGCTTCTTTTTTAGTGATCGCATAGCTGAAAAGAAGATTCGCAGAGGCTGATCCACTGATGCCACTCGAGTCTGCACTAGATAGACGTAAATCAGCAGCGCAGTCCTTTAGAGTACGATCTGCACCGATAGAGGAACTGAGTGAGACCGACCTCGACGTCTCATCGTACGATAGGAATACAGCATTCCACAGCACCACGGGTATGGACTCTTTCGTGACAATTTGCTCTTCTGTGACAATCCCCGTCTTTTCAATGACTGACACACCATCGATGTTTACAGCTGGCTCCGTCGTTATTGCTTCGACGCGAGTTTCAATGGGTGAGCTGACTTCACACAACCAGAACGCTCCGAAATACCCTTCAAACTCAACATTGCCATTATCCAGCAATCGAAGTTCTGAGCTGGGAATAACACCGTCTCGCAATTGACCGCCAATCATACTTTTGTAGAACACGGCATAATGTTTTCCTGCATCTTGTAGGAAATAGCCAGACAAGCGTCCCCAAAGTCCTTGCAAGCCTTCGAGCGACATGGCTATGGTCAAAGGCTTACTCAAGTCGACATTCGTGGTCGGTCGAATTATCAAACCGGCACCTACGGGAGTGATCTTGATATTCGCGCTGATATTGAGCGAAGTTGATACAGAAGTCTCCGAGAGCGGAACAGCTTCCTCGATCACAAGGTCTGTAGCCACCATCAGCGCGCCTGGCGACAGTGTTACCGACGACGCTGAAAGCTTCCCCGAGGGAGCCTGCACAACCGTTGCGACTTTGGCATTTGGATCAAATGATGAAATGGCTTTTGTTCCCTCGACTGCTTTAGACACTGCAACTCGCGCCTCAGAGTTCAAGACAGTGACATTGCCATTAGACTTCACGGGCATGTTGAAGCAGCCGCCCATGATTAGGCTAATACTTACAAATTGTATGAATCGATACAAAAGCATTCCCCTACCTCGCGACCCCACCCTAGCTTTGCAGGGGGGGCTTTCCTAAGGTTTCGGCAGAGCCTTAGGAAAAGCAAGCCAGCTGATCTAATGTACATTGAAAACAAAGAGATAGACTGATTTTTGGTTCGGCATCAAGAGTTTCAAAAGGCAATAAATAGCGAACTCGCTGGATTTAGTTGGAAAAGAAACTCCAAGCCACTGAACTCTGAAACGGGCTTTACACTCCTGAAATATTTGAAATGCCAACCTCAGCAAGGTAGTAGTCAAATCTCAGTTGAATATTTTCCATTTGGGATTGATAGAGTGTGCGAGCAGCTTCCAGGACATCTGACCCGTTCTTGATGCCTCGATCATACTCTTCATTGACTTGCTTGAGGTATTTCCTCGCTTTTTTTATTTGAGCATCGGAATCATGAATAAATTCATGAAGAATTTGCAGGTCGTGCAGATGCTCGTGGAAAGCCATTTCAATTTCTTTTTCATTTTGTTGTTTTTGTAGCTCATAAGCGGATGCCTCCAGACGCATGGCTGAAGATTCGTTCTCCAAACTTAGACTGTCGCTCATAGGAAAGCTCAGTCTAATGCCAGTTACCATGTCTCTCCTTGGCAGTGCACCTGGAATATCGCCATCTTTCTGCAAATAGGCCTCGTAGCTAGCAAAAAGGCTTAGATCGGGACTCCACTTACCCGAACTCGATTCTGCTGCAGCTCGTGCTTGATCCGCCTTTAGACCCAGTTTACGAACAGCGGGATGGGAGTTCACCGCAAGTGCATATTGGCTTTCAATCGGTTCAATGGGATGAGCAAAGGTTTTGTCGAGAACGATTTCGGTCGTATCCTTGAGACCCAGAGCCATGCGAAGCTTGTTGGAATATTCATGTTCATCCTTGTCCAGACTTCTTTTTTCTCGCTTGAGGGATGATTCAAACAAATCGAATTCCAAGAGGTCCGTGTTGGTGGAAAGTCCAGCTCGTACCTTGACTTGGACGGATTTCCTTTTTTGCTCTGCCGTTTTTACAGCTTCGACCCAAACGAGCTTGAGTTCGCGGACCGAAGCCAATCGCACGAAATAATTTCTGGCGAAGCTCAATTGGCTTCGATAGATCAACTGGGTATCTTCGTTGCGAATCGCGGCTTCTTTAGCCTGAACGACGTCTTTTATGGCATCACGCCTGCCTCGATAGAGACTCACGCTTCCTTCCAACTTGAGGTAAGGCGCGCTATTCCCGCTTCCATCCACTTCAGTCACTCCTCGTAGCCCCGATTCGATATCCAGTCGAGGATACCGCGATCGCTCCACATAACTTCGCTTTGAAGCTGAAGCCTCCATGAAAATTTTTGCCGCTTTTACATCCTTGCTATGTGTTTGGATGAGTTTCGGAAGATCGTCATATTTGAGTGTTACCGATTCCTGAGCTCGTAGTGTTGACGGTAGAAAAGCGAAAAAAAGCAGTGATGCCAATATGTTCATAGTGAAATCCTTGATAGCCAATTAGTCGAGATTATCAAATGCCGATAAGAGTTCTTTGTCTTTATCCTTGAGTACAAAATCCAGATTGAAAGGCTTTCCGAGCAATTCAGGCATTTGACCGGTGAAGGCCTTGCCGTCATAAGTCACAGTGAAATTCTTCGAGATCCACTTGCCCTTCTTTTGAGTTGCCATAGACACTTTTCCTGTTTTATCCCAAGTGCTGGCATCGACTGGCTTCATCGTAGCGTCATAGAGAAAAACTTGAACTTTCCCGTCTGGGGATCTTACCAACTCGGCCTTGTACACAAGCGGTGCCTTAGGACCCAACTTGGCATCTTTTTTCTCGACTATGGCTGAGACCAAACCGCCGAACTTTCCAGTGTCGGCAAGTTTGGGGCCATGGCCTTCGTCATGGGCAAAACTTGGCAGACTCATCATCAGACCGGCAGTGACAAGAATCGCTTTCATTTTCATACCAGATCTCCCTTATTCGCTTGGAAGCGAAGATATTGCTCAGAAGCCTTTTTACCGAAAAGATAAAAGACTGTCGGAGTTACAATTAAGTCAAGAAGAGTCGAGGAAACTAGACCCCCTACAATCACAACAGCGACTGGATGCAGGATTTCTTTTCCAGGTTCGCCTGCTGCCAGGAGCAGCGGAATCAAAGCAAGGGCAGCTGTTGAAGCGGTCATCAATACCGGCACCAGCCGTTCTAAGGTACCACGTACAATCATGTCCTTACCAAAGGTCTCACCCTCTGCTTGCATAAGATGCAAATAGTGACTGACCATGAGAATGCCGTTTCTGGATGCTATCCCACACAGAGTGATAAAGGCAATCAAAGTGGCCACGGATAGGACCCGATCCGTCATATAGATGGCCATGACAGAGCCAATCAGTGCGAGCGGAATATTGAGCATGACCTGAACACTAAGAACCCACGAACGAAAGTGCAGGTAGAGCACTGCAAATATGCCCAACATCGAGAGCATACCAAGCAGAGCAATTCTCTTTGATGCTTGCTGCTGGCTTTCAAACTGGCCGCCGAGTTTGATGAAGTAGCCGGCAGGTAAGGTGAGTCCTTCAGCAAGTTTGTGTTGAATATCACGAACCGTAGATCCCAAATCCCGTCCTTGAGTATTGGCTGATATCACAATTCTTCTTTGCATGTCTTCGCGGTTTATCATGTTTGGCCCACTTCCCTGATAGACTTGCGCCACGTCTTTGACTTTGACGCCTTGACCACTGGGGAGAATCTTCAGGAGAGTACGACCGATGCTTTCCGGAGTGGCCCGAGACTTGTCATCCAAGCGCATGAAAATATCATGAATACGTTGGCCCTCAATAAATTGTCCTGAAGTTTCTCCATTTAGTGCGATCTCCAGATCCTCAGCAAGAGCACCTGATTTAAGACCTGCTTTCCCGGCTTCTTCTCTATCTATGACGATTTTTAGCTGAGGAATCAGCACCAAAGGTTCAACTTGCAAGTCAACAATTCCAGGAGTGTTTTCCATGAGGTTGAAAATTTCTCCGCCGAGACGCCTCAATTCGCTAAGTTCAGGTCCGAAAACCTTTACGGCGATTTGGGCTCGAACGCCTGACAGGAGGTGATCCAGGCGATGGCCGATCGGTTGACCAATGTTGACATAAACGTCGGCGACGCTTTCGATTTTCTCTCGAGTCTCTTTGAGAACAATCTGCCTGGGACGGCCTTCTTTTTTGAAATCGACATCGATTTCACTCCAGTGGACCCCTTCCGCATGCTCATCCATTTCAGCCCGACCCGTTCGTCTGACTGTTGACAGAACCTCGGGAACTGACAGTATAGCTTCTTCTATCTTAATGCCGAGTTTGTCCGACGCTGCGAGTGAAATGCCTGGAGCTGCCGCCACACCAATCGTAGCAGTTCCTTCATTGAAATTGGGCAGAAAGTTTCTTCCCATCTTTGGCAGGAGACTGATTGAATACGCTAGTAGACCAATGGAAAGACTGAATACAAGCCATGGTTTTGGCATCGTAAAGATGACAATTCTCTGAGCGCTATACTTAAGCATTCTGACAATAAAACCGTCTTCTGCGTGAGCAATCGATTTGGATTGAGGCAGAAAATACGAGCAGAGGACAGGGGTAATAGTCAAAGAAATGAGCAGTGATGCCAGAATTGAAATTATGTAGGCGATTCCTAAAGGAACAAAGAGTCGACCTTCAATACCACCTAAAGCAAAAAGCGGGAGGAATACCAAACAGACTATGACCGTGGATATGACGATGGAGTTTCTAACTTCGGATGAGGCGCTAAATATGACCCGCAACGGATTCTGTGGCATCGCTGCTTGTCTATTTTCGCGTAATCTTCGAAAAACATTTTCTACGTCGACGATGGCGTCATCAACCAGCTCCCCGATTGCAACGGCAAGCCCGCCAAGCGTCATGGTATTGATCCCGAGACCAAATAGGTGGAAAACAATAGCGGTCATGATCAAGGAGACAGGGATGGCCACAAGAGTGATGGCAGTTGTCCGAACATTCATCAGGAACATGAAGAGAACAATGGCCACCATGATAATGCCATCGCGAAGGGCTTCCTTAACATTGTCGATCGCATTCTCGATAAAATGAGCCTGCCGAAAGAGGTTCTGCTCGAGTTTTATCCCCTTCGGAAGTGTGGGAACTACTTCGGCCAGTTTTTTATCAATTTCTCGAGTCAATTCAATGGTGTTGGCATTGGGTTGCTTTTGGATAGTTAGAATTACAGAATGCTTACCATTGATGCTACCTTCGCCGCGTTTTTGCCGAGGACCCAGCTTAACTTCGGCTATGTCTTTGACATACACGGGACGGCCAAGGTGCATCCCCACGACGGAGTTTCGAATATCCTCTATAGACGAGACTCTACCCAACGGCCGAATGAGAAATTCCCTGTCATCGACATCTATAAAGCCACCGGTTGTATTCTCGCTCATCTCTCTTATGGAGTGTTTCAGCTCTTCCACAGAAATGCCGCGCTGTTGCAGAGCCTGGCTGGACGCAAGGATCTGATACTGCTTTACCTGACCGCCCATGACGATGACTTGGCTGATTCCAGCAACGGTCATGAGTTGGGGGCGCAAGTTCCAATCGGCAAAGGATCTTAGATCCATAGGCGATGTGGAATCATCGGCGGCCACAAGGCCAACGAATTGGATTTCGCCCATTATGGAGCTAACAGGCCCCATAACCGGAACCATACCGGGAGGGAGACGGCCTTGAAGCAATTGAAGGCGCTCGGCAATCAATTGTCTATTCTGGAATATCTCTGTTCCCCAATCAAATTCCACATAGGAAATGGAAATACCAATTCCGCTTGACGAGCGCACCCGCAGGACACCGGGAGCGCCGTTCAAAACTGATTCAATCGGGATGGTGACAAGGGATTCAACCTCTTCGGGGGCAAGTCCGTGTGCCTCAGCGATGACCGATACTGTGGGACGGTTAAGATTTGGTAGCACGTCGACGGGCAATTTCCCAACGATCGTCAGCCCATAGGCGGATATGGCGAAGAGCAGTCCCAATATCGTCATACGATGATTGAGGGAATAACGAATGATAGCGTCGAGCATCAACTTCTCCAAATCTTAGGGAAGATGGATTGCAATCACAGAAGTACCTGGAGGTACGGCTACTCCTTAATTGGTCGCTGAGTTTTATAATTTGAGGAAAATAGTCAAGAAATTGGGGGTCTCAACAGACCGCAAAATAAGGAGTTGCAAGCGAGCTTCTGCACTTTGAATAAAGGAGGCTCCGGACGAGTGAAATGGGGCAAACTTGTCGAAAAAGAATTCGGGCTCAGCCCAAGATTAGAAAAGAGTCCCCACATATCTTTGTCATGGCAGTGCACAGGCTGATTTGGACCGTGACTGTGAGATCCAGCACTGTTTGTCCTCGTATCAGGAATGGACAGGCCGATGCCCTCATCTTTGTCGTGGTGATGATCACTCTCTTCGTGATCGGTGGCATGCTCGTCTATATGGGGAGTATTCGCCAAATGGGCAAGTGTTTGGACGTAGCTCACACTCTGAATCGGGAAGATCAGGAGGAAGATGTAAATGTAGAAAAGTGCTTGCTTCATAGGCCACGCTAAGAGTCGAATATCAGCAAGCTATGATAATGCAGATTATAATCAGGTACTAGCTGTCAAAGATGCATAGCTTTCCCTGATGAGTTACGAGCCAGGCTGTCTGTAGGTATCGTGTCCATCCAAACTCAGAGGCTACTGGCCTCATAACTCACGCAGGCTTCAACATCCTTGCTGCCACTCCAATCAAGCTCTTCTCGCAGCTGTTTAGAAAGCAGGAAGACTTTCTGAGTTGCTTGGCTTAGGCAGAAGGCAGCCTGGCTTGGCAAAATCAAACTGATTGACTTCATTCAAGCAGCTATAGATCTGAGCCGTTTGTTGGGCATATCCCCAGCCTTTTTGAAACAAGACCTGACCGGTCTCGTCCTGCTCACAGGGGTTATTTTCTGTGCATTTTTCACCGGCGTCGCTACCCGTGCTGTTCACTCCGACCAGAGTTCGGGTTCCAGAAATAAGCATTGGAGATCCGGATGTTCCAGGAAACAGTTCACAGCCTGCGCTGTAGCGCATCGCATCCTTAAAGAGCATCGTTCCTTCAACAAGTCGAAAGACAATTTTTTCAATCGAGCACGAGAATCCTTCACTGAAGAGTCCCGAAATCACATCAACTCGAGTCCCTAGGGCGGGCTGTTGGGAAGCCATGGTAAAAACCGTGGTCGATCCGCTGTCTTTCGCAATTGATGCGTAGCTTGAATCAAGTTGGTAAAGGGCCAGATCGGTATCGACTGTGGTTGCATAGAGAAGTTTTGTTGCAGATAACTCAAGGCCTATTTCGCCCTTACTTTTCAACAGTCGGAATGACGAAAAGCTCTCTTGATCGACCATGGTTTCTGAATCACCGAGTTCCAATGCACAGTGACCGTTCGTCAAAACCATAGCAGGATCATTTACATCGCTCGATTCAAAACGAACGAGACTGGCAGAACAGCCCTCGTCAGTGAAAGCGATGCCGGTGAAATCGTAATCTTTGGCAGTATCATGACCTTTCTGCCAGAGTACGCTGGTATAACTTTCTGGATTCTGCCACAAGGAGCCATCTCCTCCAAGCACACAAAGCTTGAAAATCTCACCCTGCTTAAATTGGGAAAGATCAGAAATGATACCTTTTTGAATCGGTTGAGCCTCACTGTAACCTTTTGCATTGTTACAATCGGCAGCGGCCGGACCGAGTTTAAAGCGATATTCCGTCGGGACTTTCAATGGAAAGCTGGTGCTTATTGCGGGCGGAAATCTGAGTTTTGCTAAACTTACATTTAAGGACTCGATAGGTCGAGCTACCTGAGATTTGGCGAACCCTTTGACGATGACAAGAGGTTCTTCGTATAGAGATTTTATGCTGCGAATATCACCTAGTGAAAGATGCGCCTGGTAAGCTTCGGGATTGCAGTAGTTCATTATGCTGTGAAGATCATAGTCACCTACGGAAGACAGCTCCGAATATCTTTGATCAGCGTTGAAAATATGAGCTGGAATGGTCTCAGCGATGCCCGAGCAGATCCGATCAGGGCGCATTTGGCTGTGGGCTAGGCCAACGACATGGCCAAATTCATGCAAGGTGAAATTTTTTAGACATTGCAGAGCGTGGCTGTGACAGAATTCATCGTCATGGGTCAATGGATCAGCACGAACGGTCACCTCGCTGGAAACACCTAATAACGCTCCCACTCCACTCGAACCTCCGAAAGGCGCCGGCTTATTCAGCGCAAAGTTGAGTTCGACACCCGGGTATCTTTCACTTGCCGTTCGTTCAGGACATTTTTCCCAACCCTGACTGAAATCGAAACCAGCTTTTTGGAATTCTGAGACAACACTTTCTCGTATCGCTTCCAATGTGCTGGGGGCGATGACTGTTGGATCCTTAACGCAAACGGAAATTGTTTTGGTCGGCCAAAGGGTAATCGAGCTGCTATCGTCGGCTAATATGACATTTTTGGTTTCACTGCTCGGCTGGTGATCCGCACAACTCCAAGCTAGGCAACTCACCAAGGGAATCATCAGCAGTCGTTTGGAAATTCTCTTTTTCACAAGCACACTCTATTTTTTGGGCTAAGGACTCAAAACTGAGGTTTAGCCGGGGTGACTCAGACGCAGCCCACCCACAGCAATATGCATGCCAAATCTTCAAATGATTTTTGGCTGATGGTTTTGTGCTCGAATGCTGATCTTGGAGAGTTCTCACCAAGCTGAAGGACTCATGTGTCAGTGAATAGCAGGGGCTTACCTTGATGCCGCAGCTCAGGAGACCAGGCTCAAAAAAGAACCGATTTTCGTGCGCGGGGCCATGGTCTTTGGTCTAAAAAACTGGACCTGTCCCAAAATTTGGACACATTATCAAGATGTATGAACGACGCCGGAAATGACCATGCTTGAAGGCATTCCCTTTGTGCGGGAGTCCTGGGCGGGGCCCCTTGTTTAGTTTTCCACTGGCATTGGCATATCGCCTTTGTCAAAAACGATGTCTGAGGCAGTGATTCGTCCATACCCAACTGTGATCTGATCGACGGAACTACCTTTGAACAGGCCGCCATCGATGAAGCTAAACAAGAGTTTGGCTCCTGTGAATTTCGAGCCACGAAAATCCCAGTGCACAAGAGTGTTGTAGTTCGAGCCCAGAAAATCGGTAAAGCGTACGTTTGAGAAATCGGTGCACTGTGCGTCCCGAGCCGGCCAGCGCTTGTTGCGGTCTTGCGGCGTTATACCCTGAAACAGGTCCTTGGCTATCAGGGGGTTCAAGCCTTCAATTTTATCGACATTCAGGCAGCGTCCGCTGGCTTCATCAAAAACGAAACGCTTTTCGATTTTTATGGCGCTGGTAGGGGTACCAGCGCAATAGACTAAAAGTCCTAGGAAAATCGAAGTGCTGCTCATGCTATCTCCTAAAGCTCACGAATCTGTTGCTATTCTTTGCCAGTTTCTAGCATGAGCCGAGGAAGGGAGCAAGGGTCGAGTCTTACATCGAAAACTCGACCGCAAGCTGGATCAATCAAACACGGTTTTTATGACGAGGCCGTAGCTCGCTGAATCGGTTTTGAAATTGTTGGTCGCGCTTGGAATACTCACTGCGTTGCCGGTCGAATCTTTGAGGATCAAAGTCAAGGAGCCATCCGTCTGATTCGATGCCAAGGCGCGGACTGCGTCCAAGGACTCATTCAGACTCAAACCAATCTGTCCGCCCCCATGTGCATCATGAGCCCCTGGAAAGAATCCGATATGTCCTAAAGGAAAAGTTTGATTCCCTAGCGCTAGGCTTGCTTCATAACTCATTGTGCTGTCTTTAGGTTCAGGCAGACCCTGCAGCTTCAAGCGCAAACTTACTGGCGTCTGTGGACTATCGAAAATTCCTTCCGGCCACGTGAAATCAAGGCTCAACTGTGAGTCTGCCACATCCACCAATCGAAGACCGGATCCCTTTTCTTTTTTAACAGTATTCACCGGCGCTTTCTTTTCCACGATCGCTTGGTCAGATGGGATATCTGTTAATTCCCAAGTCTTGACCATCGTATCGTAGTTGTAGCCGAGACTTTCTGAAAAGAGTGAGCTGCGATTTTTCGCTGAATCCAAGATTGGGGGATCACTCTTGGTCTTCCCTGGGGCCCAAAAATGATTGGAGTAATTTTCATCCAACCAGCCTCCAACGTCTTGGGCTGGGAAAAGTCTTCGAATTTTGCCGCTGACGATGATCTTATCCATCCAGAGTGACCAGAGGCGGTCGACGTTGCAATGATGCAACCAAAACACAGGATCTTTGGCTGCAAAAGGGACCTGACCCATGTCGCCCCCGACCCCAACATGAACCATATTGTGGTAGGGGCTTTCGATCAGCCCACTGGTTGGATTCTTGCCGCGATCGCCACCTATCGTATCGTAATCGGGGCTTTTAGAGATTTTAGCGGGTGCAGCCTTCCACCAGGCTGCTGTTTGATCATCACCCTTTTTGCCCTCAATGGCTATGGTTGTGCTGTCCCGTGTCAAGCCCAGAACCGCAATCAGATCGGCATCCTGGAGCTCCTTGGGGATTGATTGATCAGCACTCCAATCCCAGTAGGGTAAGCGAAAATCATCGCTGATGATACTTCGAAGAAACAGTTCAAAGTGATAGAGATAGTTGCGGTGCCAAGGCAAGAAGTTACCGTTGCGATGCGAGCAGTACCACTGATGGACTTCAGCCTGAGCTTGCCACAGATCGAGCTTGCGGGCGCCTCCCCCACCAAAGCTAGCTGGAACATCCACCTGGGTCGCCTTCATTGCTTTGACGGCATCGATAAACGCCTGGCGTTTCTTTGGTTCAAGCGCTGTCCAACTCACCCGCTTTGGCACATAAGAATTAACGGGGCTGACCTTGAGAAAGCTCCCACTGTTGGCCGCCGTGCGACCTACAGTTTTACAACCGAAAAGCATAACGCTCGAATAGAAGGTAGCCTGCTTCAAGAACAGACGTCGATCGATGGTCATGGTTGGCCTTTCCTGGAATTCAGTCTTTTGGAGATGTGCGGCAATTTTACAATTTTAGAGTCACTTTACCAAGCAGATCATTGGGAGATTTGGAATTTGTCGTAACTGACCCGCTGAGCCCGCCCTTCGCCAAAGGCGACGGTGTGCACCACCGGGGCCCGGCTGGCTGCTTCCGCACTGCTGGGCATGACTCATGGCGAAAGTGTAATTTCTTTCGGTAAGGTCTTTGCATTCGCCGTCTTCGGTATCTTTTTGATAATGGCTCTCTCGCTCCAACATATCTATCGACCACTCATTGTCGAGTCGACGATCCCCACGGGGCTCGTAGCAGTCAATTGGACTTTCTATCTGCTTGTCCGACAAGATGCTGCCGCATCAAACTCAGGTAAGCTCCTCTTTAAAATTCAAAGATTGTCCTGGCAAAATCACCTCGCTTTCGCTCTAAACAGCATTCGCAAAAGCCAGAACTAACTCCTCCACTAGAGGCCTTTGCAATTAAGCGAAGCCGATAGATTGACGATTGATAAATCTTGACTACCTCTTTCCTATGAAAACGTTTAGGATAACAAGCCAAAGATTCCTTTGCGAAAGGTTGAGCCTGTGCTTTCTAACAGAAACTTTCTTGTGCTTGTTTTGGCATTGAATTGGCTTCTCTCGCTGCATTTAAGCGCTGCAGAGGCTTCTGATGAGATGAATGATTGCCCATCGATTGAGGAGGTCGGAAAGTCCATTGAGTCTCGCCGCACAACTCTATCCATGATTAAGGTCGGACTCGATAAACTCTTGCAAGGTGACACTTCAACAACGATTCTTCCTGAGGCTCTGTTCGCAGTCGACTTGAACGATTCGAAGGCAGTCATTCGGCGAATCCAAGGACTGAAGGAAACTAACCAAGATAATGATGGAGAGAAATTCATCCAGAGTATGCGCCAGTGCTCCAAGCCTGGAAGCTCAGTGGATAGGAATTTAGATGAATTGCTGACCTTGAGCAGAGAGGTTGATAGACTCAGGTTGGTATTTCTCACAATGCCTTTAGATCGCAGGCAAGCTCTGATCACTCTACGCAAACAAAATCTTGAGCAGCAGATCACACTCAAAATGTTGGAAAAGGAAAAGGAAAAAGCCGAAAAGACTTCTAACGAATCGGATCTCTCGCTGCGAATCGCAGAAAACAAAGCACAAACGGCGTCAAGTCCTGAGCTGAGAGAAGCAGCTGCGTCTCGTGCACTTTTGGAGAAAAGACGCAATGAGGTCGCAGAACTCACGATCCTATGGACTGAGCAGCTGCAATCTCTAACTCTACGGGCAAAGACGTTTTCAGACAAATTATCGCGTGAATCTGCAGTACTCACCCGGCGAGAGCGGAATACCAGTGGTGATTTGTATGAAGGATACCGCTCAGTAAGAGATACCTGGCGGGAATTGGTCGACACCCTCATTCGCCATCTTGGAAGTCCTACCAACTCGCGAACTCTGCCTGAACTTCCTAAGTTCCAAATACCGTTGAATGAGCCAGACAGCGAGTCAATCGAGGCCAAAAGCTTTAAGGAATCTCAAAGCCTTTTGATTAGTGAATTGAAAACGCTTAGTCAACTTAAGGACAAAGTAGAACGAGAAGAGCAAACTTTGCTGTATGGACTTTTGCTCGCGGCAGGAAAGCTGCGGGCACAATATATAGAAGAATTGATGCTTCGAGGAGAAAGCCAGCTTTTCGCTTTGAATAATGATTATCTCAGTGATCTGTTCCGCGAGATTCGACTGATCCCCTATCGTCCGGCAGTCTTATTAAAGAGTTCCATACTGGAAACCAGCAGTTTGCTCCAGTCTGGAATATCCGGTTATATGATTTTGGCTCATCAAATTTTTGCGCTCTTTCTGTTTATATTTACGCCTCTTGCTTCATTTTTTCTGCTCAAACGGGTTTCGCAGCATTTGGACAACTTGCGAGCTTGGCTTTTGCATTCGCGCGATCGATTTTCACAGGCAGCCTATATTGCGCTTTGGATTCGTCGGCTTTCGGCATACCTGCCCTGGATCATCATGTTAGTCGCTGCACGCTTGGCCCAAGAGGCAGTGACTGGAACGGAGCTTCAAGGAGCCGCAGCTATAATCCCTTATTTCGAGTATTTCTTTTTCTATAGGATCTTTCGACTCGCATTGACTGAAACCCTTTCCTCGACTCGAGCATATTCGAAATTCCTGAGTCAGGAAGAGGCAGGAATTCGCATTTTGAAAACCGCAAAATCTATTGGCTTATTCTTTTTCATTGCCGCCAGTCTCTTGCAACTCACACAAATTGTTGCAAGAAGAGGGCTCTTCTATCAACTGATTCTGCATGGACTTTACTATCTGTCGCCGATCCTATTCGCTATGATGGCCTATTGGTGGAAGCAAGAATTAGCGGCTATATCTATAGAAACATTACACAAATCTATCAAGCAAAGAGTGGCGAATTTATGTCTTGGACGCTGGGCTTGGTTCTTCTGCCTTCCGACAGTCGTAGTGCTCGTTTGTGTTTTATCGACCAAGAGGATCGTCAAAGAACTGTCAAAGCTGGATTCAGCAAAAAGACTCTCGGCGCAGATCTTTCGACGCAAATTGGAAACTGCTGCCAAAGGCAGAGAAAGTATTGCCAAAGGGCAGGCATTGCTTCAAGACTATTTGTCATTTTTTGAATTGGGTACTCCGTCCGATAATTCCTTGCTCATTGCCCCCGAAGTCACTCAATTTCAGCACATTGTTGAAATCATCGATGCATGGGATAGTGGTCTCCGTTCCGAACACACTTTAGCGATTCAAGGAGAAAAAGGCATTGGTAAATCGAGTCTCTTGAGCCTCGTCCAGAAACATTTTTCCAATCTCAATGTGATTCGACTTTCAGTACCCGACAAGATAACTGAGGAGGGGCATCTATTTCAGTACTTGGGACGATCACTTGGATTCGACCTCACTTCTCAATCGGATTTTTTAACAAACATAGCAAGTCATGGTCCTAAAACCTTGATCCTGATCGATGAAGGGCAAAACCTCTTTCTAGCTCGACCAGGAGGCTTTCGTGCCTATCGCGCTTTCATCAACCTATGCAATATCAGCTCCAGTCGCTTTTTTTGGTGCGTGACTATCAATCGCTATTCCTGGGCCTACCTGAATGCCGTCACAGGCGGATCTCAGTATTTTCGTCGAGTGTTTACTATTGAAAGCTGGAGTGACAGGGATATCAAAGCCCTTATTCTTGGTCGCCACGAAAAGACAGACTATACCCTTCAATACGATCCCATTATATTCGCATTGAATAGTACCCGAGAGGTCGGTGCTTCCCGTTTTATTGAAGACCGATACTTTGAGCTTCTATGGGATCAGTCCAAAGGCAATCCTCGAACCGCGCTCAGCTTGTGGTTGTCGGCCTTACAGGTTATCGGTGAAAAGCAATTAATGGTCGGACTTCCTGCGGCACTTCCCGTCCGCCCATTGGCAGGACTGACCGACGACGAACTCTTTGTCATCGCCGCCATCATCCGTCATGAGAATCTCACAGCATTCGAAGCGAAAGCTGTTACAAGTTTGTCCGAAGGAATTGTATTGCATGCTGTGAGAGTAGGAGTCGAGCGCGGTTTTCTTGAATGTTCCAGCGCAGGACGTTTTCGCATCTGCCCCATTTGGCAAGCCTCAATGACTCAAAGTTTAGTGAACAAAAATTTTGTATATGGGTGAACTATGGATGCTGTTGAGCTAGGTGGTATAGGAGAATTCGCACAGCTTTTTAATCTGGGAAAAATATTTTCCTTATTCTTATGCGTTCTCATCTTATGGAGTCTTGTCTACTTTCTAAATAAAATGAGCAAAAGCATCGGGCAACACTTTCCTGCCAGACGTCTCCTCGTTCTGCAGATTGTAACCATTATAAGCTTTGCAATTTATATAGGCGGAGGATTCTTGATCGTTTATGGAGTCCTCCGTCCACCCAAAGAGTTGCTTATCGCCCTCGGAGGTAGTGCAGCTGTGGCAATCGGACTTTCGCTCAAAGACCTCGTTGCCTCGCTTGTCGCGGGGCTTATACTTCTCTTTGATCGTCCATTTCAGGTCGGCGACAGAGTATCGTTTGGATCAACTTACGGCGAAATTCAAAGCATTGGTCTGCGGGCGGTTCGCCTGGTCACTTTGGATGATAATCTCGTAACGATTCCGAATTCCCGCTTTGTAACGGATGTGGTGGCTTCGGGCAATGCAGGAGCCCTAGATATGATGGTTTGCGTTGATTTTTATGTCGATATCCAAAGCGATCTGGATTTCGCTAGAGAAATCATTTTCGAGACCGTGGTGACCAGTCGCTACGTATTTCTCAAGAAACCAATTACTATCGTCGCAATGGAACGAGTTTTGGCTGAGCGACTTTCTGTAGAGCTCAAAGCTAAAGCCTATGTTCTTGATGTAAAGTATGAAAAGGCTTTTCAAACCGATATCGTAATGCGTGTTGAAGCGGCATTCCGCGAGGCAGCGATATTGCGTCCTGCTAGGGATCCTGTGAAATCGATAGGATAGATCTCGATTACAAGAATTTTGCAAGACACGCCTCACCTTAAAGCCGGGCGTTCCGGCCTTAAAGCTGTTGAGTAATTAAATCATGCTTGAATGGCGAGGGGCATGGGTTTTTCTTTGCAAAAATTCACCTTGAGATGGCCAGGATTGCTTCAAATTTTTGTAGTAATTCGACAATTTTTCCAAGTATTCCTCATCATTGACTTGGATAGGGTCAAATTCAGGCGCACTTTTAATGGTTTTTCGATCCAATGAAGTCGTGAATTTTTGTGTTTCCCAATCAATGTCTTTGATAGATCCAGTTTCAATCAAGACATGTTTGCTCGGCCACCAATTGACTGTATCAACGACAAAGTGAGTCACCTCCGCCCTTTCCCGATTGATCAGCATATCAACGACATGCCCAAGTTCATCATCAATCGCCTTGATATGATAGCCTTTGACAGCTTTGAGACTTCGCAAGTGAACATCAAAATTCTTTTGCTCACTAGAGTGATCTTCGTTCAATCGAGAATGGACCATGGTTCTTCGAGGAAAGTCCGTAGAGAATCCATAGTTGCTATACATGGGATATGTCCAATAGGGAGTCCACGTATAGTAAGAATGAAGTTCCGACTCGAATTGACGAGAGACTGGCAAATCATTGGATACAGTAGGGGATTTTTTTATTTGAGCTACTGTTAAATCTGTTTTTAAGATGGGCTTAAACGAATCAGGTATCTTCAGACTGGAAGGAATGAGCAAAAGCTCTTTCCTATCGAGCCAGCCATCACATGAAACCACTACGTATCGAACCATCCACGACTTATCATCAAAGTAAATATCGGTAACCTTACCTATCTCACCGTCACCGGCATGAATCGCACTTCCCATCAAACTATTTGCATTGATTATCATTGACTGCCTCCTCTTTTAGTTTCTACTCGAGCAAATCAACCAATCAACGACAACCTACTCTCTATTGTCCTAAATTGCACGAGAACGCCGGCTTTTTTGGGTATTATTTTCATATATATTCTATTCACTCTGGGGTGCCGTAAGAAATTGAGACGCATGGTGGACTGTTCATACAGCTCTCTAATCATTGTTACATACGGCTGAGGAAACCAAATACGCGGCTCCCCCTAAAATTTCTATCCCAGACCAATCCCCATGCCAACACCTGCCCATCAGGCATTCTTACTGTTCAAAGGGCGTGAAAGGCCCAGGCTCAGGACGAGGCGTAGGTTTTGGATGCGGATGTTCAGGGGCTGGATAGATGGGTGGATGGGGAACTTCTGGAACGACGGGCGGAATTCGAATCGGATCTGGCTGGGGAATATACCGCGGGGGATTCGGATCAGGCTTCTGATTGGATCTGAATGGTTTCGATTGCTTAGAGATTTTGAACAAGGCATGTTCTCCTTTTAAGTGGTCAGCAACTCAGACTGAGGGATTCATCTCATCAAAGCACGACAGAGAGATTTAAAATCGCTGGATTGCCTACAAAAAGTCATCATTTTTCACTGATGTTATGCTGAGATCGATTGTCGGTACATTTCAAACTTGCTTTCCTTGCCAAGGAAAATGCCAAAGAGACGCCTACACCTCTGCAAAACTCTAGCCAGTCAATCTAAAGTTGCCTAAGATTAATCATCATCAGTTCTAAACTCTTTATGTTGGTTTCAAGAAGGATCGACATGTTAAAATCATTCGTCGTCTTGTCAATCTGTACTTGCCTTCTCCAGGTAATATTCGCATGCCGATCCAGCAATTCGGGGCAGCTCCAATCAAACCTGGAGCCCACCCCCAAAGAGTCAAGTCCCAATGAAGAAGTTTCTCTTGCAATCGATGCCGATAATTTTCGGGAAACCCTTACAAGAAAAATGTACGGGGTAAACTGGGAAGGATCAACCGGAACCACCAGCAATCTCAAAAGTACTTTTGCAAGATATTCGGAAATAGGTATTGGATCCGTTCGATTCCCGGGCGGATGGTTTGGCGAGCACTATGATTATTTTACCAATGCTTATCACGACGCATTTGATGCATTAGGTCCGTGGGGTGGAGTCGATGCCGATACCTTTTTGAATGCGCTGCCTGCAGATATTGAACCTCGATTTATCATTCGAACCTTACCAAGTTACTATGGATCCGATACAGTTTTAGCCGAGGAAGTTCTTTATGCCGTTGCGGTGGTCAACAAATATGCTAACAAAGTCAAAACTTGGGACCTCGGCAACGAATATTATCTTTTCGGTCCCAAAGGAAATCCCAACAATCCTATCAAGTATGCACGAGTTGCAAAGGCGATGATTCCGGCGCTGAAGTCGGCCCAGCCTCAAATAGAAATTTTTCTGCAGGTTGACTGGGTAAAACCTCAAGATGTGGAAATATTGCGCCGAGAATTGGGTGAAAGTGTGTGGTCCATGGTCACGGGACTGTCTCCCCATATTTACAGCGGAGATACCGATCCTGAGCATAGAGCCGAAAATATCAGCATCAATATTGCATTGATGCAGAAATATGCAGGTAGAAAGATGAAAATTTGGTCTTCCGAATGGAACGCGAGTCGGGCGTGGAGTGGCGAAAAGGAAGGTTTGGCCGGCGCCTCGGTTATGATGCAAGTATTCGATCGTTTGGTAAAGGATCAACTGGTCGACATCGCCGATATTTGGGCTTACTCAAGTCCACCGATTAATTTAGTCAATTGGAATGCAAAGGAATTCAAGCCTCGTGGCCTAGCCTATCAGATGCTTGCTCAATATTATTTGGGTCATCGCTTAGAAGTTGAGGGTAACCTGCAAGGCACATATGTCATGGCTTCTCTCACTGAAGCGCCCTCCCAGCATTTACATGTCTTCGTGTTGGCACGCGAATCTCTTGCTCGTTTGATAAACATTGATATAAAAAACTTCCGTTGGAACCAAGGGCGAAGTACTATCCTGTCGAATTTCGAAGCACCATTCGCTGAAACCGTTCCCAAAGTCACTGAAGGTAAGATAGTTGGAAAAATGATAGATAACACAACCCGACGCACGAGCATACCTCTACCCAAGCAGGGCAACGAAGGCGGCGGGTGGGATATTATCCATTTGGAATTTTTCCCACAATAGCACGGCTCACATTCAATGTGCCGTCAAAACACTCAGGTCTGGTATAATGACAATTTCTATACGTCGGTTCCCCTGCCTGGATGATTCATCTGTGTTCGGAACCTTTGGTTGAAATTCTCCGTAGGAAGCTGCACTGAGTTGCGAACCCGCTACTCCAGCCTTTAAAAGAAGATCAATGATCGCCATCGCTCTTCCATGGCCAAGATGCCAGTTCGAATCAAATCGCCCTCGACGAATGGGAACATCGTCGGTATGCCCTTCGACTTGAAGCCGCCGCTCCCTCATTTTCAAAAAAACTTGTCCAAGCTCTTGAATCGTATTTTGACCTCGCTCAGATACTTTCGCTGAACCCGTGGCAAAGAGAATATCACTAGGCAAGGTGACGACGAGTTTTCCGTTCACTAGGGATACCGATAGATCACCGGCTGCAATAAGATCTTTCAATTGCTTATTATACTGCGCTAGGAGAAGTTCTTGTTCCTCTTTAGAACGACTGGCCGAAGCAAGCGCTAACTCCTTATCGGCCAAAGTCTTTGCAAGTTTGCTGTTTTGTTGGGCTGCAAGGGAAAGCTCCTCTTCGCGAGCCTTATCTCGACTCTTCATTGAAGCGAGCTGTAAGCTCAAATCGCTGTTTTCGTCAGACTTTTGATTGAGATAGTCTCGCATCTTTTTTTGAGCCTGGTCTTTTGCTTGAAGTTGAGTATTTGTTTGCTGCAAGCGAAGCTCCGTTTGCTCGAGGCGCTTTTGGAGACGATCATGCTCACTAAGAGAAACACAAGAGGCCAGATTCAATAGAATTGGCAGAACGACTGAGAATCTATAGACTAGGGTCTTCGCAAAATTCATAGACACCCCAAAGTGGAACTTACAACATCAGCAAATCTCGAGATCCGCGTTCCTGCTTATTCAAGAACCAATCCATCGGCGAGATCTTGTAACCAGCCACAAATATTGCGATAAATGCACATAAGCTTGGAGCATCTGTCCAATCTTTGGGCGAGGTAGGTGCTTAGACTTCTGTTCATTCCAAACAATGGGCGGATTCCAATCGAATCCGCCTCGAGGGGATATGGGAACTCTTGCGCCAAGGGATATCTGATTTTGCCTTTGCCGTTCATTTGGAACGGACAGACGACATCGAGAGCTTTCTTCTGGAAAAAGTTGACTTGCTGCTGGCAGAAAATTCAAGGGAGGATCGCAGGCAGAGCGCTTAAATTTAAATCGGGTTCTCAGGAGTATCGCCTAAGAACCCGAATCTGATCAAACAGCTTCTTATTTAGGAATAACGTTGATCGCCGTGATTGATGTAAAGTCAACAGGATCGGCTGCAATCAACCAAGCTTCGATAGCGTCACGATTGTCGTCGGTTGTATCCCATGCCGCACCGATCTTCATAAATCCCAGCAAGCTGGTCGCTTTGTCCCAGGTATAGCCAGTATTGCCAGTACATGCTTTGCCAGAAGGGAGACAGATGTCGGAAGAAAGATTCACAGTGATATCCGCTATGGTATTCACACAGGCGGTTCCGCCGTTCGGACAACTATATTGAGCGGATTGATAGAGGAATCCTGCATCTGCACTGCCTTTGACAGAAGCCACCTCACCGTAGAGTCCGGTTTGAATATCAAAATTGGTTGAGAGACCTTGAAGTTCAGTAATAGCGGTAAATTTTCCTGTGTCCTTATCCAAGGCACCTTTGACCAGGAAACGTCCGCGACGACTCCAGTAGGTATCAATACTCTCAGCTTTCATAACACCATTTTCGAGGTCGATATTAAAGACTGCGCCGCGAGTCCCGGTAGCGTCTGCGGCTATATTGGAATTGTTATCTTGGCCTTTGGAAGCTTGAGACCAAGTCTCGACCTTTTTGAAAGCAAGTTGCGTTGCAGAAACGGTGTAGTATAATTTCATATCAACAACATTGGGAACATCTAGAACGATCAACCTCTTCCAACCGCCTGAGCTCGGAATCGAGGTCGTGACGGTTCCTTTAATATCTTGTCCTGACAGTTCATCAATCGTCTTTTGCGACCATCCACAACCAGTTGACAGTTCAATTTTTACATTCGAATAGACTTTTTCAGTGGCAGAAAACTCAAGGGTTTCACCGATGGAACGTTCCAGTTCACAAATGATATTCTTATTTTGAACCAGACTCCCCATGATAGCATCAGGGGATTCATCGCTGGTCAGTTGACAGTAGAATGTTCTTTCAGCAAAACCATCTGAAGTCGGCGAAAAACGTGAGCTCGTATCTGCATTCCAGGGTTCGCCATTATTCGAGCATGCTGGAAATTTTGTGCTCTGCGCGCTGTCCAATTTCAGTCCAGCAGATGGTTTCTCTATGGAACTGGCTATGATATTCAGGGCATAGCTCATTACCGCGTTGGCAGAATTTGCATCAACTGGACTGCCTGCCTCCTCATCAGCAGCGACAGCTGCGCTGTCCGAATCGTCGCTTTTTGAACAGGACAATACGCTCATGCAAAGTCCTGTTGCTACTATACTTTTGATAATTTTTCTCATGAATTGACTCCCTTAGATTCAATAAACATCATGCCCGCCTAGTCAGCGAGTCTGCATAAGGAATCGGTGGGAGGAAGGCGATCTTAAGGTAAACCTTTATTCGACACGCAAAGGTAATATTCAAATGAAATAAATACCAAGCTGTACGAAAGTTTCAACTCAAACCGCAAGTGCTGTTCGGAACAGTATTTGACCTTGATACGCCGTCTCATTACCACCTTCGTCCGCAACAATCACATTGAAATAATAAGAACTACTTGCTGTTAATCCAGATGAGATGGTAGCTGCGCTAAGATTTGTTCCAGACGTTACGAGAGTTCCGCCTTTCGCGTTCACGACACTGGCGAAGGACCCGGCACTAGGATTCGCAGCCGATTTGTAAACGCTGT
Organism: Oligoflexus sp.; assembly: GCA_041736645.1. Lineage (GTDB taxonomy): Bacteria > Bdellovibrionota_B > Oligoflexia > Oligoflexales > Oligoflexaceae > Oligoflexus. The sequence goes on along the minus strand of JBGSTF010000137.1, from coordinate 5,795 downwards.
AGCTGAGGTTTGTCGACTTTTCATCTGTCGCAGCAGTCCAACTGAGCCCCAATGAGCTTGCCCCAAGACTTGTTTCTGTGAGTTTCGAACTCGACAGAGTTGGAGCGATAGTATCAACTGTGATTTCAGCACTTTCAGCTGAATGGGCGAAGGTATTTTCAAGTGAATCTTTCGCTACTGCTGGGTCGACATGCAGAGTGAAGGTCCCATTCCCGCTGCAATTGCTTAACGAAATTGTTGCACCTGTTATCGAAAGGGAGCTTGCCCCGACTGTGCAGGTCGGATTTCCAGAAACGCGAGTGAGGGTTATACCGGCTCCCGATTCACTTAATACATCGGTTAGAGTTGTTCCTCCGGAAGATGAGGCCGTTAGACTGAGCGCTAGACTCGAAGTTGCCGATGAGTTGAGCAGTGTTTTAGTCGGGCTAGACAAACTCAAACTAGGGCCCGATGTTTTTATAGAAAACTCTTTGGTGACGGCGTCACCGGCACCGCTCACTCCCAGCAAACTGGAAAAATCTTTTGGATCGACAGTCACAGTCAGTGACTTACCGTCGCTACAACTCCCATCGGCGAGGGTTGCTTTGATCACTTTGTCTTCTACAGCAATAGCCACAGTAGGTAATATTACGCAATCACCTGCAATTTGAAAGGCAGATGGATCTGGACTTGCCATGGACACATCAAAAGTTGCCATCAAAGTGGTTGGGTAGCATTTAGCGCCGCAGTATCGGGAGACAGCGAGACAAGCTTAGGCACAATGGGGTCGGACTCGCTTCCAGAAATAACTTCGTCGGCATCTTCCATCGGTTCCGTAGTGTCTTTTTTGCAAGAAAACAATGCGTAAAAAACAAGTGTAGAAATAACAGTTTGACGCAAATATCTGCGTGTTTTCGCGGTCATACCCTCTCCGCTCAGTCAATTTGCTAGGCCTTAACACTCTCCGATAAATGATATCATGACGTCATTCGACTGAGCAGTGGTTTGCAGGGGATTTATGCAGCCGGTTTAAATTCTTTCACCAGCCCATGCAATGCTTTTGAATTTTTTACTTAGAGATTCTTTATGTCTGGCGATTTTAGTGGGTGTATATTCTCTGGATAAGGAAAGATTGCCTTGGCCCTCGTCATGCTGCTGTTGCCCCTTCAGCTTATGCCTTTGTCAGTGACAAAGCGCCATGGATTGCTCTTTGCGATGGCTTGCCCATGACCGCAAAATCTATGCAGTAAAACTCAGCTTGATCCGTTTTCCTTCCAGCTAGGACTCTCAATGAAAGGAAATTGCGATGAAGCTATTAAAAAGTATGTCTCTGATCATTTGCTGTGCAAGCTCAGCGAGCGTAGCATTGGCTGCTGAACCCGTTGATTCCGTCTCTATTCGCTCGGTGAAATATGCTGGAACAGCTTGCCCGAGTGGCAGCCTGGGCATGAGTGCCGCGAGCTGGAATGCCGCCAAGCAGGCCCTCCAAGTGCCTCTGCCAAGCATGATCGCGGAGTGGGGTCCAGGCCTGTCGCTAAGCCAATCGCGAAGCAATTGCATTCTGGCCATCGACCTTGTGGTACCAAACGGTTGGCAGTATGCACTGGCGGCTTTTGAATACAGTGGCTACGCGAAGCTGGATGACGGTCTTAAGGGCGAGCTAACGCTATCGACTTGGTTCGAAAATCTTCCCACTGGACCTCGCTTGTCGCAAATCTTCGAAGGTCCATACGAGTCTGATATCAATCAGCGCTTATCCATAGACCTAGCTCAACGTCAGTGGTCCTCCTGTGGGCAGTCCTCGCCGCTCACCTTAAACACCGCCTTAAAGATCAAGAAAACAAGACCTGAGGTTGCTAGCAGCGCGCAGGGATTCTTCAGCCTTGAAAGCGAGTTTTCATCCAGCTCATGGAGCCTGGAATTCCGTCGCTGTGAAGTTCCACAATCTTGAAGCTGAATAGGCTGATTTGTTGCCACTTTTTTCGACTTTAGATTGCGTGTAGGTTGCGCCCATACTACTTTCAGTAGCGTGATCGCCTGCCTTTTGCGACGACTTACGCCACCGGCAATGTTTATGAAGACTTTGCCGAAACTTTCATTTTTGAGGTGAATTCCGAAAGCCAGGCCTTGGTGAAGTCTTATCTTATGCCTGATGGCCAGGAGATTAACCTGACTGAACGCTACCTTGGACCAGTCCTAAGCGAGAAACGCGAATTTCTCCGAACATTCATCAACAATCCCCAACTTCGCTACCCTTAAGCTCTCGCTTCGTCAAAAGAATTTGCGAGCGAGAGTCGTGGAGCGGGCGTATAGGGGCGGCACCGAATTCCATACAAACATCGACCCAATCGACTTTAGCGCCCCCAGCACAGCCGGCGACGGTGGCTGCTCCGCAAGGTGCGATCAGCCCGTCATAGGGCCCAGGGCTTGGCAACCTATGCTGACCAATCTGTTTTGAATGACTTGATAGCGATGGTTGGGGTCGTAGTGCCGATCAAGAAAAGCTTCGGCAATTCAAGCCTTAGTAGGAAAGGTACGAACATCGTCTCGGGACCAACATCAGCACTGAAAATCAGCTGAACATCACCCCCTTCTTTTTTCATGAAACGCCGTACCGCTTCCATACCGATTCCACGCCCAGAGATTTCAGTGACCCCTGTGGCAGTAGAAAGATTGGCCTCAAAAATCAGTTGCGCCACTTCATTGGGGCTACTAGTCGGGCGGCATAATTTTTGCTTGATACCGATACTGCGGATTTTTGCAAGATCCAAGCCTCGACCATCATCTTCGATGTCAATATAGAATCGTGCTGCTTCTTGGTGCATTCTGATTCGAATCATGCCCGCTGGGGCTTTGCCTGCTTGCTTTCTTTCTTCGCTTGTTTCAATGCCATGATCCAGACTGTTGCGGAGTATATGCACAAAAACACCGCGCAGGATATCATCGCCCTTATCAGTGAAAGTGAAGTCGGCGGCCTCTATGCTCACCTGCGGCGTTTCTTTACCTAAATCTTTCGCAATCAATCCCACATCGGCGGTAACTTCCTGTAAAAAACTTTCTGCAGCGTGCCCGGTCGATTTTTTTAGAAAACAAACAAAATCTAAAATCTCATCATAGAAGTGGTTTTCCTGTTTGAACTGCGGAATATGTCGTTCTAGTTTTTCAATGCGGGAAATCAGGATGGATTTTTCGATTTCCGAATGATTTTTAATGTCTTGCCGGTTGAGTTTTTCAATAGCAATTTTTCGATACAGTTCGAAAATATCATCAAGCTCATTGAGCTCTTTCACCATCTTTGGTGGTTCCCAAAGATCGCGTTCACCACTGCGAAGGAGTCCGTATCTATGCTCGGCCTCATGAGCCAGGGCAGTTACTTTTGACAAACCTAAAGTACGAGCATTGCCTTTAACGGTATGCAAATTAACAAACAGCACCTTGAGAACTTCATCATCAGGAAAATTATTGCGCTGAATGAGATTTTTATTTTCACTTATGAAAGTCTTAGCGGAATTATAGAGAATGGTAAACCTTTGGTGTTTAAGATTTAACAGTTCGGCTACCATATCCATTTCTTCCTGGTTCTTTTTTGCTTTCCATTGCAGGCCACGTTGTTCAGTTACATCTTTAACAGCAACGAGAAATTTCTGGATCAGCCCTTTGGCATCTAAAATGACATCGAAGGCACACTCAACTATTTTTTCTTGTCCGTCGATCGTTATGCGAAGTTCATTCGGAAGCAGATGACTATTTAATTCATAGACGAGTGGGGATTCGCCAATCGAATTGTCGACTAGGTTTTTCATTTGATCGAGACTTTCAGCGGACAGATTTGATTTGCGAAATAACAGGGCAAACGGATCGGTTCCAACCAATTGGCTCTGCTGGACGACTCTTTCCAGGTATCCGGAGTATCCTTCTTCTATGGTGCCGGCTTTGCCGATCGAAAATATTCCATAGGAAATATTCTTAAAGATAGCTTGAATATCTTTGTTCTTGCCTTCAACCTGCGCCTTTGCTTGATTCGCCTCTTGCACCGACCTTCGGATAAGAGCATTAAAAATCAGTGTCACGCACCCAAGCGAAAAAAGAGCACAGAAGTGGGTAAAGGCGTTGAAGTAAAAGTACCAGGCGGAATTCAAACCGAATGACCAGGGCCAAGCAAATTTGAATCCATGAGCCTCCAAGATATTCAGGACCACAGATCCCAAAATCGTATAGGCATTGATGAATAGCCCTGCTCGCGCCCCACTCGTTAAATAACTGGTAATCGTCCCAAAGTAGATCCAGCTGATAATCGGGCTGTAACCGTCGCCGGTAGCTAGGGTGATACCAAACAAAGTCGTGAGGCTACCAAAATTGGCGATGATGCTGGCGAGATGGGCATTGCCGCGAGACTTGAAGACATAAAACCCGACTGCGCAGGAGGGGAGACCGAGCAAGGCGACCATCAGAGCGGCCAGTGGATTATCAAATAACAAATAAGCGCCGATATACACTATCCAAGCCAGCGAGTAAACGAAAAGAAAGGCCAAAATAATCTTGGCTTGCAGCCGTTTGTGATCCTGGGGGATGTGTTTTTCAGTGATTCCGAACCAACGAACAACATCTTGAATGAAGTGTTTCAAGGTAACCCCCTTTGCCATAAACCGACAGCTTATTCTAGCAGAAAGTTGTGCAAAATTCGATTGCTCTGGCAAAAATCGGGGTATTGCGTTGCTAGCCAGACAGTGTCCAAGTCTGGGCAAAGGGATGGCCCTTATGTTGGCATTCTGTAATTTTCCCGCAGAACATTGGCGCCAGATACAGTCTACGATCCCAATACAATCGATGTTCGTAACTGTTCGACTTCGCACGAAGCACACCAAGGGCTACAGCTCAGTCGATCCAAGCATTGCGATGACCTTGAAACTGCTGATTGACGCGAAGAAAACATGGCGGAATCTGAACGGGCACACGCGGTTAGCTGACGTGATAGATATCAAAGTGAAGTTTGTTGATGGGTTGAAGATGGCTGCCTAGTAAATTCTTCATCCACAACAGTTGACAATATCTCCTGATGCTTGGCGGCAAGCACAAGAAAAAAGTCGATTTTTTGGGCTCAAAAGACGATTTTTCAATGCAAAAGCAATTGCCAAACACATAGTCTCCTCTAGTTGGCAAACGCAACATAACCCAACAACTCTGTCACCCTTTTTGTTGGGTCCAATATGTTTTTAGATGGCTCAATGTGCTTGGCTTATTTGTGTCTGAACCTGTAAAATGATAAATTGAAAGACATCGCTTGAACTCATAATTTTAAGGAAAGCTTACTATGACTGCAAAAAAACGATCAACCTCTTCGTCCACTTCCTCTTTTTGTCGAATGCGGCCCTCGCTGGACATCTAGAAAATAGTTGCAATTCAGAATGCTCAAATTGAGCAATTGAAATGCACAGGCTTCGCAGTTGGATCGATACAACAATCCATTTTAACTCAAGAGCAGTTCCACTCTGAAAAGAGAACTACAGTGTGGGTTTTAATGAATGGAAAGTCATATTCCACTAGAGTCGGATTTTTCTGCTTTAAGAAGGCTTACAAATGCTTTTTGTCCAATAATAAAAGGAATCGGAACGCAAACCACAATTATCCGCTAGATTAGCGCATGATGCCAATATTGCAAAAATGGGAATTTGATATTTGTCGGAAAGATTTTCCTATTCGTCGAGCAATATCTGTATCTCTGCACAGTCCTGACAAAGCAGAAATTAAAGCTCCTGTAATAACCACGTTCAGGGTACACCAGAAAGGAAATTATGCCATACAGTAAGCGTAACTTT
>JBGSTF010000314.1:0-16624 GCA_041736645.1 Oligoflexus sp. | reverse complement strand
GGCAACTGGCCCATTTTTACCTCGTTTTTTCACGGGTAAGCGGTACGAAAGCTCAGGCTCAAAACGATGTTGACCCAGGCAAGGCTGTAGTCCGTCATTGCGATTTGATGGGGGCTTCTGGTGGATTTCACCGGCAGATCCCCCTGTTCGCCTGGTAGTTTGGACCTTTGATTGTCGGTAGCCAGACGGCATCAGCCTCTCCAGGCTCCATGCAGCGCGTTGTTTCACGCTCACGCCAGATAGCGAAAATGTACGTATGACCAAGTTCAGATATCGATCTTTTCTCGGTGGGTCCGGGTGCTGGCCAGTCGCCCGCCAGCGTTTGCGGTTGATAACAGCCTTCGTTATCGCTTCGCGGATAAACCAGTTCCCACTTGTCGGTGGCTTCGATGCCACCAATGGAACCTAAAAATGCGTCCTTCGTGAGGGATGCGAATTTCCATCCCGCCATCACCGCGCTTCGGTAAACGTCGTCTGAATTTATCAGTCCTTCGCGTGGCAAAAGATTCCCCATCTCGCCCATGCAGAGCTTCGAAAAGCTCATGGCATCAGACGATGGGCTGAGGTTCTGTTTCAAAAGGACATTTCCCGGTACACCGTATGCGCAACCAATTCCCAGTTTCCCGCCAGCGCCTTCCGAGCTCATTCCGCCAAGGGCCGACGACGCCCCAGACCTGCCGGATGCCATCGCTCCTGAGATCGCTCCCGTGGCGATGGATGCCCCCGGCACGTTGCAGGCTAGGAGTCCAACTGGAGCCCAGGCTGTTGAAAAGGGCAGATCCCCGACCCCGAGTTTCCACTGGTCCGGGATGAATTCGCTGGCACCGGCATAACATACGGGCGCGACCGCAGCTGATCCTCCTTGCTGCGGAAGGTGCAGGTATTGGAACACCTCGGCTCCCCATGGCGGCAGGACCACGCGCGCATGCCAGAAGTGTTCTTTCACATGATGGGCAATGTCAGGCGAAGTATTCGCAGCCATGCCCCGGAGCGGGGGAGGGGTTCGCGAGGATGCGTAATCCTCTGCCATCTTAAGGTGCTTTTTCAATGCCGGGTAGCTGTCGGCGAATCTGGATTCGCCCTCTCTTGTTGTGACTTCGATGAAAAAGTCGGGAAGCCACATACGTCCCTTATCGCCCTGATAGGTGATGCAGGCCGGGCAAACGCCTTTGGTGATGGTGCATGATTTGCGACGAACATAGGGTGCCGCACACGACCAGAAGTTTTTCTCGAAATCGCGGTAAAACATGCAGGCAGAGTTTTCTTTCGGGATCACCCCGGCGATCCCGTTTGTAGAGAGCGCAGAAAAAAATGCGAGAGGCAAGGCCAGAGCCTTTGCCAATTCCTTCGCGATTGCTTTCATGCTCATCATCTTTTCTTCCGCTCAGGGAGCGGCCTCCTATTGATTCCGATCTTTTGCAAACAGGATCAAAACCTATTCGCTCATAATACTTTCCGCATTTGTACTGACACACGAAGCCTCGTTAGATTGCAGGCGAGATAAATTTTTCGTTAAATAAAAAGGCAGAAAACTTCGCGCTACTTCGATCAAGCGAGTCCCCTCGCAAGCAGCCTTCACACTCCATCGCATTCATATTTCTGGACACCAGAAAGCGCGCGGAAGACTTTACCGTCCTTGCGCTTCCAGCTGTTCCTCTCGTGTTCGACAGACTTCGAATCCCGGCTTCTTTCGCCATGCTCGCCGCTTGTTATTCCTGGATTATCTTATTCATCGTTTCGATAAACGGTTGGTGCCTTCCAGTAGCTACGTAACTCACAGGCGGGATACAGGCACTTAGGCTGGAGCCTCTCCAGCTTATGCGGACAATTCCATGGTACTTAGCATGGCGACCTTTCCTAACTGTTGCTTCCGAACATCATTCTTTCTTCTGTCTGCATTTATTTTTCTGATTTCCAACCCCTCTTTCACACTCTCTTATCGCATACTGCCCTGCTCGATCGTTCAAGTGCTGTCCTCATTCTCGGATTTTTTTTCAGCCTTTGGCCGTTGCCCTGACCTTTGGGTCAGGGTGAAAAAATTCTCCTCGTGCTTGCGGGATCACACCGCCTCGATGAGGCTTTGAACGCGCAGGTCAGCACGCGCTTTCGATTCGCGTGACGAGGGAATGGCCCTCAGCCAAACAAAGTCAACCAGGAGAAAAAATCATGTTCACTAACAACAACTGCAAGTTCATCGGTCGTCTTACAAAGTCCCCCATGGAGTCGCTAAAAAGGCTGGAAAACGGCAATTCGTTTCTGTCGATCAGCATCGCCGTGAAATCCGACGCCCTGGATAAGGACGGACAGCCTTACCAGCGAACCGACTATCCTCAGCTGACCCTCTGGAACGACAAGGCCGTAGCCGCTGCAAAAGATTTTGGGAAGGGAGCCCTGGTCGAAGTCACGGCCATCGTGCAAACCCGTCGCTTCAAGGCTGAGGATGGAACATCCTGGCGCTACACGACGGATTTTCTGGTGCAATCGATGGACGATCTTCCGTCAAAGCCCGCTCCCGAAGCTCGCCCTTTGGAGATAGTCGTCGAAGCAGAGCCCGTGGCTCTCGTTTCCGGCGAATCTCACCAGTCTGCCCAAACCTCGGCTATGTCTCAGCCGAAGCCGTCGGCACAAAAGACCAAGTCCCGCTCCAGATCGGCCAAAAAATGAGCCACCTTCTACGGGGGCCCCTGCCGGGGCTCCCTTCTTTTTTTGCCTCAACTCGGCAGCGCCTAGGAAACAGCCACCGCGTAGCGGCACAGGGGGATCGAAAAGCGGTTCGAAAACTATCCGAAGGCGATCCTTTTTCGGGATCGACCTTCGAGCGCGATGGTTATTCGCGGCAATCTCCGCGCTCATCGCCGGAGGTCACGCGAATGCGGACATCGGCATCGAGGAGCGTCCACTTCCTCGGGTCCACGCACTGCACGTCACTGCGTGAGCGGACGTGGACGCCGATGGTCATCGCAGCGGTCAGGATGAGCGATAGGGTTTTCACAAAGAGCCAGCGAAATGCGCTGCGATCTTTGGCAAGGCGGCGCGCAGGACGGTTCTTGATGGATGGTTCGTTGTTACGCATACTTTAAATCTCCTTTGATCGGGGATCAGCCCCCGGTTCGAGGAGCGCAAGGTATGGTTCGGGCAGGGTAGGCAAGCGATCCCGCAGAAGGAGACCTATTTTTTTCAACCCCTCAAGCCGTTGTTGCCGCAAAATCCAAGTTGGAAAAAAATCGGGGTCTGCCGAGGACAGCGCTTGCCTACCCTGCCCGAACCATGCAGAAGCGAAATGAGAAACCGGGGATTGATTACAGGCGAAGGAGATTTATAAGGGGGGAGTAACGGACCATCTTTCAATAGTCCCGCTTACAGGCTTGGCAAGTGGCAATGGTTTGAAGTCCGGTCATCTGGATTAGCGAGACACACTGCCCGTTCCGACGCCGGCCGTCCAATTCTTGGAGCAGCCGACGGGCAAGATTTTCACTTGGAAGCCTCGTTGACTGGAGTGGCTTCAGCAGGCGTTTTCTTGGGTTTTTTGGCCGCGCGTTTTGGTGGTTGCGACTCTGACTCGATGCCGGCTTTGAAAGCCAGGAAGTCCCGATCCTTGAAAAGGCTACTGCTCATCTCGTCGATGACGCCTTCGATCTTCAATCCCGTGCGTTCCACCGCTTTATCGAGATTTTCCCAGGCTCTGGTCGTCAACCGAAAGCTGGCCTTACTTTGGTTGGCAGTGACCTTCGGTTGCAACTCAGCAAGCTTCTTCTCGTCAAGAAGAACGTGCGAAAGAATATCATCCGACTCGTACTGAAAGCCTACCTTGCCTGACAGATATTTGGCGTAAAGATCCAAGTCAGCCTGCAGCTGCTGGCTCATAAATATCTGGCGGCTTTTTGTCGAACTGATCTGGGGAATCCTCGGGGGCATGTCTTGTTCCTTTTTTCCGGTTGACTGGTTTTTCGCCTCGCACAACCCAGCATCCGCTGGCTGTCCGGCTCCTCATACCAGTGCTCGCATTGAACCTGCAATCACTCTCGCAACACCCCGGTGCTAAAATCGTTCTCCAAGCAGAACACTTTACCACCATTGCACCGGGCCTTTCGTCCGAGTGACCTTTGGCGACCGGCTTGCAGAGCTCTCTAGCTTCAAGTCTCCATCCTTCGCATGCTTTGGAATGCTCAGTCACTGATTGCCGGTCTCCCTCTACCAAGCTGCAGGGAATCCCTTTCGCATATATGTCCGGTCGATGCTCTTGTCGCCTCGTCCCGCTCGGCCCTCGCATGTATTACCGGAGGTCGCAGGTCGTTCTGATCGCTTCCCTTTTCGCGAAACCTTCCAGGCTTCCCCGCACCGGCCCTTACGAGCCCGTTTTTTCATACTCAGTGGAGACCATTGCCCCCTCGGTGAATGCCGCGCGTCTTGCTCCGGCCGATCGCCCCGGTTCTTGATCCTACCCCGAATTTTTACTTCACTCGTCTGGCTTTCACTCACCTCGGCCTGACAGAACCGACATGATTTATGTTCAGTGTGAATCTCCTTTGGCAACACCCGGAGCTTTTTTTTAGCCGACCATTCCTTCATCCCACTCTCTTCTCGCATGCCGGTCTGCTCAATCGTTCAAGTGCTGTCCTCTGACATCGACGTTTTTTTTCCGCCCCCTTTAGGTGCCGCTTCGCGCCCGGCTTTCCAAACCGGGTGAAAAAAAGCCGCCGAGTCCTGCGGGATCACCCCGCCTGCGGCTTTGAACGCGCAGCCACGGCATGCGATCCGTTTCGCGTGACGAGGGAATGGCCCTCAAAAATTCAAGTGTTACCAAAGGAGAATTATCATGAACAACCAGAACGTCTGTCGTTTCCAAGGCCGTCTGACCAAAGTGCCTGCCGAATGTTTCAAACGCTTCGAGAATGGGAACGTGAACCTTGCGATCAGCATCGCGGTCAAATCCCAGGCATTTACCAAGGACGGCGAATCCTACGATCGCACTGATTACCCGCAGGTCGTCTTCTGGGGCGAACAGGCCGAAGCCGTCTCGGCCATGTTCTCGAAAGGGGAAGCGATCGAGGTCACGACCAAGGTCCAAACCCGGCGCTACGAATCCGATGGCCAAAAGCGCTATGTGACGGAATTTCTGGTCATCGACTACCAGCCGAAAGTCAAGGCTTCCGCTGCCGTCTGACCTGCGATGGGAGCCGAGCCCGACTCGGTTCCCCTCCGCCAATCCAAATCCAAAACATTCAGGAAATTATCATGGCTAATATCTCTAAGGCATACCTTGCCGTTACCGATCGGATTATCCAGATCATCGAAGAGACCAACGATTTACCGTGGCATAGCCCCTGGCGCCGTGGCCGCAAAATGCTGGTTGGTCGCAACCATCTTTCGCAAAAGCCCTATCGAGGAATCAATGCCTTCACGACCGCGCTATTCACCGACATCGCTGGGTATGACTCCAACGACTGGCTGACCTTCAAGCAGGCTGCGATGGCTGGCGGCAAAGTCCGACGCGGCGAAAAAGGGATTCCAATCGTATTTTTCTCGATGCTGGGCGGCGATTCGCCTGAAGGTTCCGACGAGCGTTCGCGCGCTATTCCCTTTGCGAAGTATTCAGTCGTTTTCAATGCCTGCCAGTGTGAGGGAATCAACTATACCCCGCTATCCGCTACCGACGAACCCGAGTATCAACATGACCCGATCGAGCGCGCAGAATCTCTGATATCCGGCTTCCGCGACAAGCCCAGGATCAGTCACGAGGTATCGAACCAAGCTTTCTACGCTCCAATCCTGGATAAGATCAATGTTCCCGCTCTGTCTGAGTTCCGTGAACCGGAGCAGTATTACGCAACGCTTTTCCACGAGTTCATCCACGCCACTGGCCACAAATCACGGCTTGCCCGCAAGTCCATCACGGAGGGCCACGGATATGGTTCCCACGGCTATAGTAAGGAGGAACTAATCGCCGAGCTCGGCTCCTGTTTCCTCTCGTCTGAAGCCGGTATAGTATCACAGACTCTTCATAGCTCAGCCGCCTACATCAACCATTGGCTCAAGGTTTTGCGTGCGAATCCCCACTGGCTCGTGCAATCGGCGAACGCCGCTCAACGAGCGTTAGAGTTCTTGATGGGCACGACGCCGGAACCCGAAGAGCGGCCCGACGATACCCCAGAACCTTTCCCCGACGCATGGCAACACAATGCCCGTGAGTACGCCCTTCAACTGGCGGCGCAAACGCCCGTGGCTGAAGTGCAGCCCGACTGATCGTATCAATTCCGGTCGCTTCTCCTTTCCTGGAGAGGCGATCATATCCAACAGAAGGAAGATCCATGACAATTCCAGAGTTCAATAAATTCTCTCCGATCGGTGATGTTCGTGAGTATTGCGCCCACGTTCTCAGGCACAATTATCACCTTTACAGAAACACGGTAGTTGCAGCTTCGACAGTCGAAACTATAGAGCTGTCTTTAAATTTCTTGTGCTATGAGATAGAGGCACTGCGCAGAAATCTTCTCGCGATCAAGACCTTTCAACCTATTTCAATTCCAGGGCGTGTAAAGGTCGTATTTGCTACCGATGAATCGGTTACGCCCCCGCACTAACCCATACGCTCCTTGGACTCGACCCTCAGCCGCGAAATGCACGGCCCGTTCTCGGGCCGCGTGTCCTGAGTTAGAGTTCCGCTCCCCACCGATCCAAAGACCCAGGCCCAAAGGTTTTCCTGCAGGGCCTGTCGCCTGAACCAGGCGAGCGTCCAATTCCAGCCTTCGCTCCCCTTGAGCCCATGCCGCGAGAACCCCGGCCCGATGGGCCGCGCGTCCCTGGGTTCGAACTCCGCTCCCCACCGACCCGACGATCCAAGCCTGAAGGGTTTGCTGCAGGGCCGTCGCCTGACTAGGCGTCCTCCCAATACCGGCCTTCGCTCCCCCTTGAGCCCCACGACCACGAGAACCCCGGCCCGACGGGCCGCGCGTCCTGGGTTCGAGCTCCGCTCCACAGCCATACGAAGCCCCCAAAGGTTTGCTGCAGGGCCGTCGCCTGACTAGGCGACCTCCCGTATAGAGATTTCAAACGGTATGCCTCACGCGAGCCGACAAGCGGCTCGCCCCCGCTGATATGCGGTCCTCCCGCGTCATGCTAGCGCATGACTTAGTCCGGTCCGCTTCCACACCAGATGCACTAAAGTGATCACCGAAAGCGCACCACAATCAACGTCAATATGCTGATATAATAATGGTTTATGTGAGCGTTTCTGCACCATCTGCGCAATTGTGGACAATCAAACGCTTGAATGTGGTGCATTGTGTGCCATAATATACCGATATCAATACCAAACATTTGAGCGAAAACGCTCATCTCTAAAGAGGCTAGTCTTTCATGGCACACCGTCGTATAAGCGTCACCATTGATGCGGATGTCGAAGAGATTCTGAAGAAACGGAAGAAGGAAAACGAATCTGACGGCGCCTGCATCGGCAGGCTTGTGAAGGAAGCAAACCTAGTCGCAACCCAGCTTGAGATTGTGAATCTCAGGGCAGATCGCACGCACGACGAGACGCGCAGAATGATGACCCAGTTTCTGGCCGACGTGCAGCGGCCCTTCGAGCAAATCAACAAGTACCTTGGTGAGATAAGTGAAACTATAAGGAAAAAGTCATGACCTTCGATGCGTTTTTCAGCTACTCCCCGGAAGCCTCGCTGCTATGCGGCATGCTACTGATCGGACTGATATTGATCAGCCCTATGGGAAGGTATCTGAAGACAGGATTGCTGGTCCTGCTTCTGCCCCTGGTTTATGCCAGCTACACCCATTTTTCGGACGTAACGGCAGCCGTATTACACGAGGTTTTATTCGCATCTCAAAGACCTGGTCTCTCCAGCTCCGGGAACTTTCTCCAGTCCTGGTTACAGTGGATCGGTGTGATCCTCGGCCGCAAAGATTTTCACATTCCCGTACTCCTCAACCTCGCGATCGGCTTTTCGGTCTATGAGGTTTCAAGATCCGTCGCCACCCGGTTTTTCATGAACTCGCCGCGAATTCATGCAGCGATCGAAATCCCATTCGCGATTCTTACGGTCTACGCGACCTGTGGCCTTCTGCTTCTTCCTATCATCGGTATCCAGCTCCTGGCCTGGACCAAAAGCTCCCACATTCACGAGAAAGTCCTTTCAGGGAAAGCCGCTATCAAAGATATGTTCGCTGGCCTTTTGATGGCACGACTTAGGTTCCTCATGATCCGGGCAAACGGCATTTTCATACACCCACTTTTACGAATTCCGCTTTCCTACGAGACTCGTGGTTTCATTGTCATCGGTGCCCCAAATTCTGGTAAAACCTATACGATCATGACTCACTTTTTGCCTCAGTTCAGAAGACGCGGGGACAAGGTCATTGTCTTCGATTACAAGCGGGACTTTACCCAGGCTATCGGCGAGGACGATGATGTTATGATCGCTTCTCCGCTCGATGCTAGGTCAGTAATCTGGGACGTTGCTCGGGACATTGACACCGAGGCCCGCGCCTGGGAATTCGCGGCCATGATCGTCCAGAAAGGCGATGGCGGCCGGGATGCTGTCTTCGAAGATTGGGCAAAAGACATGCTCACGGCCTGCATCATCAAGCTCCAGGTGGAAAAGCCCTATGACTGGGGCTTCAAGGACTTTTACGACCAATCCCAAGATCTTGATCTGCTGATCGCGGCCGTCCAGAAGTATCGGAAAGAATCTGGTTTCGTCGCCAACTTCACGGGGCAATCGAGACAATTTGAGGCCATCAAGGGCACGATCCGAAGGGCGATGGTGCGAATGGAACCACTGGCGCGTGCCTGGAGTGATAGGTCACGACCCGACAGGCTTTTATCCCTTTCAAGCTGGATAAACGACCCTTTAGCGGCTAAAAAAACTATCGTTATCACCTACGATCCTGCCTACGAAGAGACCATAGGACCTTGGGTATCAAACTTCATTAACCAGGTTATTCTTATCGTTCTGAGCCGTCCAGATACCAAGGGACGGCCGCAGGATTTCCGCCTGGTCCTTTGCATCGATGAAGCCCAGCAGCTGCCTTACATACCCAAACTTTTCGAGGCGCCCCGCGCTGGGCGATCGAAGGGACTTCGTCTTCTTCTTGGCACCCAGGATCTCGGGCGCTTCGACAATCTGTACAAGGGTGACGGTGCCCGCGAGGCGCTTTTGAACCTCATCGGCTTCAAGCTCATTGGTCACCTGGGAAGCGAGGGTATGCAGACATTCGCGGCCGGATTGCTATCCAAGAATCACATTCAGGTAACCAAGCGCAATCCTCATCCTGGGAAGGCCGGCTCCTCTCATTCAATAGAAAACCGCTACGAGCCAGCGATCGCACCGGGAGAATTTGGTGCAATTCCGATCCCGACATCCTATAACGGCTCCCTTTTCTGGCTCGTTCACCAGGGCTGGAATCCTGTCCGGCTCCGCTACATCACCCCATTCGTCGCGGAAAAATATCCTGCCAAGGTCGATGCCCCATGGCTGAGCGATAAGGATAGAAACTGGAAGGCTTTGGCTACCGTCGCTGCCTCTGGCAACGCTTCGGAAACCGGAGAAGCCGAGTCGGTTCTGGGACCAAGCGAAGCTCCCGGCCAGTCGGCTGCTGAACCCTTGGCTTCGGAACCGGACCTTCCAAAACCAGAAGTTGGAATCATATCCCAGCTCATTGATTCCGACTGACAGGCGCGCCAGCCATGATGCAGCCAAACCTCATCACATCCAGCGAATCTGCCGTGAAATACTACGCGGCCTATGCCCTCGCCCAGGGGGAGGCAGAGGGTCGCTGGGCTGGAAAAGGCGCAGGTCGCCTTGATCTTTCTGGCAAAGCCGTTACCGAAGCCGATCTCAGATCGCTCCTATCCGGGACCGACACCCAGGGACAGCTTTTGGTCAAAATAGGCTGGAACAAGGAGAAGGAGGAGCACCGGCATACCCCAGGCTGGGATCTGACTTTTTCTGCTCCAAAGGATGTCAGTGTCGTCTGGGCTTCAGCCGACGAGGCCCTCCGGGCGAAGATTGAGGCCGCGCAGGAGCAGGCTGTCCAGAACGCTCTCGATCAGCTCCAAAACCACTCCGCAAAAAGCCGGATCGGGGCAGGAGGCCGAGAGTCAATCGACGCAGAAATCGTCGCTGGCCTCTTCCAACACTCATCCAACAGGGACAAGGAGCCCCAGCTTCATACGCATGCAATCGTTACCAATGTTGCCTATGGATCGGATGGGATCTGGCGGACGCTCGATTCCCGCCACTTCTATAAGGACCAGCGGGCGATATCAGCCGTTTATAAGGCGAGCCTTGCCCATGAGATGCGCCTACTAGGTTTCAAAGTTGAGCGCACGACGGATTCGTTTTCCATCGCTGGCGTTCCTACTGAAGTCAAAGCTCTTCAGTCTTCCAGATCGAAAAGTGTTGAAGATGAGCTGGCCGCGCAGGGTCTGACCAGACAAACCGCCTCGCGTGAGCTGAAGGAAAGCATTGTCCTGAAAACCAGGAAATCCAAGACAAAGTACCATCATGCAGAAGCTTCTCGCGACTTCGCGCGTTGGGCGCTGGAGAATGAAGGCGCCGGCTTCTCGCGCGCTTCAATAGACGGTATTCGCAGCGCACAGAACCTTCCCCGAAAAGAGGCAGTTCCTGATAGGATGCTTCAGAAAATTTCTCATGAATGCATGCACAGGGTCACTGAATCCCGCTCAGTCTTCGAGAAGGTTCATATCCATTCGGAAATCGCTGAGGCGCTTATAGCGAAGGGTTCCTACGATGACATCAAAGCCTCAATCCGCCACGCCCATTCGTCCCCAGAGCTGAAAACTCTTATGTCCGATGCAGCCGGCCGCGATAAATTTTCGACCAGCACTATGATGGCCATCGAGAAACGAGTCCATGACATTGTCCGCGCCCGATCTGACGAAGGTCTGCACATCATACCCGAAAGTCAGGTTGAAAAAGTTATAGCCAAGCACTTTCCAACAATCGCACCCGAGCAGCGGGCCGCACTCAATGCCGCAACCCAGTCAAGGTCCGGCGTCACAATTATCCAGGGCGTAGCCGGGGCTGGAAAAAGCTTCACCATGGCAGCGGTACGGCAGGTTTTTGAGGAAAGCTCATTTCGTGTCCAAGGGCTTTCCCCGACCAACAAGGCCGCCCGAGAGCTGTCGCGATCGACCGGGGGCATGACCACAGGTTCGATCGAATCTTTCCTATTCAAACTTAAGGAGGGGATCACTCACCTAACGGCCAAAGACGTGCTCATTATCGACGAAGCGGGTATGGCTGGCTCCCGTCGATTCGATAATCTCATGCAAAAAGCTAAGGCGGCCGGCGCCAAGGTTATCCTGCTCGGAGACGCCAAACAGATCCAACCTATCGAGGCTGGGCAGATGTTCGGAGAGATGCACCGAAGGTTTGGCCGCTCCGAACTTCGACAGGTAATCCGGCAGGCGGATAAAGAAGAGGCCGCTGCCTACCTGCAGCTCAGGGACGGGACAAAACGTGAGGACTTTGAGAAAACCCTGGCTTACCTTTCCAGCAAGGGCCGACACTATATGGGTTCTGACAGCCCATCGACCATAGGAAAGCTTGTGGCCGACGCCCTGGAATATCATCGCCAGAATCCAGCAAAGGATTATCTCATCATCGCCTCACGGAATGAGACCGTTGATCGGATAAATCACATGGTTCGCGCTGAGCATAAGGCGTCCGGTCGCCTCCAGGACTCCCATGAGTTTGCTCTGAAGGACGGGCGAACCCTTGACTTGGCAGTCGGCGACCAAATCGTCTTTACCCAAAACCTGAAGACGGCGGGCATCTATAATTCAGATCTCGCCACCGTCTCGCGGATCAGCGGCACCAAGGTATCGGCTATCCGAACTGACCAAAAAGAGGTCAGCTTCGATCTAAAAACCTTCCAGGGTCTTTCGCATGGCTATGCGATCACCGCCCATAAATCTCAGGCGTCCACGGTTGACCGTTCCTTTGTATATGCGGACGGCCCCTTCATGGACAAGGAGAAGGTTTATGTCTCAATGACGCGAGGCCGCGAGGGGAACGTGCTCTACAGCGACCGGGCTTCGCTCGGGCAAATCAGCTATGAGCAGCGCAAGGAATTGCGGAAACTCAGTCCCAAAGACCGCGAGAAGATCCTGGATCAGGAATACCAGGGAAGGCTCCTGGCGAGGCTCAGTCGGTCCTCTGAAAAGGACACGACGCTCAAATATAGAAAGGATCTTGAAGGCGCAAAATTCGAGGCACAGAAAGGAATTTTTACCAGCCTCCTCGATCGGCTGGGCGATGGAATCGAGCGGATGAGGCGGCCTAAAACTCAGGAGCAGACGACGGAACTGCAGAAGTTTAGTAATAAAGATCGCTCTCAAACTACCACGATCGAATCAGAAGACAAGGTGCAGTCCGCAGAGATAGAGATCTAGCCTATTACCCGGCATACCGCAAATCCATGACCAGGATTTGAAGGGGGCTATGACAGCTACTCATCCGGCCTTCGGCCAAGTTCTATTCAAACTTTTCTCATCAATCCCGCCTTCGGCGGGATAACAACGATCTGCGATCTTGCTTTCTCATTCCTTTGCAGATTGATGTTTCTGCGAAACGATTCGATCGCTCGTGATAGCTGTTGTCCCCCAGCCACCTCCAGCTCAGCGGCTTCGCCGCCGACCACCACTCACGGCCCAACTCTGCTTTTTCTGAGCTCCTCCGGGCCGAATATCCTCCTGCACCCGTCCCGGCTCCAGCCCGGCCCTTAGCTGGGATGCTGCGCCCCAGAGCCAGCTTTTTCTACCCGCTTTGCGGTCACAGGGGAATTTATTTCACAGAATACCTTGCCGCATTTTCAGCTTAATTTTCTGGAAAAAGCGAAGAAATTGCGGTAAAAAATAAAGCTCGAAAAGGACTTTTTCAAAGCGCATAAGCAACCATCACTCCAACCCAAGCGGCTTTCGCGCAAATTCAAATCCAAAACTTCCTGGGGGTTCCTTGCGCTATGGAGCTTATTAAATCAATCAGTATCGAAAACCTTCTCAGTCAACGAAATGCGATCGAAGAGCGGATTACTAAAGCCCAAGAAGTGATAAGCGAAGCCGAGAAAATCGCTCAAGCTTCTCAGGTTAAACATGCCGCTTTTCTTCTCTACTCGGGCGGCAGCTATTTTCATAATATCTTCTCTGACAACGGCGTGCCGAAATTCATGCGAGAGCTGGATGCTAGGATCTGGGACCACCTACTTGCAGAGACCGGCATGAAATCGTTCATGTGTGCCTCGGCGCGCAAGCAATGGTCCGACGACCTGGAAAAAGGAGTGCATCCACCTTTGACTATAGAAAATATTGCGGCCACGTTCTCGAACATTCATCACTCACGGCAAAGAATGCTGGAGGAAGGCATTCTGGAGTCTTTCCGAAAACTGTCCTGGGACTATAAAACCAATTCTCCAAGAATGTTTGGCAAACGAATCATTTTTGGTTCTCTGAATAGTTCCTGCGACCGCATAGACGATCTTCTCAGGGTCTTTTATATTTTCGACGGCAAACCCGAACCTGAGTACAGGCATAGAATTTCCGAAAGAATATCGGTCCGTAGGAATAAGGGGCAAGACTCTTGCGAAAACGAGTTCATAAAACTCAGATGGTTCAAAAAAGGGAGCGGCCATTTGACCTTCAAAAGATTGGATTTAGTGAAAAAATGTAACGAAATCCTAGCAAGACACTTCCCGAACGCCCTTCCACCACCTGAGAGATAATTTTAACCAATCATTGCATATCGGTTCGCGCATCCGGCTCACCCTGTAAAGCTCGACCGGGACTTGGCCGGTGCAAAATTAGCCTTACTTGGCCGCAACGTGCGCGGTCGTGGGGGAGGGGAGAGGGAACGGCTCCGGTCAAGCCGAACGGCTTCCTTGAGTGCGTTGAATGCTGTGACTGCGTTGAATGCTGTGACTGCGTTGAGTCGATGCAAGGACTTCAATGAATAGTTGAAGTCAAAGAATGGGTTGACTCGTCTGACTCAAAGATTTTTTAGATGGCAAATCCTTTCTCTCCCGAGCAAGTATTGCCTCGCGTTGTTGGGATACAATCAGAAGTGGCCCGAATAATTTCTGACCGCTGACGCGAGTCAGTGGGAAGTAAGGACGAGCCTTTAAAATTAGCGGGGGACGGCCAGTCATGACAAAGAAGGTCAAGGCTAAGGGTGTGCGGAACAAGTCCAAGCCCAATTCAAAGGAAAATACGGTCATCGTTGATGAGTTGGCAGCACTCATCGGCTTGACTGCGTCCCGAGTCCAGAAAACCATTCGGTTTGATGCAGAAGTTTATCGAGATGCAATGGCCGTAGCGTGGTTTACTCGTGTGGACTTTGCTATGTGGCTTGATAAAGCTATCATCGAGGCGATAGCTAAGGAGCTCAATGAAGATCCCGAGCTCAAAGCTCTCGATATACTAGATGTTCGTGAAAAATATAGAGCTCATCTGTCAGGCATGAAAGCGAAAAAAGCCAGCCTTTATTCAAATCTCAATAAGGGTAAATCTTGAGTTCTAGAGGATGGCTAACCCTTCCCTGGGTCGGCCTGTGTTTCGGGCGAAGCGTTTGTTCACGAAGCAACTTATACGAGATTATCGCTCTTGATGATAGAGATAATCTTCTCAGAAATAGCTGGCGGAATTTTTTCGAGCTTCATCTTGGCTTCTAGCAATTCAATATTTATCTTGAAGATTCCTTCCTCATCCTTCTTGGCCTTCTCCTCTGGTCGTTGCTTAGCGTTTCCATTGACGATGCTTTTCAAGTCGTCTTGAATAAGCAGCTTGGCTTCTGGCTCAGACATGCCTTCCGACTGCTTCACTTTGTACAGTGTTGCAACCCTGATGGCTTCGCGCTCAGTCACCTTCTCCGAGTTCTCCAGCATGAACAGCTGCACGTCGTCTGGTAGCAGAGCAATGTTGAGCGAGCGCTCGATCGTCTTTCTGTTGACGCTCATCAACCTGGATATTTCAGCAATTGACAACCCAGCTTTAGATAGTCGGGCCATTGATCGCGCTCGTTCCACACCCTTCAGATTCTCTCGTTGAAAGTTTGAAATAACTGCAACGATCTCCTGATCCCTCGAATCCTTTTCAATATTCTCAGGATGAGGGATTTTAACTTTGACAGGAAGCATTGCGTGAAATGGCAAAGAACCATAACGGATTTGCATCACGGCTTTCGTTCGTCTGTGTCCAGACTTAATAAGAACCTTTTCCTTCGTCGGATCGTAGAACAAAGAAATTTCTTCTCGAACGCGGGTCGCTGACCTGACAGACTCGACCAGCTCTTGGAACGACTGACTATAAGTCTTGATAACTCTATCGTTGTCCTCTTGTAGAAGTTCAGGTAGCACGACATCATCAAAGTGATATTCACCTGGAGCTAGGTCTGAAACATTTCTCGGGTCAAAAACTTTCAATTTGCTATCTGATTTCCGCACTGTTCGTTTTTTCTCCAGCACTAGAGCTGCATTTGCACCTGACATTGATTCCTCCGAATGAGTTGAAACGAAGATTTGGTTTAAGTATCCGATTCAGAATTCAAAAAACGTCATATTTTGCTACTTGCCAATGAGACACCGTGTCCCATCTGTATCCCCTTCATTTAGTATTCCACGGGTTTTCGTCGCTGTAGATGGTAACACTTTGCCCATACTGAGCTCTGTCAGCTGAAGGCCGATCGAACAATTGAAGAACACTGAAACTGCCCTCGTGATGTTTGAGGTATGCTTTAAGATTGAGTGGTAACCCTAATCTTCGACCAACATCCGATCCAGCGAAAGCGCGATATTCCGCTAAGTTGTTTATTCCGAGCTCTTTGACCAGGTCTTTTGCTTGATCCAGAGTAATGCGTCCAGAGCCCCGCTTTGGCAATCCGAGAAATTCCGTCCATCCTGGAAATTCCTCATAGGCCAGCTCTGGCCAAGCCGGATAGCGCCTAGGAATTTCCTGACCCTTATATTTTTCGCGCCATTCCGAACGGCAAGATATTTTAAGACGCTTAGCCAGGGCCGAGCATTCATCATAGGACGGTCTCGAAATACCAAATAGATCGTCAATCGAAGTGTATAGGTGGCCGTAAACCTTCTTGAAGGTCTTTTCGCTTGAGGGGACGCCGGATATCCCAGCTTCCTTGCAGTTTCTGACGAGTCCGAGAATGGATGGACGAGACAGTGCGCCGGATTTAAACAGGTCGGCCGCTATCAGTTGGATTTCCTTGAAATCTACATAGGTAGAACTTTTTGAAAAGAGATCCCGGTAACCCTTCCAAATACCTAACTTTGAGAAATACTTGTCTGGACTTCCCGGCAAATTATGCGAAATGATCAGCGCGCGATTCTTCCTGTACTTGCTTATTGAATTTATTCCCAAAGTCCTCAGTAACACTTTTGCTTCGGCATACTTAGCAAGCTCTATAAGCCTCTCTTGTTCGGATATCTCAACAGATTTTTTCCGCCGATTCGCAGCATTTTGTTTTGGCTTCTGGAAAAAAAATGACTTCCTCCCGCACCATTCGCCTTTGATCTTATAAAAGCTTTCTGGATTTTTCGGATACCCAGACGGCAGACAGCCAGAAGCAAATTTCTCTCG
>JBGSTF010000110.1:0-6474 GCA_041736645.1 Oligoflexus sp. | reverse complement strand
GCTAGTAGGTATGAATCTTTCAAGGGCCTATTCCTTGAAAAGTGGCGAGAACTATTCGATCGGTCGCGTGCAAACTCCAACGCTGGCCATGCTCGTAGCACGCGAGCAGGCGATCCAGAGTTTTGTGCCTGAAGAATACATGATACTGCAGGCTTCCTTTAGCCAGGATGGATCACCAGCCTACGAGGCCGACTATTTTGATAAGACAGCACCCAAGGCGATCGATGCCGAGAGCGAGTCCAGCTCGGCTCTACAGGCCAAGCGTTTTAACCCCAAGGATCCCGGATTGGAAGCCTTCTGTGCCGAGATCGCTCGCACCCCTTTCGCCATCGCCAGCCTCAAAGAAAAGGCCAATCGCTTACCGCCCCCACAATTCTACGACTTGACCGAATTGCAAAGACATGCCAACCGCATCTTTGGTTTCAGCGCGCAGCGAACACTGGATCTGGCTCAAGAGCTCTACGAAAAATATAAACTCATCACCTACCCTCGGACGGATAGTCGCTATATCACTGAGGATCTGCAAAAGCAGCTGAGTGAAGTGGTGAGCCGCATTCAAACGCCTTTCCTGAAGCTACTGCCGGAGAATTTTCAAGTGAAGCCTCTGGGCAAGCGCTATGTCGATGCTGGCAAGGTCAGTGATCACCACGCTATTCTTCCGACAGGTCAAAAATCAAATCGCTTGCCTCCCGAACACGAAAAACTTTTCGAAATGATCTGTCGACGTCTCTTGACAGCTTTTATGGATGAATTCGTTTCGATGCAGACGGAAGCCATCCTTGCCGCCTATCCGATTGCTTCGGTCAGCAAGGTCCAGAAAGGCTTCTTTGCTCGGGGTCGCAAGATCATGGAACAGGGCTGGAAAGTCTTGGACTATGGGCGAAGCTCAGGCTTGGAACGAGATCTTCCGCGCGAGCTTGCCGTGGGGCGCTTACAAAGTTTGCTCAAGTTGCATCAAGACCTGCGAAAAACGCAGCCTCCGCCTCGACACACCGATGCTTCGCTGCTGACAGCCATGGAAACGGCGGGCAGCACTTTGGACGATAAAGAACTTTCTGCGGCCATGCGGGAGCACGGATTGGGAACGCCCGCCACCCGCAGTGGCATCATCGAAACTCTTATCAAAAGGCAGTACATTGAACGCGACAAGAAAGCTTTGCGCGCGACGGAAAAAGGCATGCAGCTCATCAGTATCTTGGACAATGAAATAAAAAGTCCAGAGCTCACCGGACAGTGGGAACTCAAGCTGAGCCAGATGCGCCGAGGATCCGGTTCCTTAGAGACTTTTACAGCTGAAATCATGGATTTTGTCCAAGAGATGACCCGCGCTTGCCTACAAAAAGATCTGGCAAAAAGAAACTATGTAGCAGAGGATTCGGCGCCGTCAAAGACTAGGGCCGGCGCATCACGGGCTTCTCCCAAGGAACTGATCATGACCGTAGCGCCGCAACCGACGCCGACAGACGCGCCGATCATCCGAGCACCAGCTGCGAGCAAGTCGCTCGATGCTGGTCCCATCACTCGGGAATCGATGCTACAGATTCTTCAGCAGCGCTTCGGATTTTCGAGCTTCCGCTCCCATCAGGAATCGACTTGCTGGGATCTCACTCAGCATCGAGATGTCCTTCTGGTGATGCCGACAGGTGCAGGAAAATCTCTCTGCTATCAATTGCCAGGTTTGGCTCTCGGTGGACCAACGCTAGTCGTCAGTCCCCTGATCGCCCTGATGGACGATCAGGTGGCTCGTTTGAAGACTATGGGCCTTCGAGCTGAAGCAATCCACTCTGGTAAAACCCGAAGCTTTTCCCAGGAGACTTGCCAGGCCTATGCATCCGGTCAACTGGATTTTTTGTTTATCGCCCCTGAACGCTTGGGTGTGCCGGGCTTTGTCCAATTCCTCGGACGCTTCAAACCAAGCTTGATCGCCATTGATGAGGCTCACTGCATTTCCCAGTGGGGACACGACTTTCGCTACGATTATCGTCGATTGGCAGAACGCCTGGGCCCCCTGCAACCCACGCCAACGATTGCCATGACAGCAACAGCGACCAGTCGAGTGCAAAAAGATATCATCGACAGTCTCGGCCTTAAGAATCCCGCTCTGCATGTGCATGGCTTTCGTCGTACCAATATCGCTATAGAAAATATCGAGCTCAGCAAGGGCGATAGACCCATGGCAGCACTAGGACTGTTGAAAACTCAATTGGCACTACCAGCAATCATTTATGCTCCGACGCGCAAAGATGCTGAAAGTCTCGCTCTGCTTTTGGGACGACGCTTTCGAGCTGCAGCCTATCATGCCGGCATGGATCCCAAGCGGCGTAACCAGGTGCAATCAGATTTTCTTGCTGACCAGCTGGAAGTCATTGTAGCGACCATCGCTTTTGGTATGGGTATCGACAAACCCAATGTGCGAACCGTCATGCACATGGCTGTGCCGAGTTCCATCGAAGGCTACTATCAGGAAATTGGTCGCGCAGGACGAGATGGCAAGCTTGCCAAAGCTATTCTTTTTTATTCATACGCTGATGTAAAGACCCATGAATATTTCCATAAGCTAAACTATCCCGATGTCAAAGAATTGAAAACGGTTCTACAGAGTGTGCCCAGGGACGGAATCCTTCGATCCGACCTGAGCTCACGGGTCAGCGTTGACAATCTCGAACATCTGGTGGAACGCCTCTTGATGATTGATGCCCTGGACGAGGATAGTCAGGGACTTTTAAAACCGACGGGAAAGATCCTCTGGGAAAAAGCTTATGAGGAGCAGAAGCAGCATCGACACAAGCAACTCTTAGAGACGATGCGTTATGTGAATGAAACTAGCCATTGCCGGATGCTCGGCCTTATGTCCCATTTTGGGGATCCAGATGCAAAGGGGCAGGTCTGCGGCATTTGCGATATCTGCGCACCTGGGCAAAGCCAATCCAAGGTTCAAAGACCCTGGAACGATGATGAAATCGCTAACGCCCAACGCTTGCTCATCCAGCTGACGAGAGAATCGCGGCCTATGGCGACGGGAAAACTTTTCCGTGAGCATGGGGAAGCTTTGGGTCTTACGAGGCGCGACTATGATGATTTGATTCAGTCTCTGGTCGAAGCTCAATATCTGAAATCTCAAGCGGCGAGCTTCACAAAAGATGCTGAAACGATTGAGTACACCACGATCGCTCTTAAAACAGAAATTGATGCTATCGATTGGTCGCAATTGAAAAGAACGACAAGCAAACTCCCGACGCAGAGGAAGAGCAAGACTAATAAGACCAGCAAGCGGCAGGGGGCTAAATCGGCAAAATCGTCCCATCCCGTTTCATCAGATCCCAATCTCGACCCTTTTCTGCTCGAATCTCTCAAGGCTTGGCGCAAAGCGGAATCAAAAAAACGCCGCATTCCTGCCTTTCGGATTCTAAGCGACAAAAGCCTGGAGGCTATCGCTAGCCAAAAGCCTCGCGATCGACAAGGCCTTATGGGTGTCTATGGGATCGGGGAAGCAAAACTTGATGTGTATGGAGAATCTCTTTTGAATCTTATTGCCGGTCGGATCTAGAGGACTTTGGGTAACTGTTTTTTCTCGATCGAGGTATATCGCCTTTTTGTTTCCTTCGTTCCTATTGCCGCATGGATCAACATTTTCGATTCGATCTTGGGGTTGCCACTCCACTTACACTCGAAGAAATGAAACTTATTTCTAACGTTTAGAATAAAATCTAATTCGTGCCGAGCTAGACATTCCCCAAGGAGAAATCAGCAAATCCCCAAAGTTCACGGAAAATCAGGGCATACTGCCAACCCAATTGCCCTCGACCGTGCGCTGGCCGTTGGCTTCAATCAAACCCCAGCTGCCTTCAAAACCAGATTTATCGGAATTCAGTTTCCATTGAAACCAGCCGTTTTGCTTCTGAAGCTTCCAGTGACCACTGATGTGGACGCCATGGGTTAATACTTCCGTAAGTTCTCCGGCCACTTCCTCGCCTTTTTTGCCTTTTTTTCCGGTTGCGGGGGAGAAACGGAAGAGTCCTGAATCACCTTTCAACTGCACTCTCACCTGTTCGCGTTTGCTAGCATCCGCCAGGGTCATGGACCCGTTCCACACGCCAAAATCCGTGCGCGGTTTTATGAGGGCTCGACGCGCAATAAAGCCGATCGGTTCATTCGATGATGAGAAGACCTGCTGCACCGCTGTGATCTGAGCCAAAAGCCTTGGATCCTGATATTTCTTCCTGGCAAATGCTGTCAGTTCGTCTTTATTGATCTTAAGATCCTTATGCTGCACAACGCAGGCCGGCAGCTCATCGGTACCCAGACAGGTCGCTGTCCCTAGTACACCTTTATAAACGCGGCCCGGTCCAGTGCTTTCTCTTTCACGCGTCATCATAATATCCAAAGGCCGACCAGTAATATCCTGAGGCAGGCGATACTGCAGCACGGCATCATCCAGTCGAAAGGATTCCAAAGGTAAGCGCGCAGCAGGTTCCAGTTCTTTCTTGATGGGCACATAGTAGTCCTGTGCCTGCAGTGATTCACTC
The DNA here is from genome assembly GCA_041736645.1 of Oligoflexus sp. Classification (GTDB taxonomy): domain Bacteria; phylum Bdellovibrionota_B; class Oligoflexia; order Oligoflexales; family Oligoflexaceae; genus Oligoflexus. The sequence continues at coordinate 1,948 of JBGSTF010000110.1, read as the reverse complement.
AAAGTCAGAAATAGCGCGAAAACGAAGCATACATTTTTCATGGAATGTTCCTATTTAGATTGAGGCGTTCGAATCAAACGATATTTTGTCCCACGGCCTTTGCCGAAACGCTCGACGAGTCCTTCCTGACAAAGACTGGATAAATCCCGGCTGGCCGTGATGCGGGAAGTCCCAAAGAGTTGGACACAGTCTTCGACATCGATCGCAGGCCTTTCCTGAAGGGCATCGAGGATAAGGAGCTGCCGCGAATTGAGTGAAGTCCTGGCCGGCTGCTCTTCCACCAGAGTAGCCGCTATGGGAACGGAAGCTGTGGCTGGTTGAAAGTTGTGAAACTGGAGCAACACACCGGGTCGTAAACAATAACCTTGAGGCCCATGTTCAATCCAAGTTCCAGCCTCACCCAGCTGGGTACGCACCCGTGAAATCAACGAATAGACCAGGGAATCATGCTTTAGGGGATGATAGGTGTAACCCCAAATGGCCTCGACTAGCTGCTGTTTTTGCACCCAACCTTGACTGATCAGGCGCAAGAGGTCGAGAGTCTGAGGTGACACGAGTGCATCCACTTTGCCGATGTCTCCATGATCGACAACAATCAAAGCCCCCTTAGGCATCAGGATATGGAGAGACTGTTCAACGGCCTGCAGGGGCAAGAGCTTGCTCAAAAGCCCGATATAAGGTGAATCCAACACGGCACCCAATTTCTGAATGATACTGCTCTGCGGGTTACTCAACCCATCCAGGATATCTCCAAGTGGATCCTCTCCCCGGGTGCTTTCCCATCGCTGACCTTCGAAGCGGGCCAGAATACGGGCTGCAATATCACTCCCGAGGCGGTGCGTCAGTCGACGGCATTGCTGCTGGAACCTTGCCGGCTCTTCTCGCATTTTAAACCCAAGGATATGCAGCTGCAGAGCCTCATCAAATTCTGAATCCAGCGCAGCTTCGGCCTGGATGAGGGCTGTATGAAATGCAGTCAAATCACGACGGAGCCAAGCGATCTCCGCTGCATGCAGATGCCAACAAATTTCATGCCGGCGGTGTCTTTCCGCGTAGATAGAGCGACCAATCTCTTCATGCAAGCGACTGGCCTGCTTGAGCTCACCACGCAGAATAAACTGCCGGATCAGCTCCAGACTCATGGCATTATCGGTATAATTATTCGCAACCCTACTTTCATCTAAAAGTTCACGTATGGTCTGGAGAGCGTCATAGGGCGGATAACCGAATTGAATTTTATACATCAGAAGCGACCGATAGATGGCCTTCTCATAGGCTCCGTGCCCAAGATTCTGAGCCAATCCATAGGCGGCTTCCAATTCACGCAAGCCGACAGCAATGCGCCCGCAACCGATCAAACTGTGACCCAGAAGTTCGGTGGAAAGCATACGACCAAAATAGAAATCAGCAGCAATTGCAGCCTGCCATGCTTTCTGCGTTGCTCTCATGGCGAGGATTTTGCGTCCACAGAGCTGGCGAAAAAAGCCGATGCCCTGCCATACATAGAAACGTATACGAGCCGCGCTATGGTCACCGGGCTGCCGGCGTAATACAATGAGATTTTCTGTGAATAAGCTCCGTGCCTTGCCGTACTGTGACAGACGAGCGAAACCGATTCCCAAATAAAAGCGGCAGGCCACCAGTTCTTCATCCGACAAGAGGGAGCGCAGACTTTGAAAACGTATATCGGCTTCATCAATGCGACCTTTGAAGCAGAGAGCTCCAATCACAAAAGGCCAATGTTCCATCGCAATGGCGTCACCAAACGCTTGATCCACTGTCAGTTTAAGAACTTCATCAGTACGCCCACTGAAAAACAGCTGGGCTAGTGCCGCGCGCGAGGAGTTGCCATGTTCGGAAGAGCTATTCATGCAAGGCCCGATCCTAGGTTTGATAGACTAGCATCCCATTTTTCAATCCTGGAGTGCAAGACCTGATCATGTAAGAG
>JBGSTF010000104.1:0-33080 GCA_041736645.1 Oligoflexus sp. | reverse complement strand
CTGCGCTGCCAAATCCTGGGCATGCTCAAACATTTCAGCCGAAAGGCCGGCACGAACTCGCATCGACATTTGACCGGATTGGGCGAATGTGCTGTAAGAGAAGCCAAAATCCGGTCCGTTTTCGCCTTCTGCGAGAGTAACTCGATCTAGGACAATCCACTTCACATTAGGATTTTCATCATCATAATGAAATGCATTCACCTGAGTCGTGCGGTTCATAAGGTCAAGTTTTAGTCCATTGTCTAGCAAGGGCAGTGCCTTAGCCGTATGGCTCAGTCCAAATATTTGGGCGGCGAGGGCGATTTTTGCAATGTGTTTCATGGCCATGATTCAGCTCCCAAACTTACTTGTGTCGATGCCGAAATCCACTCCAACTGGAGGGAGGACGGGGGGTTTGCCGGGAGGAGAATCTTTTGCGGGATCACCGCTTTGGCCACCCCATTGGCCCACTTCGCGGAAGCGCCCATCTACACCAATGACGAAAGTTTTGCGTTCACGGTCATAGGAAACTTCTGTTGGACAGCCTGTTACACCAGTTCCGATGTGAACAAAATAATTTGGAAATTTGTCGCAAAAATTGTTCAGGAAGCCGCTCACCGTCGCCTCCTTTTCTACGATACCTTCAGAAACGACATTGTATTCGAGACTGTAGGACTGGAAGTCGCTGTAGTCGTTTTTGAAATAAGCATGAGCATTTCCTCGGCAACCAGTCTGGTAGGCTCCGATACCAGGGGCTAAGGATGCACCGGCATGCAGCAGTCCGCCCACCGTTCCTCCTTGGTCACAGCCTGATTTTGGACTGAACGGGTTAGCAGGCTTATAGATAGAAGGTTCAGGTTCGAATTTTGCGGCGAGAACCAGATTCGTCAGCATATCAACCTGCCGCGTAAACTGTTCTCCGGCCAAAGACTTGATCGTTATATCGTTAGTGTCAATCAAGGTCCGAACCATATTCCGTACATCAGCGTAATCCACAGAACACTTGGAATTGGATCCACCGACATGGAACAGGCCCAAGTTGACTCCAGCCGAACCTTTCTTGCATTTTTCGCTAGTTTTGATGTCGATCGTTTCGGCGATGGTTTCAAAACGAGTCCAGTCAATAGTCGCATTGAACCGATAGTTATCGACCGTCGCTGGGAAGATATAGTGGTATGATACGCCAATGCCGGCTCCCGTTTTGAAAGACGTTATCACAAGTGCCAGTTCCCGTTGGCTCAAATCAGCTGTAAGGGCGATGGGCATAGTCGGGAAAACTGTATTTGTATAAACAGTTTCTAAGGTATCGTTTTTATCGATCGACTTCTTGCTTCGCATCGCCAGCTTAAGATCGCCTTCAGGTGAAGTGTAGTTCAAATGAAGAACCCATCCCCCGGACGTCGGCTGGAGCGGGCGCACAATGCGGCCCTTGCTTTGAAGAAGTTGAATATACTGTTGGGCTTTCTGAGAGTAAGCGGCTTTCACCATGATATTGACCCGAGCGCCTTGGGTGTCATAAGCGAAACCAAAGGCAGGGGTACCATCGCTGTTGCTCGCAAGCTCGACGGTATCATACGGAACAAAGACAGTGCGATTGTCGGTCCCCCACAGATAAGCAACGTCGCTGAGTCCGGGTTGCCAACCAATATCAGCCATCTTATCGAGAAGTTCAAAGTCGGGTGGGTAGAGGCGGGGCAAGACCGATTGAGCCATTGCTTGGCCTGCGGTCATGGCGACTAGGCCAAAAGCCACGGCACTTAATAGTTTTTTTAACATGAATAGTCTCCGCTGTTATTGTTGTATAGGTCGTGCAACGGGCCGAGTAAAACTGTAGGTGGTATCCGAGCTGCCATAGATTCCCCAAGACAAAGAATAAGGGTTAATTTTTGGGTCGTTACCTGCAAATCCTTGCTGAAGGCGATAGGTACTCAGCAGCTTTGTAAAGAGTCCATACTTCTTGATTTCACTCCTGTCCGACTTGAAAATATGTTCTACAACTGAGCGCTTGATACTTTCCCACTTAATCTGTCCTGGACGTTCCACGCTGTTCAGAGGAATCCTGGCACAAAAGTCAGGCCAAGTTCGATTGGGATCGTTTTCACAATTCACGAAACCCTGAGTCAGGACCGATTCCAGTTTCCAAGGCGTATCAGGTGTCCAATTGCCAAAGACGGTTTCTGGAATGAATCTATAGTAGGACGTGGCAAAGGGCTCACCGGCAATCTCGGTCCTTATAACTGTCTTTTTGATCAAGTCTACTGGGCTTTCCAGCAAAGCTTTAAAATCGATGGTCCCCCAACTTCTTTCTAGATAAGCACTGACCAAAGCTTTGTTTTCGGCTCGTCGAATCAGGAGCTCCGCTTTCTTGGTACTATCGGTCGTCAAGCGGGCAAGGCGGTCAAAATCTTCCAGCAGGAATGGGTTGGTTTCAAATCGACTTGCGAAAATGGTTTTCAAATTTTCATAGCCAATATCAGCAAAGTAGGCCTTGATCATGGCGCTTTGGGCGTCCTGCGCTCTGGTAAAATTCATATGGTCAAGGACCCGCTTCAAAGTTGATTCCTTTTCTACAAACTTGCCCCGAGTGATGCGTTCACCCGCAAGCTGATAGAAATAGAGGTCGAAAAACCTGTCAGTTGCTAGGCTCGAAAGAGGTGCATTGGCAATCGCAATATCAATGCCCTGATCAAAGCAAGAGTTCTTGAACCTTTCACTCAAGTTACCGTTCTGTGCACACAGAATAAGGTAGTCAAAGTAAGTCCCTTTGGTGAACGACCAAGAACTTACACCTTGACTGCGTAACGAGAATGCCGCCGGAGTTTGTGCCAAAAGAGTCAGCAGAGTATTCAGGCGTTCCGTATCCTCAACCCCTGCGTTGAGAGTCTTTCTTAGGTCTCGGTCGAGCACATCCACGACCCGCTCCCTTTCCTTTAAGACTATGAGGAGAGAAATTATTGCAGTCTTGATATCAAAATTGACGTTGGATGCCGCAAGCCTGTCCAAAGTACTCAGGAGTCTGGGTCTATCTTCGGCATTGGTCAGTAGGTGGATGCTTTTCAAAGCGGCCAGTTGTGCTTCCTTGCCGAATGCTCCTTCTAAGGAAGGAAAATAAATTTCGTCATAAATGGCTTTTATTTGATCTCTCAGATTGAGACCAATACCGAGTTTGCAGAATTGATCTTCAAGATTGACTTGAGCCAACGCCCTGATATCTGGATTTTTTTGAAAGGTTTCAACATCGGCTGCCTTGATAGCACTGGTGCAGGGCAACAGGACTGATGAGACTTCCGTTCCTACGTCCGCAACGTAGGAATAATCGAATTCAAAGCGCCATCGGTTAGCAAAGGCTTCCATGGCTTTCGCCCGGTAGTCCTTGTCCCCGCCATACAACTGTTGATAAAGGAGCAGCGTTGCAACACCGGAAGGTGTCGTCATAGTTTTCAATCGATCCAGAATGGCAATCTTGGTTTCGCGATCCGCCTTAGTATAGTCTGACAGAAGAAAGAAGAGTGTTGTGTGATCGTCGGCTCCATATCGCGCAAGAAAGCGGGTCAAGCCGCTTTTCAGGTCTCGACCATTTCTACCTACCTTATCTCGGAGATAGATATCCATGGCGACGATTTGGTCCCAGCTCCCTGGAGCTCCCACCACGCCGTCTTTGGCCGCTTTCTTGTAAAGGAAATCATAGCATTTGACATCGGCCTTTTTCTTTTTAAGAAAGTTTCGAACGCTCAACACTTGCATGAGCGTGGGTGCATCCCCAATCGTTTCTGAAATTTCGCCGCAGAATTCCCGAATCTCGGAAGCAGGTTCGACATATTCAGGACAAAAAATCTCATAGTTCTTGAAAAGGGGATCGCCAAGATTGCTTTTGTACTGACCACAGAGCAAGTCACATTTCTCGGTATTAACCTGGTTATTGGGACTATCCGGATATTTCCGGGCAAGAAGACAGAGTTCTTTACCGTTGTCAGCAAAGGGACTGGTTAGATCAGGCTTGGCAAGCTCCCAAAATCCCTCATCTACTATAGAATCGTATCTGCGATCCTTGACTAGGCTGTCACCGAGTGGCTTTTTCTCCAATCTCGTGACTTCGTCGGAAAGCAAATTCAGAAACGTTTCCACTCGAATCTGAGGGCAGGACTTGACAGTCTCCGTCTCTCTCAGTGGATTGCGTATGCGCAAGTTACCTTCAAAGTTTGCTGTTTTGCACTGGTCATAGCGAAAGGACTCGCATTTCTTGCTCCAATTCAAATCAATGCTGCAGGCGAGTTCAAGTTTTTCCTGACAAAAATCACCCTCAAACTCAGTTTTTGAACAGCGTTTGAAATACTGGTCAACACAGAATTGGGAAAATTTATTGGTATTGGCCTCGCATACTTGATTTGTTAGAGCGAAGCACTGATCAGACTTTAGGTCCCCTGCCGTACAATCATACCAAGCATAGCGTTCTTCCCGCGACAAATGGCTGAGATTGTAATCGGAATAAATGGAAAAGCTAAACGCAGTCGGCGTCAAGTTTAGAAGAAAAATAATGAGCAAGCGATACATGGGCGACCTTTTTTACAAGTAAATAAGTGTCGATTACAGAGACTGGGGAATCATTTTGAACGTCCGATCATTGAACAACAGCTCGAAAGTTGGATTTCCCTGATAGTAGGAGAAACTCACGAAGAGTTTTTCACCATCCGTGCTTTTGCAGGCGAGATGGCCACTGCGGAGGCTGCATGTGCCTAAGAGATCAGTTGGGAAACTGTTCAGATAAGCAGGAGCGTTCAAGTTCTTTTTGAGGCTGTAGCTGAACTTTCCGCCTAAGTAACGCTCAGCCGAGTTTGCGCTCTTCTTGAATGTGATCACAAAACTATAGGGTGCCCCGAATCCTGAACCAGTGCCTGACTTAAGCAAGAGATCACCGTTCGAATTGCTAAACTGGGCAATACTCGTTTTAAGCCGAGCATTGCAGTCAATGTATCCATTGCCACAGGACGCAGGTTCCTCTTCTGACCAGCGTTCGGGTGCGCGCGAAGCAACCTCGATATCCATTCCATAAAGACCAGTTTTGGTTCGCACCAGCAGGACATGCTGGCCTACGCGAAGAAATTCCCCGAGTTGGATACTAGTAGAGCCATTAGAACCAGCCTGAATACCTTCAACAGCCAAAAGATTCTTAAGGGGTCGAATCTGATAGCGGCCTTCAATCAATTGACGGGCGACGACATAGGATTCTTCGACCAAAACGTCTTCGGGTTGAGTCCGAGGGACGACCAGCTGCCTATCTAGGCCGTATGGTAACTCTATGTAATGACTAGCTATTGTTTCGTAGTTACGCAGATCAGCCGCGAAGTCGGGTCCTTCGCTTTTGGGCTCGACCTGGCCTGGAGCCTTGTCGTTGCCACCCTCGAGCCCTGGAAGGCTGTCTTCCGGGCTTACAAGCACGTCTTGCTGCGGTTGGATGGTCGCGGATTTCGATGAATTGCCACAGCTAGCAAAGAGCGTGGTAGCGATCATTATTGAACCAAAATTGCGCAGCATGGTGCTTTCTCCAGGTGATCTTTATTTTTGACGAATCATAGTCCCAACGCGGTATTCATAGGTTCCAACCTCAAGAGGAAAAACCAGCTCAAACATTGCGGTACTTTGGCTAAAAAACTTTTCCCATTGATTCTTGGCGCCAACTTTCCAGACGAGCTGAGTACCTGCGCCAGGAAGGATTTCAATAAGTTGGTTATCGACGAGATATTTTTGCCAGGATGTCCGCAGTTGCGATGCCGTCAGTTGATTGATTGCCAAGTCTTCCGAGGATGTCGATGTAACACAATATTGGAACGATCCCGTCATGAGTAAAAGGTCGCTGGCGGCATATTCGACTTCGGCAGCGCTGTCATCCAGCACATAAAATGGTTCTTCGAGCTGGCTGTTCACGCAAGCTGTATCCACCCCTCGGGTCAAAGCGCGGGGTAGGCGACGAGCGAGAAAGCTGAGTTTGCCGTTTACAATGAAGGTGGCTGCCTTCTGCTTCAGAAGCTGCAATTCCGTGGGCGAAAGAGGGAAGGCCAGCGGGACGGTTGCAGGTAGGAAGTCGGTGTCGTTGGTCCACTGAATGTCTTTTAGAAAATTGGGCAATTCGCTGCTGCGATCCGTCAGCAATTCGAACGAGAGATTGTCAAGGGGCAGAGCTTGCAATTTGATCTCGGCGAGTTCAAGGCCTTTTTGAGCTGCAAGCTTCTCTTTCACTTTTGCACTGACCGCAGTATCGTAAACGTCAAAAGTAACGAGAGCGATGGCGGAGGGTGCCGGTGATGTTTTATAGGTTATTAAAGCTCTCGTTGTACCGGGTTTGAGTCGGGGAGCGACGTGGAAGGGAGCCCACCAGAATAAATTGGGATCCACATCATCGGCGAAGACGTCGACGCTATCCTGCTGATAACGCGATAGCTCTGCTACAAACACTTGGTCCCGCTGTTCAATAATTGGAAGCGCCATAGCCTTCCCTGCAGCACAGCATACCAGAAGCAAAGGTACGAGTGACTTGAGCATAGAGGTATTCCTTAATGACGACTCGAAGCCAGGCACTTCGATTCTATTGTATAGACTTTGCAATAGGGGGCCGCGTCGATGAAGCTGGCAAAGGCATGCGTGAAGCTACCAACTCGACCATCCGCACTTGGCAAAATAAAACGGTAATCGATGAGTATAAGCAGCCCGCAATTGCTTGTAAGGCGGCACTTCTCGCTCACAATTTTTTCATTAAAAGCTTCCACCTGATCCGTAGGTATGATGAATTCAACAGGCTCGAGATTACCTGCCACGACGCTGGGTTTCGCTCCGAGTGCGATTTCCGCTCCAAACCCATCTAGGTCTATCCAGTTTACGTCAATCGTGCTAGGTGTGGCTGGAACTAAGCTAAGGCCGGCGCCATACTTCAACGTTAGGCTGCGCTCGAGTGAAAGGCTGTCTTCTAGAACATCGACAGGAGTCCATTGAAAGCTTCCACTGATTGACCCGTTGTCATTCGTTACGACCGTCAAACCAGAACCTTTTTTTTCCTTTTTGATTCTGGCAAGCTCGGGCAGCGTGTAGAAGACTTTTGGGTACTGCGTATCGCGATACACGGTCCAGGATTCTCGTCCATCGACCGAACGAATGACTTCAGAACTCAGTCGATCAAGGGTATCTTGAGCGAAAGCATTCTTTAACTGGAAGAAAAATAGAGCTATGAAAATAATCCGCTTCATAGGAAACATCCTCAAACTCGGTTAGCAACCATTGGGACTCAGTTTGCAGGGAGGCAGGTCCCTAAAAGCCAGAGGCGCAGAGAACTTAACTGATTCGGTCAGATCGTCTCCCTTATAGAAAACGACTTCACCTTGTATGGATCCCAGCGTCAATCCTTGCTTTGCAATTGCCACGAATTGATTCCGATTGAGGAACGACAACTCGCCATAAAACTGCAGCGGAAATTCCGTGTCAAATCCGTCTTCAGGTGCAAAGAGCTCATTTTCGAAGAGTTTCCTAGCGATCGGTGCAGGTTTGAAAGTTGTTTCATAGGCTTTCAGGGGGAATACAAAGACGCTGTCAACGTTTCGATTGTATCGTTCGGCGGCCTTTTTCTTCAAGGCCTCAATCCCATCGCGAAGGATTTGCGGCATAAGGCCGAAGAATTCCAGCTCGACGTTGGCCTTCGCACCCAAATAAGTAAATTTGAAGGCATCGAGATTCACTTCGAAATTGTTCGGCATGTACCAAAGATAGACCTGGTCGATCTTGCCATTGTCCAGATCATCAAAGACAGTGAGACTCTTGCCTTGAGTATCGAGCAGGACATCGAATACTTTTTTGCTTGGCTGCTCGGCATAGCCCAAACTTGAGATTGTCAACGCGACAAACGCAGCCAATTGGTGAATCGTCTTCATTATGAGTAACCTCTTTCAGAATTGTTTGATGGCTTTGAAATTCAGCGCCTGCGGAGTCAGATCCTTCAGGGTTCGACCCTGAGGCTCAGAATTGCTACCCGCTTCAATATGGATGGCTCCTTCTGCCGTCTCCGACAGTTCCAAGGAATCTTCGTCTCCTGACAGAACCATACCCACATATTCCTTGACCAGATCGCGACGCAGCTTTCTCTTCTGCTCGACGATCTTCTTGTTATTGGGGTATGTGGGATCGCTTGCCAATTCACAGAACCGAGAGAAGTTGAGTTCATTGACTCGACCCAGGCAAGGGTCAAAAAGAAAGCTGCGGAAACTATCCGAGAAGAGCAGAGGCAGAAAGAGAGCGGAGATGAGATTGCTATCGCCCTTCAGGTGCATGCGCTCTTTGATCCCTACCAATTCGTCAGCAAAGCCAACAAAACCTTTGGGCGACATGAATCCAGTGAATGTGAAACTCCAGCTATCAATGCGATCAGGCTTCTGCTGAATCTGGTACGCCGAAGCATTCGCTTCCACGACGGCATCAAGCAAGCCGGTGGTCTTGATTTCATTCAGCAGATCCTTGCGATACTGCGGGCGATCGGACCACCGATCCTTCGGTTTCTTTTTGTTCAAAACGTCACAAGTGATTTCCTTCACGCTGTCTTCAAAAAAGGTCAAACTCCCATCGGTATCCAGGTTCCGACATCTGATTTCAAAATTAATTGAGCTAAAGTTCTGAAATCTGATAACTCCTTGTTCTAGAACCTTGCCGGAAAGCAATTTCCGACCGCCGATATGAAATGGTATGATTGTCAATTTACCGCAACTCGCACCTGTATCATCGGTGGAAGTGCAGTCGACATTGACGCTTTCAGCAGTGTAGTAAATGCCAACAGTAGGCTTCTCTTCAAGCTGACCCAAGCGATTGACCAGCAAGGACGCGCGCTGTTGATCCCACACTAAAAACGACCGGCTGTAGTCAAGCTCATTCTCAACTGATATGACCTCTCCCGACGGCAGCTTAAGCGTGCTGTCTGCGGCATAGGCGTGCGATGCAAGGAATAGCAAAGGGGCTATTATTTTAGAGACTGTTCCCATGTTATTTGTCTTTCTTGAAAGTCGAGAGATAGAAATTCCAAGCTTCAGGATTTCCCTTGAGAGCTTCTACAGCATCTTTGGCATAAGAGGTCTCAGATTCTTCGGCGCTGAGTGGACAAGTCAATTCTTTAGCGTTCACATCACCCAATACTTTGGCTGCGTTTTCAATGATTCGTGCAGCTTGTGCCGACGTCGACAGCGCCCCGAACTCAACAGCATCATCAGACAAGAACAAGCCCTGGTCTTCTTCGGCAGTATCTAAAACACTTCCTCGGATGATTTCCAACTCCGTATTTCCATAAGTCCACGAACTAAAGACGGGCGTAGAGTTGAAAATTTCTGCTGCCTCGAGAACCTTGTAACTCGGTTTGTACTCACCTGCTACGAAGGTGAAAAAATCGGCTCCGTACTTGTCAGGTTCCAACCCATCATAGAGCTTGACGCCAAATTTCTTGATAGCGTCTCGCATGCGAAGCGAACAACGAAGAATGGACAAGCCTTTCGAGCTAATTTCCATCTGGACAATGGCTTCATCGCCTTCAGCCAACAAAGAATTTGAATTTAGTTTTACCTTCACGCCGCTTTGAATATTCTGCTGGACGAGGTCGAAGGTCACGGACTGGGCGCGGAGCCGCTGCAAAGCACCAGCTGGAAACTGCTCTCGCAGATAGCGGTAGCTACTGTTATAGATACCCAGCCTAGTTTTTAAGTTAACCAAGAGTCCAAATCCGGATCCAATCTGCGCTGGTTGAGCGTCGACAGCGGCGAATCCTAGGTTGTTTTTCAAAATTGAAATCCGATTGGGCGCAACCCAGACTTTCTTGACTTTGGGGTAAAAGCAGAACTGCTGCGTGGCGTCGAGTCCTAGTTTCGGGTTGCCGTCGACACATGGCATTTCCTGGTCGGTACCCAGAAAAACATCCTTTGCATCAAGAAGAACGACAGTCCTATGGGCATTGACACCAAGCGCGAATTCAACCGCAGCATCAGTTGCTCCGCGGGCCCACAAGGGAACATCGGATTGGGCCATCGACGGACTCGAAGCGACCAGTGTAGCGAAGAGGATTGTTTTCAAAGAATTGGGATAAATTTTGACACTTGCACTCATAAGTTCGCCTGCTTCCCTGAAATGTGTTGTTGCGAGCACAGCTTTGACAAAGCCGGATTCCTAGTGCTTTCTGGGCATTGAATCTGTGCTGTATTGTCGGCATTTGCGTTCTTTTCTAGGGCGATCTGCTCGAGCGTGGTCAGCTTCTCCAAAGGCTTTACGTCGACAACTTCTGTGAAGGAGAGATCAAGGTTTCTCAATTTTTTCAATGATTCGAGAGGATGAAGATCCTTAACTTTGGTTCCCGTGACAATCAGTTCCTGCAGGGAAGGGAATTTATCGATCCCTTGGAGTGAATTGATAGCAGAGAAAGGAATCGAGAGGCGTTCCAGTTGAGGGAGCTGCCCAAATGTTTCTAGACTATTGATTTGCGCCTCGGAGATTTCGATTGTCTTCATGCTGCTGTTGCCGTCGAGCAAGCCTTTTTCATCGGGAACAATGACATTGCCAAGGGCCAGTTTTTCAAGTCGCGGGCTGTGGTCGAGAAACTGTTTAAGGCCCTTAATGGAAGGTTGATCGAAGCTGCTGAAGATCGTAAGCGAAGCTAGATTTTTCGTTCCATCGAGGACAGAAAGATCGATTTCCCCGAGAGCGTCCAACTCCATTGAGGTGATACTGGTGAAATATTTAAGACTTTCCACTTCAATGACTGAGCCGAGCTGGATGGATCCGCGACTCACAACATAGTCATAAAGTTCTCCACAAGTATTGGCTTTTGACTTACGTTTGAGCTGCTTTATGCTAGCAGCTTTTCCCGGCATTTCTATATGTGTGTTGCAATACTTCACAAAGGCCGATCGGTCTGATCCACCTTTCTTGTTGAACAGGAAGTAGCCGCCAAGAGATCCTGCGATGGCAGCGATGGCGATTGTTGAATATACTTTTTTCATAATTCTCCCGGCATGAAGTGTTCTATTTCGCAAAGTGGTCTCTGATCTTTTGCAGTAGACCTTTGGATTCGTAGTATCGCTGCAACGTATAGACGTAGTCTCGATCTTTGTAAGCTTTATGGCAGGCAATGCAATCGGCAATGCGACCCTGATCTAGCTTCATGAAATCGCCGCTGCGTTGGTCGACGAGGTAGCTCGTGTAGGACCAGTCACCGTTTTCCGGATCGTATCCCTTGTCCATCTTGGTCATATAGAAGATCCTCCGTGCGGCTAAGCGGGAGGTCTGCTGGTCTTTCACAAAGGACTTTGCAATGACAGATCCCGGCGGGAATTCCGGCTGCTGTCCTGGTTTGTAGATGCGAAAGCTTGGTTCGGCTATCTCGTTGAAGTAAACTTTTACCAATGAATTCTCATGGCCCGGGCTGGGAAAGGCTGCGTCATCGGCTAATATATTGTTCCACTGCAGCAATTGCACCATGGTGCGTTGGTCGACATCCTGGACCTCGGCAGCCGAGGCAAAGGTCGTCAAGCCAAGCAAGAGAGTCATAATAAGACTGGTCGTTTTGATGTTCACGGCAATCCTTTAAAACACGGTATAAGGAGCTAAATTCCTTACGAATCAATGGACTCGGGGGTAAAGACTCGATGGGTGCTGCTATATTGCAACCGGTCCTTAAACTTTTCTTCGTACTCTTCGAACTGCATTCTGGAAGCAACTCGCGATACTACGTCAACCATTGCAGGGTGAACCAAAATTTCGCTATTCATCGCCAGGAATCCCGAGAGGCCATAAAATTGATCTGCAATAAATTTCTTGTTGAGGATTCTTTTACTGTTGCCGACTCATGCCATAAGCACTGAGGTCGAGAAATTTTAGACAGGAGATTTCACTTGAAACTTTCACTGATATTGGCAGGTATTGTGTTGTCGGTATCTTGCCATAACGCCTTCGCCAAAAGCGTGGTCGAACGTGACAACAACTTGAATCAGAGTTTCACGCTTTTCAAAGCGGGTGATCGGATCAAAGCTTTGAGAGATGGTCCGATTCTCTGTTACCGCATAGGCTGCAAAGCACCCGAGAAATTTGATGCCTTCCTAGGAAAGCCGGGCACTGGAATTTCCTTCCCAGCCCTTTCAGACCCCTACTTTCCAAGCTGCGAGTGCGCGGACAAGATTGTTCCGGTCGCGTCCTGTGCACCACTCCAATTCAGCGGATCGATGTGTCAACTTAATTCCGCAGGCAAAGAATATTATGCGAATGCTAAGCGTCTTAGCAAGCAAGGCGTCGGCGACCTGGAAGGGCCCATAGATCAGGAGATCCTTTTGGAAGATGGTACTTCCTGGATTCCAGACATTCGCGATTTCGCACAACGATTCGACGAAGTTGTCGATGGGGATGGTCGGTACCCACTCATCACAGAGCTTTGGACGATTCCGACTGAACTCATTATCTCTCAAAATGATAGCGGCGAATACCAAGTATACATAGATGCGAGCCAAAAAGAGGGAAGGAATTCGATAACATTGGAGATGGCTCTGCAAAAGCGCATCAATCCCAATCAGCTGACTATATTGAAGAAAAAATTCCCATATGCTACCATTCATCAGCTAAAGCCAAGTCGTCAGGATTTTAATCCCCGCGACGAGCAAATCGCTTCTGGCATGAGAGTTGAAATGGATCCGGATGTGTTTGCTGAACCCGACACGGATTATTGGGTCAAGGTATCGATCGATCAAGGCGGTATTGATGCTCTTTCTTGCCTTGTTGCTCAGAAAAAAATCCTGGAAGCAATCACGATCATGCCAGACGCCAAAGTCATCGATCTGCTTATGGGTTCCTTGAATCAGGAGTTTGATTTGATATCATGGGAGAGTGTCGTCACTGGCGATCTCTTGGGCACCGACCACTATTCGGCTCAGCCCGTCGACTTCTATTTCAGTGAGGCTATCGCCAACCAGAAGATTTTTACGAATCAACTGGAGTCGTTCGAAAGTATTCTGATCCGCGCAGCCCGTGAACCTAATTGTCAATCGTTGAGGTGAATGTCGTGAAGCCGTACCTGCTGTATTCTTGGCTACAGTTTATCGCTCTACACCTCTTAGCGTCAGCTTGCATGACTCCGCTGATCTGCACAGATTCGGGAGCCTTTCAAAATGGTCGGCAACAGGCTCTGCAAGGTTTGGCCCCTGATCTCGGCGTCGGAGCGTCCTGCAAAGACGAGGATGCGCAGACATTTCGCAGCAAATACGAGCAAGGCTATCAAACCGGCTACAGCACACTCTGCAGTGCTGAATCGGTGGGTGCCGAGGCTCGCAAGTCAGGACTTAATGGAGTGCAGCAAACGTCGTTACCCATTCGGTACCAAATTTGCAAGAAAGAAATTGATACTCTCAAGACTGCCTATGCTGAAAACTATCGACAGGGTCTGGCGGTCTTTTGTACCCCTGAAACAGCCGCTAGCGCGGGCTTCCAAAATGGAAAAGATGGAGGCCAAAGCGAGTTTAGCCTCGATTCCATAGCGGCATGCGGGCCTCAACGCCAATCGGCGTACCGAGCAGCCTATCAAACGGCCTACCAAAAAGGTTTGAAAGAATTTTGCTCAGCCTCACGCATTGAGGAAACTGGCTATCAGCAAGGTGTCAACTACCAGAACCAAATCGATATTCGTCAGTCATATCCTAACTGCAGCGACGCCGAACTCAAACACTTAGCAGCACGGTATCAACAAAGTTATCGACAGGGTCTGAGGGCCTATTGCGTCCCTGGGAATCACATGGAGATGCTCAAGCAGTGGGTGCTCACCGAAGAACAGCCGACCTTTACAGTGGAACGGTATCAATCCTGCGTCGATAATTTTCCAGATTTCTGGAATCAATACCGCGAGACCTATCTGAGGGAGCGTGCCCAATTCGTCCAGAATAACTGCAGCTTTGTTACGGGCCTACAGGCTGGGCGTCGCAGCGCCGAGGAATACACCGATTATGAAGCGCAGGTTCCGAAATTTTGTAACGCTTCGACTTTGCCTTCCTACCAGCAAGGCTTCGATACGGGTTGGCGAGAAGTCAAAGAAAGGATTTGCTCGCCGAATATTCTGCAGGAGCGAGGATATCAAGACGGTCAACAAGGCTTGCAAGCTAACGCTCCTATCCCCAGCGCCTGTTCCGCCACGATGCGGCTCAGCCTTGAAAATAGCTATCGCCTGGGCTATGACCGAGGCTTGCGCTTGTTTCAACTGCAGAACCAAGTATCGAATCAGACGACGCCCTCCACCCCGCAACCTCAAGCACAGAAACGGCAATGTCGATATATCTATCCCGTCCATGGACCTTTGCCAAGCCGCATACTCCAGACAGGTCCAGGCCGCGAAGTTCTCTATCCTAACGGCAGGTCTTTTATGAGGGTAGAATACGATGGATCCTTTCAAATGTTCTATCCGGATGAGAAGTCTATGCTCCGGCTCAATGCTGCAAAAGATCAGCTGCTCATCTATTGGCCGAATGGCACTCAATTGCGCTATCCTCAAAACAAGAACTTGGGGCGAACTCTGTTTCTGCCTGACAATACCCTTTGGTACCTTGAAGTCGACGATCCAAGGAATCAAAGGTTGAACGCCAGTCCCTACCAAACCTTCTCGTCTGGACAAACCAAGGCCTCATATCAGTGGGACAATAGAAAGCAGGACGTATTCAGAGCGGAATTGAATTTGCCTGAAGGGCTTTTACTCCTAGAAATTCCGGCCGCGACCAACCGATTGGTGATCCGGGAGTGCCTCCCTTAAGTCATGGCAGGGCCTATTCATCGCTAATTCACGAGATGAGCATTCGAGCCAAGCAAGGCAGTTCATGAAAATTAAAATCCCGATGGAATATAAGGGGCTGTTGACGTTGGCGTAGCTAAACGTCAACAGCCCCTAGTACAGAATGATATTATCACCCAGCCGATGACCAAATGCTTGAAAGGTGAACCACCAAAAAGGAAGAGAAATAAGTGCAAATCAGATCAAGAAAAATTTCATAAAAGCCAAGCCAGACGAGATTGGTTGGCCCGCATCATGAGCGAACGCGGATCGCAGAAGGCCGCAGTGGCAATGGCAAATAAGAATGCTAGGATTGTCTGGGTACTACTGACTAAAAAAGTAAAATACAATCCCAACATGAGGTTTGGAAGAGCTGCGTGATTCGATTGGTGAGTAATCGGTTAGAAAAGTAAAGTCCCAAAAGTCTGAAATTGCTTCCTATAAAGTGCGAAATAAACTGATTTGATGTTAATGGAAAGACCAGCCTTAGCAAAACCCGATTAGCGTGAAGGCCCTTGAGGCCGCACGATCGTTAGAGGAGCGAGGCAAGCGAATACAATCATGGCAGGAGCTATAAGCTCAAAAATGCCGAATATACGCGAGCAGTCAAACCCCACTTAACAAAAGACAGGAATTTTGTAAAACAGGTTGCAATCAAAGAGCGGGTCCATATACACGCTAAATGCGAAGGCTAAGCCGATGGCTAAGGCAATGCAAAGGACATCAACTGCCTTACTGAGAATCTTCGACGTTGGCGTAGCTAAACGTCAACAGCCCCTAATCCAGACATAGAAATAAAGGAACGCCCTTTATCACGGGATTTGAGAAGTTCATAGTTTCTCGTGATGAATAAGGTTGCATTGCTCTATGCGGTGCTTGAGCATGCCTTAGCAGCAATGAAAGTCGACGAAAAACCGCCCGCTTCAATAGCCGGCGGACGTAGGTTCGTTCTCGGAATATCGTCGAACCCAATGCCGCCATCAGCTTCTAAGCCGACACCTCCGCCATCAGCGCTGCCAAGGGTGTTTATACATTAAGTTGGCAGGCGCCTCTATAGATCGAATGTTCGTGAGATTTTCATTATAATGTCCGGATTCGGCCCACGGCCTTACTGATTCGGCCTGCTGTAGATCACTTTCAGAGCCTCTGACATCAAAGGACCGATCTGGAACGTAAAGTCGTTCGTGAAATTCTTACGCTCTCTTGCGTTACCACCAAAACCCTGGTGACAACCGATACAGTTCGAAGTCGGATCGTCCACTTCTACATGCGGATCGGTCGCCCAGGTTGTCAGTTGCTCGCCCGGTTGCAATTGCTGCTGTTTGATTTCATAGATCTTCTTAGGGTGGCAATTTCCTGCCCCTGTGCGCTCATATAGGGCTTGGGATCCAGTTCTTCAAAGCTAGTGCTGACTGTCATCTTATAGTTGTTCCATGGCGCAGGAATGGTCGCAGGGCGGTCGCTACCGAGATCGAGATCGGGGGTTCCCGACCAGCTAAGGCTGATCCAAACCCATTCGCGAACTTCCTTGGTAACGATATGAATGGCACGCAGAGCCCATTCTTCACCATCGCGCGTCTTGATGCGGAATATTTTGTCGGAGCTCGGCGTTGATACCTTTTGCATTTTTGGATTGGTGAGGTTGGTAAAAGCTTCGGCCCACGACTCTGGACTAAAATCGAAATCCTCCATTCCGTCCTGAACTTTTTCCCAGCTGGTCTTGATCATGACGGTATCACGGGGAAATTCCTTCATGCACGGCGAGAAACTGGTCTGATTCATGAGATCGACCGAAGCATCTGCTTCCTCACAGTCTCTGAGGTCTTTGTAGTTGCTCAGGAAATGACGAACGAAAGAAGGACTGAGGCCGGGAAACCCGTTGCGGCGATTATTGGAGCCTGCACCGGCGGAACCTTTTGCGGCTTTGTGTTCGTCCGTGTTGATCTTATTCAAGAGGTCGACGAATTCGCTATCGTTGACACCAGTGCGAGTGCTCGCTGCTTTCTGCAAGGCCGTGCTAATTTGCTCGTCGGTGAAGCCATGCTGAAGAGCATCACGCTCAGCGGGAGTCAAAGCCTCATAGGCGAATCGGAAGATGTGTTCCATCTCGCCCGGTGCGTACCAGGTTTGCCACAGCGGGAGATCCTGATTGAGATTGGGAACGTCCACGGGTTTTATGACCTTGGCCACGACCTCCCAGGCGAAGCGCCGACGTTCTTGCATGCTGCTATTCAGTTTTGTTGCTAGCAGCAGCGGATCACTTGTATCAGCCTGATATTCCTGACCCTCACCAATAATCTGCCTACCAAGAGTGTCAACGGCGTATTGCGTTCTGCTCGTCTCGGGTTTACCCGAGCAGCTTACGACAGCGCCAGCCATGAGAACAAATTTAAGTACTTTCCGCGTGAGCACACTGCGTATGACGGACTGGGGATGAGGGAGCAGCAACATGAAATTTCCTTTCTGGATTGTGATCAGAGCCTCTGGCTTTCGATGCCATTGGCTATCTTAACTGTTGCTCACATAAGCAAGAGTAATGCCGCGGGCGTTGGTGTTTTGATAGATCGAGGAACCTTGTCAAATCGGAAGCTTAGCGGGAATATTCAGGGCGCTGCTAGTCAGGTAGGCTCTTCAAATCGGTGCGAATATCCCAGATCTATGGTTCTCTGGCTACGGACACTGGCGGACACAAAGTCTGAAAGCTAGCTTAAATATGTGATATTGCGTAATAAATAGGGCGTAAAGAAGGCGAGGAGCTCGGCTCAATGAGCGGATGGAAGCCTATGTATAGCGCAGCTCAGGTCCTGCTCAAAAGTTGGGTAGAAAGGCCGAGCCTGCCGGCATCTCAGGCGGCTGGAAGTGGCAGCTTGTGTCCTGCCACTTATCGCATTCAATCGACTAATTTTTGTTAAAATCAGAAATCAAATGCTCAGCTGTCAACATATCTTGTCGAAATATCCACAGGCTGGTTTACCAGAAGCACCAAAGCTTTTTTGACTTCGGGTCTTATCACAGCCAATCGACTCAAAAGATTCTGCGCTTTTTGGTAGTCACCTTCTGCTTGCAGGCTCATCAGGTCTCCGGTGAGCTGGGCCACGGCAGCTTTGATTTTGCTGCTATTGACTGAGAATTTGCCCTGAGCATTCACCGTAAAGGCTCCAGCATCGAGAAGGGTATTGAGCTGTAAGGCTATGCCCTTGCCGTGAGCTTCATTCAAGCCAAATCGAATGGAGCGGAAGGCTGAAGCGAGATAGGTGATGTACATAGACGATTCGAGCTTTTTGTCCATGACGCCTTTGTCGATAAGTTGCTGCATGGCCCAGAGCCCAGATACATCGGCTTTCGCTTCTTCAATTGCTGAATAGCTATCCTGCAGTGCCGTTCGGACGCTGATATTGTCTTTGGACTGATAGACAGTATGTGGACCCAAGCCGTGCATCACTTCATGGAGCAGAATATGGGTGAAAAAAGCTTCGAAGCTCACGGCTTTTTGATCCTGAGCTGACAGAACGACCTTGGTGATAGGCAAGAGGATTTTATGAAATTTAGCTTCCTGAATATTCTTCAGCATAGTCCGCTTGGTGCCCATTTTCTTTGAGACTCTCTCATCGTTGGGCAAATTGAAGGCTGCCGTCTGAACTCCATGATTAGCATCGCCAGAAGAATAGATGGAATTCACGACCTTGATGGGAGCGAGAGCACCCAATTTTGGAGTCTTGTACTTTGGATCGATAGGAAGCTTGTTCTCGAGATCCTGCAGCTCATTTTCATATTTTGTCAGTTTGGCCGTTTCCACATCGTCCCGCACAGTGATGAATGATTCAAAAGCTGCTTTGGCATTGAACCATTCGTCTTCGTAGACTTCATAAGGCCCAATGGTGGGTTCGATGCTGGAATCAAGCTTCATCCACGCAACTTCACTTTCATAGTAATCATTGGACAGAAAAGCATCGGCTCTTTTGTTGAGGTATTCTTTCAGACTAGCTTGTGTGGTCGCCGTAGCCGCTAGGCGCAGATGCTGGGCAGCCAAGCTCAGTTCCTGTTGATACTCGATATTGTAGCCGACGCTGTAGAATTTTCCCTGAGCATCCCGCCTGATCACGGTAAAGAAGCCCTGGGCTAATTCGCGATCAGATTCGTTGAGACCTTTCATCCAAGTTTCTATTTCTGCTTTGCTGGATCCAATGGGATAGAAGTTGGCTTCTTTCGGCTTTTCAGGAATTCCGGGCAAGAGAGGACGATTGTCTTCCAGGCGAATCCATGGGCCTTTGTAGAGGGTAAACATCTTGAGTCGAGCTTGTCCCAATGGACTCTTGTCCGTCAGCAGATCCAAGAGCTTGCCTTCGTTTCCGGCCCATACCTGGCGAAAGAAAATCCCATCAATAATTTGTGATGCTTCAATGATATGAGCCAATGCTTTTTTTTCTGAGGCAGGCATGGTGCCAAGGTCGATCTTGAGGTCGACCGGGGCAAAGGCTGCATCCATCCTCTTGAGATCCTGTAGCTTAGGTAGCTCTGTGGCCCTTAAGACGCCAGTGCTGCATAATACGGCTATTAGGCCCAGCCCCATTTTTTTTGCCAACTTCATGTTCTTTCTCCTGTGTTGTCTTAAGCCAAGTTTGCAGCTGCAGCGAGTAAAATACTGTAGGTTGAAGCTTCGCAGAGACTGCCTGAAAGACTGACCAGCTTCATTGAAAACCTCCTGTGCCCGCTAAAGGCAAGAAGGCACTACGCTATCATTCACGTCGATTGAACTGCAAGCTCGAAGGATACGTTTTGGCGAGTCTGCTGTGGGGAACTCCCTGGGCCAAATTTACCAAGTCCCTAGTCCCAAGGAGATGCGAATCGTCGTGACTGTTGTTCAGCAAAATCGTCAACGCTGATGCCTAGCTCATGCATTCAATGGAAAGCGGCTAGATGCGAAGTTCACAAGGAAGATGGGATACTGCTCTTGGAAATTAGGTCTTTTCCTGAGCTAAGTTATGCAAGCTTGTGAAGCCTCATTAGGATAGGCTATTATGAAGTCATTCATTTTTTCGGAGGGGCAAGGCATGCATGGTATCTTGAGAATGGCGAGTTTGATTACTTTGCTGATATTTTCAGCCTGTAAATCCTCCGGCAATAGCTCGAAGCCAGCCCCCAACCCGAACTCATCTGATCCTGGAGCGATCGATCCTGGTAAGAACGGTCCTGGCACTGGACCAGGGGTTTCTAAGCCTTCTTCAGCAGCCGATCCTGAATGGGCGAGCATGCGCAACGACTGTGGAGGCACTCGGTATGTAAGATCTCTCTTACTGGCGTCAATCGGCGAATCAGGAATTGAGGTCGCCGATCCAATCCATGCAATTTCTCTCTCCACGACTTTCGAACTGAGTTCGCACTCAGCTCAAGGTTTGCCTGAAAAAGATGTCGATCTGATTCAATGTGCTGCTCTTACCTCCTATTTAGATGGTACTTTAAAAAAATGGGAAGGTCGTGACTATGCAGATATCATCCGCCCAGGAAATTTGGTTTCATTTTCGCTGCCGATTGGTATTGCCTATAATGAATCGATAAAAGTCAAAGCGATAGATGAGCTCATCCCTGAAATGCTGGCCCCAAAAACCTTCCCTGCTGAAAAGCTCCAAACCACGGTTGGAGTCTTGGTCTCTCGAGGTGGGTCGGGAGTCTATCTCGCTGAAAGATTGCCTATCCAATTGAAGTGCAAAAATTCGCTTACCATCCAGTATTCGATTTTCAATTCCAGAGACAACTCCCCTAACTCCTGTCGAAGCCGCGTTCCAGCCAATGCGATTTCGCCCTTTGAGTGTGCCAGTGTCTCGGCTTTTACTTGTAGTCAAAAAATGAGTGAAACAGGGGAATGCCCCCTTCAGAAAAGTCCTCCTAGTCTCGACCAATGCAGCTTCATCGTAAAAAAACTTCCCGTCTTCAATTTTTTAGGGATTCAGATTGCTGAAGCTAATCTTGCTGGATTTTTGAACTTTGAGAAGCAAACTTCGGGGAAGTGGGCCTATCGATTAAGCACCCACCGCATTGAGCTGAATGGCTTCCCATAAGGCTGATTCCTGCTCGTTTCAGCATCGAGCGAATTGAAAAATGGGCTTCGATCAAGAACCGGGTTACCCATGTCAAATTGCTTCAAATACTTTCAATTTATGCAATGTGTTAGGAGGCCGCTTCTGCTTTCAGAAACTCTGAGGATTGATATTCGTATGCGTGGATATGGCTTCGAGGTAAAGTCATCTCCAACGCGAAGGGCAGATATTTTCCGGTAAATGTCTCGAGGTGAAGTTTTAGGGTGACTCGACCTCCAACTTCTTCCATAAATTGCCGAACCGCGTTCATGCCGATGCCGCGTCCTGAAATGTGCGAAAGTCCAGCTGCTGTTGACATTCCTTCCATAAATATCAACTCGGCAATCTTTTCCAAGGGATCATCAGCTCGGCAAAAGCCCCGCGCAACACCCTTCTGTCGCAGCGATGGAATATCGAGCCCGCGGCCGTCGTCTTCGACGAGGATTCGCAACTCGTCACTTTGCCAGTCTGCAGCGATGCAGATACGTCCCTTCGGGGGCTTGCCATTTTCCAGGCGCTCCGAACTTGGTTCCAAACCATGATCCATGGTATTGCGAAGGATATGCACGAAAGCTTTACGTAGCACATTGACGCCGCTTTCCCGTAGACAGACCTCCACCAGCCTCGTCTCAATATCAGGAGCTTGCTTGTCTAGATCGCGGGCCAGACGCTGCACTGCGATGCTGAACTCTTGAACGAGTGAGGGCAGCGAAGCGAACACCCTATGCTCCAGATAGCTAACGAGCTTAGCATTTGCGACTTCGACTGTGGAGTAGTCGGAAGTGCGAACGCTAGGCAATTGCTCCAGCAAAGAAATGAGCCGCTGGCGATCGAGACTGATATATTGATTGTCGGCATGACGGCCTAGTTTTTCTTGGGCTATGTTGTCATAACGTTGGTAGAGCTGAAGGAGTCCATCGAGTTGTTCCAAGGCTCTGCACTGGTTCCAATCTGTGGATGCTCGCCTTTTCAGAAAATCTGCATAGCTACTTTCAATCACATGGGAACAATTGACGATTTGTGACAGATTCAGCGAACGGCATTCACCTTTGATAGTATGAATATTCATGAGAAGAATTTTTAGGACTTCTGGTTCTGGGACAATGTTAGCCTCAATCAGCTGCCTATTGTGTTCGATTAACTTAAGGCCATTTCGATAGCTTACCAAGAAGAGGGAATGTTCCGATTCCATTAATTCTTGCATAAGGCCAATTTCTTCATTGGCTTTATAAGCTTGATCGCGCAAGATTCGCTTTTCAGTTGTGTCTTGAAGCGCGACAAGAATCTTTTCAACGATACCTTTTTGATTGATGATGGGATTCCAGTCGATCTCAACAAACAGCGAAGTTGAATTTCGCTGAATAATGACATCGCGAGGTAGACTGCCTTTGTTTAATTCGAAAGAAACCGCATCCTCGCCGAGTATGGCTTCAATTATGTTTTTCATAAGGGACAGTTCGTCTGGAGAGATCCTGCTGTTTTTGAATACAGTACTGATAGCTGGAAGTCCTGCTAGATTTTCCTCACCAAGCAAAGTCACCAGAAAGCCGGAGTAGTTAGAACCAATTTTACCGTCGCTGGTAATGGTAAAAACTCCTGCCGAAAGACTCTCAAATAGAACCTTTAGATCGAGATGCTGCTCTTCAACCTTCTTTTTTGCCAAATTGGCTTCTAGAAAAGCCTGACGGATCAGCTTATCAAACAGCATGGTGACCACCCCAAGTGCTGGAATGGTCGTTGAATTTGCAAGGACTATGAAAAACTTGAAAGGCCGATCAGTGATCGCAAACGGAAAGCCCGAACCTTTAATAAAACCACCCAAATCCAGGGCATCTATGATCAAGATACCAATCCAACTGGTGCCGACGATTAAGAGGCCACCTCTGCGACCGTGACACAAAAACGTTGTGATAGACCCGAAAAAAATCCAACCCTGGATAGGTGAATAGACTCCTCCAGTCACACAGGCAATGACCAGAAGTGTGAGGCAACCGCCCATATTGGCCCACATGCCGCCTGATTGAATCCGCTGGTGTCGCAAAATTTGCCAAGCTCCATACCCGGCTGTTACGCAACCACCCAGTGCACACAATACTGCAGCTACCTTATTGTCGAGAATATACCAATAGAACGGTACATAGAGTGCCCATGCCGCAGCATAGACCAGAGCGAAAGAGAGGGTTATGCGTCCTTGCAAAAAAGAGGCTGCATCGCTAAATTTCTCTCGCTCAAGGGCTAGACGCATTGGCTAAGAGATCCTTTCAAGTGGCGGACGCACTTCGATAAAGTGGAAATTCCTGATTCTAGGTATCGGTCATTATTGGTGACTCATCCATACTTTGCGGTGGGGAACTGGGTAGGGTCATGTTATGGGGGCGAGGATGGAAAGGAATGGCGCTACCTAATGCTCTGGCGAATTGCTGTATGTATGGATAAGAACAGGTTCAATTACGTTTGTCTTTGCAAAAGCTGTAACCCACAAAAATCATGGTTGAAGGTACCTTGGCGTCTTAAAGTGGTTGCGGCGACTTACCCCAATCGGAGCTCTCGAGCACGCCAGCCGCTGATTTGGTAACCAGAAAGATCTAACCGGAGCAAGCTGGTACCCTCCCGGTTTTGCTGTATTTGCAAATTCTGAGTAAGAAATTGGCTAGATTCTCGAGGTATCATGCTGCCATTGAATAGAAGATTTCAGCAGAGCTAAATACCTTTTACAATAAACGACTTGTCGAAGGTTTTTTGGATGAAGATTTTAGGGGACCTAAATTTCTATGTTCACAGCGGCCTCCAGCTACTCGTTCGCTCAATCCCAGACATCACAGAGAATCATTTGATTTTGATCATTTTGGTCCCTTCTGAGTATTTGTCGTATTCCACTTGAAAGTTGTCCCCAATGTGGGTCAAGGATTTTACAACTTCCGAAATTTTCATGAGAGATACCTGCATGGCTTCATATCGTTTTGGATCTATCGACGATTTTACGGACGAGAGGTTCCCAAGCACTATAAACAACGGATTATTGATTTCGTGGTTGTACGAAACAACTAAAGCCATGATGGCATTCAGCTCTTTCAACCGAACTCGTTCTTTCATGATCTCCGAAAGACTCAATTGTGAGGCGACTCGGGATAATACGACGGAAAATGGTGAGCCCTTAACGATATAGTCATTGGCTCCGGCTTCCAGACAGCCGACGATATAGGTGGAGGATTCTTCGCCGGTCAACATTATAATCGGTAGGTCAATCTTTGAAAACTGAGTTCGCAGCGTCTTTAAGCAGTCAAGCCCCGAAAGTTGAGGCATGTTAAAGTCAAGAAGAACCAAGTCTGGTTTGTAGCTATCAATCGTCTCCTTCGCTTGCAGAGGGTCAGACAGAATCATTGTCTCGACATTGTAAATTTTGACTCGGAGACGATCGGCAAACATTTTTGCAATGGTTTGCTCATCATCGATGATGAGGATTTTAACCTTTGTCGCCTTTGATTCGTCAGTCAATTTTTTGCCCTTTCCGTTCGCGCTATTAGCTTAAGAGGGGCGGGATCCTGCCTCATCCAATGGTCTGCTCAGTCACGAAGCTTTATTCATGCCATATAGATTCAAGTAGTGACAGAAAATAGCCAATTGAACTTTGATACTTTGATGCAGTTCCTTTAACTTTTCCTCGCTGATGGATGCAGCTGATCGCTCCAATTCAGTGCAAACTTCGCCAAGTCCAGCAGCTCCAAAATTTGCTGCTGATCCTTTAAGTGAGTGAGAGATGTCAGCGATTGTTTTGCGCTCATTCTTATTGATCGCCTGAGTGAGATTGTCAAAGAGTTCCTGGGAATGATCGACAAACACCTTTTTCTGGTCTTCAAAGAAACCTGGTTCATCTTCGCTATTCATGGACATGAGTTCGTCGAGAATGGCTAAATCGACCTTGGGTTGTGACATCTTGGACTCCAACTGTTTTTTAGCAGAAGGCCCTTTTGCAAGGTATTTTTCAATGGCATTGAAGACTTTTTCTTTGGTGATAGGCTTGGATAGAAAATCATTCATTCCTGAGGCAAAGCAAAGCTCTTTTTCACCTTCCGAGGCGTTTGCAGTGATGGCTACGATGGGGACATCCTTGTTCTGTTGTCGAATAGCTCGAGTCGCCTCATATCCATCCATTTCAGGCATGCGGCAATCCATAAGGATGAGATCGAAATCGCGGCTTTGTGCTGTCTGAAGGGCGATAAGACCGTTCTCTACAACTTGAGCCACGCAGCCCAAATCGTTTACCATGCGTCGGATTATTTTCTGATTGATGGGATTATCTTCAGCGATTAGGATGTTACCTTTCAAGCTGCTGTCAAAAATATTTCGCTTGGTTTCTAGATGATCGGATGAAACAGTTGCAAGCGCAGAAGTTTTTAAGGTAAAGTTGAGGGTAAAGGTTGAGCCTTTGCCTAGCTCGCTCTCAAGCCGAATAGTGCCCCCCATCAATTCAGTGAGTTTTTTGACAATAGAAAGACCTAAACCCGTACCTCCATATTTTTTGGAAATCGAAGATTCAGCCTGGTTGAATGATTTAAAAAGTTTTTGCTGATTGTCTTTGGAAATTCCAATTCCACTGTCCTTAAGAATGAATGAAAGTGTCACTTGTTCTGGATCTTCGGATTCAGTCTGTATGTCCAATTTTACGAATCCATGTTCGGTGAATTTTATCGCGTTGCTGAGCAAATTGTTGATGATCTGGCCGAAACGACTATCATCAACCAAAATGTTGCGCTCAAGTTGAGGTAACTGAAGCTGAAAATCTATACCCTTGGATTTGCAGTTAATTTGATGCGGGACTATGATGCTCTTAATGAGAGAGTCCAGGTTTGTCTCAACGATTTCGAGTTCTATTTTGCCTGATTCAATTTTCGAAAGATCAAGAATGTCGTTGATCAAATCAACAAGAGTCTTTCCAGAATTCACTATGGCTTCAGTATACTCACTTTGCTCTCCGTCGAGTTTGGTGTCTTTGAGGAGGTCGGCCATTCCAATAATCC
Organism: Oligoflexus sp.; assembly: GCA_041736645.1. GTDB lineage: Bacteria > Bdellovibrionota_B > Oligoflexia > Oligoflexales > Oligoflexaceae > Oligoflexus. The sequence goes on along the minus strand of JBGSTF010000104.1, from coordinate 7,203 downwards.
CATTCAGGGGAGTCCTGATCTCGTGGCTCATATTGGACAGAAATTCTGATTTCGCACTATTCGCGCGCACCTCCATTTCCCGGCTGGCGATGAGATGCTCTTCCAGTAACTTTCGGTTGGTCGTTTCAAAGCGTATCGCGATGAACTCAGCAATCTCTTCATGCTCGTCAAAAAGTGGAACTATGGTGCTTTCAACCCAATAATAGCTCCCGTCCTTCTTTCTATTGCAGATTTCTCCAACCCAAACTTTGCCGGTAGAAATCGTCTTCCAAAGTTCGACAAAAAATTCTTTGGAATGAGTCCCTGAATTGATCAATTTGTGAGATTTGCCAATCAATTCCTCTCGACTCCAACCGCTAATGTTGCAAAATTTGTCATTGACATAGGTGATGATGCCTTTGCGATCAGTCTTGGCCACAATAGCACTAGCATTCAGGGCGAATACAAAGGTTTCAAAGCGATTTCTCTCGCTGAAAATAATCTTATTTTTTTCGCGTAATACACTTTCGACATTTTTAGCCTGGGTTACGTCCATGAATGTTGTTACGACTTGCTTGGGCTCATGAATGTTTGCTTCAAAAATGGGTGTTGAACTAATGGAGATCCATGTTGTATTGTTGTTTTTGTTCCTGACTCCCATAGGAATCGAATGTTGACTCTTTCCCGTCGCCAGTGCGACCATTGCTGGGTGGTCTGTGCCGATAAATGCAGAGCCGTCTTCATTGATTGCCTGCCACCGCGGATCCGTCGAGGTACGACCTGTTATTTCGTCCTCGGTTAAGCCCAATATTTTGAGTGCAGCAGGGTTGCATTTTTGTATTTCGCCCGACTTGCCCTGTATGACAAGTCCTTCGCTCATATTTTCAAAAACCGCTGCGAGTTGATCATGAGCTTCTATGATGGATCTTTCGGCGTTTCTGGAGCTGGTGATATCCTCCATGATACATAAGGCTAAATTGGTATCATCCGCTTTGACTCTTGCATAAGAAACCTTTACCCAAATATCGGACTTATCTTTGCATATATTTCGGATGATAAAGCTATCTTTGGATTCGTCAGAAGTTTTAAATACTTGCTGCAATCGATTTATCGCTTCTGCATGATCAGGATGGGTCAGGTCTGTAAAGCTCAGTGCTCGGATTTCGCTATCTGAATAGTTCAGCATGTTCTGATAGGCTTGATTGACTTGAATAAACTGCAAGTGTTCATTGATCAGGGCGATGCCGATAGGGGCAAAGTTAAACAGCTTGCGAAAAATCCTTTCGCTATTAAGGTAGGATTCTTCTGCCTTGATGATCTCAGTGAGGTCGGAAAGAAAGGCGATGTGGTATTTTACTTTTCCAGAAAAATCCAACACCGACTGAATTTTCATGAGAACCGGAACATGGGTTCCTCCCGATCCTGCCAAGGTCGCTTGAGTATTGACGAATTCGGATTTATCTTGGCTCAAGTTTTTTAGCGTCTGGTCAATCTCTGCGGCGTCACCTGGGATCGAAAGGATGCTGGCTATATTGAGCGTCTCGAGGTGTTTCAGTTCATAGTGAAGGATGCGGGCGAGAGCAGCATTAGTCTTCAATATTCTGCCGTCTGGATCCAGTATCATGATGGGTTGTATGGAATTATTAAAGACACTATCAAAGAGAAGGCGTTGCTCAACCTCTTTCGAAACGTCCCAGTTCACACCAATCATTCGCTTTGGCTTATGATCTGGGGAAAAGAAGACCTCCCCCTTTGCTGCGATTTGTCGCACTTCCTGATTGGTATTCTTAATTCTGAACTGTAGATCGAATTTCTTTAGGTCAGCCAATGCCAATTGAATATCCTGATTCGCCCGATCCTTATCCATTTCATGCAAAGTGCTGGACCATGCGTCATAAGCACCGGAAAAATCCTGCGGATTTATGTCGTAGAGTTTATACATACTATCATCCCAATAGAGATGATTGGATTCAATATCCCAATCCCATACCCCAATGCCAGTCGCGTGAAGGCAGACTCGTAGGCGTTGAGTCGAATCCTCCCTGGAGCGTAAATCCAAGTTCTCCAGTAGCAAGCTCAGCTGAAACTCCAATTGCCTGGCAAGAGTTTGCAATAGGGTCGTTTCATGTTCAGTTAAAGTGCGAGATTGGTGATCGAAAAGATAGAGACTTCCAAGTTGCTTGCCTTGCGAGGTCTTGAGTGATGAAGCGGCACAAAAGCGAATCAACGGAGAAGATGTGACGGATGGATGCTGTCCCAATAGGTTATCAAGAGATGTGTCTGCGACTTGAAACATCTGGTCCTTGGTGTCGATACTTTGACAAAGGTCCGCGTATCCTTGAATGGAAAAGCTGTCAGCTTGCGAAGCAGAGCAGTGCCAATAAAGTTTTTTGGAAATCAATTGGATGATGACGACAGGGACTCTAAACATCTGAGAGGCGAGTACAGTGAACCCTTGGATGGTTTGCTCTGAGTTTGAATCCAAATGGCTCATTTGGTTTGTCAGATCGAATGATTTTTCCAATTGGTCATGTGTTGTCATGGAATTCACCGGTTTTGCATTATCCCCAATTGGGAGGTACCTTATGAATCTTTCGGACACTATAGGTTGAATCTGAAGCGGTAAAAACCTGATTTTTGGGAATGGGGCCAATAATTTATCTTAGACCTTTGATTCTTTCACCTTTGAAATCATTTGAAGTGTTCGACAAAGAGATCTTCCTTTTAGCCTTAAACGACTTGGCCGGGCACAGGCTTTGATTGTTTTGAATCAAGAATCGACTCGGTCGGCAGCCATTTTATCAAAATGTCTTTTAGTCGCTGCAATTCAAAGGGCTTTGGCAGAAAGTCATTCATACCCATCTTTTTGCATATTTCCACCTCTTTGCTGATGACGTCGGCAGTAAACGCGATGATGGGAATTGGTTTGCACCCCTTCGCGGCTTCAGCTTGTCGAATTTCAAGAGTCGCAGCAAGACCATCCAGTTCCGGCATGTGACCATCCATAAAAATCATATCAAACTCTTCTTCAGCCCAGAGAGTGACCGCCTTACGACCATTTTCGGCAACTTTAACCGTGAGTCCAAGCTTCTTGAAAAATGCGAGAGCGACCTTTTGGTTAATCGCATTATCCTCAGCTAGTAGGATTTTTCCATGAAAACAAGCTTGGCTACTTATTTGAATCGCTTCCTGAGGTTTGCTCGTTTTGGCCACTTCAACGAGCGGAAGTGTGACCCAGAACACAGATCCTTTCGAAGGCTCACTGCTGCAAGATATCTCGCCATTCATAAGTTCAACCAACTTTTTGCATATACTGAGACCAAGTCCCGTGCCTCCGTACTTCCGAGCTGTATCAGCGTCGGCCTGCACATATCTCTGAAAGAGCTTTTTCTGTTGCTCGGCACTCATTCCAATTCCAGAATCCGCAACCGAAATGCGCAATTGACTGTCTTTAACTCTTTCGAACTTAACCTGGATCGCTCCACATTCTGTAAACTTAATTGCATTGCTGACTAGGTTATTGAGAATCTGAGAAATTCTTAAGGAATCTCCCATTACCATACTAAGAGATTTATCGATATCGACAACGAGACCAATACCCTTGGTCTGACACAAGTTGGAATGAGGAAGCAAAGTGGTCTTTGCCACTTCGGTCAGGTCTAAAGCAACATGTTCTATTTTCAACATTCCAGCATCAATCTGTGATGTATCCAGAATATCATTCACCAAATTTAGCAGGATTTTGTTGCTATCGGAAATACCACGCACCAATTCTCGCTGATTTGACTCCAGATTGGTATCCAGCAGCATATTTGTTAATCCAAGCATACCATTCAAAGGAGTCCTGATTTCATGACTCATCTGTGCTAAAAAATGCGCCTTAATTTCAGCCTCTTTTTTGACAGAAGTTTGAGCATTGACTAGGTTTCTTTGGGAATCTATGAGAAGATGCACACTTTTTCGAAGCTCGAGTTGGCCGATAACCTGACGAGAAATACATGCCAAACATTCTATTTGTACAGCACTCAATTGCTTTTCGGATGAATCAATAACACAGACAGTACCAATCTTAAAGCCATCAGGATCAATGAGCGGAGCGCCAGCATAGAATCTGATGTTGGGATTGCCGGTTACAAGCGGATTATCATGGAATCGGGGATCCTTCTTTGCGTCGGGCACGACCAGGACTTCATCTTGCAAGATGGCATGACCGCAAAATGAAATATTTCGATCTGTTTCCGAAGCCGACAAGCCTACTCTGGCTTTGAACCATTGCCTGCTTTCATCAACCAAGCTGATGAGCGCAATCTCTGTCTCGCATATCTGGGAGGCTAGATAGACGAGGTCATCAAAAGCCTTTTCAGGATCGCTGTCGAGGACTCGATATCTCTTCAGGGCTTCAAGGCGGTCGGCCTCGTTGTTCGGCAAAGCGGGTGCATGCATAGCCACCTCCTCTTTTCTTCTATCGTCTGTCGCCAACCGAAACTGAATACTAGGATATCAATAATTCAGTGAATTTCCGGTAGACTTGATAAAGAGTATATATTGAAATGAGGGTTGGAGCTGTTTTAAGGCCAAAGGTTCTTCCTTCGAGGAAAGAATCTTATACCTCAGATTATCTAGCTTGTTTCTGAGGTATAAGATTCGAAGAATAGGATCTCAGTTCGGTTCGCCGATCAAAAGTTTGACTTGTTCAGCTTTGGCTGATGCTGCATTCAATTCCGCCTTTAAGTTTGCAGCTCCAGCACCCAGTCCTACGTTATTCAGGTCAACACCTATAAAACCAGCGTTCAAGTAGGCATCCGTTTGCGTATTTTTACTTGGCGTGCTGATAAAGTTCTGAACATAAGCTTCCAACATCCCTGTATCGGCTTCCAGTTCATTCACGTAATCTGCATCCAATCCTAAAGCTCGAGCTTTAGGGATAAGAGCAATGACCAAGTCTTTTAGTTCTTTGGCGGCTTTGGTCAGAGCAGCGTTCTGGTTGACTGTGGGTATCGAAGCCCCTGGCGCTGACGATGGAAGTTTGGTGTCCACAGGCTTCGCCGCCGGATCCTCGACCCTCTTTTCTGCGCTTTGCGATGTCGAATTGCTATCGATGCTGGTCTTCTGAACCTCGTTTTTGTTCTGATCGGCCTCCTTAGATTTGCAAGCAACTAGACCAACCGAAAGCACTAGGGCTAGAGTAAGGGAAAACAGCTTCATGAGCGGTACCTTATAGTAAGCAGTCTATGGGCTGTGCCTCAAAATGCAATAAGGCAACCAAAGAACTTATTCTGGGTAAGTAGTTAAAATGATGAATTCGATGGTGTAAGTTAGGAGCGGAGTTGGCGAGAATCCTGACAGTCCTGTCAGCAAATGAACCCCCCCCCAATGCTCAAGGCTAGGTCAAGCTCGAGTCAGAGTGCTCGTGTTTTTTTTACAAGCAACCGTTTCGATAAGGTTTTGCCTATTCTATGCTATTATGATCATAAGGAAATTTATGAACAGGAGCCTTCATGTCGGTCATGGGCTGGTTGCTTCGGCTGCTGATCTTGAGCCTCTTGGGAAAGGCGAACTTTGCTCCGGCAGCTTCTGATGCCAAAAACCTGTCTAAGATCCTGAGTCAAGCGGAAATTACCCAGGCCGAACGCTACGAAATATTCCTACAAGGCGAAGACGATCCGCAATCATTGATGAATCAACTGTTCATTCTTTGGCAAGAACCGACTCAAAGCCAGAATACACTGATGAGAGTACGCATTGCCTGGCTTATGGGTATTTTTCGAGTCTATCAGGTCTCCCTTGAAAACTTCGACTATATGGCAACTCTCACAGAAGCCCTCAAGCTGATGCGTGAGCATAATTTGACTACTTTTCAAAATGAATTGGAATTCGATCGACTTTTCTTTTCATTTGATGACCCGTCGACCAGCTTTGAAAGTCAGGCCAAGGAAATCTTAAAAGCGGCTAGAGCGATAGAGGACAAAGAAATGCGACAGCGAGCTTTGGCCATGCTCGCCTTCAGTTTTTCTGAGCGTGGTGTGCTATCGGATGAACTTCCCGGAATGTTGGACGAGCTTCAGCAACTCTTGAACGGCGTCGATATTGATACTTCCATCTTGAGTGTTGAAGCACTTAATTCCCTGGCCTTGGCGCTCAAACGTCTTAGCCGAGACCGTGAATTCACACTTATCAATCAAATACTCGAGAAATCCTGCGCATCAAAGAAGATGCGCTTCTTTTGTTCAACTCGAGCGTATAACGAAGCCTTTTACCTTCTCTTCGAGACCGGAAACACTAACATAACAAGGGTCTTGGAACTTTTTCAAAAGTCTCTGGCCTTGGCTCAGGAGATTCAGCATCTTAACCGCATAGGGGACGCTTACTATGGTTTGAATCTCGCCTTCAACAAAAATGGGCAGTATCAGGAAGCCATTCAATATGGTCGCCGTGCCGAAGAGGTCTTCGCCAAAATCAAAGCACTTGACTGGCAGGCTGCGACCCTGAAAAATCTATCCGTATCCTATCGAGACGCCAAAGATCTTAAATCGGCTTTGGCTGCAGCAAATAAAGCCCTTGAGGTCTGTCCACCCAACTACAATGTCGATCTTAATGATATCTATATGCAATTGAAAATTGTTCATAAGGATCTTGGTAACTTCGCGGAGTCTCTCAAGTACTTAGAGCTCTACTTAGAGAACCAACGCGCTATGAATCTAAATAATTCCGAAAAAAAATATATCGATCTGCGCAACCAATCTCTTTCCCATGAAAATGCATGGCAAGCCAAGGAAATCGATCTTCTGAAGAGTTTTCGGCTGGTGTCTTTTCTGGCGGCATGCCTTGCTTTTGCTGCATTGATTGCGTTTGTTATGGTTTGGCGCTAGGCCTCGGTTATTCGCCTCAGTCGGCGTAAGTTACGTCTTATTATGAAGCATATTGATGAAGGCATCCTTACTTTGGACGCGCAATTAAAGATTCAAAATGGCTATTCAAACTATCTGGACCGATTGTTTGGCAAAGCACCTGGGGAATTGGAACAGGTGCCGATACTGGAATTGCTATTTCCAGCTGAATCCGAGCATGCCTCGCACATGCCTGTCGTGCGAGACATTTTGACAACCTGTTTTGGTGAAGATGTCTTAAGCTGGAATCTCAACCAAAGTCATCTACCTTCGGAAATTGTTCTGCACGAAAAAAATCTCTCTCTCTATTGGTGTAGGGTCTCACATAGAAAGATCG
>JBGSTF010000035.1:0-37807 GCA_041736645.1 Oligoflexus sp. | reverse complement strand
TTTCATAATTGCTCGATTGGGCGGATTTCTTGGCCGAAAAGGTGATGGAGAGCCAGGAATGAAAAGTATATGGCGAGGTTGGCGAAGCCTCCATGAGCGAATTATATTCATGGAAGCACTAACTTGTGGGTAAAAGTCAGCACTTTAGTGGCGGGTGATTGACAGGAACATGGGTTCGGCTTCGATTTTGGCATGGAAACTCTATTACAAGTGCCCGACGCGAACTCCGCTCGCTGGGCATGAAGAAAGGCGGACACAAAAAACCCCTGTCCAAACGGACAAGGGTCTTATTTTTTAAGAAACTGGTGGAGGTAAACGGGATCGAACCGATGACCTTCGCAATGCCATTGCGACGCTCTACCAACTGAGCTATACCCCCGATCTCTTTGCAGAAGATCTCTCGTATCGCTACGAGGTAAGGACGGTTTATGCCTTTAGGCCTTTTCCTTGTCAACGATTTTTCTCTCTGCTTGCCACAAGGCCCCTGCTCTTTTACGATGACTCCTCTTGAAGAGCCTCTGCGAAGGGAGAATCAGCGCCATGGAACGGAACGAGGAAAAGTTTAAAAATCTGCTGTTGCTCGGTAGTATACTGGCGGTCTTGGGTGTCGGCATCAGTATCTACTCTTTGTTGCATCACCTGGAACTGAAGCAACTGGGGCATACGAGCTTTTCGTGCAACATCAATGACACTCTGAGCTGCGATGACATTGCCAACAGCAAATTTGCGGAAGACCCCTGGAAAAATCCAATGGGAATCTACGGCGTCGGCTATTTTCTGGGGCTCTTTGCGCTGCTGATGACCGCTCGCGTCAAAGAAAAGCTGCGCCAGGATGCGTTGCAAGCCTATGCCGTGATGGTGGGAATTGGTGTTCCTGTCTCCATCGCCCTCTTTGGTATTTCGGAATTCATTATCGGCAAAATCTGTCCAACCTGCGTCGGGATTTATCTGATCACCTTTGTCCAAGCAGCCGTGCTGGTCTTCAGTCGCGATGCCATACCTAAGCCCTGGAGCCTGAAAAGCATCACCAATGGCGGATGGTATGGAATTATCGCCCTCTTGGCTTCGATCGCCGTCTTCCAGGTCGTCAAGCCCACCTCGACACGAAATTTCAAAGCTGACATGCCGATGACCGATGCTGATCTGAATAAAGTTGCGGAGCGAACCCAGAACCTGCCAGGGGCCTCTATTTTAGCCTCGCTGGATTCCAATGTGTCGCCGTCGATAAAAATCGACTATTCAGCCTACAGCGGTTTTGGCGAGGACTATCGCAAAGGGTCTGACGATGCGAAGGTTAAAATAGTCGAGTTTGCCGACTTTCAGTGTCCTTCTTGCTCTTCGGCCTCGAAAACCTTGCGGGCTGTGGCTGCTGATCTCGGTGATAAAGTTCTGATCGTATTCAAAAACTTCCCGCTGGATAATACCTGCAACACAACCATGACATCCAAAATGCATCCCTTCGGCTGTGAAGCGGCAATCCTGGTGCGCTGTGCAGGGACAATCGGCAAATTTTGGGAAATGAACGCGAAGGTTTTTGATAATCAAAAGGACATCGATTCGACCCGGCTCGTCGCCTGGGCAAAAGATGTGGGACTGAATGACGATCAAATCAAGCAGTGCAAGAGTTCGCCCGATATCGTTAAGAAACTCCAGGACGATGTGAAGCAAGCGAACGAAGCAGGGCTCAGCGGAACTCCCACGATCTTTATCAATGGGCGAAAGTACAATGGTCCGGTCGATCCTGATTCTTTGAAGCAGGTCGTCCAAGCTTTGCAAGAAGGTTAAAGAATTGAGCTTTGCCGCGACAGAAGAGGCCAGCTATGCAGATCACTTTTGAACATGATTATCAGCAAAAAATAATGAGTCAGCGCTTCACGCAGCCGACAATTCTGCAGAGCGATGCCGATGTGATGAACTGGCGCCAGACCTGGCTGAATGCCTTAAAATCCTGGCATTCCCCTTATAAAGCCGTGATTGATGCCAGTCAGCTGAGCCTCAGTCTCGATGCTGATAAGGCTGCGATCAAGGCTGCCTTGGGACGCATGGAAAAAGTTTTGGGTGGCTTTTTTCTCAAGAAAGCAGTGATCTGGGGTTTGGAGGCGGAGTTTGCCGCCCTCATGCCCTTCGAGATTTGTGCGACTGAGGAGTCGGCCTGGGAAGCCATCGGTCTGCGCAAGGCCAAAGGCTCGGCAGAGCCTGTGGATTTCCGAGGCAGCATTCAGTTGCAAAACCATTTTCGCCAGCATGTCGTGGAAATGTCTTTTTCCGCGGATGCCGTGCTCGACAGCAAAGACAAGCTGCAGGCCCTTCGCGGCAAGCTCACCAATAATCTCATGCAATGGCATTCCGCTTGGAGTTTACTGATTGACTGTACTCATTTCGAAGTGAGTCCAGAATTGCAAACTGAGTGGGATCTCATGCTGAAGTTTTTCAAAGGTTTCTTTCTGAAAGAAGTCTTGGGCTATAGCCCCAAACGTAAGGACTTGGTTTATCCGTTCCAAGTCTATCGGGCGCGTCACAATGCGGCTGGTCGATTGGAGGGCGAAGGTCTGTTTTCCGGGGAAGATGCCGACTGCAAGAGTCGCAAAGGATCGTAAGTCTTTGGCCAGGATGGTGGGCAATACCCATATTGCTCGTCCGAATGACTTATTTTGGCCTTTGATTGTCCTTGGTTCCTTTTGGCAAGCAAGGTATAAACATGCTCCGATTCCAGTTTGGGCCCAAGGCCCGGCTGCCACGAATCAAAGAACGCGAGGGCGCTGGCCATCGCACAACTCTTCAGGAGTCATCACGTGCATCCAGTAGAACTTTATCCCATCCAGAACTCACTGATCTTGCGTGCTCGCGGTGTGGAACTGCTTGTCCTGTCCAACCATGTAGTTGAACTGAAAGCCCGCAAGGAAACTAAGGAATTCGCCGAGTATTTTCTAAAACGCGCTATGGTCAACCGCTCGGCTCGTAAGCTTTTTGAAGCTTGGTTGCGCAAGGACCCTACCCTGTGGCGCCGTATCTATCACTCTGTGATGCATGATTTCGAAGAGAATGCTGAGGGTGCAGAGGCCGCCGCTGAAGCTCCTGCAGCTCCAGCTGAAAAGAACGCTCAAACCTGAGTAAAAAATGCCGATACTCCTGGGGAGGAATGAATTGATCCCGATCCAGGAGAAGGCGAATGATTCGCAAGTACCTCATCTGTGGCAAAAAGCAGATCTATCTGCAAAGTAAGAATCTAGATTCCTATGGCGAAATCGGCAAAGTGATTGAACTTGTTCTGCCGGTTCGGGACTTTTGGGATCTCGAGCAACTTGTCAGAGATGTTAACTATTTCCTGGCCGCGGGCGAAGCTCCGGCCGAGGTCGCAACCTCCTATCGCAAGGTCCTTCGCCGTTCAGCTCGATATGCGGTGAGGGAGCTGGATCGAACTTGGCTTTATGGACAAAAAACGTAGTCGGCCTGCTGCATTTCTGGATCGCGATGGTGTGCTCATCCGCGATAAGGGATATGTCTATCGTTCCGAAGATCTTGAGATTTTGCCTCTAGTTCCGGAAGCTCTCAAACTTCTCCATGAGCAGGATTATCTTCTGATCGTCATATCCAACCAAGCAGGGGTCGCCAAAGGCTACTTCACTTCGCTTGATGTTGAACTTTTTCACGAAGAATTGCAGAGAAGACTGATCGAACGCTTAGGTTTTGGCCTAGATGCCATTTATTATTGTCCGCACCATCCTATGGGATCGGTGTTGGAGTATGCCATCGCCTGCTCCTGCCGTAAGCCGGGAACCGCCTTGATCGAAAAAGCTGCCCAAAACTACGCTATCGATTGGTCTCGGAGTGTGATGGTCGGCGATCGAGCCAGCGACATTGAGTGTGGTCTCCGCGCTGGTGTTGCAGGTATTCAAATTGAAAGTAATCAATACGAAGGTCATGCGAATCCGCATGCATTGGTCGGCAATCTCTTCGAAGCTGCGCAATGGACATTGTCCAAAATTAAAGATCAAGCTCCGCCTTTATGATCTTTAAACTTCTTCAAGAGAATTTTGATGCGAGGGCCACAGCGTTCGCCCTGGCATCCTCCGGTCCCCGTTCCAACCTTCTGATTGACATCCGCCACAGTTTCGCAACCAGGCAAGCCATCCAGCACGCGACCCAGTGAAATGCCTTTGCAGATACAAACCACGCGTGTCATTTGTTTGACACGTTCTCGCGCCAATTCTTCTGGAGTCAGCGGACGCTCGGATTCTTCATTCTCGAGTGGATCTTTTACTTCGGACATACGATCTCTCCAACAGTCCCATTCCTCCACCTTAGCATAAAAAAGTGTCTCGACAGAAGTGGCCACATAGGCGTCTATGCTCTGACATAGAAGTCCTTGAGCCAATCAAGCCATCTGGGATCGATGCTCGCGAAGATCCATGCGCTGGCGTTGCAGGCCGCATGAGCAGCCATGGCAGCTGTGATCCGCCCCGTTCGTAGATCAATCGCTTCACAAAGAAGCCCTAGGAGCAAAGGTCCCAAGGGTATGGCTGGTATAAGGGTCGGGCCTTCACTGTGGGCTATCGCAAAGAGGATTGCAGAAGCATAAGCCCCCCAAAGAGGGCCAATGCGTCCCCGCAAAAAGCGTCCGATGCCCATGCGGAACACGCATTCTTCCACGATTGGAATCCATAAGATCCAGGCGACTTGAGTGGAATCGAAGCGGAAAGAACTAGGCGGAGCATATGGTCCTAGCCAGCGTGAAGCCAAACTGATGAGAAGGGCGCCGAACAGAATGATGATGCCCGGTGCATAGGCCCAAGCGCCCATTTTCCTGGGAACCTGTGGCAGGCGCTGCATAAGAATGAATGCGATCAGACTATGGAGAAGGGCAATGGGCAGCCAGGAGGGTTGAGCCAGACTTCCAATCCATGGATAGACCAAGCTCAGGGCATAGCCGCCTGCAAAAATGAGTAGCATAGAAAGGGTCATATCTCTCAATGAAGGGGCAGACACTCGATATCTCCATTCGAGCCTTCGCCTTCTGTTGCCAAGTAAGAGAGAGTTGAGCGAAAGCCTTATGCAGGCATTTTGCTGCTTATGAAGTGTCTTTTCAATGTTTCAATAATGGTGAGGACATCATTTTTGACAAATGAGCCGTTGGCTCCGGCGTCTTCGCCTTGATCCTTGGAGCTGGTGTCACCTAAAGATGTGTGCAGGTAGATGGGTAGCTTGTCGTGTTCAGGATTCGCGCGAACCTTGCGGATGAACGATATTCCGTCCATTTTAGGCATCTCGACATCGGTAAGGATCGCATGGACCGGCCCGATTTTGCTGTTCGGGGCTTGAGCCTGATCCAACTTTTGTAAAGCCTCAGCTCCGTCCCGGGCCATAATCACTCGATAGCCTTCGTGCAACAGAGCTCTGGAAATATTGGTCAAAATGAGATTGGAATCGTCGACGAGCAAAACGCCTGGGGCATTGCGACTGGGAGTATAGACAGGAGCATGATGTTGATGATGATCGACCAAGGGATGACCATAGCCATGCATGGCTTCCATACCTGCTTGTGGACTGTGAGCTCTGGTCTCGAGTTGAGAAATAATCTTTTCCAGATCGAGGATGAATAGAAATTCAGAGTCTTCGATCAGCATCATCCCCGTGATGGACGAACTGCTGTCCGCGGACGGAGGCAGCACTTTATCCCAGGTGACTCGGCGAATGCGATTGGTGGAATTGACGATAAATCCAGCCCTTTTTTGACTGAACTCGGTCACGATAATCTGTTGTTCGGTCGAGACCGGACTATTATAGTCGCCCAAAACTGTGCAAAGATTCACCGCAGGAATGGGAATGCCTCGGAGTTCGAAAATTCCAGCGATACCAGGAACGGAGGAAGACAGGGGATTGATCCGAGGCATGTGCACAACCTCTCGGACCTTGACCACGTTAACCCCATAAATCCCCTTGATTTGGCGACCTCCGGGAAGGTTGCGTATCAAGGTGAATTCGATGAGTTCGAAATAGTTGCCACCGACCTCGAAATGATCGTCCAGGTCGTTGAGATTGGCTTTCATTCGGTTCAGCATAATTCAAGAAACCCCACATGGTCTTGTCCCGCGAAATACCATCGGCTGGGGATCTTGAATCCTTGATACTGTAAACAAAAAACCCAGCCTTAATGCTGGGTTGTGGTGAATATTCGTAGTCTTTGGGGCTTTAGATTTCCACGGAAAGTTGGGTTTTGAAGTAATGTTCCAGTTGTTTACGTTGAACGTCGCTTAATTTGCCAAACTGTAAACCAACTTCACCTTTGGCATTGATCCAGGCGACTTTCGCTTTGATTTTTGATTCCGCGACGGCCAGAGTTTTTTTCTTGCGTGCAATAGCCTTTTCTTCATCTTCCTGGGGTGGAAGTTCGATGGACATGGTCAGCTCTTGCGCTTTCTTGACTTTAAGAGGGCCTGTGAGTTTGACACAAGCCCCACCCAAACTGATATTGAGAACTTTGCCATCGACCTTGGGAGCGCGTTTGCCTCGACCAGCAGCTTTGCCGATCAGTTGAGTCATAAAGCTGGCCATGAAGCGGCGTTCCAGTCGATATTTACTGACTAAAAAGCGCTCTATTTTTTCCGAAAGATCATCGAAATTTACTGGCTTGGGAATCCAAGCGGAAGCGTCTTGATAGGCATAAAGATTGTCGACCACGGCTTGCTTGACGATATCGCTTGGGAAGGCGGTCATCAGGATAGGACCATCGTAGATCCGACGCATGGCCTCCACAAGTGCTGGTCCGTCGACATCAGGTAGATCGAAGTCTACGACGCAAAGATCAGGGCGTCTTGAGGTCAAGTAGTCGAGCGCTTCTTTGCCAGTTGCGGCAACGTCTACGACCGTTCCCATGATCTTGTCTTTGAACACTTCGGATGTCATCACCAAGCTGGGCTTGCATGAATCAGCGATCAAAACAGTTGTCATGGAATAATCCCTTTCATTCGTATGGATCCTGACGATTGGAGGCTGCGGTGACCAACGGAGTTTCCGGGATATCCCATGCCTCTAGCTCCATTATAGCGAAGGTCGCCGGGAAAAAAATGCCCCCTGGCATCTGTTACACTTAAGGTGAACCCCAGATGCTATTTCTCTATCGGGAGTGCGGCTTGGCCAAGGCAAGGAAGGCTGAAAAATCTAACATTAGTCGATCCTTACCTTTTGCTAATAAGCGATTGGGAGTATATATGCAGAGAATGTTTTTGGCTGGAATGTTGGTAAGCTTGGGTGCTGCATCATTGCCACTCCTGGCTATCACAGATTATCAGCCTGTCACGCTTCCTTTCACTCATGATCTTAATTTGCTCAAGGCAAGTTTGACCTTGCCTGTGACGGATCATTTGGAAAAAATCACGATTCCCGCAAAAAAGCTGAAAGCAAGAGCCTATAATCCTAAGAAAGATCCGACGGTTGAGCCAATCAGCCTGACAGTCCCGCGTTCAGAAAGTGGCTTGAGTGAGCTGAGCAATCGTCTTGCTGCTTCTGGAAAAAATCATGAGCTGCAGGATCTCTTGCTGGATCGTATTAAGAAGCAAGGACCCACCACCAGATCCACGGTGAAAGTCGATCTTCTGCCCGATGATTTCAAACTTTTGAATTTTCATTCTCTCGGCCAGGAATTATCGAAAGAGCATCATGTCGTCACCGTAAAATCCAAAGAACTCAGTACGGAGCGTGACACCTGGAACGAGTTTCGCAATCAGCTGAGTTACCTTTTGCCGCGCGAGCAATTGTCAAAAATCAGCAAGAAGGTGAAGGCAGGTCTCGATCTTCCCTTGGATGATGACCTTTTGCCTGCCTTTGCCAGGAAAATGGCCGGCAAATTCATAATTTATCGCGGTCCAAACTGCTTTCACGCGGCTCTGGCCTTTTTTGATCAACATTTGACACGTATGCCCTCGATCAATGTCAAAGAGGAAGAGGGATACCACAAGTCCATGATCAACTATGACGAGCTTTGGCGTGTGATCAGCGCCGAATTCTATGAAGTCGATCCCCGCCACACCCCGCTTAAATATGGGGATATGCTGGTATTTTTTGGTGTTCCGCCGGAGTCTCCCAAGCACATCAATTTTAAATGGATTCGCCATACTGCTGTTTATTTGTTCGGACCCTATACCTTTTCCAAGGGTTCGAAGTCGCCAAACACACCCTACACCGTGAAAACACTGGAGGAAGAGTGGTCGACATGGCGCGCTTTGACCCAGAATCTTGGGGTTAAGGTCTACCGCCGTCAGCTCAATGTGTCGACAGGCCAACTTCCCATCAATCGAGATGACTGGATTTACTGATGCACCCCGATTGCGCCTTGATCCGCCGGTTTCCCCTCGGAAAATCGTTTCATTAGCCTGCCAAGAGTGGTATGAAAAGCCCCCTACGAAGCTCGAGAGGTTTATGGCCGACACCTGATCCGGCCGCGCCTTTTCCGGCGTTCAGGATCACACCACAAAAAAAGATGGCTTATGACAGTAGACAGCCCGAATCGCCCATCCGCCAAGATTTTTCGTAGTGAACGTTGGAGAAACGATCACAGCAAGAGCTTTGTCACAAAAAGCTCCAATCGTGTCTGCACAATCAAAGAAACCTGTGGTACCTGCCGTTATATCAACGGAGCCTATGAAGCGAGCTTGAACGACAAATACCAAGCCGTTCTGCAAAAATTCAAAGATCAAGGTTTGCTCGAGGGTGCGAGTGTGATCGCTCCGGTGGCATCGCCCCGAACCACGGGCTATCGGACTCACGCGAAGCTGGCTGTTCGTCCGGCTGTAGAAGCCGCCTTAAAACCTAAAGGCAGTGAGCGCTTCGCCATAGGACTTTTCCAGCCAGAGTCGCATCAGCTGGTGCACCTGGAAGACTGTCCTTTGCATCGCGAATCTATCAACCGTTTGCTACCCGACTTGCAAGCCGAACTCGAAGCTTCTGCCTTGCAACCCTATTCGGAACAAACGCACAGTGGCGATCTACGTTACATTGCAATACGCGCGTCCCACTTGACTGAAGAGGTGATGCTGACCTTTGTAACGCTGGAAGAGACCTTGAAAGTGGAACTGAAAGCCATGGTTCTGCGTTTAAGACAAAAAGGTCACAGCTTGGTCGCCGCTTTTCAAAATATAAATCCTAATCGCACGAATGCCATTTTTGGTTCCTTGACCAAAAAGTTAGCAGGCGCTGATGGTTTGCGTGAATCACTCTGCGGATTGACCTTTGAAATCGGCCCAACGAGTTTCTTTCAAGTGAATCCGTGGCAGGCAGCTTCAATCTATCGTCGGGTCGAGCAGCTAGCGGGCAATCGTAATGATGGAGCTGTGGCTTGGGATCTATACTGCGGCACAGGACAGATAGCCTTGCTCTTGGCGCAGCAAGGCTATCGACCCCTTGGTATCGAAGAAAATCCTCAAGCGATTCGCGATGCGGAATCCAATCTTCTGCGCAATGGCATCAAGAGCCAGAGGCCGCCAGCATTTATTGCTGGTCGGGTGGAAGATTTAGAAGGCCGTTTTCCCACTTGGTCGGAAAAACCTGAATTGATCGTAGCCAATCCATCCCGTCGCGGCTTGGCACCTGCCGCCCGTGATCTCGTGCTGCAGGGTCTTCAGCAAAGCCCAGGCAGTCGCTTGATCTATGTCTCCTGTGAAGGTGAGACGCTGCTTCGTGATCTTCTGGAGCTCAGCAAAGCTGGTCACAAGTTGCTGCAGCTTGAGTGTTTTGACATGTTTCCGTTCACAGAAAAACTTGAATGGCTGGCCGTCGTGCAATAATGTCGTGAATTCCTCGCCGGGAGCTGCCTCGACAGCGGCTCTCGTCTGGGGTATACAAGTGTTCAGCACCAACATTTATGGGCAGAACACTTCATGAGCAACTACGATAGTTTTGTTCAACCAGATCCTGAAACTCTGACTTATGGCAAATATCTTCAAGTGCATGGTCTGTTGGACCTTCAGCAAGAGCTGTCAAATCCCAAAGAACACGACGAGATGCTATTCATCATCATTCATCAAGTCTATGAACTTTGGTTCAAACAGATTTTGCATGAGCTGAAGCTGTGCCAGAACACTTTTGATGCAGGTGAGCTCTTGCCCGTTGCAAAAGCTTTGCATCGGGTTCAATCCATTCAGAAAGTCCTGATTCAGCAAGTGGATGTTTTGGAAACGATGACACCCAATGAGTTCAATCGTTTCCGCAAAAATCTCAATCCCGCGAGCGGTTTTCAATCCTATCAATTTCGCGAATTTGAATTTCGCTTGGGTATGAAAAATCCGGCTCATCTGCGTTTTTTTGCACACGATGCCAAAGCCAGCGCCATCCTGCAAAGTGCCATGAATGAGCCGACACTTTACGATCACTTCATAAGGTTCCTCCACAGCCAAGGCCTGCCGATGCCTGCAGAGCTGCTGGAACGTGATGTGACTCAGATTCATGTCAGTCATCCTGAACTGGTGAAGGTCTTGGCTACCATCTATGAAAATCCAGAAAAGAACTATCAGCTGTATTTAGTGCTGGAAGCGCTCGTCGATCTAGACGAACTTTTGATACTATGGAGATACCGTCATGTGCAGATGGTGCGGCGGATGATTGGCGACCTTGTGGGGACCGGTGGTTCGCTGGGTGCCCGATATCTTCAATCCACGCTCAATAAAAATGCCTTCCCTGAACTGTGGGAAGTTCGCAACCACCTCGGGCAAAGCACTCCTTACGGTGGTGCCAAGGTTTGATCAAGGAGAACGCATGAGCCTGAATGAAGTCACGCTGAATTTGCCCAATTACCCGATGGAAGAGTTGGCCAAGATCCGTCAACGCCTGATCGGCCAGAACAAAAAGGTCTTTGATTTTGGCACAGGTGACCCCAAGATCCCGACCTGGGAATCCATTCGGCAGGTTGCGGCGCAAAACGTGACAGCGATCAGTCAATATCCAGCCACCCGCGGCTGTCCCGAATTGATTGAATCGATTTGGGGATATTGTCAGCGAAACTTCGGTATCAAAGCCGGTCAGGGTTTTGATATCATGGCCACCAATGGCAGCAAAGAAGCCATCTTCCACATGGCTCTGTGCCTCGTCGGTCGAGCAAGCGGGAAGAAAATTATTGCCTATCCTGATCCGGGATATCCCGTCTATCGAAGCTCAGCCCTCTATGCTGGAGGCATTCCCTATCCGATGAGGCTCCGGGAAGAAGATGATTTTCAGATGGAGCCTTGGACCCTGCCCGAGGCAGTCCAAAAGCAAATGGCGGCTCTTTGGATCAACTATCCTCACAATCCAACGGGTGCCGTTCTCAAGAAGGATCATCTGGAGAAAATCATCGATTGGTGCGAAAAGCGCGATGTTGTCCTTCTGGCTGATGATTGTTACATCGATATCTACGATCCTTCGTGGGAAAAAACTGGTCAGAAGCCTCTGACGCCGATCACTTACACTTCCAAAAATGTATACTCTTTCCAAAGTTTGTCCAAGCGTTCAGGTATGACAGGATATCGAAGTGGATTTCTCATCGGGGATTCCCGGTATATGTCTTTGATTGGAACGGCTCGAGCCAACTTTGGAGTCGGCACTCCGACGATGTTGCAAAAAGCTGCGGCAATTGCCTGGGCTGATGATGCTCATGTTGCAGAGCGTCGTCGCATTTTTGCTAAAAGAATTGATCTGGCATTTCCCTATTTGCAAAAGCTTGGCATGATCGATCACAAGCCCGAAGCCACCTTCTACCTTTGGTGCCGTGTGCCCAAGGGCAAAGATGATGTTGCCTTCTGCCTTGGACTCGCAGAACAAGGCATTATCACAAGTCCTTCTCAATGGCTCAGCGAGGGCGTTAAAGGATATATGCGCTTCGCTCTAGTGCCCGACGATCTCGATACGGTGGAAGCTATGGAGATTGTCAGCCGCTTTGTAAAACAATAATAAATTTAAGGAAGCCGAGTCCTTGAAAGATCTTGCTTCGAGGACTTAGACTTTCATTTGCCTAAGCTTGCTTCAATCTTCCGCCAACCTTGTGCTAATTCTTCATCCTCACACAATAACTTCCGATAAAGATAAGGACTTCTGGCGTTTGTGTTGAGGTGCTATGGGTCAGACTTCCAAATTTGGTCTGGAAATCATAGATATCCTGGAATTACCAGGACGTCCCTATCAGCTTGCACGTGCCAAACGCAGCCAGGACGAGCATGTTTTCTTAGTGAAAATAATCCCAGCCAAACACGAAGCCGCGACTCGTCTTCGCAGTGAATTTGCCCTTTTGCGTTCGCTTGCTTTACCGCTCTTTCCAGAAGCGCAAGCTTGGGAGCAAGACGCCCAAGAATGTTGGGCGATCTATACGGGGCCAACTGTCCAGCCCTTAACACGAGTGCTAGCTAAAACAGAAAGTACAATCGAAGCACGCCTGGATCTTGTGGTCAGTTTAGTTGAATCTTTGGTCGAACTGCATAAGCGCGGATATATCCTATTAAACTTAAGCCCCTCGACCTGCCTAGTCCGTGACGATGATAAAAGTTTCATGTTCCTTGATGCCTGTCATATGCGTAGTCGCTTCCGGAAGGATCAAACGCCACCCTTGCTGTTTGACCCCGATAAAGGTCATTGGCCCTATATGGCTCCAGAGCAGACAGGATTGAGCAATCAACCGATTGATCAGCGCAGTGACCTCTATTCGCTCGGTCTCACTCTCTATCAACTTTTTGGTGGGGAGTTAACGATTGCGAACAAAACTCGAGATGAGTGCGGACATTGGCATATGACCGTGATTCCAGACACTCTGGTTGAGCGGGTTGTCAGCTTTCCTTCCTACGTTTCGGCGATTGTAGCTAAATTGTGTAAGAAGCAGCCTACAGAGCGCTATCAAACCTCGTGGGGGGTGCTGCAGGATTTGAGGGAAGCTCTTTCATCGACGCAAGCTCGCCTCCCCGATCAAATGCTGTCGCTTGGTCAACGAGACATTCCGGACGAGCTTCGCTTCAATGATTCGATCTACGGACGTGATGTGGAAGTCGCTGAAATGGATGCCGTCTATCAGCGCTTTACATCCGGTGAATCGGTGTCTCTCCTCGTGCAGGGACGATCGGGCATTGGGAAAACTCGACTCCTCGGACATATTAACGATCTGAGCAAGGTCAGTGGTTGTCTGATCGCTCGAGGAACCTCCGCTCCCGATATGGCTGCTCGTCCCTTTGCTCCCATTCTGGAAGCTTTGGATGAATTGATTCATCATCTCCTCCAAAAACCACAGCGTGAAATGCTCGTTTGGAGGAAAAAAATATTTGATAGTGTTGGTGAGAATATAGCTCTGATGATTCACTTGTGTCCGGACCTATCCTTGGTACTAGGGGCTTCAGAGGAGCTTTCCAGTCTACCTCCAAAGGAAGAAAAAATACGCTTTGAAATGACTTTGCGCAATTTTGTGCGAACGTTTTGCCAAAAAGAGCATCCACTGATTCTAGTCATCGAGCAGGCTCAGTGGTTGGATAGTGGAACTCTCGATATGCTTGATGCCATCTTACGGGGCGATAAGATTGAACATCTCTTTCTTATCCTGACCTATTCAACTGACACCAAAAATGTTAGGTGCAGAGTGGATAGTGTGACTGATCTTATGCGCCAAGGCTTTGTGCATCATGCGGTCATGCAGCTTCACGCTCTTTCTACTAATAATATATCTCGGCTTCTGAGTGAACTTTTTATGACGGAGCAAGAGCGGGTTGAAGATCTTGCTGCGATCATTTTTCAGAAAACTGGCGGTGTACCGCTGTTTGTTCGTAACATGATTCAAGGTTTGAACGAGCAGGGCGCAATATCTTTCGATTATCGACGATTCTGCTACTTCTGGAATCTTTCCATAGCTCAGCAATGGAAAATCAACGATAGCATGGTTAACCATGTTGTTCTTCAGCTGCAAAGGCTCCAGCCTGGCGATACAGATTTACTAGGAATAGCTGCATGCCTGGGTCGCGATTTTAAGGTGACCGATTTGCGTGTTGTTTCGGGTCAGGATCTTGAAACCGTTAGAGCTACACTTATGCGAGCAGCCGAACGTGGACTCGTATTTGCCCTGAGCGATGAACATAAAGATCGATACGATGGAACTGCTGAACGATTGGCTATAGAAGGAACTCTTCGTTTTGCCCATGAAGCGATTCGAGAGGTCGCCTCAAGCCATCTCGCTGCTGATGTTAAAAGAAGCATACACAGAGCTATCGCCGAACAATTTCTCTTACTTGTATCTGAAGCTGGCAATCAGGATCGGATTTTTTCTATAGTCGATCACTACAATCATAGTATGAATCGAGAACAGGCCTGCGAGGATATTCGCTTGGCTGAAATGAATCTCGGTGCGGCGAGAAAAGCTAGGATTTTAGCCTCATTTGCCCAGTCACTCAGCTACCTTCAGGCCGCAAAAATCTACCTAGGCGACAAACCATGGACCAAATACTACAGGCAAAGTCTGGCGATCGCAGAGGAAATGGCGATCAGTGCTTTTCTCAATCAGGATCGAGAACTGCTCCAGTCCGTGGTGGAAGATGCCTTGAGATATGCTAAAGATCCCATTGATACTATCGTTTTTCACGAAATGAAAATCGCTGATATTATGAGTCGAGACCTCATTGCTGCGCTTGACTATGCAGTCCCAGTCCTGAATATTTTCGGCTTAAAGTTTCCAACCAAGCCGACCAAGGCTCGAGTCGCACTCGAATTGATTCGAACTTTATTTATCATGAAAACGAGCAGCTATCTAAGGCGTATGGAGAATGTAGGTCACTCCAATGATCTCCTAAGTGCTGCCGCCATTCGTATAGGCACAAGGGTCGGCTCAGCCGCCTATCTTGTCAGGCCTAATCTCATGCCAGTTCTGGCGGTCAAAATTTTTGAATTGGGACTCAAACATGGTCATGTCCCCTCCTTGCCTTTCGCTTATACGGGGCTTGCCGCTATACTTTTGGCGGCTTTTGGACAGTACAAAGAAGCCTTTCGCCTCGCTAGATTCTCTGAAGGATTGGTTCGGCAGTTTGAAGATAAGCAGCAGCAGTGTCGCGTGGATCATATGCTCCATGCATTTGTCTATCCTTGGTCTGAGTCGATGCGGCATTGTTTGACAGGTCTTTTGAAAGCCTTTCGCAACGGTGTGGAATATGGAGAGTACGAGTTCGCCATTCATGCGATTAACCTCTACTGCCACTATAGCTTCTATTCCGGTAGCTCTCTTGTAAAACTCGAGGAAGAAGTCATTGAGTATCGACGTATGGTGGGCGACCTTCATCATGACTACCTCAATGCGCATACGGATATGGCACGTCAGACCTTTATGAATTTGAGTCTGGAATCAGGTGACACGACGGTGATGAATGGTCCCGTATTTGATCAGCGTAAGCATACTGACTTGCTCAAACGATTGCCGGACTTTAGTTTCTACTTTCATACGAATTGCCTTATGCTCTGCACATTCTATCATGATACCCAGGAAGGCTTCCGAGTGGCCGAAGCCGCACTTGCTACGCGCGAATATGCCTTGGGATCTTATGCAGTAGCGGCTTTTGAATTCTATAGAGCCATACTCGTTGCCCGAGCTGCAGAGAGTAAACTCAGAGGCAAATGGTCCAGTATCCTGCAAATCAAGCGAGCGATCAGCTTATTCAAAAAATGGTGCCGTCATGCTCCACAAAATCATGCCTATCGATGGCATCTGCTTCGTGCAGAATCGCTACGCTTGCAGGGCCGATCTCTACTTGCCTTGGAAGCTTACGCCCATGCCATCAAATGTGCTGATGAAGCAGGAGCGATTCAAGATCATGGTTTGGCATGTGAACAGTTGGCCAGTCATTTCTATGGATTGGGATTGGAAAGCCTAGCCCATGACTACTTGCGCAAAGCTTTGGAAGCCTATAAACGCTGGGGAGCAACCAAATTGGTGGCACGCCTCAAGGAATACTATAAATCATGGCAGCTTCTGGAGTCAGCGACTGGTAGCTTGAAAATTTATGAAGATCCTTATGACCTTCAATACCTGCAACGTGTGCTTTCCGAGATGACTCGGGAAACAACCGATACTCGTCTCATCGCAAAAATTCTTGCTAGTTCGGTACACTTAGCGGGTGCTGACTGCGGCCATTTTATTCTGAAGAGCTTCGATGACAATAGTTATCGAGTGAAGCAGTCCTTCAATGAAGGAGAAATCACTCAAATAGACAAAGGCTTCATGTCCCTCGACACTATTTGCAAGAGTTTGGTTAATTATGTGATCCGAACAAGGCGTTCGGTCGTAGTTGCGGATGCCCAAGTCCCTCAAAGAGCTATTCCTGGCTTGGAGCGTGATCCTTATGTGATGGAAAAAATGGTTCGCTCGCTGGCCTGTATTCCTATTGAAATTGGCAGCGGCTCTGAGCGCGAGCTGATTGCGATTATATACTTAGAAAATAGTGTTTCATCCCATGTATTTACTCAAGAGAGATTGAGACTTTTGGAAATCGTAGGGCAAGCGACTGCTGGACGGTTGGAATTATCTGAAAAGGCCCACACCTTGGAAGAGTCTCTAAAGGAGGCCCAACTGGTCCAACAAGCTTTGTTTCCGAGTATAAAGCGTTTGGGCTCCTTCGCTGTAGCTGATTTCTTTAAAGCAGCCGATCACACAGGTGGGGATTGGTATGGCTATTATGAAGAAGAACGTAGGCAAAGAGCCTATTTTTTCATCGGCGACGTGACCGGACACGGGGTGTCATCTGCTCTGATCACTGGGACTGCCGCTGGTTCTGTGTATGGATCGATAGCCACTCTTCAGGCCGTGCAAAAGGATGTGAGTCTGACCGAGACTACCGAGATTCTCGCCAATTGTGTGAATCGAGCCGTGTATGATACGGCTGCTAAAGTCGATAAGTTTATGACCATGGTCTTTGTGTCCTTTGACTCAAAGACCGGTGAAGTGGCCTTTATCAATGCAGGGCACCCGAATGGTTTCATAATCTCGGATTATAAGGTGAAACCCTTGCTTGGCAACGGCAGTCCTTTGGGATTCCACCGGGACCCGATATTTAAAGTTCAGAGGCTTCAGCTTCAACCTGGAGATATTCTCTTCTTCTACACGGATGGATTGGTTGAAAATGAGGGCCCAGATGGCGAGAAGCTGCATCCTCGCGAGATGGCCCGCATCCTTGAATTTTCCCGGGAACCAGATCTCATTAAGAAGCAACTTCTTAAACAAACCGACAGTATCTGGCAGAATCACAAAGCCACCGACGACTATGCTTTTGTTATCATCCGTTGGGATGGTTGGCGTCAGGGAAAAGCTGGATCGATGGCCGGCTGATACTTTCTTAACTCGAATTTTTCACCTAGTCCAAGTGCGAGCTTCAGAACTTGGATGCACTGTTGGCAACTGCCAAAAATGGCTGATGTCCTCATGCCGAGTCAGGCCTCTTCTGTTTTTGATACATGAATCAACTTGGCATTCGGTGTTCGAAGTCTCGCCGTTTTTTCTGACGGATACTGAACCATCGATAGAGCGCTAAGACACAAAATGCTCCGGACAGGGAAGCGATGTATCCTGCTGGGTTGTCTGCTCGATAGATTCCAGCGACAGTGCCAATTTCAAAGGCTATCACTGCGCCCAGACTACCTATGATTTCAGTAATTTTGAAGAGTCCATTCCTGAATTCGGGCATGAGGAGCTTCGCAATGATCCCCATCAAGAAACCAATAATAATCGAACCGACAAGTCCCATGAGCCGCTCCTTTATTTAAGAGAGACAGGCTATTCATGCAAACTTCGTTCCATGTTCGCTTCAAAGGTGGCCGAATCTTGTTGGCCCCCTATTCTATGGCAAAGTTCTTCATAAGGTGCGAAGCAATAGGATTGTGGATGCGTCGATCACCCGAAATAAGCCAAAGCTCTTCAAACACACCATCAAGTTCGCCAATCACATAGAGCTCTTTGCTTTGGATAAGGTCAGCGGCTGCAGGCAAAGCCAGAGGCAAAAGACCCGAACCGTGGGTGCCCATGAGTTTTTGCAAACTGGTATCCTGGATTTCTGCGACAGGATCAACCCGAATCCCTTGAATTTTGAAGTAGTGATCGAGGTCAGTTCGCAACCGGTTGGTATTGATTGGCATGATAAAGGGTTGATCGGCTAAAGAGCCTGGAAAACCCTTTTTCAATGGCAAAAAAGCTTTTGCTCCACAAATGACCACGGGCATCCGTGCAACGCACCGTCCAAAAAGTCCTTGCGCTTCGAGGACGGGTGGAGCTTCGTTGGCTAAAAGGAGATCGATGCGGTGAGCCTTAAGCTCACGCAACAAGAGATCGCTCCGACCTTCCTGAATGGAAACCAAGCAATTTTGTTGACGTTGGGCCTGCTGAATGAGCTGCAGGGCCAAGTGCTTCGGCACACTGTCAAGGATTCCAAACTGGACTTCGATGCGATCGGATCGAAGTCGATCATTGAGGGCATCAAGCATTTCATCACCGAGCTTGAAGATCTCCTGCGCGTAGTCCAAGGCTATGCGACCAGCCTCAGTCAGATATAGACGCTTTTTTCGTCGCTCAAAGAGAACTTGGCCGAGTTGATCTTCGAATTGTTTCAATTGAGTCGAAAGCGTTGGTTGACCGAGTCGGAGCTTCTTCGCTGCTTTTGCAATACCACCCTCTGTCGCTATGGTCTTGAAATAGTACAGATGATGATAGTTGATCCATGTGTCCATAGACACCTCCGTGACTTAGCTCGGTTTACCCAATTTTAGGAAGAAGCTTTGCAGCTCATCTTCTTTCAGCGTTTCTTTGATCAGCAAGAGTTCGGCACTTTCTACCAAAATGGGTTGGGCCTCTTGGAGAAGATTGAGAGATCGGTCAAAACATCGATCCAGTATGCTTTTTACGGCGATATCGATCTTCTCTGCAGTTTGATCTCCGTAACGTTTCACGCCATAGCTTGTGCCAAGAAAATTTTGCTGCTCATTGTCAAAATTACAAGGCCCCAAACTCTCATCCATACCGTACCTTGTGACCATGCTCCAGGCAATGTCAGTGGCTTTGCTAAGATCATCCGATGCACCGGTTGAGAAATGGTTAAAGATTATTCTCTCTGCTGCCCTGCCGGCTAGTAGAACCGAAATTTTGTTTTCCAGCTCTTCGCGCGTCATGAGGAAGCGGTCTTCGGTGGGGCGTTGGATCGTGTAGCCAAGAGCACCTATACCTCGCGGAATGATCGAGACTTTATGGACCCGATCGGTGGTCGATAATCGAGCTGAAATCAGCGCATGCCCCATCTCGTGATAGGCCACAATACGCCGTTCTGTTTCGTTGAGGATGCGATTTTTCTTTTCCAATCCAGCCACAATTCTTTCAATTGCCTCTGTAAAATCTTGCAATCCGACGAAATTAGCTCCTCGGCGAGTAGCCATCAAGGCAGCTTCATTGCAAAGATTAGCGAGATCAGCTCCTGTGAATCCGGGTGTCAGGGCCGCGACTTGATCGGGGTCAAAATCCGGAGCGAGCTGGGTAATTTTTCGGAGGTGAACTCCCAGTATTGCTATGCGGCCTTTTTTGTCGGGACGATCCACCAGCACTTGACGATCAAAGCGACCCGCTCTGAGCAAGGCAGGATCGAGAATTTCCGGGCGATTTGTTGCCGCCAAGAGAATGAGGCCAGAAGTGGAATCAAATCCATCCAATTCAACCAACAGTTGATTCAAAGTCTGTTCTTTTTCATCGTGCCCACCGCTGAGGGGGCCTGCCGATCGCGACTTTCCAAGAGCATCCAACTCATCGATGAAAATGATGGCCGGTGCCTTGGTGCGTGCCTGTTCGAAGAGATCACGAACGCGGGCAGCGCCGACCCCCACAAACATTTCGACAAACTCTGATCCGCTGATCGAAAAGAAAGGTACCCCTGCCTCTCCTGCAACGGCTTTGGCGAGCAAGGTCTTTCCGGTACCGGGAGGGCCAACGAGGAGTATACCCTTCGGCATGCGCCCGCCTAAGCGAGAATAGTCAGTTGGATTTTTGAGATAGGAGACGATTTCCTGAAGTTCATGCTCAGCTTCATCGATTCCTGCAACATCTTTGAAGGTAGTTTTAGTGTCACTTTCGACATAAATCTTGGCTTTGCTTTTGCCGATCGACATGAATTCGCCGCCGAATCCGCCTTTACCTCCCATGCGGCGCATAACTAGCAGCCAAATTCCAAAGAACGCAATGGCAGGGACGATCCAAGCGAGAAGATCGTAAAGAAAATTATTTTCGATTAAGCCGAAGACTTTGGTGTTGGTTCCTTCAAAGTCTTTGACCAGTGCTGGATCAATGCGGGTGGTAACAAACTGCTTTTTTGAATTTTCGGTAGCGTCTCGCAGTTTGCCCCGAATATGAGTGGAGGTGACGGTGATTTCTTCGACCTTATCGGCCCGCACTAAGCCTAGAAACTCGCTGTATGGTAAAACCTGAACTTGCGTCTGTTCAACCCACTGCTTTTGGAGAAATATCACGGCAAGGGCTGCAAGCATAACGTAGCCCAGATGGAAGCGCGCTTTTTTTGGCATGGACTAGGTCTCCTTGATAACCTGCATGAACGATCGCTTTGACTCGAATATCCACTTCACTCGAGTGCAAGCAAGCTCAAAAGAAGCTTAGGAAGCGATAGTTTTGGGGACTGAGGTATCGCTGAGAGGTTTGAAGGCAGTTTGACGTGGTTATTTGGGCAAGAAAGAGGCTGGTTTCATCTGGAAAGAGTCGATCTTCAGTCCCAAAGGCATCATAGTTCGTCCCATAACCTTTTAAAAATCGATATTTTGAGATGATATGATTGCTTTAAGCGATGTAAGGTTCCGATGGTAGATCATGCAGAGGCTAGCGCCTTAGAATCACTTCATTTAGAGTCTATTAAAATCGTTCGAAGCGTTAAGGAAAATGCCGAGCTACCAGCCAGAACGTTGTTTAAGGAGAGACTGACTCTATGTTTCATCCCCGCCTCTTAAGAGTCTTGGGATTTATTGCTGTTATTGGTCTTTTCATGATTGCGCTCAAAGTTCTACAGCATGAACTGGTCCTCTATCACATAAAAGATTTGAATCAAAAATTTGAGCAGCTCAGTGTTCACAAACTCTTGGCCGCTTCACTGCTAACAGTGGCGAGCTATGCATTGCTGACACTATATGACGTTCTAGCGCTTCGTTATCTGAATCGGAAGCTGCCTTATCGCCAAACCGCGTTGGCTTCTTTTCTAGGCTATGTTTTTAGCTACAATATTGGGCTGTCTATCCTGGGAGGAGGGACAGTTCGCTTTCGCCTTTATTCCCTTTGGGGATTAGGTGCAGTCGATATCGGCAAGCTCATCGCGTTCTCTGCTTTGACCTTCTGGTTAGGCCTACTGACACTGACCGGGACAGTCTTTGTCGTTGATCCTCTGACGATGCCTGAAATCGTTCACTGGAGTATGAAAACGACTCTGCCCATAGGAATCATGCTTCTACTCATTTTAAGTTTTTATCTTGGATTCAGCGCCAGCGGACAAAGACAGGTGCACCTGCGGGGCGAAGTTTTCATATTGCCATCCTTGCAGAAATCGTTTGAGCAAATCCTGCTTTCCATGTTGGATATTATCTGTGCTGGATCGGTACTGTATGTCCTGCTTCCCGATATTGGAATTCCCAGTTTTCCTGTTTTTGTTGGAATTTATGCCCTAGCGCTGTTCTTGGGTCTGATGTCGCATGTTCCGGGGGGCGTTGGCATCTTTGAAAGTGTAATCTTGCTGTTTTTGACTCCTTCGGTCTCAGGATCCGAAGTGCTGAGTTCCTTGCTCGTCTATCGACTCCTTTACTATCTTCTGCCCTTTGCCTTTGGGTTGATTCTCTACGCAGGCTTTGAGCTCGAACAGCAAAGAGAAGGGATTCGAAAGTTCGCAACATGGACAACGAAGACTCTAGCTGTCCTTGCCCCGCGGATGTTGGCAGCTGCGACATTCTTTGGTGGCGCTTTGCTTTTGCTCTCTGGCGCGACCCCAGCCATGCCCGAGCGCCTGAATTGGTTGCAATCGGTAGTTCCACTGCCGCTCATTGAAGGCGCACATTTTTTGGGAAGTTTGGTGGGTCTTTTCATGCTGGTTTTAGCCCGGGGAATTTTTAGAAAACTAGACGCAGCCTATCACCTAACATTGATAGCGCTATGCGCAGGGATATTTCTGTCTTTGCTCAAGGGATTGGACTATGAAGAAGCGAGCATACTCACCTTCCTTCTCCTCGCCTTTTTGCCGAGTCGGCGCAACTTCTATCGCCGAGCCGCTTTGTTTGCGGATCGCTTTAGCCTTGAGTGGGTTCTTTTTGTTGCTATGGTCTTGTCTTGTTCGCTGTGGTTGGGATTTTTCTCCTTCAAACACGTAGAGTATTCGCACTCTCTTTGGTGGACTTTCGCTTTTGGCGGCGATGCTCCCCGTTTTTTAAGAGCCTCAGTTGGGGCCTCGGGTCTGCTTCTGGCCTTCGGTTTTATTCGACTGATGCGTCCTGCCCGCCCCCTAGAAAGGCTGCCGCAACTGAGCGATCTTGATCGCGCCAAGCCTTTGGCAATGGCCCATTCTCGTACCTTAGCCCAGCTGGTTTTAGTCGGTGACAAAGCCCTGATCTTTCATGACAGCGCGGATGCTTTTCTCATGTACGGTATCTACGGCAGAAGCTGGGTTTCATTGGGGGGGCCGATTGGGAGTGAGGAAGCAGCCTCAGATCTGCTTTGGGATTTTCGAGAGCTCTGCGACGAGCATGGTGGTTGGGAAGTTTTCTATCAAGTACATCCCGACAGTTTGCCCCTTCTGGCAGAGAATGGATTTTCCATTGTCAAACTGGGCGAGGAGGCCATTGTTGATCTTGAATCCTTTTCGTTAGAAGGCAACGGGCGAAAGTCATTGCGGCATGCCCACGGTCGTCTGGTGAAGCAAGGTCTTCGATTTGAAATGAGAGAAGCAGATGAAGTCAAGAATCTGCTACCCCAGCTGACGCAAATTTCCGATGAGTGGCTATCCAAGAAAAACAGCAGTGAAAAAGGCTTTTCCTTAGGATTTTTTGATCCTGACTATCTTTGTCGAACAGCTTTGGCTCTAGCTTTTCAAGGCGATAAGTTGGTAGGTTTTGCCAATATTTTAGCATCGGAGTCGAAGGTCGAGT
Source organism: Oligoflexus sp. (assembly GCA_041736645.1). Classification (GTDB taxonomy): domain Bacteria; phylum Bdellovibrionota_B; class Oligoflexia; order Oligoflexales; family Oligoflexaceae; genus Oligoflexus. The sequence goes on along the minus strand of JBGSTF010000035.1, from coordinate 14,671 downwards.
TGTCGATTGATTTGATGCGCTACCTTCCTGAAGCTCCTCCAGGAATTATGGATTTTATTTTCTGCCAGTTGATGTTATGGGGACGAGCGCAGGGCTACCAAACTTTTAATCTAGGTATGGCGCCACTCTCTGGCATCGAGAATAAGCCTCTTTCGCCACTTTGGAACCGATTTGCATCCTTTTTGTTTCAGCATGGGGAGCATTTTTACAATTTTCAAGGACTGCGAAGCTATAAAGAAAAGTACCATCCTAGGTGGGAACCGAGGTACTTGGCTTATAATCCATCGGCTTCATTGCCGATGGTATTGACCCAAGTTGCAGCGCTCGTAGCAGGCGGAATGACAGGAATTCTTAAACGATGAGGTTCAGCATGCCTTGGCTTTTGATTATCGGAATTTGGTGCCTATTCAGTGCCCCTCTAGTGTCGGCAAAGACAAGTGAGCAGTCTTTGAACTTTGGTGATTTCGGCAAAATCGCTCTCTACGGAACCGAGACGACCAACCCCCAGGATCTTGTGATCTTCATCTCGGGAGATGGTGGATGGAAGAGCGGTGTGATTGATATGGCTAAGCAGCTGGCACGAGAGGGAGCCCTGGTGATCGGGGTGGATATCGTTCGCTACCAAAAATCGGTCGCGCTCAACAAGAGTTCGTGTACCTATGCTGCGGCGGATTTTGAGAACCTTAGCAAATTTGTCCAGAAAAAGTTAAAGTTCAAAAGCTATCGAAGGCCCTTGCTCGTTGGATACTCATCAGGTGCCACCTTAGTGTATGCTCTGCTTGCACAAGCTCCGAATAATACCTTCCGGGGCGGTTTAAGCTTGGGATTTTGCAATGATCTCACTCTTGCCAAGCCGCTCTGCGCTCGGAATGATTTAAAATGGAAAGTAGGCAAAAAACCTCATATCTACCTCTACGAAGCCACCGATAAACTGGAGGATCCTTGGATGGTCCTCAATGGTCAGGACGATCAGGTTTGCCTAGCGGGCCCGACCAAGGAATTTGTCGACGCAACCCAGGGCGCCTCGATTGAATTTCTTCCAAAAGTTGGGCATGGATTTTCTGTGTCCTCGCGATGGATGCCCCAATATACTTCACTCTACAAGAAAATTGTCATGCCGCCTCCTGCCCTGCCTAAGGATGCGCGTATTCAGGATTTGCCGCTTATAGAAGAACTTCCGGAAGGTGCCAGTTCAGAATATTTTTCAATACTTGTGACCGGGGACGGGGGTTGGGCTGGCATCGATCGGCATATCGCTCGAGACTTATCGGCGCACGGTGTTCCCGTGATTGGATGGAATTCTTTGGAGTATTTGTGGAATGAAAAGAGTCCGGAGACAGCTTCTCGGGATTTACAGCGCGTGATTGAGCATTTCACAAGTCGCTTGAACAAAGCCAAGGTTCGATTGATTGGCTATTCTTTAGGTGCCGATATCCTTCCTTTCATGGTCAATCGTTTGACCGCGGATGTGCTCAAAAAGATTGATCGCTTGGTTTTGCTTGGCCCAAGTCTTTCGACAAGTTTTGAGTTCCATGTTTCTGATTGGATCGCCAGCGATGGAGAAGAAGAAAGGCGAGTTCTGCCGGAACTGCAAAAAATTCGATCAGTTCCGATTTACTGCGTTTTCGGTGAGGAAGAAGAATCCTCACTTTGTCGTGAGAAAGGATTAGCCGCTCATCGCATCATTGCTATGAAAGGGGGTCACCACTTCGCCGGCAACTACAGTGCCATCTCAAAAATTGTGATGGATCCAAATTAAGAAGCTTGGCTGTCGTCACGTAGAGCCTGACCAGGAACCGCAAGTGGCAGAGTCAGAATAAATGTTGTGACTTCTGCCGATTCGTCCAAACTGAGCTCGCCATGAAAGCGCTTTGCTAAACGTCGCGAGACCGGAAGGCCTAAACCACTACCGCGGCGCCCTTTGGTAGAAAATCCTCGATCGAAGATCTGTCGAGCCAAGAGGGGATCAATTTTAGGACCTGAATTGGTCAGACCAATCTTAAGCATCTTGAGTTCATGTTCCATGACTCCATAGACTTCTATCGACTTATCTGCTGGTTGATGATGATCCAGAGCATCCATGGCATTCTGCAGAAGATTTAACAGGATTTGCTGTAGAGTTGCTAAGCCCATTGCGACACGCATGTGAGGCACATCGGTGAAAACTCTGATTCTCATCTTATCAAGACGCCTTTGCAGGAGGACCAGAGTCCCTGCAACGGCTTCATCAGCGAAGATTTCGGTCTGTAGCAATGGACTCTGATGAAAGGCAAGTATGGTCCTCATGAGTCTTTGGGCTTCGACCGTCACGCGGAGAAGTTCTTGAAAAGAAAAGACCAAGTCAAGGGTATGGGTGAAGGTGATGAGATCGCCGGGAGCCCAACTTTGGAGTCGTCGCCACTGATCTTGAAGTTCAATGACAGGAATGACAGTCCGCGCAAGGAGGAACCGCAGCTGGCGCAGAGAATCAAGAGCAGGATGGTCTCCTGTTGACAAAACAAGGCTATGCACGCGTTTTTCAAAGTCTACTTGAGTAGGTCGATGTAACAGGCTCTCAATCAGTCCTTCCCGAAAGGTAGTATCCATGGGAGTATGTCTGAAAATCGCTCGAAGTTCGAGATCGGTAAGATTTTCTGTGGCTCTTGAGCTGGTGAGAATGCCTTTAATTTCATGGGAAAGATCGGTGAATATTTCCCCGAGCTGGACCATCCGATCGCGCTGCTCTTGATCATTGTGATAGCGATGAAGCTGAATGCGTCCAATCAAGTTCCTAACGCGTAATGTCAGTTCCATCGGGTTTATAGGCTTCGCCAGATAGTCATCAGCCCCCCATTCAAGGCCAATCAGGCGATCGTCTTCCGTAGCGCGGGCAGTGACCAGTATCACTGGGGTATCACAAAGATCTTCCCGGCCTTGGATAAAGCGGAGCACGTCTTCCCCGGATATCCCAGGCATCATCAGGTCCAAAAGGACTAAGTCTGGATGCAGTTGAACGACAGATTCCATTCCGGCCTTGCCGCCTAAGGCGACCGAGGATCGATAGCCTTCTGAGCGAAGAATTTCAGCAAGAATCTCACAGTTCGATTCATGATCATCAATAACGAGGATGTGAAAGCTTCCTGGGTCCGTGAGAATCGGTGTAGACAGTCTAGAGGCTGAGATAACGGGGGATTGCAAACGCGGGATTCGCTCGAGGGACCGCGAGTCCATCAGTGGCTGTATGGAGGCAGGGCTCGCTATAAGCTGTTCGGTTCCCTCTGGAATCCATATGCGAAACCTTGAGCCCTTTTCTAGTGTTGAATCCAGTTCGATACGACCCTTCATCAGATCGATCAATTGTTTGACCAGTGCCAGACCTAGACCTGTGCCTTCAAACATTCGCCTTGCGTCGGATTCGACCTGAGAAAATTCATCAAAAATTCGCTGTCTTTGAGCAGATTCAATGCCAATTCCCGTGTCAGTGACGGAAAGAATGAGTTCTCCGGCAAAGCGTTCCAGGCGCAAGGTCACTTGGTTGCTGCGGCCTGGCCTTGCGAATTTAAAGGCATTGCCAATCAGATTGCGAGCAATCGTATATATTTTTTCTCGGTCTTGAATAAAGTGTGCCTCGCCGCCCTTAATGTCGAGTCGAGATTCATAATGAGAGTGGGGATAGCGAAGCAGAAGTCCTTCGGCCAATTCATCGATGTCACTTCGCAAGCGGCTGAGATCAATTCGGGAGGGAGTGAGGATGAGCTCACCGCGTTTGGATTTGGCGAGATCTAAAATCATGTTGACTTGATTCTTTAACGATTCTGCCAGACGCTTGGCTTTGTCGAGCTGTCCCTGGATGGTTTCGTTGACCATTCCATAGTGACCCGAACGAATCAAATCGATGAAGCCTATGATGCCTGTAAGTGGAGTGCGAAGCTCATGAGATGTGTTGTGAAAAAAGGCTGTCCGAGCTTTTTCCTGCTCGATGAGCGATTTCATACGGAGAGCTTGGCTGTGCGCATCGCGAGTTTTGAGCCATGCCCAGGCTGCTGCTGCGAGGAGGAATATCAGTCCCAAAAGGGCGGCATAGATTGATCGATGGGTTCTTTGAGTTTGATCCAATTCCAGAGTCTGGATGCGATTGAGTTCGCGAAGGAGTTGGTTCTGGTGCTCTTGGCGCTGAAGTTCTAAATTGGTCGCCATGCGGGTAAGGATTGCGGCGCTATTTTCCCTGGTAAAGCGCTCGCTGAGCTCTTCAAGCTCGCGTCTCGTTGTGAGCTCCTCGGGACTTCGGCCCAGTGCTTGAAGTATATCGGCTTTAACTTTGTGATATTGGACTTGCATGAGCACAGCAACTTTCGGTCCAAAATACGACTCCGCTTGTTGACAGGCATTCCATGCGGCAGTTTTATCGTCGGCTAAGAGGTAAGCCCGAGCCATGGTCATCAGAGTCGGACCAATTTGAAAATCAAAGTTGAGTTCCCGGAAAATTGGGAGAGCCTTTTGCAAGTATTCGAGGGCTTCTTTCGGCTTCTGTTCTTCCACGAGATTTCGCCCCAAGCGTAGATCTGAATGTGCGATCAAATGCGGATATTGGAGCGATTGGGCAAGATCCTGGGCCTTTTTTTGAATGCTGTAAGCTTCGGCAAAGCGCTTCTGCTCATAGTGATGATAAGCGATTGCATCCAAGACGTAATAGGCGGCAAAGCGCTTTTGATTTTTCGTGAACCAAGTTAAGGCTTCTTCAAGCATGGCACGTCCTGCTTGCATTTTGTCGCCATGCAGAGAAGTATAGAGAGTTCCCATGTTGGCAATGAAATCGTAGTATCTTTCATCTTTCGGCAAATTATTGAAGCCTGTCAGAGCGTTTTGATAGGCTTCAAAAGCAAATCGCTCTTCACCGTTTCGATCAAAAAAATTACCCATCGCGCTGTAAATATAGGCCAGTAACGCAGCATCACCACTTTTTTTGGCTTCGTCTACCGTTTTGAGGAAACCTTGCTTGGCTTCTTCATAGTGATCGGCATATTCCTCCGCGCCAGCGATTACCGAATAGAGAATGGCGACAATCCGATGATTTTGGTTCGCGACAGCTTTCGGCAGAGCTTGTCGCGCAATCTGTTCGGCATGTTCCGACTGTTCGGAAAGCCACGCTGCTTCAGCTGCCAGGGCGGCAGCATTCAGCCATTGATCCACATCGCCTGATCTTTCCAAGCTTTTCATAATGCGCTCGGCGATTTCAGTGGTTTTTCGCGGATCGTCGAAGAGAAGTTCTTTGGCGTCGCTGATTTCGGCTAGTTTACTTGCCAAAGCCTCGGTGGAAGACAATGTCCACAGGCACCCCAGACTCAATCCCCAGAACAGGCCGATGCTAAGTCTCCAGACATTCAACACGATAGGCCCCCAGCATGCTTTTTCAACATACTAGCATAAAAAGACGAGATTCGGATGAAGGAATCCACAGATCGGAAAGGTTTCAGGCATCGTAAGGCAATTGAAGGTCTCGACAAGCGTCCTGAGTTAATGGCAATCTCCACAGGCCCAGAGACTGCTACAAAGGATTTTTCATGCATTTTCGATTTGTCTCCAGGACCACAATCGCCGTTCTTTCGATTCTGTTCCTTAGCTACTCCATCCCGGCTTGGGCGCAGCTTTCTAGTGTCAAAAGGCCTAAACTTATTCTCGTATTAGTCATCGATCAGTTTCGAGCAGACCAATTATCGCGCTTTCAAGGTCGCTTCCTGCCGGCGCTTAGGGGGGCTGGTGAACTGGGTGGATTCCGCTATCTAATGGAAAAGGGAGCCTATTATCCCTTCGCTGAATATGGTCTCCTGCAAAATATGACGGGACCGGGTCACGCTACAATTTTAAGCGGTGCCTATCCCTATCAACATGGCATCCCCATCAATATCTGGTTTGATCAAACCACGGGGAAACCACTTTACTGCGTTGAAGATAGCGCCAGTGCCATCGTCGGTGAGGGCATAAAGCCTGATAAAAAAGGCATGAGCCCGCGCAATTTTCAGGGCTCGACAGTTGGCGATGAATTAAAGAATTCTGGCTATCATTCCAAAGTGGTGAGCTTGGCTTTGAAAGATCGAGCAGCGGTTCTGCTTGGTGGCTATCGAAATGATTTGGCGCTTTGGTTCGATGCCGATTCGAATTCTTGGATTTCGAGTCGCTTCTATGCACCCGAAGGAAAATTACCGGAATGGGTAACTAAAATGAACCGGGATATTCGATCCAATCAAGCGCCCAAACTTTCCTGGAGTCTTCCTTCATCGCCAGTAGCGACCACCTCTCTTCCCGACAATGGATTCATTCTTGACTCCAAAATGTCAGAGGCTATGGGGCGCAGCTTTCCGCATCAGATATCAGGTTCAGACTCCCAGGCTTTGGCCTTTCCCTATGGTACGCAACTCACTGTGAATGCAGGCCTAGCAGCTCTGGAAGGAATGCAACTGGGTCAAGGGAAGGACACCGATATTCTCGCGATGAGTTTTTCCAATCACGATTTTGTGGCCCATGAATTTGGCCCCAACAGCCGAGAACTCGAGGAGCTCACCGTTGTTGAGGATCAGGAGATAGCTCGCTTGCTTACAGCAGTTCAAAAAAAGGTTGGCATGGAGAATACCATCGTCGTTCTCACGGCGGATCACGGTGGAGTTCCAAGTCCTGAGTGGCTTAAGTCGACCAAAGTTGATGCGGGACGAGTTGACGAGCAAGAGTTTCGTAAATTAGGCGAAGAATTTTTGATCAAGACCTACGGACCACTGCGAGACCAATCCTGGATTCCTCTAGTGGTAGATTTCAGCTTTTACCTCAATCGTCGAGCCATTCAAGTGGCTGGACATGATCTTGATCAAGTGCGAACCAAGTTGGCGAAGTTTTTTCAAGAGAAGGCTTCGACCAGGGAAGGTATTGCCCATATTTTTACGGCGACTGATGTTCGGAATAAAAATCTGCCGGGCCCACAATTCGCGCAGCAGATTCAACGGACCTATCGAGAGGATAGGAGCGGCGATGTTATCTTCATTCTGAAACCGTTTTACATCACAAATGGATCGACAGCAGAGCATCTCAGTGGGTATGCCTACGATCGCATGGTTCCCTTGATTCTGGCTGGACCTCAGATCAAAGCCGGCATCTATGGTCAAAAGGCTGAAATAGTCGATATAGCACCCACCCTATCATTTTTTTCCGGGACGACACCGCCGTCGGGCAGTGAAGGTCGAGTGCTCCATGAAATATTCAAAGGCGATTCGAAGAAGCATTAGGATTCAGGAAGGCTGAGCAATCGGCCTTCTCCCACCAACACGGCTTGCCCTCCTACAAAAACTCCTCGGAGCTCACCTTGCTCTGAGTTTACGGTAACTTCCAAAAGACTCGGTCGACCCATGGCAAAGCCTTGCTCGACAATCCAGCGTTTACGGCCGTGTTGATGTTTTTCCCTAGCAAATAAGTATCCGGCAAAGGCTGCTGCAGCGGAACCGGTGGCTGGATCTTCGACAATCCCTTTTTCTGGACCAAACATTCGGCCGTAAACCGTATGATTTGAATCCAGTGGATCCAAACTAAAAACAAAGACTGATGAAGCCCAACTATAGCGCAGGAATCGATCCCAAGCAGAGTTGTGAACTTGAGCTTGATCAACGAGGGTTCGAGATTTGACAGGAACGAAGAGAAATGGAACCCCGCATGAATAGGCAGCAGGATGCCAATGATCATCCCACAGCAAATCCTCCGGGTTAAGCGAGATTGAATCGGCGAGTTGTTCGCGAGTTGCCGTGCATAAACCTCGCTCTGGAAGTCGGGCTGTTCGAAGTGTAGCGGCACCTAAATTTTCATTTTGCAGGCGTAGGGCGACCGACACGATTCCGACTTTTTCTTCGAATAGGATATCATTACCGCGATCCAGCACGAACTGGTTCCGCTCTGCCAGAAGTCCAAGGGCAACCGCAGCACCCACTGTAGGGTGACCAGCAAAGGGCAGCTCCTGGGTCGGTGTGAAGATGCGCAATTCAGCAGTATTTCCTGACTGTTTTGGGGGATAGATGAACACCGTTTCTGATAGATTAAATTCTCCAGCGATCGCCTGCATTTGGGTGTCGGTAAGAGCCTCCTCGGGAAAGGGGACTACGGCTAAGGGGTTGCCTGTATAGGGTTGATCCGTGAATACATCTAAGATGAGATAGGACACAGCTACCACGTGTTGGTCTCCTTCTGCGTTGCTAGCATAGGCCTCTAGGGGAGGAGTCTGGCAAAAACACCTTAAGATAGGGTAGTGGAAGGCGACTTGGCAAGACCCTTAACCTGAAACAACTTGAAATTCTCTAGTGACGGCCCTTTGCGTGTCGTCAAGAGCCTATGCTGCTCCGCAGAAAAGAGTGCAAAAAAGTCTAAGGCATTATTGAAAGGAAATCGGTCATTTCGAATCGCGTTTCTCTTTATAGAATAGTGGCAAACGATAGGGGTAATTTTCCCTCGCCATGGGGATACCTCCTCCCAATTCTTAGCCTTAAATCGGAGTCTTCCTGCAAACCTGCAGCATCTTCATTTATATCAATAATATCATGTGATTAAGGCCGATTTTAAAAGCCGACGGATGAAGCAAAAGGAACTGAATTTCCATTTGCCTGTAGAAGACTTTTTTTGTAAGCAATTTTTGCAGTTCATCGGCAATCACAGCTGCTTGGTTCCGTTGCTTTGAGATTCAGGGCGTAATCTTTCAAGAAAATCGCGAATTTGCTTTTCGGCACCTTGATCCGATGGCAGATAGAATCGCTTAGCTTTAAGAGTTTCTGGGAGATTGGATTGCCTAGCAGCCTTCAAAGGCTGATCATGAGCATAGGTGTAATTCTGCCCGTAACCCATGTCCTTCATCAGTCGAGTCGGAGCATTGCGCAGATGCATTGGGACTGGCAGATCTCCTGTGGCTTCCACGATTGATAATGCCGTGTTAATTCCTACATAACTTCGATTGGATTTTGGGCTTGATGCCAAATAGGTGGTGGCTTGGGCGAGAATGATACGAGCCTCAGGCATGCCTATTTCTTTGACGGCTGAGAGGCAGGCTTGGGCCACAACGAGTGCTGTTGGGTGGGCATTGCCAATGTCTTCGCTGGCAGCAATGACGAGTCTGCGTCCGATAAAAACCGGATCTTCGCCACCATGAAGCATTCGGGCCAAATAGTAAAGAGCGCCGTCTGGATCGCTGGCCCTGATACATTTGATGAAAGCTGAAATCAATTCGTAATGAAAATCTCCTGCGCGATCATAATGCTTGGCTATCAGGTGCAGAATGGATTGCAGATCTTCAGGCTTCAGTTCCTTTTCATCTTGGCTGACTCCTAGCAGAGTTTCCAAGAGATTGAGTCCCGCTCGAGCATCGCCATCGGCAGCGCGTGATAGAATCAAGGCCACCTCTGAGCTTAGAATGCGCCCCTCTTTCATGGCGACTCGACTGAATAATTCTGCCAATTCCTGCTCGTTTATTTTTTGCATGGGAATCGTTAAAGATCGAGACAACAGAGCATTGTTGACACTAAAGGATGGGTTTTCGCTGGTGGCGCCGATCAGTTTAATATGACCAGCTTCGACCGCGGGTAGTAAGCTATCCTGCTGATTTTTACTGAGACGATGAATTTCATCAAGAAAGAGGATTTCGGACTTGTCACCGATTTGCATGCGATCACGCGATCTTTGGATCACTTCCCGAATGTCTTTGACTCCTGCTTCAACGGCAGAAAGCTCTGTCACCGGACGCAGTACTATTTTGCCGATGAGACGGGCTAGGCTGGTTTTCCCTGTTCCTGGAGGCCCCCAAAACAACAGAGAATGAAATTGATCGGCATGCACTAATTTCCAAAGCGCTGTTCCGGGCGACCAGACTTTTTGTTGGCCTATGAGTTCTTCAGCCTGCTCAGGACGATGCCGCGCGGCGAGAGGTATGGATGTTTGTTTTACAGACATAGGGCCTACTTCGCGATGGTGTTTGGATGCCTCTGAGACTAGAGGATCTCATCTCTTCCATCGTTCTAGCCGGAATTGCTGGAAGCGCCAATCAGTCATAAAGAGCTGGCAAGACATCAAAAAACCACCCGCAGGATCTGCGAGTGGCCTGGGGAACAGACCGGACTATAGTTCGGCCTGAAATGGTCAAAACTTTTCCAATACTGGCGATTAGAAGCTGGTATCTAAACGCTTCAAGATGGAACTGACTTCATCCAAGTGGTGTTTGGCGTATTGAATTTGCTCGATGGCATAGGCTTGGGTGATGGTGCCTTGTTCGAGAAGAGTGCAGAGCTTTGGTTCCAGTGGGTCCGTGATTGTATACACCGATTTATGCTGTGGCCAAAGATTAGCGACATCGTTGGCTCCGCCCATACAAAGCGGGATATAGTGGTCTATTTTGAAGTCGGTTCGGGGCATACTGCCGATTGTGTATTGAAGCTGAGAGTCATAGGTGCGAATGACTTTATTTTTGGTAGAGGACGAGACGGATCGGTCGCAGTAGGGAATGTGTTCGGGGTAGCGGTACTCTGAGGGACTTTTGCAAGTGGCCCCAGGTGTCAAATCGTCTGCAGGAATCAAGGGGTATCTATTATCCTGTGTGAGTCGAGCCGCAAGCTCGAAGCTCGGGATCGGATCAGACGGCTGGCCGCAAGCTGTCAAGGCTATGAACGTCAAAGCAATACAAATACGCATACGGAGATCCCCATAGTCAAGCATTTACGGTGCCTGGTAGAAACGCCGAACCGATTTTCAGCATATACGAAGTATCCAATGCAGAGTTGATAGCATGACAAAGTATAAAGAGAAATACCACTATGATGAAGTTTCGAACAAATTATGAGAAAAACTGTTGAGAATTACTGAATTAGTATGAGGCAGAGTTATTTACGTCGCTAAAACAATGTTGTTGTGACGTGTTAAATCTCTTGCTCATGCTTATTGAAGCCATAATGACACTTTTGCGCTCTAGAAAGATTGGGGAGACCTGGGATTTTCCGGCTTGGTTTTTTTCTCCAGTGAAGCTGTGGTTTTGCCGAAGAGCGCTCCAGTGAAAAGCTCTCTGGTAGGCATTTAGGCGAACTTCAATAAATTCTGCCGAAAGTCCTGAGACAACGGGAGATTAGCCTTGACAGATATGGGGTTGCGGGACTAGCCATACTACGCCTCTACCAAGGCTGGAGAATTTTTCTCAAGTGTTGAGTGACGGGGAAGTCCCCCAAAGCGGCAACCCGAGCTGAAGAGTGTCTTTCCACCTCTCCTGACAGATAAACCGATCGGGGTGATCAGATGCAAGTTCCGCGCTGTGAAAAAAAGAGGGTGGCATGATACGTCTGGATGAATCTCAATACGAAAAGATGATCCATGATTCGGACAAACTTCGCGAGACTTGGGCGGATCTGTCTTCGGAAGAACGTTTAGCTGGTTTCCTTAAGCTCGAGCGTGTCGTCGCTGAAGATTTTTTTATGACTTTGAAGACTCTGGAACAATCAGAACTCCTCATGAGTTTGCCGGTCTTTGAACGTCGTTTTTGGCTGCGTATTCTACCTCCAGATGATTTAGCCGACTTAATTCAGGAATTTGAGCCTGAACTGCGTTACGCAATGCTTGCGGAATTGGATCCACGCCTTGGCAAAGAAGTCGCGGCTTTGCTGGCCTATGCGGAGGACCAAGCGGGTGGTTTGATGAACCCTCGCTTTGCCCGTATTAGGCCAGATATGCAAGTGGGCGAAGCCCTGCGATATCTGCGCAAGCAAGCGCATGAGAATCTCGAGAACTTGCGGTTTATCTATGTCCTTGATCGTGATCAAAAACTGCTAGGTGCAGTGTCCCTTAGGGAAATTTTTCTTGCCCCTGATCAGAGGTTGGTTCAGGAAATCATGCGCACGAATTTGGTGGAAGCCAATGAGAATATGGACCAGGAAGCTCTGAAACAGCTTTTTGCCAACCATGGACTCATGGCCATTCCGATTGTTGACAGTGCTGGCCGCATGAAAGGTATTGTGACAGCAGACGACATCGTTGACGTCGTGGAAGAGGAAGCCACAGAGGATATCCAGCGAATGGCCGGTGTCGAGGTTTTAGATGCGCCTTATCTGAAAATTCAACTCTTTAGCATGATCAAGAAACGTGCGGGTTGGCTGACGGTTCTATTTATAGGCGAAATGTTTACAGCAACAGCCATGGGCTACTTTGAGCATGAAATTAGTCGAGCCATTGTGCTCGCCCTATTTATACCTCTGATCATTAGCAGTGGAGGTAATTCTGGGTCTCAGGCATCGACTTTGGTGGTAAGGGCTATGGCTTTGGGTGAAGTCCGCCTGCGCGATTGGTGGAAAGTCTTGGGTCGGGAAATAATCGTTGGACTGTCGCTTGGTGCGATTCTCGGAAGTATTGGCCTTCTGCGAATTTTGCTATGGCCTTCACGCGAAACTCTCTACACGGAACATTATTTGAAGGTTGGTTTGACTGTGGCTATCAGTCTGGTCGGTGTTGTGCTGTGGGGGAGCCTGAGTGGTTCGATGCTGCCCTTTGCCTTAAGAAAGTGCAAACTCGATCCAGCTACTGCATCTGCACCCTTCGTTGCGACTCTCGTTGACGTATCAGGGCTCATCATCTATTTTTCGGTAGCCAGTCTGATATTGCGGGGAGCTCTCCTGTAGGACTTCCCTCTCGAGACTGGATATGAAAAGTCATCGAGAAAGGAACATGCTGTGGAACACTTTAAGGTCAGTGGGATGACGTGCAATCATTGCAAGATGGCTATTACCAAAGCGATTCAATCCATGGATCCTCAGGCTCAAATTCAGATTGATCTGGCGCAAGGCTTGGTTGATGTCGAAAGTGTAAAACTGAGCCGGGATAAAATAGCGGCAGCCATTGATGAAGCAGGGTACGAAGTTGGCCCATGACGGGGTTTTTATTGCACCCGCCCTGGACTCTGGATTCTTGCTTAGCGTGGAGCTCTTGGAATAATCCGCGGACGAGAATCACCTGATGCGACTCCTGTGGGCACCGAGGGCGCTTCTCGAGAGCGGGTGCTGGGGCGACGTTCGATCACTGGTCCGCTGCTTTTACGAGTCTGGCTGACAGGGTCGTCTTTCATGTAGAGACGGGCAATGCGACGCCACTGGCCTTGATCCTCGGGAACCAAAAGACAGATAGCCTCTCCCTCGGCGCCAGCTCGGGCTGTTCGACCTATCCTATGGACGTAATCTTCCGGAGATTGAGGGAGATCGTAATTGATCACATGCGCAATGTGCGGAATATCCAAGCCCCTGGCTGCAATATCGGTTGCTACGAGAATGCGATAGGTGCCGATACGGAAGCCTTTAATCGCCGCATCACGCTGGCTTTGGGTTCGATCGCCATGCAGACGTGCGACGGTATAGCCAAATTTAGAAAGAAATTTTGCGACTCGATCCGTGCGGTGCTTGGTCCTAGTAAAGATGAGGACGGAACCTTCTCGAGAATTCAATTCATCCAGCAAGACATCATTTTTGCCTTCAGGAGTTGTTTGAACCACCGAGTGATGAATGCGTTGAACAGGTTGTTCAACAGGTCCGGCACTGACGCGAACGGGATTCTTCAGATAACGATTGGCCAAACCCATAATGTTGTCAGGCAGGGTTGCTGAAAACAGCAGCGTTTGTCTAACAGTTGGGAGATGGCGGAGTATTTCATTGAGCTGCGGGGCAAATCCCATATCCAGCATGCGATCAGCCTCATCCAGGACGAGAATCCCGGTATTCTGCAGGGACACGGAACGCCTCTGCAAATGATCCACAAGTCGGCCCGGAGTGGCGACCAAGATGCGGGGACGCCGCTGCAGGGCGCGGAATTGAGCTGTCATGGAAGTTCCACCGATCAGGAGAACTTGAGTCAACTCGGGCGCGTATTGGGTAAGTTTCGCGAGCACGTCGATGATCTGAACCGCAAGTTCCCGCGTAGGAGCCAGGATAAGAGCAGTTTCCTGAGGTTGCTGGAGCAGTCTGACAACCAGGGGCACGCCGAAGGCGCCGGTCTTTCCAGTTCCAGTTTGAGCGCAGCCGATCAAATCATGATGAGCCATAGCAATCGGAATTGCCTGGGACTGGATCGGGGTCGGCGAGACAAAATTCATGGTCTCGAGCGCCCTATTCAGCTGACGGGGCAGGTTCATCTCTTGAAATGTATGCACTTTGGGTCTTCTATCTAGGTGAATTCATGCCGCCCCGAAGGACGACTCCGCGCTTACTACAACCCTGACCTTGATTTCCCTCGATAGCGTCGTAGTAATAAGATCCTATCCTAAAACAGCTGCATTTCGCTATGCCTTCTTTGCGGCGTGATGCGGTATTGGGCGTCACTTGACCTAAAGATCGACGGCTTAGCTTCTGTCTGGTGCCTTGGGATAGGATCTCAGAGGACGATGCGGGTGCAACTATGGCAGAATAGACTCTTCAGAGCCTGCTGGCTGCAAAACTGCTTCGTTTCACCATTTGTTGGATGTTCGATCGACAACGCGAGGTGAGCCATTTTTTGGAGGGAGCGATAGGTCCCGTGCTAGGGAACTAAGCCTACCTCGAAACCACCTGAATGAGATGGATCTCTGCAGATCGAATTCCAGCACGGGTCGCTGACCCTACGCTGCCTTGCGGCGTCCCGTAGAGGGTAATAGGACTGATTTGTCCGGCAGCACTCGCGG
>JBGSTF010000029.1:0-12612 GCA_041736645.1 Oligoflexus sp. | reverse complement strand
TTTCATAATTGCTCGATTGGGCGGATTTCTTGGCCGAAAAGGTGATGGAGAGCCAGGAATGAAAAGTATATGGCGAGGTTGGCGAAGCCTCCATGAGCGAATTATATTCATGGAAGCACTAACTTGTGGGTAAAAGTCAGCCGTAAACGAGGAGGGTTGCGGCGAACTCTTGCTCAATCTTTTTTGCCAAAAAGTCAAAGCCAGGGCTCCAGAAACACCAGAAAATTCCACCGATGCTTCGGGAACGGTCGAGGAGTCATTTTGCAGGCCTATCTTGACATGTGTGATAGCATCTTGATAGCTTCTGTTGCGACATCCTTGGCCTATGATATCATGGAACAATTCTTTCTTGGGCCTGACATCAGGAGAGAGAGTGTCTCCAGGCGGCTTGCTTGACAGGAATGGTGAGTGATGTACAAAATTTTACGATTGCATCCACTCAAGCTTGGCTTCTTTCTTACCTTGGGCACCAGCTTTGCTATACTCCTGAGCTCCAATCAACACCTCTCTACGCTGGCCACCAAGAACTGGTTCCTGGAACCCAGATTGATCACCAGTTTGAGTCTGCTTCTGCTTAGCTTTTTGTTCTTTATCAATGCTCGCAGGACTCAATGGTTGATGGGCTATGGACTCATCGCCGCTGCGATTGTGTGCCTGGTCTATCTTCATCAGACTCCTTCGCGTGCCTATGTGGTGCTCTGTCTCCTGTTTCTGAGCGCCTATCTGTTGCCAGGAATCGTCATGAACGAGGTGATGCGCCCTATCACCTTTCGCCACAATCTTTTGCAGAGTGTGTTGGTAATGACCAGCTTCAACTGGTTTCTTGTCCATCCCTTTCACATCACTTCAGACAGCTTTGCCCAAGCTTGTCTGGTATTTTCGAGTTGGCTTTGTCTTCTGCTCGGCTTTGTCGATCGCTTCTACTCCCAGCACCTAAGAAAGCCAGGAACTCTTTGGCTGATACTCGGCATATTTGGTATCGGTATAATGCCGTGGCTCGAATCGCAAAGCTATCTATTGACCGCCAGTCAGTGGAGTCTTTGCGGCCCCATCGCGGCATTCATGGGCTATGGTCTGCGTATTTCTTTAAGACAAAAGCTGCAATCATGGATCGAGAATCTATTCTTTCATCCCGAAGGAGTGGTGATCACTTTTTTTATTTGGTTCTGTTTGATCGGCAGCGCCTTGCTAGCCCTGCCTGCCAGTTCGTCAAGCACTGAAGGAATCACTTTTATCGATGCCGCTTTTACTGCGGTTAGCGCCGTTTGTGTCACGGGTCTTAATGTTCTGGATACTGGCAAAGACTTCAGCGTATTTGGCCAAGTCGTGATCCTGCTCTTGATTCAAATCGGCGGACTCGGCATCATGACCCTCTCCTCGCTCGCCCTTTTTATCATGGGTGAACGCTTGAGTGTGCAACAAGAAAAAGCGCTGGCCGGAGTTTTTGGCCAAAAGAAAATCAAAACTGAAATGCGCCAGACCCTAATAAGGGTCCTTCTCTTGACTTTCCTTTGTGAGGGTATTGGTGGACTGATCCTCAGCTATTCTTTTTGGGATCAATCAACAACTCTAGGCTCTGCGCTTTGGAAAGGCTTTTTTTCTGCTATTTCTGCCTTCTGCAATGCCGGCTTTGCTCTGGAATCGACCAATTTTATTCCCTGGCAGACCAATCCTCTGGTCTTGCATGTCGTCGCGCTCTTGATCATTCTGGGAGGACTTTCTCCGGCTTTTCTCATGGCGCTCCCTCGTCTGGGACGCGACGGCCCGATTTCCATTCAACATAAACTGATCATCGTCGCCAACATACTTCTGCTTGGACTTGGAACACTGTTTATTATGGGCTTTGAGTGGTCGGGAAGTCTGCAGCACTTGAGCATCCTCGACAAACTTCATAATGCCTGGTTTCAATCAGCTACGACTCGAACTGCTGGTTTCAATAGTGTGGATATGGTCAGTTTAGGCAAGCCGACGATTTATATTATGATGATTCTGATGTTCATTGGCGGCAGTCCTGGAGGGACAGCTGGAGGTATCAAAACCACCACATTTATGATCCTTCTCTACACGATCGTAAACATTATCCGCGGTCGCAGTGAAGTTATTATAATGAAGCGACATCTCAAGCACACGACGGTCTTTCGAGCCATCACGATCACCCTCATGGGTTTTCTGGCTGGCGGTTTTGGCTTTATCTGTTTGATTGCCTCCCAACACCTGGACAGTGAAAAGTTACTCTTTGAAGTGATCTCTGCCGTGGGTACGGTTGGGCTATCGCTTGGAGTGACTCCAAGTTTGGATGGCTTTGGCAAATTTGTGATTATGTCTTGCATGTTCTTAGGGCGGGTTGGGGCTCTGTCGATTTTTCTGTTTATGCTTGAGCAACCCACACAGAGACGATGGTCTCTTCCAAGCGAAGACGTGGTCGTCAGCTAATAAGGATCGGAAATATGATTAAAAAGCAAATCTTGGTGATAGGTCTTGGGCAATTTGGAATGGGTCTCGTCAAGACCTTGGCCAAGAAAAATGCCGAGGTGATTGCCCTGGATGTGGATCTTAAAAAGGTCCAACAAGCGTCGGCATATACAGCGCAAGCACTCTGCTGCGATGCGACCGACGAAGAGACGCTCCGCCAGCTGAATCCAGCTTCCCGTGATGTTTGTATCTGCGCAACAGGAGATCAGTCGAAGGAAGCTGCCATCATTTGCACAGCTCTGCTCAAACAGATTGGGGCCAAACGAGTTATTGCCCGAGCTAATGACGATCTCCACGCACGAATTCTACGTTTGGTGGGAGCCGATGAAGTCATCAATCCTGAATGGGCCTTTGGCGAACGCTTTGCCAATCGAGTGATCGATGAAGCGATATTAGAAGAGATGTCCCTCGGATCCGATTTGGTCGTCACAGAGTTCAAAACACCGTCGCTCTTTGCCAAGAAATCCCTCATGGAGCTTAACCTCCGCAGACGATACGAAATGACAGTCGTTGCTATTCGGAGTGCCAGCAATGGTCAAGTCAAGCTAGCTCAACCAGAGGAAATTCTCAATCTTGACGATATCCTGGTCGTGGTTTCCAAAATTGGAACAGTTTCCAAACTGCTCGATGAATGCAAAGGACGGTCGTAATGTTTGCTTTCGAAGGTCATTTCCGTCGTGGGATCTGGGCATTGATTGCTGTTCATGTCACTTTGAGTTTTTCCGCCATTTATCTTTTGGAGCGCTTTGCACCTGACCAGCGACATCTCTCGATGGAACGAGGACTGCGTCTGCGCGTTGAGCTCGACAAAGTCCTCCTTTCCATTCGTGAGACTCAAATCAACATCGATCCGGAAGCTTGGAATCAAGCCTTTCGCGAACAATTGCTCATGGTAGAAAACCTAAGCAAAGAAACTGGTTTGACGATAGGGTCAACCCGCGCTCTGCAAGATCTCTCACTAGAACGGTTAGAACGCGACCCACAGGCCCGACGCTTCGCTCAGGATCGGGTGCTCGCAATTGCCAGAGAGTATGATAATCATTGGGAGCTCACTCTCAAAAACTATCACTTGGCAGTCCTAGGAGGATCTTGGTCGATCGCGGTCCTCTCCTTACTGGGATTTTTAAGCATTGCCATCATTCACAAGAGAATGAAACGAAGTGCCGTGGTGCCCTTCCGCGAAGTATGCCTAACCCTCATGGAATGGAAAGAAGGCAATCTTCTCAGGCGATGCTCACCTGCTAATGAAGATCCCCAGGTCACTCAATCACTGCATATTCTGAACGGCTGTCTCGATGAGTTTCGTCGTCCTCTTCAACGTGAGATCATGTAGTTGGTAGTGTAAGAATTCACAAAATCCAGAGAAGACAGTTGCTTAGGCAAAGAAAAGGCTGTGCTGTGCCGCTGTGCAAACCCAGCAATTCTTGTTTCTTGGTCAGATGAGCTCTTCGGCAATTCTCTTGACCGATACGACTTGTATCAAGAGGTTACCCCGAGGAGATTTAGCCATGCTGACGAGTTTTCCCATTTTTCTCCTGAGCCTGTGGCTCCTCGTTCCACAATTCGCTGCAGCTAGGGCTCAACCTATCCCGGAAGCTAAAGATGGCATCATTAACCTGAGCTCCTGGAATCCGGCTCAAGTTGCCAAGCTGCCATTGGGTGGCGCTTGGAATTTCTATTGGCAGAGGCTAGACAGTGCAGATGAGTTGCGCACGGGCACCCTTCTGCAGGCCGAGCCCACCAGCACAATTACGATTGGCAAGACCTGGGCAGAGGTCAAACCAAGTGTAACTGAGGCCTTTGGCTATGTGACCTACACCATAAAGATCGAAGGATTGACTGCTCCATCTGATGAATATGGCTTGGTTTTCAGTCAATTTATGTCCTCCTATCGCGCTTACCACTTTGATCCGGAAACGAAAACGCTCACTCTCCTTGCGTCGGTCGGCGGTATTGGCAAGACAGCCAAAGAATCAATTCCGCAAAATTTGAAAAAAGTCGTTGCACTCCCCGCTTTGAAAGGCACAGGCTCTTACATCATCGTCCAAACCAGCAGTTTTTTTGCCCCTGGGGGCTTCGCGCTTGTACCTGAAATGGGTCACCTCGATTTTCTCAGAACGAGTGAGGAAAAAACCAGCTGGGAAGCCTTCTGGATTCTGGGCATGTTCTGTCTGTTGTTTATATCCAACCTATCGATCTATGTCCTTAGGAGAGATGACTATCCGAGTCTTATTATGGGACTGTTTGCTCTTATGATGGGACTACGGTACTTTGCAACCGAAGCGATTCTGGCTCGTTTCTATAGAGAGCCGAACATGCTCAGCTTTGCCATCCCTTATCTTATCCTAACAATCGCTCTGCCTTTCGGCATGTCGCTCTATTTAAGCTTTTTCTCGCTCACCTTCGCGGGTCAGTATCCAAGGTGGGCTCTGCGTTTGTCCTGGGGACTCAGTGCCGTGATGCTTGTGTCGATGCTGCTCTTCTTTGCCTTTCCCAGCACACCTGTTATGTTTAGCCAGATCATGCTGGGCCAGATGGTGTTAGGCAGCATCATGTTCTATCGTCTGCTTCGCTTGGTGTTGAAAGGCCAGCGCGGGGCGAGTCTATCTCTGATAGGTATCTCGCTTATCGTTGGGGCCATGACCAATGATGTCCTAGTTTGGATGAGAGTCTATGACTTCCTCTATATTGGCCATTATGGAATGATCGCCTTTATTTTCACCCAATCTCTCGTGGTCGGCAGCAATTTCGCCCATGCTTTCCAGACTGCCGATCGTTTGAGCAAACATCTTCAGGTTGAGGTTGAGCGGCAAACTCGGGATGTAAAGACGATCTTGAAGAACATCCACCAAGGAATTTTCACCGTCAGGCCTGGCCTTCTGGTCGGAGATGACTATTCCAGCTATTTGAGTGAGATTTTAGGCACCGAGAGTATTCAAAATCGTCCTGCTCTCGAATTGGTTTTTTCGCAGAGCAACCTCAACAACGAACAAAAGTCGATGATAACGTCCATTCTGGAAAGCAGTCTGGATGAAATTGAACTAAACTTCGAAGTGAATGCTGATAATTTGATTCGAGAGTTTGTCTATACCGATCCGAAAGGCCAAGATAAAATTCTACTGGTGGATTGGGATCCGGTGGTGAATGAAAAAACCAGTTCCGTTGAGAAGATACTGGTCACACTCCGAGACGTCACTGAACTCAAAGTCATGGAAGCCAAGAACAAGCAGCATCAACGCGACATGGAACTCATTTCCGAAATCATTGAAATACCAGGCGATCGCTTTATACAATTCTTACAGAGCAGTCGGCGCTTTTTGGCTGAAAACTTGCGTCTTTTGGAGAAGGCTGACAGGCCGAGCGATGAAGCCCTCAAAATTATCTTCATCAACTACCACACGATCAAAGGGGCCGCGCGCACCTATCGCTTTACCCGCATGACGGGAATTGTCCATGATGCCGAGCACTTCGTCGCATCCATTCAGAAGGGTACCGAGAGCTGGGATGGCGCCAGGGCGAAAGATGATCTGCAGCAGGTTATGGATGCTTTCAATGAATATGAATCTGTGAACCGTGACAAGCTCAAGCGAGTGGAATCGAAGAATACCGTGAATTTGGATTTGGATACTGTCAGAGAGAATATCAAAGCTCTGGAAACGATCGGTCAATTGCATTTGGACGAAAGGCTTACACCCTTCGTCGATCGCGTCCGTCGGACATTTTTCCAGCTCTATTATCAGGATATAGAGAGCTTGTTTGCCGACATCACCCGAGTCTTGCCACAGTTGGCTCGCGACCTGCATAAACCTGAACCCGAAGCCATCCTGAGGAGTGTTCCTGCCGGGGTTTCACAGGAGGCGGTCGACGTCCTGCACGATGTCTTTATCCATGTGCTACGCAATACTATGGATCACGGACTAGAAACCGCTGAAGAGCGCACACTCAAAGGCAAACCACTACGCGGTAAAATCACCTTCGATGTAACCCTGGCTCAGGACGGATATCTCCGCATTCGGATCACCGATGATGGCCAAGGGGTCAGGCTTGATCGCATTCATGACATTGCCCAAGGTCGAGGACTGATCAAAGCCGGACAAAGCTTTAAACCCGTTGAAATTGCCAACTTCATCTTTCTGCCTGGATTTTCCACGGCCAAGGGTCTAACGGAAGTTTCTGGTCGTGGAGTCGGGATGAGCGCCGTTCGCGAGTATATAGAGAAAGTCGGGGGCCGAGTGGAACTGGTTCTGAATGCCCAAACTGATGTGCTGCAGGCAGTGCCCTTTAGTTTGGACATCTACCTGCATCCACGGCAATTTACGATTTTCCAGGAGGTCCAGGCTGTGGCCTAAAGCTTAGGCTTTAAGTCCTGCATAAACTCGGTGGACATCGGCGAAATCGTCTATGTCGCTCAGAAAGTCCAAAACTTCTTTCAGGTGTTCCGTATTCAATTCAACTTCACTCTTCGATCGGTAGGCTAGTTCGAACTTGCTGATCGACCAGCCTTCTTCAGCCAGCTTCTTGTTCACGGCATCCAAATCAGAAGGCTCTGTGAAAAAGCGACCGCCTGCCTGATTTTCAGCAAGCTCAGTAGCCTCTAGCGCTTCAACGTCTTGTGCGCCAGCCTCGATAGCCGATGTCTCGCGGTCGATCTGCATGGAGCTATGTGTTGCCTCGATGACACCCACACGATCAAACATCCAAGCCACTGATCCGATCGAGCCCAGCTGGCCTTTGCGGAACAGCACGCGAACTTCTGAGGCCGTTCTATTTTTATTTTCCGTCAAGCATTCGACGATAACCGGCACCTTATGTGGAGCAAAGCCTTCGTAGACTATTGTTTCATAGTGGACGGAGTCATCGGTGATTCCAGCGCCTTTTTTTATCGCACGTTCGATCGTATCGCGAGGACAAGAGTGTTTACGCGCCGCTTCAATGGCCGCACGTAGGCGCGCATTGTTCTCGGGAGAAGGATCACCGGTCCGTGCCGCTACAGTGATTTCTTTAGCCAACTTGCCGAAAGCCAGACCTCTTTTCGCGGCCGCATCTTGGCGGACCGAGTGTTTCCATTGAGCGCCGATGACGAGTCTCCTTCGCTAAGATTCATTCCAGACTGTTGGGAAGAATATGAATTGGCAACTAGAAGTCAATGGATGTCGTCGCGGTAGGCGATTTTGTCGGAAACCAGGGCAGCTAGACGAGCTCAGGATCAATGTGTGCCAAGATAACACCGAAAAAAGGGTCAACTCGCCACTTTGATCGCCTGCTTCACCAGCTTGCCGACTCTGAAAAGACTCATCTTACCAGCCACACCTTTCAGAGCATATTCGCCTGCATGCTCCCATTTTTCACCGGCTAGATAGTCTCGAAGTGTCGCAGAAATCAAAATGTCGTCGGGCTCGGCTACTGATTCGATTCTAGAGGCGAGATTAACTGCAGGTCCTATGGCCGTATATTCAGACCTCGATTCACTGCCAAAGCTCCCCACAACAGCTGGTCCGGAATTGATTCCTATGCGCATGCGGAATTTAGGTATTCCGATCTTTTCGAATTCCAGATTCAGACTCTCCAGGGCGGCTTGCATATCAATCGCACACTGCACACTTTTGCCAGCCTGCTCGACAGGACCAGCATCGTCAAATGCACCAAAGAGTGCCATGATTCCATCACCAATGTACTTATCAACCAAGCCCGAGTTATCAAAAATCACCCTCGACATTTCGGTGAAATATCGATTGAGAACTGTTGCCGTTTGCTTGGCACCAATATCATTCGACTTCTGGGTAAACTCATGAAGGTCACAAAACAGAACGGTAATGGACCGAAGCTTTGGTGTTTCATCAAAAACCTTTTTGCCCGCAACCACATCAGCAATCATACAGGGCGGCATGAATCGAGTCAGAACATTTTGCAGAAGATTCCGATTCAAATTCTCGATTTGAGCTTCCTTTGATTTGAGTACGATGAGATTTTCTACAGTACTTTTCAGCTCTAGATCATCAAAAGGCTTACCAAGATAAGCGTTAGCGCCGAATTCGACACCTTCGATTTTACTTTTCTCATCTGCTTTCGAAGTCAGCATGACGACAGGAGTCACGGAATTTAGAGGATGCTGACGTAAAGCTCGTACTAATTCGGGGCCTGATAAGCCCGGCATCATCCAGTCGGTGATCACGAGGTCGACACGTTCTTTCTTGAAGTAATCCAAGGCCTGCGCCGAATCTTCAAACTCTCGGGTTCGATAGCCCCATCCTTGCAGTTTTCTGGCTATAATATGCCGCATATCCGCTATATCATCGACGATAACGACATATGGACCTTCGCTCTTTATTGCAGGCTGGCTGTCGAGTATAGGAAGTGTCTCTATTGCAGTTTGACGAACATCAGCAATAATTTTTTCATGGGAGGAAGCGATCTCAGCACCATCAGAAGACGCCTGTTTAGCCTCGTCTGCATTCATTTCAGGGATCTCGATCCAAAACAAAGAGCCTTCTCCAGGTTTCGACTCGAGTCCAATCTGACCGTTCATAGCTTCGACCAATTCCTTACACAAAGCTAAACCCAAGCCTGAACCATTGTAGGTTCGATTGGTTGTCGATTCCAGTTGGCTAAAAACCTTGAATAGATTTTTTTGTTGCTCGCGAGTAATTCCCGCACCAGTATCCTTTAGCCCAATACGGATGACATCGTTCACCATCCGCGACACTTCAAGAGTGATCATCCCTCCCGATGGGGTATGCTTCCAGGCATTAGACAGCAGATTGAAGAGAATTTTCTCCAGCGCATCAACTTGTCCCCTTATATACACACCTTTCTCTTCGATTTTCAAATTGAGCTTTATGCCTTTTTCAACACAAAGTGGTTTGAAGCTTTGGCAAATGCTCGGAACGAAATAATCAACAGATATGCCTTGAACACTTAAGTCTAAGGACTTGGATCGGACTTTTTGAAAATCTAAGAGCTGATTGACGAGACGCAGCAAGCGCTTTGAATTTCTGGAGCAGATTTCAATACTTTCATTATCAGGAAAATCAGCCTTAAGAGTTTCAACCGGGTGAATAATGAGTGTCAACGGCGTTCGCAATTCATGAGAGACCATCTGAAAAAAGTGCGTCTTTTGTTTATCAAGCTCTTCCAGCTTGCGATTGGCATCCAACAGCTTATTCTGCTGCTTTATCATCTGAATTTTCTGATCTTCCAAAGTCTTTTTTTGCGAGGCAAGCGTGGTGCTTTGGGTTTTGAGTTTTTCACTATACAGTTGAATCTTGGTAAAGGCTCGACGCTGGCGACTGTGAAAAATTTCGGTAACTATACCGAGCGAGGCGAGTGATGACAGGTAGGTAAAGACAACAAACATTGGAAACTCATGAGTGCCTATCGAAAACAAATCTGGCACTTTGATGGTCAAGAAGAATTCACTGGTAAAGTATGCCAGAATACAGATAAAACCCGTTAGCACCGTAACAATCGATCCTAATCGAGAACCTCCACATAAAAACGAAGCCACAATAGCAAATAAGAGCCAAGCATAAATGGGTGAATAGATTCCACCGGTAAACATTGAACAAAAGTAAAGGGTAATTCCACCAAAGATATGGGCGATTGAGTAGCCCAGGCGATAGCGACCTTTCCATTTGATTAGTATCAAACTAACGATGGCAGACAAAAGCCCTAGGGTTGATGAGAGCAATGCAGGAAGATTTCCAGCCATAAGATAGAAGAGAACATAAAAAGCCCAAGCTGGCACAAAAACAAGAATCAATATCCCTGTGGTGCTCGCTTTCATATATTCATTGTCGCTGCTAAAGTGCTGGCGAGAAATGCCCAAAAATTTATGAAGATTTTTGGCAAAATTTGACTGTTCTAGAGTGAGTTCAGTATCTTCCAAGGCCGCCTCGGGCGACGAAGGGTTCGACTTGACTGGCTCTTGAATCGCCTTTGCCTCTTGAGCAGCATCATCCGTCAAACTCTCGATGGAATGTATCTTGGTTTGATACTTCTGATACTGCGCCTCAACCTTAGCGACAAATTCAAGAAATGCAGCCTTGTCCATATCCCGACTTTCAGGATCTATGCCGGCGTGCCTCAATTGCCTTTGGAGGAGCTTTTTTGCTTCATCACTCATCAAAGACACCTATTATGCGACTTTTTTCTCGGACATAAAGACTAGGTTGATCGTTTCATTTTGATAGCTGGTCCCAAGAATCTTACTATGAGTTATTTCGCCAAACATATGCGCGCCAAGCCATGCTTCAGACTTTTTAAGAAGACCAGCGTCAACGGCTTCGTGTTCATCTTCGACTTCAT
Organism: Oligoflexus sp.; assembly: GCA_041736645.1. GTDB lineage: Bacteria > Bdellovibrionota_B > Oligoflexia > Oligoflexales > Oligoflexaceae > Oligoflexus. The sequence continues at coordinate 1,836 of JBGSTF010000029.1, read as the reverse complement.
CCCCGAGTATAAGATGGCGAGCTCCGCAGCTGGTTGTGAGAAGAAGGCCATTTTGAATGTTCGACTGCTCGATTTGTTGCAGAAGCTTTTGCGAGGCAGTCTTGGCTCCAAGCACCAAATCCTCTTTTTTTCCCATGCAAATTCGGACTTGAGTCCCTTCCTTGATGGGAAGAGAGAAGAGAATGGCTTCCTCTTCATCAAACACATGGATCGGAGAAACAATCTGCGATATGGATTCACCGACATGGGTGATTTCCAAGGGAAACTGCAAAATTGTGCGGAAAAAATCTTTTTCAGGAAAGCCAAGATTGGACGCATAATAAGCAACGATACTGCGACCATCGATGGTAAAGACCTTATTGTTCTCGGACTTGGTGACGACACCTGGAGCACCAATAGGTTTCAATCCAGATTCTGCCTGCGAATGCATCGAAAAATTTGCTCCATAGAAACCGACCGCAATAACTGACTTCTCGTGGATTCCCTTGTCATCAATGACATAAGTCCCTTCAAAGGTACTGTGATCGGGATGACCCGCTGTCCCACCTATAAAAGGAATGTTTTTCTTGAGAGCTTCCCTGGCGCCTCGAACAAATTCAAATTCTTGGCCATTCATGCAAATAAAGGCCAGAATACCAGACAAATCAGGAGCATCAAGCTCCGCAACGATTCGCTTGGCTAGCTTATCACTATGGACGTCGGAAGTTTTATAAGGACCGGCGATCTTAAATCGACTTTGTTCCAGTTGAATGACAGTACCAACCAGCGATTTTCTGAAAACCTGGCCCTTACTGATCGAAGAGTAAGTGGAAGCTCCGATTATTTTGCATTGAGGGAGGCTGGCTTGGAGTTCCGCCAAGGCTTGCTGGTCGTCAGCAAATACAATGACAAGATTATTTGGGCTATCGAAACTTGAATCGATTGGCTTAATCCACTTTTTCTTATCAAAAACAAAATGATGAGTCTTCATGCTTTAGCTCCCTAATAGCTCATGAATCTCCTCGGTCTTTTAAAAGTGATGCTTAAGGGTGGATGATGGATCTATTGGAATAGGAAAGGTCCGGCAACTCTTCGCGAGAGTGACCGGACCAGGAAAGAATTCGACGTCTTAAGGCTGGAATTTAAAACCTCTCAAGAGGACTTAACGACCTTCGAGTCATCATCTTCATCGGAGTCGTCATGACACTCATGTTCGGAGGATGCTTCATCATGGATCCCATAGGAGTCATCAGACTTAGCTGATTTCTCCGAGGATGAATCTTCATGCTCCATCACACATTTATCAGTGTTCGGATCGGTTGTGCTGGTTTTTGCGTCGGCTGTGCTGGCTTTCACGTCGGCTGGCGCTAGCGGAGCGGTAGAGCTTGAACTCGCTGGTTTAGGAGCGCCTTTCAAGCCGAAGCCTTGACCAAAACCTGCTGAATTGCAGCCTGCTCCTGCCATGGCGAGCACCACAAGAGTCAGACATACCGTGCTCAATCTGGACGCAAAGCAAAGCCGATGGGTGTCCATAATTTTTCCTTTTTGGGTGAGTGCATAATTCTTATCGGTTTGAAGCTATCAAACTTGAGAATACTGCCTATTTATCAATATTATCAGTTATTTAACAATTCTATTTGATGTGCTACATTTAATGAAAGGACTCGTTTGAACGAGTCCAAGGGGCAACAGCAGTTAAAAATAAATCTTGACGAATCTATACACGTATGTCATCTAAGACCATACTTTTGTATGAATCTCTTAAGGAAAGAGAGATGCATCTATCAATTGGTCAAGCTGCCATCCTTTTGGGAATATCGATCACAACTCTACGCCGCTGGGAGCGTGAGGGTTTTT
>JBGSTF010000019.1:0-6147 GCA_041736645.1 Oligoflexus sp. | reverse complement strand
AAGTCAAATCTCGGCGTACAATCTCTGCGTCTTTTTTCATGTCGTTTTGTCTAAACTCAGCTCCTTCAAGCCTTCCAAGCAAAAACTCTGCGTACAATATCTTACGTTACTTTTTCGCAGCTGGGCGGCTGCTACCCGAACCAGCATCCTGCTTCTGTGGCTGTCGATCTTTGTCATTGGTCGGAGCGCAAGGCAGAGGACGCAGGGAGGGATCCTCTTCAGATCCAGGCCGTGGGCCTGCAAGCGGCTTCTGACAGAAGCTGGCAGCTGATACATGACCGACCATCGTCTTGTCCCGATTCATTTGCAGCCGCAATCTTCCCAGCTCTTCCCCGACAAGATGCAGAGCCGCTTCAGCATCCGCTCGTGTCCGCGCAAAGATCCGGACGTCGTCACCATACCTGCAAAAGCGAATGCTCTTCGATTCGAGATGCCTGTCCAGCTGATCGAGGAAAAGATTGCAAAGCAACGGGCTGAGCGGTGAGCCCTGCACGATTCCTACACCTGTGGAAGACCAGGAAGCAATGTATCGCGAAATAAGCTCAACCAGCCCTCGGTCTTTCATTATCGACGCCATCAAATCAAGCAGCATCTTATGGTCGATTGCTGCGAAACAATCCTTAACGTCAGTCGCTCCAACCCATACAAAGCCATCGACAATGTGCCGGTTGGCCGCCGCTACTGCTTGAGACGGGCTAAATCCCGCACGCCACCCGAATGAAAAACGAGAAAAACGAGAGTCAACGATCGGCTTCAAAACCTGATCCAGTGCCTTCAGCAGCATCCGATCGACAACCGAGAGCACCGAAATAGTCCGGCTTCCGCCGCTGGATTTGAAAATATCAACCGTCCTGATCGGAACCGGCTGATAGCTGCCTCCTCGCAACCGCTCCCCGATCGCAGCACCGTGGGTTTTCCACATGGCCGGCAGCTGTTCCGGGGTGATCCTGTCAACGCCCGCAGCCTTGCTCCTTCGCGAGACAACGTCAATCATTGCCCTCCCGAGGTTCTCCGTATCCAGCATCCTGCTCAAAAAGTCCGCGCGGCCGGCTGGGTTAATTTCACACTGAACGGTATCAACAACCGTGGACGAAGGCACGGTTTCACAACCGATATCGCCAGTCCGAGGCAATGCGGTATCAACCACCGGACTGAGGGCCTGGCCCGCCCTCAGACTCCCCGGCCTGACTGGTTCCTGGGCTGGTGTTCCAAACAACGGCGGGGAAGTCAGGCTTAAATCCGGGCTTTCTGATATGGCAACACCCGAGGATTGAAAGAGAGACTTACTTGCTACGCAAGTATCGTCTCCCTTCTTACGCAAGGATTTAAGGTGCCAAAACGGATTAATTGTAGGGGACCCGTCGGCCAGCTCCAGCACCGCCTCAACCCATGGCACCATAGCCTGACCGCTCCGGTTGCCATCCAAATCCTCCTGGTTGCGATAGATCGCACGAATCAGTGCGGGAAGGTTCGCAGTGAGGTTGCGTGATGTTTCCCAGCCTGGCACGCGAGGAACTATATAGGGAAGCGCACTTTCGAGGCGTTCCTGCGTAACACCATGCTGCTTGCAATGGGCCGCCAGGGAGCCGATCCAATTGAACCGCTCGCCATCGAGGACAAACTCAGGCTCGTGGAGTTCAAACTTGAAAACTCCCTCCTGCAGGAGCCAGCGGCAACGTCGCGTGAGCTTTATTGTTGGGATTAGATGCAGATCATACGACTTCCCGCTGCCTTCCACTTTAAGCCAGGACAAGCCGTTCTTTATGACTTTTCGAAGTGTGTTCTCTGCTAGACCACAGATGCTCGTGATACTGGAAAACGAAAGAGGCCCGCGTAGTTCAGCCTTCAATAAATGGTCGTATAGAGTCGCCAGTTTCAGTTCGGTACGAGCGTCCGGATAAAGGAGTCTCCCTTTTTCATAGAGGTATTCCTTTGTCGGGCGAAGCGCCGGGTGACGCTTCGTATATTCGAAAAGATCTGTCAGAACACGATCGCGCCTGGACTCCGCTCGCTTTCGAGTGTTCCGCCACGTATCTTCATCCAGAAGGATATCCTTGTTCTCCCAGTTTGCAGCCCAACGGTTCAGACTCTTTGCCGATGGATCGGCACCCAAACCATGCCAATCAAGGATTACATTCAGACGCCTGAGCACAGTTTTGGCAAGAAACTCCGTCAAGGCCATTGATTTCAGCCCAAGCTGAACCGGACTGATATCGATGACCAGATGCAGGCCCTTGCCGCCTGGTGATGGCAGGACCTTTGACAATCGCTCAATCAGTCTCGGTTCGCTCTCTAGCAGGAACGGGCCGGCTTTTTGCCAATCAATTGCACCATCTGTCTTGAATCTGTCATCAGCTCGATCACCATCAAGATCCAAAACCAAAAATCTCAGAGTCAACGTATCGCCCGAACGGTTTCTGATCGTCGTTCCAATATAATCGGCTCCGGCTCGCCCCCTGCAGATCGCTTCCGAACGGGCGTCCTCAATGCGTGTGTGACTTGCCGTTAAGGGGAATTCCTCCAGAAATTCCCGGTAGGCCTCTTCGTCTTCGGCGAGAGCTGTACCTTTGAAAGAATCCGGGTCCATGCCTTTCTTCGCCCAGCTCAGGAACATTTGAAATTCGCTAGCTTCACTCCGGGATCGGTGGTCGAGGGGCGTTTCGAAAAGCTGCGTTTCACCGTCTATTTCAATGATATTGGCAAATCTATAGTGCGAAAGTAGCTTTCGGGCCCGTGGCACCTCGCTGGGCCGGTTGATCCGTCCAGCTCCCTTATAACGATCCGCGATCCTCGCAGCAGCAGCCATCCATGGCCCTTTCAAACGCAAAGGTTCCCTATCCCGTTCGCGGCTGCGCATTTTGAGCGCAAAAATGGCCGTGAATGGGTGATTTTTGACAAATTTATCCTTGAGGGTTGCGCTGGGAGCGAAGGAGAGATATTTTCAGAGTTGCCGGTCTGAAATTATCTTCTCCGAGTGCCATCCTTGGCGCTTCCCCTTCGGGGGATTAAGCTGTCCTAAATTTCGTTGCTACATCTCCTATTCTTTTGGATTTCAACTGCCTCTCTGTATCGCCGTCTGTGCAAAATGAATCCCATGCCTGCGCAGTGCTTTCATTGCTGCCGGCAGACTCTCAAGAAAACCGTGCAGACACAAAATATTCAGCGGTTCTAGCATCAATCGTCGTAGCCATTCCACAAAGCCCCAGTTTCCGGCTTCTCCAGCACTTGCTTTTGTGATCGCCTGATTCTGAGCTAAAACCAACGCATCACGCGCTTCTGCAAGAGCTTTCTCCATGGGCTTAGCTTCCGCTTGCATCCGGGAAATCATCGTTCTGTATTGGAGAGGATCAAGCCGGGAGATGGCTAAACGAGTAGGCGAGAGCTGCGCCTCAATATCAGCGATCCGCTTTTCCAATTGCAGAACTTCGGTGGACCCGGCGGCGGTTGCAAGGACCGTCCGCTTCTCCGTCGTCTCTATCGATGCATGCATGGTGACATAACCGATAGAAATCAGAGCCGCGCCCAGGAGTTTGTGGATCCACGAGCTGAACAGCCACCACCGAAATGGAAGGGCCAGCAGGATAGAACCTGGGATCACAATCATGCAGGACCAGAACTTGGCCTCGAAGGTATTGCCCCCTGCCTGTGCTCCAAACATGATGAGCGCCACGGTACAGATCAGGGCACCGATGCCACACGCGATGAGGCGAAACCAGTCGGCCGCAGGTTCCGGATCTGAGAGAATGACTACACAGGACGCCTCTTCCTCTGGCGCAGATTCCACTTCTGTTTCCCGAGCAGGCAGCCAAGCCTCAGCCTGGGTTGGAGTTGGGATAAAAACCGGCAGAGATGGGTCGAACGTCACTAGGACTTTTGGCTCAACTTCAGCAGGTTTCCAGCCATCGGCCTGGGTTGGAGCTGGGACGAAAACCGGCTGGGATGGATTGAAAGTAACCAGTGGGCCAAGAACCTGTTGTAGTTGATTTTCGTCAGACCTCTTTAACGCAAATACCTGCGCCTCCGAGACGATTTCCTGCCGATTTGGAATTTCGGTCATTAGCCCCATTGCTTTCAGCTTATCTACCTCGCGACGGATTTCTTCCTGGCTAGGACTGTCAGATTCCAATCGTAAGGACAAACCGGAATGCCGTGATATTTTTTTATACAGTTCACGAATCTGCGCACGTTGGACGGCTTCCTCGGGTGTACACCCGCTATCCTGATGATATTTGACGCGCTGCTTGAAAGCTTTATCTGACATCGTAAACTTCCCTTCCTTGGTCAGTTTATAAAATTGCGGACGAGTTAATAGTTGTCATTTTCAACACTGGCGCCACCGACACTGTTAGGCCGAACACTGTTAGGCCGGACACTGTTAGGCCGGACACTGTCTAACTCGCCGCATCAGTAGAAAACAGCTATGACTCATTTTTTGGCGCTACTTTTGGAAATCAAATTGATATAATCAGTTCATGTATTATTATATTAACGGTTACTTGATAAAATCAACGTTTAATCGCTTATTGTTTAAAGACGAGGATAAATATGAGCATCCGCGAAGAGGATTGGCAGAAGCCGACGGTCAAGTACAACGGAGAGGTTGTAGACCTGTTCCTAACAATTAAAGAGGTATCAGACCTATTGGGTATTTCTGTGCAAGCAGTACACAGCATTATCAAAGAGGGGGATATTGAGGTTGCAACTAAGGGAAAAGATACCGTCATCATCTATCCAAAGGCGCTCAACGAGATTCTTCGGTTTAGAAACTGGCCAATCAAACGTAAAAAAGGCAAAAAAGCATCACATTCGGTCAAGGGTGGTGTAGGGAAAACGTCCCTAATACACACTATTTCCGCAAAGCTTTCCGCCTATGGATTCCGCGTACTGCTCGTTGATGTGGACAAGCAGGCAAACCTGACAAATTCCTTTGGGATCGACGATGAACAAGATGGCATCATTACCTTGAAGGATTTGTTTGAAGAGTACTTGTCAGATCGGGCGAACTACGATCCAAGCGTGGCAATTATTGAACTTACGGATTACCTGCATTTGATTCCTGCCGACATAGGGCTGGCAAACCTCGACTTCCGTGTGAACGAGTCGAAAGTCAATATTGGGTATCTCTTCAAAAATTTGTTCACCAAGATTGAGGACGAGTACGACTGGATACTTTTTGATCTACCTTGTGATTTCAACAGCGTAAGCATGGCCATTCATTGCTACATAGACCAGTGCATAATCCCCGTGAACATCCATAAGTTCAGCTTCAAAGGATTGAAGCTTACCATGGACCATATTAATTTCGTTGATAGCCAATACAAATTGAAGCCTAAAACTTTGCTAGTAGCGAACAAAGTGGACGGGCGAAGCACGGTCAGTTACGAGCGCATCGCAAAATTGAAAGAGCAATATGGCGAAGATGTTTCAGATGTGATCATTCCAAGTTGTAAGCCATTTGAAAATGCTTTCGACTCTGAAAGTAATATCTGGAAATCAGCGAAGGCTCGACCAGCGGCTGGTGGAATAGAAGATTTGGTTTGGGGATTGGCAGATTTAGGCTCATGGGCTGAGCAGGTAAAGGTTTTTCGGCAGGCTAAAAGGTCTACCGTGGAGGTAGACGCTAATGTCTAGTAGGCAGAAAGCAGGCATCAGTCATGCTGAAAAGATGGCAGAGATGCAGAGGAAAAAGGCCGAGCGAGATGCAAAACGGCAAGCAATGACACAGAAAAAGTCGAAACAAAAAGAAGGGAAAACTTCCGGACAAACAGTTATGGAGGAACGAATCGGCGCAACTTCCGACCGAAGAAAAGTTAGTAATTTTGGTGAACTAGAAGACTATAACAGTGTTATCAGTGACAGTGTCACAGAAGACACTGTCACTGATGACAACGAGACAAATTTCGCTAGTTTCGACGGACTTGATCATTCTTGGGGCTCCGCACACACAATTATTTCTGACAGTGTTCCTCATGACAATGTCAGCGATGATGCTGTATCTCAGAACACTATTGCTGCTGACAGTGTTCCTCATAACAATGTTATCGATGATACTGTATCTCAGAACACTATTACTGCCGACAGTGTTCCCCATAACAATGTCATTGATGATGCTGTATCTCAGAACACTATTGCTGCCGACAGTGTTCC
>JBGSTF010000018.1:0-7791 GCA_041736645.1 Oligoflexus sp. | reverse complement strand
AAGTCAAATCTCGGCGTACAATCTCTGCGTCTTTTTTCATGTCGTTTTGTCTAAACTCAGCTCCTTCAAGCCTTCCAAGCAAAAACTCTGCGTACAATATCTTACGTTACTTTTTCGCAGCTGGGCGGCTGCTACCCGAAGATATAGCAATTGGTGCGTTGGATCTTGTCTGGGGTTTAACTCCAGGTTTCGGCCTTCTGAAGGATATATATGAGGCCAGGTATGGTACTAATTTTTTGACAGGGGCGCCGTTATCACGTTTTGAAAGATCCATGGCATATGTTGGTATCATTACACTCGGATATGGCAGTAAATTGGCGATTGCAGCGAAAGCTGGCGTAATTCTCAAAATTTTTAAAGCAGGCGAAAAAGATGCTGAAGCTGTAAATGAGATTACTAAGATACTTGGCAAAGCAGAAGAAATTGCAGTTGCTGCTGAAAAAATTGGAATTGATGGAAAGGACCTTGCTGGAGTCACCAAGGAAGTTGATCATCTTGTTCCTGGTAAAGTGACCGATATCTATGAAGCAGCAGCAAAGAATAAGGCACTCGGCAAGGGAAGCACCGGAAGGGCTAACCCTGCAAGCATAGAAGAACAAGCGGCGTTATTAGTAACGAGGGCAGACCCTGGGAAGGGCAAAGATTTGACACCTTTGCTTGGGAAACTTGGTGACAGCAGGTGGCATGCTAATGATGGCTGGGTGAAGATGCAAACTGTATTCGATACCATCAAGGGCAAGGTAACTATCCACTACGTCTGGAACACAATATCTGGTGCAGTTGACGATTTCAAATTTATTAATAATCCACTATGAGCAAGCCATGATCGTAAAATGCACAAAAATCCGAGCGGAAGGCAATAACTACGATTACCAGTTTCTAACAGTAGGCGAGAGTTATTCAGTTTATGGCATTATTCATGACTTAAATAATCAATTAAATTTCCTAATTACAACAAATAGAGACTCAATTCCTTTCTATGCTCCTTCTGACTTATTCATTGTTCAAGACGGAACAATTCCATCTTCTTTTAAAGCGGCTATAATGTCTTTTCCTGATGGGCGCAGCAGAAGTGTCATTTCTTACGATGAGTTATCTACCTACAAACATCACAAAGGATTGATTGAGCAAGACGATGAGCAATTGAAAGTCTTCTTTGAAAGGAAAAAACAAATCGACGAAGAGCTGACCGCGGATACTTAGTTAAAACCCATAACGTCGGGTAAGATGGAGCCCGACTCCCCACGGAACGTGGCGTGCAGATTTCCCGGTGACTTCAGAGGGGATATGACTCCGTTACAAGCGTGGAAAGAATTCTTGCGGCCACTGATAAAGCTGGAATTAGGGAACAATCTCTTATAAATGATGTTGTTGACGCGGCTGAATCGACCAAAAGTGCCCCACAGGTGCCGGCGGATCAGGCGGTTGGGGACCTTTTGGATGCGGCTGCCAAATCCAAACTGGATGTTTCTTCGGTTAGTGATTCACAAGGGAGAGCTGCAAATGCTGTCCGATTAAGAACTCATCTGAAATTCATGGAGGACGGTATTCTGGATAACACTGGTCAACTTACTCAAAAAGCTGTCGAAGAATCCAAAATGCTAATCAAAGGCGCGGATTTAAATAATCTCGCCGTTATCGCCGAATTAACTAAAGATGGATCGAATATCGCTGATTGGGCCAAATTTACAACAAAAGCGGTCTCTACAAACAATGGCCAAAAGTTGCAAGTTCACTATTACCGCAATTCAATTACTAGTGGCGTAAATTACAGCATCGATTTTAAAGTGAATCAAGTGGTGCAACCATGAAAATTAGAACTCTAAATGACGAATCTAAACTACTCCACGTAATAGGCCGATACGAGAATAAGGGATCTGTCAGTTTTCGTGTAATTGACAATGACGAAGCACCATATATTCTTGAGCAAAGCGAAATTGAGATAGTAGATCCCACACTGCCTGTCAGGTGGGTTAATGTTTTGATAGAAGGCAAATTGATAACTACATTTCCGGAGTTTGCGACAATAGACTATTGGGAAAACTACTTCAATAATGATGAAAAAGCTGTCAAATCCTACAACGAGATTGTTGTCCCTCTATCGGAAGTCTGTATTTGCTTTTCGCATCTGGATAAACCAAATCGCTTCCCGTGGGCAAATATTAGATATTTGTTGGAAAAAAAATGGTGCTCACCCAAAATAGCCGTGGATTTGGCCGTATCTAGACTATCAGAAGGCAACGAAACCCCTGCTGTGATAGAACTTGCAGGAATCGACCCCGCGTCTGCTGAAGATATTTTGACTTTAGTTGACGCGCTAGCGCGACTGGACTCCTTCGATAAGTCCCAGGTTTTGACGGCGGGTTACAATTGGTTAGAATCAGTCTGTCTCAAAGCAGACAAGGAGATATTTGCAGACAAATATCGGGGAGCGATTGATCAGCTTTGAAATATAGTTCAACATCTTCACTCAAGAAAAGGTATCAAACAATGAAAAAAATCAACTCAATAGCTTTCAGTGTAATTGTTTTATCAGCTTGCTCGGCAGAAAAAGGCAAAAACGTCACCATTTCTCCAACCGACCAAACTTCCCAATCTAATGTCGTAGACAAAGCACCCATCGTATCAGTGGAACCAACTCCTGTTCCAGCTCCAACAGCAGCGCCTGCTCCCAAAATATCTTCAACTTATTCGCTTTACACAATACCTAAAGGTGAAGCCATAAGTGTAAGAAGCGCGACAAAAATAGTATCAATTGAAGTCCACCCAACTAAATTGATTAGTTCAATTGCAACTATTCCATCTTCGATCGCGGTAAAATGCGGCGAAAAACTAGTCTCTGAGACCCAATTCGAAATGACTTTTAAAAGCGGACAGAGCTATAACTACAGACCATCCGCCGCAATTTTTGGTGATCTCGTGTGCGAAAACGATATCGTAATTTCAATGAAGATAAATGGATATGAAGTCGAGCTTTCAGATGCTGCTATATCTGATGTCATTGAGACAAAGAAACCTGAACTGACCGAAAAGTAAACCAGCGGTATCTCGGGTAGCAGTCGTCCAGGGGTACGGTGGGGGACGGTAAGGATTGCACGAATCGCCATCAGCTTTGCCGCTGGTGACAGCGACCTTCATTCTGGGCCAATTTGCTGCATCATTTATCCTGAAGCAGAAATTCATCCCTGCTCGTTGGAAACCACTTCCCCAAGAAAAACTATTCCCATCTGCTTTAGATTCACTATGTTGGTCTTTGAATCGTTCAATGCCAAGTAAAGTTTAGCGGTAAGATATTGAGTAATTTCAACCAATCTGTCTTGGGCTTCTGATTCGCTGCTTGCGAACACACGAATATCATCTGCAAATCTACAGAAAGATATGCCCTTACCAGTCAACCATTCGTCCAGCTGGTGCAAATAAACGTTAGACAGAAGATTGCTAAGAGGTGCACCTTGCAGAATTCCAACATGCCCCCACGAACTCAGAATTGCGTCGATGAAGTTCAGGAGCGCATGATCCTCGATAGTCTCGCCCAGTATCTCCATAAGCCTGCCGTGATGAACCGTATCGAAATATTTTGCAATGTCGATACTCAACACCCAGGGTAGCGCTTTGCATTTCCCCCTTGCTGCAGCAATTGCACGCTTGGCTCCAAACCCCTTTCGATAGGCAAAGGACCACTGGGAAAACATGGTCTCAAAATGTGGGACAAGTATGGAAGCAACTGCACGCTGGAGCATTTTATCGTGGGCTGGAATAAGCGAAATCGTCCGATACCCACCGCCCGGTTTGGGTTTCTTGAACCTCCGGACATCATCCGGTTGATACCATCCTCCACTGGCTGCGGAACGAATGACTTCCCCCTGTTCATTCCAGAATCTGGTCAGCCTTTCCAATCCTTTCCCTTTGGCTGTTTCCTCCAGGGCGCAAGACAGAACCTGTGGATCGAATACAGACTCGAGTATAAGATCAACCCTAGCCTGTACATGGGCATGAGCGGGATCAGCTCCAGCTCCAGAACCGGAAAAAGCATCAGAGCTAGCAACCAGTTCCAGCGGCAGGGTAGCACGCAGCGAGGGGCATGGAACCGTGCTACGCACGGATCCAACATCTAAATTTTTAGCATCAGCAGCAATGGCACGACGGACTTCGCCCAAAGCACCTTCGATATGGGCAGGCAGGCACTGAAGTATGGGGCTGCATTCGGCCTTCGCAGTCTTATAGATCGACCTACAGATAGACTGGGGATGGCCAAGACTCCAACTATCCCCATAGCCATAGCCGGGGATTCTGCTCGCCAAAAGACATAAGGCTGCACTGGCTTCACTATACGGAACCAAAGCGTGCTTCATTTGTACTGCGGTCTTCCAGAGCCAACTATTGCGATAGCCATCAGCAACGTCCTGCGGCATGCACTGGTTTGCGGGAGCTCGTGAGAGCTGCTGAGAATCCCTAACACCTTCACCCGCCAGAATCTGCTCTGCTCGGACAATCAGCTGGTAACTGGGCATATAGGTTAGCTGGTAGCCTTTTCTGCCCCCCAGCTTCTCCAGTCGAAGCCATGTCATCGCCAGATTTTCACGCTGCAGGACAGATCTGTAGAACGTGCTGCGCTGCATTCCAGTTATTTGACATATTTCCGCCGCACTCAACGTGCAGACTCCCGCACAGCCTTTCAGCTCTCTTTCGAGATAGACCGCTAGGTGCGCAAGCTTTTGCTCCACCCGCCAATCGGGATGGAGAAATTCATCCGGTCGTTCTGTCTTGCGTCTATAGGCAACGGCAGGATGAGCTCGAAAGGCTTCATAGAGCTCCCGGATAACGAAATGTCGTGCATTCTCAACATACTTGCGCCGAATTTCGTTCTGATAGACCAGCCGCTTTGTGTTTTTAAAGTTTGGCATCCAGCGATCGAGTCCGCTGGCCCCTTCGTCTGCACCAAGACCGTGGCTGTTCAGGATCCTGATCAATATGGTCTGTAGGTGCCGCGCACGGTGTTGGATACGGGCATTCTCTTCGTTGAGCAGGAATGGCGATACGGATATTGCCAGGGCAAGTCCCCGGCCGCCGGAGCTTTGGGTCGCATAGGTAATCGAATTGAAAAGAGCCGGCTCCCTATCCTGCAGGTATGCCGATACCAAGCGCCATGAAATGGCTCCATGCTCGACAAACTGGGGATTGAGGTAGACGTTGTCAATGTCGAGATCGAACGGAATGAAGAGTAGCGTCGACGATTGGGTCCTGGGGTTATAGACAGTTGTCTTGATGAGCTGCGCGGTCTCCGGATTGCATTTGGGCAACGGAATCACAATCCCGGACCTCTTGGACCAAAACCCGAGTTGATAGTGTCCACGCGCGCCTTTTTCTCGGGATCGCCGCCGATGGCGTCGACCTGATACCGATTTGACTTTCGCAGCTGCCTCATGCAGCTCCTGCTTTCTTGCCGCAAAACCCATTTTGACCGTCCTTGGTCCGTCAGTTAAATTTTCTTAACCGGAATTCATTTCCGGTTTTTCTCGCAGTTGCGATTTACAGCGAGCAACGTTAGAATCAAAAAGCGGTCATCCATTGGCCGCGAAGAGACAAAAAGATCTGGGGACCCTGCTTTAGAACGCGGGAGCTAAAAAGCCTCCCTTAACCGTCCTAAAGAGTTTGGTTAAGCGCCCTTCAGTGGGCTCCCTTGTGAAAGCAAGGGCTATGTGTTTTGCCACCCTGAAAAAGGGCGGTGTTTGCTGCTGGTCGCACTACACAGGGTTCAATTTCGAGTGTGTGCGACGTTAAAAACAAACCTGAGAGCTTCAATCGTTTGGTGAGTCGAAGCACCAAACAACCGAAAGCAGATCAGGTCAAAAATCCTTCCTTACGCAATTGCACAATAAAACTGTGCGCAAAAAAAACATTCAAAAGCTGCAGAGCCAGACGGGTAACTACCCAAGTCAAAAAAATCTGCTCTAAAGCACTTACCTGCCCACCTGAGACAGCAACGGTCTGAGCTGAGTCCAGCTCGCCCTGCTTCTTTTCAATCTGAGCCAGCAATTCGTTGCGAGCCGTGCGATGCGTGGCCGGAAGCTGCTTCAAACTTTCTTCCAGTGTGACTTTAGTCTGCTTGATGGAGCTGACTCGATCATCGCCAAATACGGACTTCGTAATCCACTGATTGTGATCAAGATGGGCTTGGCTATGCAAGACAAAAAACCCAAGGATCACAAGGGCACACGCGCCAGCACGCATAGCAGCTTTAGACCAAATACTTTTGGACTGCGTCAGAAACAGTGAAAGAACGCCGGTTTCCAGAAGAATTGCTATAGAAAGATTCTCAAGAGTCAGGCCGCCCAGGGCTTTGACTGTTGCAGTCATGAGCAGCCCCGATGAAATGATCACCTGCAATGCAGGTAGAATGAGCCGGACTGCTGATTTAAGCTGCTCAGCTTCGCTGCGTGTACCGGCTGCAGATTGCAGCGGTGGTCCCTTTTTGAATTCAGCTGGCTCGATCACCTCGCCGTGTGCATTCAGCAAGGTTGCTTGACCTGATTCAAAAAGTTTTGTCAGGACTTCTTGAACTTGCCGCTGGGTAGGCTCTGAAGATTTTTCCTGTTCAAGACAAAGGCCGTAGACATTGATTGGCCTATGTTTACTTGGATAGTTTATTATTCTTTTGAATGGAGATACTGGAGCTGTAGTGATTGATGGCATTTCATTTTTTTTTCTTGCTCGAATCTCTGCTTCTTCAGGGGTTAGGCCCCTGCTTTTCCAGTACCGGACTCGCTCATCAAAAGCCCGAGTTGATCTAATGAGCTGCTGTGTGGAACACTGTTCCATAGCTTCAATCCCTTGTTGCTTAAGGTGTTGGGGTCAGCCTAGCGTGGAGCGGTCAGAAACTCCACGCTAGGTGCTAATCTAATCAGTATGTTATTCCGTGTTCCTTAAATTCAACTAAATATAAACTGCTACAGGTTGTTTTGCTAACAAAAGACCGCAAAGCCTTTGGTAGTAGGATCTCCCTTGAGTTTACTTTTTATGTGCTACAGGTTTCTCAGTCAAAACACTCAGAACCATCTGCTTCACCTTCCTTGTAAAGTAAATTCGGCTGACTGCATGGCGACCACCTGCTGTAGAATCCATAGATTCAAGAAACCCATATTGAAAAAGTCTCGAAATTGAAGAGCGTAGGGTTCCGTAAGTTATTCCTAATTTTGCAGCAAATTCGACTTTAGAAATCTCGGCAAATGATCGGGACTGACTCGCAATTACCAAACCGATTAAGACCGTCCTGTTAATCCCCTTGAGATCACCAAATCCTTTAATTCTTTTCGCTCTAACTGCCACAGGTTCGGGAATCTTAACTGCTACAGGTTCTGGCTCCTTAACTGCTACAGGTTCTGGCTCCTTAACTGCTACAGATTCTGGCTCCTTAACTGCTACAGGTTCTAGCTCCTTAACTGCTACAGGTTCTGGCTCCTTAACTGCTACAGGTTCTGGCTCTGTCAGGTTATCTGATTCTTCCTGCCAGATCCTATTACCAATACTTTGATGCTTTTCTGGAACCATCTTAACTGCTACAGGTTCTGGCTCTGTCAGGTTATCTGATTCTTCCTGCCAGATGCTATTACCAATGCTGCTTTTCTGTTTGTTTGAAACCAACTTAACTGCTACAGGTTCTGGCTCCTTAACTGCTACAGGTTCTGGCTCCTTAACTGCTACAGGTTCTGGCTCCTTAACTGCTACAGGTTCTGGCTCCTTAACTGCTACAGGTTCTGGCTCCTTAACTGCTGCAGGTTCTGGCTCCTTAAC
>JBGSTF010000017.1:0-9444 GCA_041736645.1 Oligoflexus sp. | reverse complement strand
AAGTCAAATCTCGGCGTACAATCTCTGCGTCTTTTTTCATGTCGTTTTGTCTAAACTCAGCTCCTTCAAGCCTTCCAAGCAAAAACTCTGCGTACAATATCTTACGTTACTTTTTCGCAGCTGGGCGGCTGCTACCCGAAGTTCCTGGATTGCTGTCTGCAGTCCGTTTAAGTCCACCACTGTGTCTATCTCCTCGTGTGTGTTGGTTACTGTACAAAGCACCGCGTAAGGGATTCTGTCGAACGCTGAATCTTTGCTGTTACCCTGGCAAGCTCCGAAAGATGCTCTACGTATTCAAGAAGCTTCTTCGGATCAAGCCTGGTCTTCGATTCCCTGGTGGCAGATACTGCGCCTATAACCTGGCTGCTTATATCTGAAACCTTATCGACCCAAGCATTGTGGACTTCCAGCCAATGGTTGGCTTCATCGAATGTTCGCGGCTGGGGCAGGGAATCCAGCTCCGAATGGGACGCGATAACATCCGTGATGCTTTCCAGAGGCACTGCGAGGCTGGCAACAGGCTTCGTGGCTGGCTTCCTTGCCGCAACTTTCTTTCCAGACTTCTTTGCCTTTTTCGCAGACTTTTTAGGCATGCGTTCCTTTCACTTTTGTCCGAGGGACTTTTTCAGGTTCCAAATTGATATGAAGTCATCAATCAGCCTGGCAACGAAGCCGCTCCCCATATCCAGGCAATCGGCTTCAAGTGATCTTTTGACATTGCTTCCGCATACTGGACATTCAATTTTCCAGTTCAGCTGAGTGCCATATCCAAAAGTTTCTGCTGGGAAGTCAAGCCGCAGCTCATCTACACAGCACTTATCAAGTTTGCTTGTCATGCTTCCCAGAATGTCAAACACCATGTTCTGCCTGCCAGATAACTTGAGACGATCACGTTCCATCAAAGCACAATCCTCCCAGCACTATGCCTCTGTTACTGAGCTTTTTTACCAATGGACTGTTTCAAAATCTCCAGGTCATCCTGCATCTTTTGAATCCTGATTCGCGCATTCAGCTTTTCGCCCAGATCGATGAGGACGAAGGCCTGAAGTTGCTGCAGGAGGAATAACCATGAGGTTTGCAGTTCAATTTGGACGAAATAATTTCGCAAAAAAACCAGCTTTTTTCTCCGGAGGAATACTGTAAGACCTGTCAAAGATAATAGATCGCACCTCAGGCTGCTTCTCGAAATCCGGAATAAATCTGGAGGTCCACTGATCTGTATTGAAATTCCCTTCCAATTCCATTCGGAGGTCCTCCAGGTATTTTTCACCTTGGGATTTGAATTTTAATATCTCCTCGCTCTTCATTACAAAAGTGCGGGGAGCCCAGGCATGTTCACCCAGTATCCCTGTGTAAAGCAGCTCTCCGCTTCTTTCATCTTCCCAAACAAGATACTGAGCTTGTTTAACAATCGGCTTGTAATGCATATTAAGGACCTTTTGGCAGACTCTTGAATAAGACTATATGTTTTCCTTCAGACGTCGCAGACCGGTATATCAGGGCAGTGAGACAGGATAGCTGATTGCAAGGGTTCGTTTAAGGCGTCAAAGAAGGCTCGCAGAGTGCCATTGGCGAACCGCTTGCTATAAACTAGATAACCGTCTTCCAATGCTTCGATCTCCGCGTCACCTGCCAGTACCGCTTCAATGAGACAACCCTCATCGCGCACAAGGGACGCCGGTACCAGACACAAAATGGAATCGCGCCTATCGTCTCCATAATGAGTGTTGGGCATCCAAAGCTCAAGGAGGCGCCCGGCCCGAACAAATGCTTTCAGATCGTCGAGGACGCGGGGCAAATTGAGTGCCCAGCCCGTACGCTTCAAGCCGGGGTCGTAGTCCTTGTTATCACCAAGATACCACTCCACGTTGAAACGTGAGGCGAGGCGAGGCGTTTCAGGATGGAACTTTAAAACCGTATAGAGCGAGCCTTCTTCAAAGGGATTTCTGTCTTCCGGCGTATGCATGCCCTTATATTGGAATCTTGCAGGATTGAGCACGCAGTGGACCGACGCCAAGTGTTCGGCGGGAACCCTGCGACAGGCTTCGTAGAGCAACTGGAAAGCCTTGTCCCAAGGCAGGTCGTCGCAATCAAGGCGAAACGTGGGCAGTCCGGGAGAGAAGGGCCGCTCGTATATTTCCAAGGCGCGAAGCCTTATCCGGTGTGCCGTATTCAAAAAATCCCGCGTAAATTCGAGAAAATGACTATGTGGTTCCTTGAGATCGCAATCGATCTGCGTCATGGCAATGATTTCCCAGCCCATGGTTCTGCTCCTCACGTCTATCCACTCAGCGCTGAAAAGTCTGTCGGGTCACTATCGAAGCTCAAAAATCCCAGTAGGCTGCGCAGTTGCCACCGCGCTTCGAGCCGACGCTGCCGGTAATCAGATCGGCGGTCGTGCAGTTGATCTGTAGATCGACGTCGGAGGCCTGAGTATGCGCACCGATGGGCAGCATCGAGGCGACGTTCTATTTCAGTAGGCCAGTCTCATTGGAAAACCGAAGAGTCAGATGGCGAACCTGACTTTCTTCTGGCCTTTTGCCAAATTGGAATTCACTGATAAGCCTTTCAAGACAAACGCTCATGTAAGAACCTTTGAAATCGTTAAGGCCGGTTCGGACTTCGCGAACTTTACCATCTGTTCCGACTGTGAAATTTATAACGACTTCGCCTGAACGCACTGGCAGAGTTTCATGATGGGGAGTACTATAATTCGTGGAATTAACTACTCCATCCGGCTTCATAGTGGAGTTGCGCCGCGAATACTCATTTTCTCTCGGCTCATAGTCTGGGGGTACCCGGTGCCGGGAAGGTTCCGGAGGCAGGTCACCAATGGTTCCACGGTAACATCGATCGATTCCCTTTCGATGCAATTGAATAGTTCGAATCACTTCGATATTTTCCAAAGGACCCTGAATGGAGAGTTCAGCATAAGGCTTACGATCCTCCTGCTTTCGCTGCTCCATGTCCGTCAGGGAAGCTGGCACTTCAGTACGGGGAAGAGTTTGGTTCACTCCAGTTAAAAGAACCTTTTTGGGCTCAGTTATGCACCCCACCGACATAAAAAATAGGCTTGGAAAGCTAAAACACGGTTTCATACGATATCCACTAACTGATTTTACAATGAATGGGCAGGTTCAAGGCTGGTGCAGGGTTTTTCATAGGGCAATTGCGCTTGATAGCGCGATAATCCCGAAAGAGAATAGGTTTTGCCATTGGACTCTTGCGGGACCGTCACCAAAATGCTGGCGAATATTTCTGAATACTCGCTTTAGTACCAGCTCTTAATATCTTCATACCAATACGGCTTTGCTGTAACTCCATTCACAGTTTCTCCTTCGGCGGGATAAACGGTGAGTCTAGGGCCAGAAATTATATAATCAAACTTTTTTGACTGAACACATTTAAGATCCGGGCAACCTAAAAATGAAGGTCCATTTGATGGAGAGGAATCTGCGCGAAAGTACGCGTCTGCAAGATCAATGAACTCAAGGCTTCCTGATGTCTTGTTATCAGCCGAAGGTGAAATCCGAATTTTCACCAGCGGATTATCTTTAAGAATACCTCCACTTTCTGACTGAAATCGTTCCTGGAATTCTTTCAGGAATTCAGAGTACGGCCTTCCTAGAAACGTTTTCTCTTGGGTTTGCGGCGCGACCCATTGCTGCAAAGATTCTGAAACATTTCGTAGATTTTCACCCACAGAGCTATCTTCTGGAGAATAGCGATAGGTTGAGACAGCGTCGGATACCCTATTGATCTTAGCTTCTACTTTATCTGGACGTTGGGTGATTTTGGCCATCAATGACAGCTTGTGCTCGTTTTTTTCGTATTGAAATGAGTATTCATAGCTAAAATGGCCGTAGTAATCAGGCCATGCATAGCAAGATGTTTTGCTGGAGACAAAACGCACATCGGGAAGATACTGTCTGGCAAAATCTTCAAAGAATTGGCCAATACCTTCGCAGTTCGACTCCCAGGGGATGTAATGAAAAGATTCCCATTTAAAGCCCGTCAGCGAAAGTGGTTGAGCTTTTGGAGCTGGTTGATACGACTCAACAGGAGCTTGCGGCTCGTTGTTCTTGTCTTTGTCGTTGTCATGAGACGGAGAACAAGCTAAGTTGGCATATATAACAATGGTACTGATACAAACGTTTAACTTCATCTGCCTTAGTGCTCCCTATGAAAAATCGGCTCAACGATAATCGACAACTCGCCAAGGTTCAAGTTCTTGACGTCTCTTTTGCCTTCTTGACATATGTTTTTCAGGGTTCTGAGCCGCCAATTTCAGTGAGTATTGCCGAAAGGGTTGCCATGTACGTTTGATCAAGCTCTTTTACTCGACCAATCTCACCCTCGACGTAATTCCTGAGGCTATCGAGTTCATCGCTATTGCTCGTCATTAATGCGTTGGCCTTGCCACGGGTAGCGTTCAGCTCGCTCGTACACTGCAAAGATTCGGTATCGGTGCAAGCGACGGAAAGCTTGCCCTTCATGCTCTCCAAACTCGCCTTGCTTTGTGTGAGGAGCAGCTTCTGCAGAGGATCCACAGGTTTCGATAGGACGGTATCGATATTCTTGATGGCCCCGTCCAAGGCTATTCTGGTCTCGGACAGTGTTCCGCTCGAAATTGTGGATAGAGGCTCAATTATCGCAGCTATGTCCCTACCTAATCCTGTTCTTACCTTCACATATGCTGCCAGCGTTGTGGTTGCGACATGGGATAGGTTTTGAAGAACTTTAATCGAGCAATCGCTTTTCACAGAATTAAATTCGCTACCGCGCAATTTAACGAGAAAGGTCCATTCCGAGGTGCCAGCATCGGAATAAGAGAGGACTTTTTCAAACTTCTTCCAGTCATCTACAGCAGACGTTTGCAGGAGAAAACTGGAATCCATAATACTGATTTCAGCGGTTACTGGCTGGGAAGTTTTGCATGTGAAGCTGACACTTACTTCACTCTTCACCGGCAATGACTGGAGGAACAGATTGTCAGTCGGAAAGACTTTGTTGGTTTTAACTGATGATGCTATATCCGGACAGATATACCATGTGTTGTTACCAGTACCGAAATCCTTGTAACAGTTCTCAAACGGCACTGTAAAAAGCTGCTCAACGGCTGCAGCGGATTGGCTACTGACTGCAATCAGCGACAATATAAATATTATCCTGCGATTCACGGAAGTTCTCCTACGAGTTAGTTGCTGGTCATCTGCTCAGCAAGTTGCATCATTTTATCAAGAATTTTATCAAAGTCTTTTAGGCGCTTATTATCCCTTGGTATGTCAAGAGCCCAACAAAGAGATTCGGACTGGAGGGAACGCGCTGGATCGAGACAATTCGCTGGTTTTTCGATATCCAAGTCTGCCAGAGTGTTAAACCAGTTTAACAGAAGTGCCTTTTGCGACTGTTTTTCCAAGGTCAGAAGAAAGGATCTGAGGTTCAGGGCCTTCTCCAAATACATATGGCTTTGACGAAGTTCCACCAAAGGTCTCTCGCCACCGGCAGATTGCAAAAAGTTCTGCCAGGTCTGCACCGCTGTCCCGACTCTCGATTCCACCTCGCTGGTGAGATTTCCCTTTTGTTCTTTACTAAGGATTGATGATCCCACTATTTTGGGGAGCAGATCTTCATCTTTCAGGCGAAGAAGCGCGGCCTTGCCGTCCAAGCCATCGCTCAGACTGAGCTTGGAAATGGCATCATTGAGGCTGGCAGCTTCCTGCTCAATCATTGTTGTCATGGTTGATCGCAGGGCCACAGCTTCATACAAGGCAGCCTTCTCTTGGAGAGCCTGAGTAATAGCATCGCTCATGCTCTGAAGTGAAGTATTGACGCCAGCTAACTTTGCTGCTTCGACTTTAAGGAAAATGCCCGTCAAAACGCCTGAAAACTTTCGGCAAGGACTAAGAGAAGACAGCAAGCCTTCCACTTCCTCAAGCTTTCTTTCGAGGTCCTCGCTGCCTGGAGCTGCTCCCAGGAAAAGTTTCTCGTGCAGATCAGTAAGGCTTGCGCTTTGAAACAGGATAAGGCTGTTGTCCTTAAAAACAAGAAAGGTTTCGTAGTCGCGGTACAGGTTTTCAAGATCTTTCGCAAGATCTTTCGTGTTCTCTTTACATGCGTTATCGGCAGCTCGGAGGGCTTTATCCCTCAGTGCTAGAACCTGTTCAGATGTCGCGTCTTTGTTAGCCAATACCCCAGTGGCCTCTTGCAGGAGAGGCGCATAGACAGCTCGCGAAGTCAGCAGGATGTCCTTGGAATTTTCCAGCGTGGAAAGCGAACTCTTAAGCTTCCGACTCAAATTCTGAAGCTCACCATCAAAATAGCTTGAACGATACCTCGACATGTCATTTGCATTCAAAGCACCGACCTTGGTTTGAACTTTGACGGCGAATGCAAATGAATTGGAAATTTTTTCGTTCAATATAGCCATGATGGGCTTAAGATCCTTGCGCAGATATTTCTTATTTCTGAGCAGGAGCTTGTCGTACTCGCCAGGATTTTGTGGAGGTGTGAAGTCTGGGACCGTTTCGGGATAAAAGCAATGATATTCACTTGGAAACCGACCGCCGATTTCAGAGCGATGAATAGGCACATGATTGTAAAAATCAAAATAAAAGTAGCCATTTTCCCAGAATGGGCTGCTATCAGGGCCTGCAACCGGAACCCATGGCATCCCAAGCCCGGCAATTCCAGTGTTATCTATTCCATTGCCAATGGGAAAGCTTACTGAGTACACGACCGCCTGCACGTCGCCATTAATATTTATGTTACCTTCAAGAACAGCCTGTGCGGAATCAGTGAAGATCTCGAACGATGTCATCCGCATCCTGGCATGGTATTCTATGGGCAGCTCGATATCCCGATTACCATTGGCGTCATAATGATTAAAGGTGACTTCCTTTGTCCCTACTGGATAGTACAGGCTGCATTTGAATGTTTGGTTTTGTGAGGCTACAATTCCCCGGGAATCGTGAAAGAGACTTTTAGTGAGTTCGGCGATGTCCCTAAACTTCTTTTCCTCGCTTTTATCTCCGCATCCCCGCCAGCAGGTCTGAGGTATGGCACCTGGAAGAGTTGCGGCCCCAGCTCCAAGTCCCAAGGCTTGTCGCACACCCTTATCAAAGGCAAGCCTGATATCCTGAATCACCGAATCTTTGACCGATCGTCCAAGATTCTGATTTGTTTCCCATAAAAATGGCCCTTTGAAATCAGGAAACCGATCGCCAAGGGAAAAACGTGGCTGTCCAAGGCTGGCTACGCCTGTGCCCTCGATATCCTGCCCTGGGAAAAACGTAAGCTCAAGCAACTGGGAGCGATATGGAGGCGAAGATAGAACATCGCCATCCAGATAGGCTGTAGCAGACAGTTCACCAATGCGAAGGCTTTTCAGCTGCAATCCACTGCTAGCCTTTCCTGTTGACGCTTTCCGTCCGTCTTCGTAGGCGCGTCGAGCCAGTAGTTCGATGTCATTAAACAATCCTTGTTCGCAGGCTCCTTTGACAGGCGATTTGCATCGCCATCCACGAAGCGAAGGATTTATTGAATCCTGCGCGAAGCTAGTGGCACCCATACCCAGAAGAAAAATGAAGGGTATGAGCTTTGAAGGTTGAATTTTCATCGGGAATCTCCTTTCCAGATTTGAATGGCTCTGGCAATCTCTTCGCGGACCTGCTTTTCCGTATGTCCAAATTCGCCTAGCGGTGTGAGATCAGAAATAATGGACAGCAAATTGTCCTGTCGCTTTAATCGCTGATAAAGACTGTCAGGCAGAAGACGTGTGTCCTCGCTTTTTGCCGCTAAAGAAGACCTCACGAGAAATAGCAGGGCCACTATACTTTCTTGATCATTGCGACCATCGGCCAGGAGTATGATCTTGTTAAGTCCAATAAGATCGAAGCCCGAGTGGTTTTCCAGGAATGCGGCAGGGAATAACCGATCAGTTAAACGGTCGATCGAAAACCCTTTCAAAATGCCATATGCATGGTACCCTTGAACAATCTTCGCCGATTTTTGGGCAGCCTCTTGGCCTAGATCCTGAAGGGCAAACAGTCTGGACATGGTCATCGCATATTGGTCTGCATTATTCGCGAGGATGGACGACTTCAGTGACCTGTCAAGTGCATGGGTTTTCTCAGACAGCGCCCGGTCCCGACTTGCATCCACGGTAGCGACATCCTTGTAGATCTTATCCTCGCTCGGCAAGGTCGGAAGTACGGTTCCAATCTTCTTATACGGAGGAAAGGATAGAGCCATCCTTTGGGCTTTTTGCTTCAGATCAGAGAGCCGGCTTGGCTTGCTGTTGAAAACCGTCAGCTGTTCTGCCAAGGCAGCGCCATATTCAGAGCGCTGTGTTATCAGTTCCCGTAGCCCCGCTGTCGCTGCCAATTGCAGGTTCATAACTTTCTGGTGGTTGTTCCGATTCGGCGTCAAATCAGGCGGTTCAGGAAGGGGATGAGATCGGAGTACTTCAGATGTCATGCCTTTTCGTTGCAGATTAAAAAGACTATGATCAAGGTCCCCCGCCGTTTCCAGATATGGGGGCGCTATAAGCCAGAAAGCTTCAACCTTCAGTCCTTTATGTGGGAAGATATAAAGGTCATGATAGGATAGGGTCCTGTCGCCCTTGAAAGATTGGACAGCGCCCGTTTGTCCCTGGGCTGCGAGGGATCCCAGGAAAAGCCAGGTGGCTAGAAACTGATTAATGTATATCTTCATTCCTGCTCTCCAGAAATTCTGCAAGAGTTCAAATCAGGCAATTCGACTTTGCTGACGTTGAGCGTGCTGTTACAACGCGAGATTTTGGTTCTGATAAGCCCGGCTTTCTGGCTAATGCGCTGCTTAAGGTCGGTAATGCTCGACGCAGGGGTTCCAAGCCCTTCATCTGCAGCAAGCTGATAGATCCCCTCTTTGAGCCGGTTGTTCTCCTGAGTTCCAAAGTCACCGGGGCCGATGATGGCGCAATAAAAGGTCGGGTGAAGACGGCGAACTGAATCTTGCGAGATGGATGATACGTTGCTGATTGTGAAGACGTTGGCTCCGTTACCATCAAAAGCTTGAATGCGAGACGTGTGTCCGGCGTCGTTAATAACGCGGATGGATTTTACAGCCTCATCAAATCCATCATTAAAGCAGCGGACTTTCCCTTCTGTACTCCCTTGAAGCTGTATTTTTTCTGTGCTGTAGGCATATAGGGAAAGAGCATTCTCACAAAAGCTATTGTATCTGTTAACCAGCCTTTTCAGGTTCCGGGCAGTAGTCGAGGTACTTCCCCCGGTCACGCAACGCTCGCGGGCGATATCCTGTTGAACACTGTCGATTGCCTGACGTGTCGAAGCGAAGTCAGCCTCAACTTTAGCGGCATTTAATCGTTTGTATGTTTCATTCCTTAGGCGAATTACTTCGTCCTTCGCGATTTGATCAAAGACACCATTATCAAAGAAGGTC
>JBGSTF010000009.1:0-2738 GCA_041736645.1 Oligoflexus sp. | reverse complement strand
AAAAGAGCGCCTCCCTACCTCTGTCATTGGTGTCAATTCGAAATGGGGGTTATGATCAAGGCTTGAAACCTGTTTCACTGAATACCTCATCGCGATTCATGCGCTTGACTTTTCGGTGGTTTGAGCATGATTATTCTCACGGTCCTGCTTTTCCTTCACAAAGTAGGTTTCCATATCAGCTTTGCCTTTAATTTTTTCCAGCTTATCGAATTCGACAACAAAAGAATCAGCTAACTCCTGTTTAGTCTGCAGCGAAATTTTCAGTCGACCAGGAGAACTTCGCGCTTCCAAGCGAGCTGCGGTATTCACGGTATCGCCCCAAATATCATAGTGAAATTTGGTTTTTCCAATCACGCCAGCTACTATTGGACCGGTGTGAGCCCCGGCACGAACTTTCAAGCATTCGCCACCAAAGGTTTGTAAGCCTTCAGTCAATCGAATAATCTCTAGTGCTGCTTGGCAGGCAATTTCAGCATCGCCATCAACCGACCCATTCATGCCAGCAAACATATACGCATCGCCGATCGTCTTGATTTTGACAAGTCTCTTTTTTTCGATGATTTGATCAATCTCGCTAAAAAAATGATCCAAATAGGCGATGATAGCTTCCGGGTCAAGTCTGGTGGAGATTTGGGTAAAATCTTGAATATCGACAAAAACCACCGTGGCTTTAGAGATTGTCACTGGCTTAACATGACCACTGGCTAATTTTTCTTGTACCACCCTTTCAGGGAGTATTTGTCGTATCAGTTTCTTTTCCTTTTCATCGATCACGATACGTCGATAGCGATCTCCCAACCCGATTGATAAAAGACACATTTCAACTAGCATCCCAAAAGTTCCGGCATAAGAACGAAACAGGGGCTCATATATTTCATGATTCATACCGGTTACCCAGTAGATATTGCCAATCATCAGTGGAGTAAAGGAAATCAGTAGAAAATAGGCGCCTCGATTCTTCTTCCTAGCAAAATAGATCATGATCGCGAGCGGTAATAGGCTAATATAAAAGCCCAAGCTCCGGGTAATTTGGATTGCCAAAGGAATAGCTGGTCCCTCTTGCAGAAGTAGGATTTGGACGAGCAGGGCAGCGCTTACAAACATCCAGGTATTGAGGATCAAAAACTGATCTAATTTACTATTGTGCTTAGCAATCTGCAAAAATGATCTTAAGAATGGTAAGAGAACAGCACCAACTAGCACGGCAGCTACTGACGAGCAAGAGGTCGAAGTGATCGCATATACCTTCATGGAAGGAGTCATGATTTCCACAGCTCGCAAAAGCCAGCCGGTCATGGTTGCGTTTACGGCGAGGCCCACAACAGCATACAAGACATAGAATAGGTAGGAAGGATCTTTGAGGCGCAAAAAGATAAAAATAGCCGATACAATGAGAACCAAAATGCCACCATAGGACATAAGACCATAAATAGATTCTAGTTGGGACACTTGTGCTGCCGATTCGAGGCTGTGCAAACCCAAGCCAATGGTTGTCACAGTGGGGCGCAGCCTCACGACGAGAGTACTTTCTCCAGGTTGGAGTTCTATAGGGACAAACGCTGACGTGGCATGCAAGAGCCGCGTCGAGCGTTCACCGACTTGCCAACGACCGTATTTTGTGGTCTTTACCGAGTGGCCTTCGTAAGCTGCAGTCACCGCAACGTCAATACTCCAGATAAAAGCACTACGGCTTTCAATCATTAAAGGTCTGCTTTGGCCAGTCTGATTTTGTATTGTGAACCTGATATCAATCGTTCCACCATTAAACAAAGGTACAGCGCCGACCCTGTAAACCCGGCTAAGGTCATTATCATACCTGGGATCTAGCAAATCTAACGGTGTTTCGTTGTCGTTAGCATATCTTATATCCGCTGCTTGACTTATCACCGCGAATTGAAACTGTTCATCTATAGAAATGATCTCAGCTGCAAAGATGCGGGCATCATAAATTAGATGAGCCACGAATAATAGGGACAAAAGCACTCTCTTCATGCTGCCAACCTCGTCCCAGCTCTACCCAACTGAGTTTCGTTCACTGTTAAACCTTAGGTGTTTTGGCTCTGTTGCGGCTACCAAGTGTCATGATATCATAAGGCAATTTACGAAGGGAGATCGCCCATGCTTTTTGATACCAAAGGACACAGTTTTGAGCGAGGCCGACACGCATGAGTTTAACAAAGTCTTCACCCTCAAGCTGATAAAAGCCGGCATTGTGAAAGTAGCTGAGCGTTTGTTCTGGTTCTGTTGCGTTTGTTTTTTCAAAAGTTGTAACCAACTGAAACTATGGATGATGCTATTTTGTTGTAATTCAATGATTTTAGCTTCTTACAGCTTTTGGAAAAACAAACGCAACAGAACCCTGAAAATCCGTCGATCATGGTCAATACCTTTGAACTCTTGCCCGGCCAATCCATTTTTCTCTATGCCGATGGCTTGACCGAAAACTCTGGATCAAGTCAAAAGCCTATTCGTCCACGCGTTATTCAAAAAATTCTAGAAGATTCAAGCAATATTGAATCACGGCGCAATCAATGAGTGGCTTTGATGAATGAACAGTGGCTAGGCCTCACCGAGGCCGATGATACCTCCTCCGTTTTGCTAGGTATCGAAGCTCAATCTGAGCAAGTAAGTCCTTTGCCGAAGCTTGCGTGATCTTGCATGCCAAACGACTGAGTCAGAAGAATTCGGGTGTCAAGCTAAGCTTAGCTTCTGCCCCGATCTTTCACTTTCTCAAGATG
>JBGSTF010000323.1:0-3642 GCA_041736645.1 Oligoflexus sp. | reverse complement strand
CCAAATCACTCGAATTCGAGCAGCTGGAGTAGGGTTGGACGGCTTTGCATTGAGCTGTCTTTTTATAATGACTTTCTATCATTTCGGTCTCTACCTCATGCGACGTGAGTACAAGACAGCTCTAATGTTTAGTATCTTTTGCGGCTTCGTTTCCATTCGAGCATCAGTCACTGGAATTGGTGATATCAATCGTTTGGTATTTCCTGGTATGAGTCACGGTCTGCAGAAAGTCATGGAATATGCTGGCTTCTATCTTGGGGTTCCCGCTTACTACGCTTTTGTTCGAGAACTGTATCCCCAGGAATTTTCTAAGTGGCTGGCGCGTGTCCTGTGGTTCTTGAGTGGAGTTTTCGTACTCTCAACTCTACTTTTGCCGGTTCGGGTCTTTACAGACTACATTGAAATCTATCAGATCACGACATCGTTAGCATTTTCTATCATGCTCGTGCAATTTTTCTTTGCCATTAAAAGGCGTAGGGACGGTGTTTATCTGCTTCTCGCCGGAAGTATGATTCTCATTTTTTCCACCATTAACGATATTCTTCAAGCCCATCGAATAGCTCCCATTCCTACTATGATATTTCCCTATGGTTTGTTTTTCATGATCCTATTCCAGTCCATTCTATTGGCGAGGCGATTCTCTCGGGCTTTTTCCGAAGTTCAAGAAAGCGAAAAGAAAATTCAATCTCTAAACTCAGAATTGAAACAACAAAATAATATCCTGGATCAACTGGTTGAAGAAAAAACCCGCGATATCCGCTCTATTATGAAGAATATCAAGCAAGGGATCTTCACTGTAGTTGGTGCTGATACGATGATAGGTCCGGAATTTTCGGAACATCTCCGTCAGCTCGTTCAGGCGCCCGATCTGCAATCGGGACAGCCTTATACTCAAATATTTAGGCAGGCGCGATTGAGCGCTGATCGCCGCAGTCAAATCACGACAGCTCTTACAACGGCGATTGGTGAGGAGGTCCTGGCTTTTGATGTCAATTCTCATGTACTCCCGCATGAGATGCAGCTGCAGCGGAGCAATGGCGAGGCACGTAGTTTGGAAGTGGATTGGAATCCAATCGAAAACGAACATACCGGTCTAGTGGATAAGATATTGGTGAGTTTGCGAGATGTAACAGACTTACGTCAGTTGCAGGCAGAATCGCAAAGGAGCCAGTTGGAGTTGCAGCTGATTGGTGAAGTTCTGGAAATTCCTCCAGAAAAATTTGATGGCGTGATTCACTCCTGTCAAAAGTTTATTGTTGACTGCTACGCGAGTCTCAATGCGGGTAATGTCGATGCGCATCGATTGTTTCGAAATATGCATACCATCAAAGGTGTCGCCCGATCCTATGGTTTGACCCAGCTGGCGGATGCAGCTCATGCGAGTGAAGAAGTTTTTGTTCGCCTTCGTGACGATAAGGCCATCGATCAAGAATGGCTCAGTCGAGCCATTGCCGAAGTGGACGAACTCGTCGGGCGCTATGACCAGCTGCATAGGCATAAACTTGGACGAAAATCCAATCATTCTAATACTTTGACTATTGATCGGTCGGTTATTGCAGAAAATATGGCCAGTCTTTTGAAAATGGATATGACTGATTTGAATCAGGACGTGCAGCAAAGAGTGGAGCATCTGTCCCGTCTCTTTATGGATATGATCTATACACCTCTGCCTAAATTGTTGGAAGATCTGCTTCAGGATCTACCGCGTCTCGCTGCTGAATTAGGTAAGGAAAATCCGGAGCTAGTCATTCGTGATCCAGGCATTAGTATCAAGCATGAAGCCTATGATCTATTTCGCAATATCTTTACCCACATTCTGCGCAATGCTTTAGATCATGGCCTGGAGCATCCTCTGCAGCGCTTGCAGCTAGGCAAAAGAAAGCAGGGACGTATTCTTATCGAAATGCGTATGGATGAAGGCTTGTTGGATATTTATATCAGTGATGACGGGTGCGGTCTGAATTTGTCGGCCATCCTCGGCAAGGCTGTGGAACGAGATCTTGTGGACAAATCCAAACAACTCAGCGACTATGAAATTGCCAATATGATCTTTTCACCGGGTCTTAGTACGAAGGATCGAGTGACCGCAGTCTCGGGGCGCGGTGTGGGTTTGGATGCTGTAAAGAGTTTCATCGAACAGTACAATGGTGATATCGAAATACAACTCGCTGCTCAGTCCAGCTTGGAAAGTGGAGTGCCCTTTCGTTTTCATATCACCTTACCGGCAAGCCTCTGTGATCCGATTCAAGCCATCGTTCCAACGCTTGCTTCTGTATCCTAAATCCTCAGACTGGACACAAGGAGAGGCAGTTTATGGCAGATTTTCGGGACTTTATCGTGATTTTGGGTTTGTCCGACGATCCCCATCGCACCAGCAATCAGGCCATGGAGCTGCTGCTCAAGAATGGTTATAAAAATCTCATGGGCATTCATCCTCAACTGAGCGAGGTGCAAGGCGTTAAAATAGTCTCCAGCGTTGGCCAATTGCCAGCGCGACCTCACACCCTCACACTCTATCTGCGTCCTGATAAGTTGGAATCGCTGGTCCCCTCTATCA
Organism: Oligoflexus sp.; assembly: GCA_041736645.1. Classification (GTDB taxonomy): domain Bacteria; phylum Bdellovibrionota_B; class Oligoflexia; order Oligoflexales; family Oligoflexaceae; genus Oligoflexus. The sequence goes on along the minus strand of JBGSTF010000323.1, from coordinate 1,085 downwards.
TCAAGCTTAACCCAGGGCGTATTATCATGAACCCTGGTTCGGAATCCGAGGTTTTGCTAAAAGCCGCGAATAAGGCTCAGATTCCGATCGAAGCGGCTTGTACTCTCGTGCTCTTGCGCACGAGGCAATTCTGAATGGAACCATCGCGCGGTCTTTGGCTGGTTTTGGATTCATTGCTCTTTGCCTTTCACCTTTTTGTGATTGGGGTGAATGTCTTTGGCTGGATTCCGCGGCGCATGCGAGCTTTACAACGCTCTATTCTTTTGTTAACCACGCTATCCTGGTTGGGACTGGGCTATTTTTATGGACTAGGCTACTGTTTTCTTACCGATTGGCACTGGGAAATCAAAAGGCAACTGGGTGAGCAGAACGTTCCCTCGTCTTTTATCCAGTATATTTTGCGGCAAAAATTGGGTTGGCAGCTGCCCGACCTGATGGTGGATCGCATAACGGGGACGGTGTTTGCCCTGCTCTTGATCATTACCCTCGGGCAATTGGTCCGAGAGCATCGAAGAAAGTCAAAAGCTGAGCCGTCTTCGTTGGACCAAGATTCGTAAAGACGGTATAGCCAACAGTCCTAAGGTAATTTAGTAAGTGAATACAGTGTGTTGTAATTCTTACCAAGATGCAAGGAGATCGCCGATGCATACATGGTCCTTTGGAGCCGAAAACCATAGGGTCACTGCTGATTTCTTACGGTGGATTCATGCATCTGTACCTGCTCTTCATCTATGTTTACTGGCTGCTGGCCTTCGGGGTCCATCGTTTGATTTTTGTGGTCGTCAATGCGGGGGCCGTTGATGGCCGCCAGATGCAGCTGACGAACTATGTTCAAAGCTTTGTTCAAGGTATCAAGCTGGACTTTTCCATGGCCGCTTACATGACTTTGCTGGCTTGGATGGTCATTATTGTGAGTCTTCCCTTCGCTCGAAAATACTCCAGACTTTGGACTAATTTTTTGTGCAGCGTGCTTCTGGTACTATCGAGCTTTCTTTCGGTAGCGGATGCCCTGCTTTATCCTGAGTGGAAGACCAAGATCAATAGTCTAGCCCTAGTCAGTCTGCAAAGACCCAGTGAACTGTGGA
>JBGSTF010000289.1:0-37687 GCA_041736645.1 Oligoflexus sp. | reverse complement strand
GCCAAAATTATGTCCTTTGGTATCAAAAAGCATGGTCTATATCCCGGAGTGATTTAGCCTATGATATCATGGCACAGGGTAGATGCAACACAACCCACATTTGGGTAGAACCAACCAATGACCAAACTCTTGCAACAGATTGCTCGAAAGCTCAAGAAAAGCTGGTATCTCATCGCGATTTGCTTTGTCATCATTGTCGGGAGCGAGTTGGCGTTGTTGAACCACTATCGACATCTCGGTGCCAAAAAAGTTTTTGGCACCGACGACCTTATCTACCTGATAGAAGCCAAGCTACTTGATTTGAAGTTCAAGAGCCGAGGTCCAGACAAAAGCCCAACGAAAGTGGGAATTCTAGCGATTGATCAGAAATCGCTTGTTCAGTTTGGAAGATTTCCCTTTTCCCGTAGCTACTACGGCCAAGCCTTCGCTAACTTGAAAAAGTTAGGAGTCAAATGGATTGGTTTTGACGTGACCTTCTCGGAGCCTGAGAGGGCTATGATAGAGGATTTTTCACGCCAGATGGAATCTCTCAACCCCCAAAACATTGAACCTGCCAAGGTATTATTTCGAAGTATGCTTGAAACCTCTCCTGGAGACAAAAGTCTCGCTCTGGCGATCAAGGAATTTGAAAATATTGTCTTGGGCTTTATGTATTACCAACAGTCGTGGGAAGCGAAAGAATACTCTCGAAACAAGGAAAACCCCTTCGAAGGTTTTGACGATATTGCTGGATCAGCCATTCAAGGTTTAATCATGCCCGAAGGCAAACAACTCAGTGATTACCCACTCATCAGTCAAGCTTATGGAATCACTCCTAATATCCCCATCCAATCGCAGGCTTCAGCGCACTCAGCCTACTTTGTAAACACGCCCGATTTTGATGCCGTTATTCGCTGGGTCGAAGTGGTTTCTCAGATGAATGGCCTGCTGATGCCCTCGCTTGGTATAAAAACTGCAGCCGAGTATCTGAATCGAGATATAGTCGTCTTTTTCAATAATGGTGGCATTGAATCGATCGGCCTACTGAACCGAGAAGACGAATCGGATGTTGTTGAGATACCGATAGACTCGTTCGGCAAGGGTAAAATCTTGCTGAACCATCGAGGTGGACGAGAGGGCTTTCATCACTTCAGTCTAGCAGACGCTTATAACAATACCTTCTCTAAGAGCGAAGTGAAGCAGCTTAAGGACTCCATTCTGCTGATGGGAGCGACGGCAACTGGCATTAATGATCAGAGGCCGAACCCCTTCGATTCGACTATCGACGGCGTGGAGCATCATGCCGCGGTTGTTGACAATATACTTAAAAATAATTTCATGAAGCGCCCTGAAAAGATTTTCAAGATGGAACTCTTGATCATTCTTGGAGTGGGTTTGCTGTTTTCACCGATGTTTATTTGGGGCCATGCACTCAGTTCGGGATTGAGCGTGCTGGCCTTTGTTTTGGGCTATTACTTCGTTGACCACTACTTTTGGTTTAGTAAGGGCATCTGGGTGTATATGGCGGGTCCCTATATTGAAATTTTGAGCATGTTCGTCAGCACAACCCTTGTGAAATACATCCTCGAGGAAAAGGATAAGAAATTTCTCAAGAGCGCTTTCAGCAGCTACATTTCTCCAGAACTCATCGATGAAATGCACAGCAGCGGTCAAATGCCTCACTTAGGCGGAACATCGGGCATTAGAACGGCATATTTCACTGATATTGCTGGTTTTTCTTCGTTTTCGGAGAAGCTCACCGCGGTCCAATTGGTGGAATTACTCAATGAATATCTCACCGCTATGACGGATATTTTGCTGCTGGAAAAAGGGACTCTCGATAAATATGAGGGTGACGCTATCATCGCGTTTTTTGGGGCACCAATGGACCTTCCTGATCATGCGATTCGAGCTTGCCGAGTCGGAGTGCAGATGCAGGATGCCTTGGTCAAATTGCGTAAGAAATGGACGGAAGAAGGCGATAAGTGGCCGCAGATAGTCAAAGAAATGCGGATGCGTATCGGTATCAATTCCGGTGAAATTGTCACGGGAAATATGGGATCACGAGATCGAATGAACTACACGATGATGGGAGATTCGGTAAACTTGGCGGCACGTTTGGAAGCCGCTGCAAAGCAGTATGGAATCTACACGCAAATATCCGAGTATGTTGTCGCTCTTATCGGTGATAATTTCGAAGTCAGAGAGCTTGATACCATTCGCGTGGTCGGTAAATCAGTGCCGGTAACGACCTTTGATTTGCTAGGGATAAAAGGCGAAACCTCACAGAATCTGATTCAGCTTAAGGAGTCTTTCGCTCGAGGACTATCCCTCTATAAGAGCATGAAGTGGGATGAGGCAACGGAGGCCTTTACCCAAAGTCTGGAATTTGAATATAAGCGCTATCCTGAACTCAAAGGTAAGAAAACTAATCCATCAGAAATCTACCTCGAGCGCTGCAAAGAGTTTAAAGCCGCCCCTCCTCCTAGCGATTGGGATGGCGTGTACACTCTTTCAGAAAAATAAAATCCCGGGAATTGGGTGTAAGAAAAAGCTTGGGTCGAGGGAGATAGCGAAGTCCTCTGACCTCCAGCCAAAGCTTTCCATTCCCTCGCTGTCTCGGGAAAGCTAATGGCTGGAGAACGTTGGACGCTTGATCGATTTGTTCAATAGACTGTTTTAACCTTCCGGTCCTCGTACACACACAATAGGGAAGCGGATAGCAAAAACAAGTTCTAACATATGGTTCAATTGGATCTTTTCACGGACTCAGCGTTATCGAGGGGTTGCAACTGCCGAGAAACGGCCTGATTCATTTGGTGCGGAAAAAGAACCGGACCACTGTCCGTTTTGATCAAAGAAGGTATAAAACTGAAAACCACTGGACGTGTGACGCTGAAGATTCATACGAATTCCATCACAGGTACCTTGGACTATAGAATCCGGAGCCCAGTATCCATTAGGCGACTGCGTTTGGATGAGATAACCGGTGATTCCATTAAAACTATTATCTAGCCTCATGTCAAAGGTGTAACTATTGGCCACCAAAATGAAGTTTCCTGTGCACGGGGCTGCGAAAGACGATCCACTCATGAGTGACAAAATCGCTGCTGCGGACATTGCTGCTTTCTTAATCATGTAAAACTTCCTTGCATTAAAATTTATGGTTTCACAACTCACATTTAATGAGACGGTCTATTGAAGACAAAGCTGCATTAAAAAAATAAAAAATCTCAAAGCCATTGAAGGGCCTGTTAACGTTTCATAAGGGCAGCCACATTATCGCGCAGCCAAGTGCGACCATCCCTTCGTAATTTCTCTTCAACTATTCATATCGCGTAGCGATAGAGCGAAAATGTTTGAGCCTCGCAAAGGCATTTTGAACAAGATGCCGATATTTATATAGGCACCAATCCAAACGCGCCATCACAGATAAATCAGGCGAGATCTGGTACAGCTGGTCGGAACTTTGGAGCACCATTTCTATCGTGAACGGTAAGATGGAGATGAACGTTCCAAAAGGTTTCCGGCTTCTTGATATATTCAATCCCGGGAAAAGCACGGCAAAATTCATCAGAAAGTGCTCGCGAAGCAAAAGCTGTGTCGAGCTGGTCGTTGAATCAAGTCTGAATAGAAAAGATGGGGCTGCTCTGATTCAGCAGGGAGTGGAGAAATTGAAGGGCAAACCGATCAATCCACAAAGTTTCAGAGTTACCAAGACCTTTAAAACCAAAATCGACCTCGACACTCTCAAACCATTCGAAGCCTCGACCCGCACAGCAGGGCGGGTGGATATCGACGGTAAAGCCCAGGACTTCGTGGAAGAGCATGAGCATTTTTATCGATAGCAAAGGCAAGCTGCGAACAGCTCGAAGCCACATCCAACGGTGATGCGACACTGCGGCTAAAGTCCTTGGATTTTCAAAATTCTTTGCTGCACGCTGGCCAGACCTTCTTCCTAGTTTCATTTCCTCCCACTCTATTTCCGGGTTACACTCAACTGCAGTGGCGTTCGGAAAACAACGGAAAAGAACTAACAGCCGGAGTGTGCCATGATCGATATCAATCCCAGCCTCCCGGAACAGCAGCAAGCCTCGGAAAAGCCTCTCAATTTGAGTGACTTTGCCCAACGCAACCAAATCACGGAAGACCGCGTTTGGGAACTGATCGAAGAGGGCGAGCTGGCTGCTCGATTCGTCAATGACGAAATTCTCATTCTTCGCGAACAAAATGGCGAAGTGGATGCCAGTGAACCAAGCGTTGATCCTGTCGCAGAGCCAAGCATCTATGTGAATGAGGAGCCTCTGCAGGCGCTTCCAGGGATCGCAACAAAAGCTCCCAGCATTGAGTCCAGAGCTGTGGTCGAAGAGGATTTTCTAGCTTTTGACGAAGAGATGGACGAACCATCCGAAAGACTCAACCCATCAGACGATGCTCGGGATTTACTCATATTTGCTCAAGACGCCATGAACCGGACCATGGATCTTTCTAGGCAACTCTTGGCTACGAAAGACGAACTGATTCGCTTGAAGGATGAAAAGATTGTCCAGCAACAGGGCGAGCTGGGGCGGCAGGAACAAGAGATTCGCCGCATGAAAAGAAAACTAGAAGACCTTGAAACCCTCTGTAGAATGAACCCAACTATCTAATATATTTATATAATTTATATTATTCTACAGAGTCGCTAGGCAGACTTTTCCTCTTTAGAAAAAGCGGTGTACGGTCGATAGCCTCCTTAGGAAGCAGTGTTCCCTAAACGAGGTTGCCTTTGCGAAAGAATTTCCCCAACCGATTGACTTGCACCTTGCTAGCCTGTTTTACGGCTCAAGCATGGGCCGAGGAAATTCCCGAGTCCTTTATTCCCATCCGCCCTAAAGCCATTGGCGGCGCGTTCACGGCTATTGCGAATGATGAAGATGCTATTTGGACCAATCCAGCTGGGATTGCCCGAATCCGTAAAGCCCGTAGCCGCAATGCTGTCAGTCTGGTGAAAATTCCAGGACTCATCCTGGGCGCCAATACCAAGAGTCGAGAATTTATCAAAGGTGTGGGCAGCACTTCCGAGAATGCCGACCAGATTGCTGCACAAGCCGACCAGTTGGGTGATAAACCTTTTTGGGCACTGACGGAAGCCTACCCACTCATGATGCTCGATCTGGATGAGCTGCCAGCCATTCTTGGGGCCTACACATCCACCGCCCTGCGTTCTGTTGTCAACGCAGACAACCCCGAGCTGGCCAACACAGAAGCCAAGTCCGATGTGGGCGGAATCTTCGGCGTTGCCTTCACCAGTCAAAGCAATCGGTTTAATATCGGACTTCAAGCGCGTTATTTGGCCCGCTATGCCTATGAAGATAAAGTCCCCCTCACCACCCTCGCCGATGGTCGAGCGCTGCAAAAACAGATCAAAGACAAGTCCAACAAGTCGACTGCGCTGGCAGTGGACATGGGAATGCTCTGGACCTTCGCCGATTTTTGGTTCCCGACCATTGGGGTCGCTGTGTTAAATGCTCCAACGGCTTGCAAATCCGACTATCTCAATCCATTCAGCAAGTCTCGTATCAATGTCTGCGGGACAGTGTTCCGCGGCGAATTCGCCAATGAAGAAGCTGTGTCCACCGTTGATCCGACCGATATTCGTTTCGGGGTATCCCTCACCCCAAGATTTGGCCACAAACTTGGCGCTCGTATCGCGGTTGACATGCACCATGCCGCACTTACCGCTGGCAACAAAGTCTACGGACTTGACGGCATCGATCTGATCAAACAGGTCCATGCGGGCATTGAATTCTTTACCGGCAATCCCTTGCTACCCCCACCCATTACTTTTGGCTTCGGTTTAAACCAAGGATACTACAGCGTCGGAGCCTCCCTGCGCCTCGGGGCCTTGTCTTTGGATTTTGCCAGTTTTGGCGAAGATATCTCGTCCACAGCCAGTCCTAAAGAAGATCGACGCATCCTCGGCGGTCTTTCCCTCGATTTTTAATTAAGGCCAAAAAGACAGCATTAACCTCTGCTTGCCCATTTTTCCGCCAATGCGCTGGGAAATTTGCTATTTTTTTAGTATATCTTGCGTAAGATCCTCACGACCAGGACGGGACGACGAGGGTCTCTTTGTTTTGATTCTTCAGAAAAGGCTTGGCATGAGAGCAAAATTCACGACGACGTTTCTTCTGGCATCTCTGGCAGCGACTTCCGCATGCGTCACCAGTCGGTCGAATCCAACCGCCAGTGTCACTCCCTCAAAGACCCCTGCGAATCAAACCAAAGCCAAACCTTTGGCCAAGGAAGGTCAAAAGACTCAGCAGCACGAGGTTCCTGGGGTCGCTGAAGTTCCAGCCACGGAAACCCCTCTGCCCATCGCTACGGATTTGAATCGAACCTTCAATCGCCTCAATGATCCCACGATGCAGCTGATGGACGAAGACATTCGTACGGCGACGGCACTCCATCCGACAACGCCGGGAAGTATGGAAGAAGCGGTCTTGGTTTTAGCTCAGCTGAGACTCTTGAAAATTCAGACCGAGCAGACGACGAAATTCCAAAGTCGTGATTTGTACGAGCAAGGTCAAGAACCAAAACCGGCTGCCGCATCGCAGCCTTCGATGGAAAAGCTCTTCAAAGATCTCAACATCAATTTGGTGAATAGTTTCAATCAAAACAATAACCTTAAAAATCTGGCAACCTTGGGTCTGGTCAAATCCTTGCTCGACCACACCAGCAATAGTGCTTCATTCGATCAGAGTATGCAGTCCATTATCGACGTCGAAGCCAGCAAATGGACAGCTTTGCAGAAGCCGGCAAGGCCATCAGAATCGCCCGAAGTCACAGCAGCAGCCTCTGCCGAAGCGCCAAGTGTCCCGGTCACGGAAACTTCCTCTGTCACAAGCCAGGATATCCATACAGCGGCCACTGACCTGAAGCGGAGCGATGCGATCCTCATGGCTTCGCAAAAATTAGCGGATAAAGGCGAGTTTAAGCAAGCTATCGATCAAGCCGCTCGCATCGATAATCGTGATCCCTTCTTTGATCAAGCCAAAGAAAAGATCAAAGTCTACAGCAATCGCGCTGTTCAAGATCTCAGACAAAAAGCCGCGCAAGCCTTTCAAAATGCGATGCCGGTCGCTGACAATCGCGCCAAAGCCGCTTATCTCAAGCAGGCTCGCGACTTGCTCGAACAGGCTTTGAAAGATTATCCAACAGCCGATCAGCTAGATACTGTTCGTGACAACCTCGCGGTGATTTCACGAGATCTAAGCGGCATCGACCAGGATGCTGCTGATAACACCCCCAAAACGCAATAGGTCCCATGCTAGCTTTAGAACAACTACAGAAAAATTTTGGCAGTCGCATCGTTCTCGACTCTGTAAGCTATCGATTCCCTGACGGAGAAAAAGTAGCCCTCGTGGGAGCCAACGGTGCTGGTAAAACCACGCTTCTCAATATTTTAACTGGGCTCGAGTCAGCTGATGGTGGACGCATCGTCACGTCGCAGAATCTCAAGCTGGGTTATCTTCCACAGGAACCTGAGGCCAATCCGCAGGAATCCGTGTTGATCGATTGCCTCGCCGGGCATCGCGAAATCTTCAGTCTGAAGGTTCGTATGGAAGAGGCACTGGAAGCCTTGCAGACGGATAGTTCGGATAAGCTTGTGTCGAACTATGAAAAGGCTGAAAGTCAGTTTTCGCAGGCGGGTGGCTATAGCCTGGAGGCCAAAGCCAGTGGAATTTTACACGGCTTAGGTTTTCGCCCCGACCAGATTCATCAAAGTCCTAAAGCTCTATCCGGCGGCTGGCGCATGCGTCTGGAGCTGGCCAAAGTCTTTTTGAACGATCCCGATGTTCTGATTCTTGATGAGCCTACTAACCATTTGGACTTGCCAAGTCTGATATGGGTTGAAAAGTATTTGCAGAGCTTTCGGGGCACCCTGCTTTTCGTATCGCATGATCGAGCTCTGCTCAATCGATTGGCTAGCATCACTCTGCATCTCAGCCACGGCCAATTGAAAGCCTATCGAGGCAATTTTGATGCGCTCTTGGAACAACGTGAAATGGAAGAGTCCCAGATGGAATCGCGACGGGCGAATCTGGAACGCCAACGCGAGCAATTGGAATCCTTTGTCGATCGCTTTGGGGCGAAAGCCAGTAAAGCCCGCCAAGCTCAATCGAAAATGAAACAAATTGACAAATTGCGATCGTTGGAGAGTGAGCTGGACCCTACGGTGGGAGAGCAATCTTTCAGTCTAAAGCTTCCACCGGCGCCTAATTGCGGGCGCGATGTCCTAACTGTAAAAGGCTTGTCCATCGGCTATAGCAAGCCTCTCGCCACCGATGTGAATCTCCTGATGGAACGCGGATCGCGCATTGCCATTATCGGCAGCAACGGTATCGGTAAATCGACTTTTTTGAAAACAATCGCTGGTCAGATTGCAAGTCTGGGCGGCGAAGTCAGTATGGGTCATGCGGTTCGACCTGCGTATTTCGCCCAAAATCATGGGGAAATTCTCGACCTCAACCGCACCGTATTGGAAAATGTATTGAGCGCTCGACCCGACATTGGCGATCGCGAAGGCCGCCAGATTCTGGGCTCTTTTCTCTTTTCAGGTGATGACGTTTTCAAAACGGTGAAGGTATTGTCTGGTGGCGAAAAAGCTAGAGTCGCCCTGTGCCGTTCCTTGCTGCTGCAATCGAATCTTTTAATTTTGGATGAGCCTACCAACCATTTGGATATGTCGTCGGTCGAAGTCCTGATCGAAGGTCTAGAAGCTTATACCGGAACCATTCTTTTTGTGAGCCATGATCGAACGTTCATCGAAGCTTTGGCAACGCATATTTTTGTTATGCTGCCTGATGGCCGATCGGCTCTCTTTCATGGCAAACTTGAAGACTATAAACGCCTCGCTGCTCAGCAGGGATTCCCCGATGTTTTGGATGGTGGCGAGAGTGAAAGAAAAAGTGCCAGCAATAAAGAAAAAGCTGCTGCAGCGAATAAGGACCAAAACGATTTCGAGCTGGCGAAGCAGCTCAAAAGAGATCGAACACGTCTGCAAAAAAATCTGGAGAAGTTGGAAATCGATCAGCACAAACTTCGCTCAACTGTGGCCCAGTTGGAAAAAAAGCTCGCTGAATTGGATCCCGGCTCTTACCAAAAAGCCACGGAATTGAACAAGCAGCTGCAGGATCAGCATAAGATCTTGGAAAAATTGGAAGAAGACTGGCTCGAAGCCGCAGACGCCTTGGAACAGGCAGAAAAGTAAGTGCCAGCTGCCGGTCGCTATACTTGCAAGAGATATCTAGCAAAAACGCTGAATAAAAGTTCAGCGTTTTTATTTAAACCTCAGGTTCGCCTTCGGGCTCTTCACCTTCCTCGACATCTTCAGGACGATAGTTCCGTGAGCGCGTGCAGGGGATCGGTTCGCCTTGTTTGATGGTGGCGAGGTCGATATTGAAAAGTTCTGGCTGAGTTTTCTTCAAAAATGCCGCTGCTTCTTCCGGTACGGCAAAGAACGGGAAGTCGTTATAGGCATAGGATTTCAGATATTTTTTCGGACCGTCCATCAATCCACAAAAAATAAATGGATAGCGCAGACGTTTACGTAGCTGCAGCAATTCAGAAAGAATCGAGCTGCATACATCTTTTTCATCCTGAAAATCGACAACAAGATAACGAAGCTTGTTGTTCACAAGCCAATTATGAATGCCAACAGCCAGCTCAGCACAGGGGCGGCAATCATTGCCGGTCGAACATATTCCAGTAGCATTGAGAACCACTGCATCGTCAATAATTTCGGGAACAAAGTCCATAAGCCTCTATTTCTCCCGGGTTAGTTTCCGACCTTTTGCCTGACGATTTTCGCAAAAAAACTATGGGAATGTATCAAAAGCACTTCAAACATCAAGATCTATCTTGTCTCCAGGTTCAAGGGCAAACCGGCTTCCAAACAGACACTTGCGATCGATCCACTGTCCTACCAGACGACGGCGAACCTCATTGAGGTCCACTTTAGCTAGTGATTTTCGTATATTGACTATTTCCGCAGCCAGCTGTGAGCGAACGGACTCCACTGTTGATGCTTCTAAAATGCGGTTCTTCATGACCATCGGAATGCGGTCTGATCCAAGCATTCCCAGCAGACGTTCATCATTCTCCAGACTGTAAGCACCCACCTCAACCAATTGACGTACATCAAGTTCACTGCTGAGGCCCATATGCAATCGAAACAAGGAGGCCTGAGTATCCTGAGGGTGAGGCAGCTGCTCCAGCTTCATGTGGAGCTGCCATAGGCCACCCCGCGCATCTCGTAGCTCCTGATAACCATGACTTGCCACCCAGCGATTGAACTCAGCGTCAGCACTCGCTAAACTAGCGATCACAGGGCGTCGAGTTGTCCTATTCAATTCGGAAAAAGACATAGCGACCCCACTCTTTCTTCAAATCAGGATACGGTGTGACACTTTCTATTGTACCGAAGGCATCGGCAGGCTTAAAGATGGGCGGAATTTGCCTACTGGGTAGCCTCATGACCATGTCTTGCGCCTATCGCTTTAGCAACGCGAATTTGCGACCTCCGGTTGGGGTTCGGACCATCGCCGTCGAGGCGGTTTATGACGTCAGTCGGGAAGTGATCCCTCATGAGCTCATTTGGTCCGCCGTACAAAAGGAATTGGCTCGCAGCGGTCGTTTGCTGGTGACGAGCCAGGAAGAGGCCGATGCCATCATGCTCATCACTCTGTCGACTGCCACAGTCAGTCCAACCGGAACACCCAGTCGCGAGCCCATAGGTCGAGATCCGGTCGTGACAGAATCTGATAAAGGCAATTACAAAGACTTTAAGAATTTGCGCCGAGCTGGAAATTGGACCACAGACGAAGGAGTCAACTTGGCTTTGAACGTCGAAGTTCATGATCTCAAAACTCGGGCTCTGCTCTTCAATCGAAACTACAGTGCGGGAGCAAACTTTAAAAGTCTTCGCCCCATAACGATCACGCCCACAGCGAGTGGCTACCTGAATTACGAAGAAGCTCTTCAATCCAAGGTTAAGGAATTGTCAGAGCAATTAGCCTCGCGCATCGTCACTGATTTTCTGATGTAACTGAAGATGGGGTCAGTCAAAAATTCTCACAAGAGCGGGCGAGTGAATTGCACAAAGACCCATACCTTATGGCAATTCACTTGTTCTGAGCCATAGCCTCTCCTATAGTAACTCCGATTTGTCTTACTTACAGGAGAAAACCAATGGCTTTTAAACTCCCGGAACTGCCATACGCACAGGATGCCTTGGCACCGCACATCTCCGCCGAGACTCTCGAATATCACTACGGCAAGCACCATCAAACTTACATCACCAATCTCAACAAGCTAGTGGAAGGCACCCCAAATGCTGAAAAAAGCTTGGAAGAGCTGGTGAAAACCACTGACGGCGGACTGTTTAACAACGCTGCTCAGGTTTGGAACCACACCTTCTACTGGTACTGTCTGAGCCCTAAAGGCGGTGGAGAGCCTAAAGGTAAAATCGGCGATGAGATCAAAAAGAACTTTGGCAGCTTCCAAGCTTTCAAAGACAAGTTCACCGACGCAGCCCTAACTCAATTCGGATCAGGTTGGGCTTGGCTGGTGAAAAAACCAGACGGCTCGCTCGCCATCGAAAAAACAGCCAACGCCGCAACGCCGCTCACCACTCCAGCGAAACCCCTGATGACCTGTGATGTCTGGGAACACGCCTACTACGTGGATTATCGCAATGCTCGCGCGAAATACGTAGAGGCTTTCTGGAACCTGGTCAACTGGGATTTTGTTGAAAAACAACTCTGAAAAGCCAAGATAATGAGCTGAAAAATGGATCGGCCCAAAACCGATCCATTGTCATTTCTTGCTTAAGATCTGCGCATGGGTAGGCTTACGGTCCGACCATTTGATGGCGACGTTTTTGTAAGCTGTGAATTCTCTACACATTTTTTGTGATACTAATTTTATTTAAGGAGAGCAATGTTCTCCTGGCAAAGACGTCTTATATTTTAGGTGGATTTGATTCCCAAGGAAAGGCGCCGCGAAATGTCAGAGAAAGCAAAAAGAGGCATCATACTCGCGATATCGACACTGCTAAAAGGCGGTATGGAATCTGATAAAATCGTTTCCTACTTACACAGTACCTATTCGCTCAATAGCGATGAAGCCGAGCAGCTCGTATCTCTCGCTCAGACCAGACTCCACTTTACCTAATATCCACATTTTCAAAGCGGCTTGGGAAGATAGGTCAGAGCCAGCCAACGCTTCAAGGCTCCCTCAATCGATGCCTCTTCTCTAGGATTGCCGCCTTTCGTTCGTTGGTCGGCCAGCTGCTGCCTGAGTTTGAAGACTTTGATATAGCATAGCAGGACGAAAAGCAGCACCGCCCCAGCCAAAGATTGTCGACCATAGTACCAAGGAATCAGCGGTGAAATATGCAGGAAGGCTCGCAGAATGTGGATCATTTTTTGTCCGAAGTTGAAGGCTTTAAGCTCGCCGACCGAGCCCGTAAATTGACATTGCACGCGCTTTGCTCTTGTTCAGGGAAATGAATCCAAAAATCCCAGGTATGCTCACCTTCAGGCATACGTGCCGTCTCGAAATAAATACCCATGCGCTGAGCGGCTGGGTAGCGGCTGACAGGATGCTTGATCAGCTTTTCGATAGCTGGCACATCACGCATCAAACGAGGGAAAAAGCCTAACTCTGCAGCCTTTCGACTGATTTCAAAATGCAAGGAAAACAGCCTGCCGTGATTGCGGCCCAAGAGCTTATACCTGCATTTCTGTCGTCCACAGTATTTTTCTGAAGGCATGGGCGAAGGGCCTTTGTAGTTGGGATCGAGAATGGCCGGATCCAAAGCTTCGAGCTGACTCTGATCCCACAGCCATTCCGTCTCGGCTCCGCCTTTCCAAGTGTAGTAAATTCCACTGCCTCGCCTTAGATACTTCTTGGCATCGACAGGCAAGGTCAAAGTCATGGGCATAAACACCGAATCATCGAAAAAGTTGACCTCTGGCATCAGCGACATCTGAATCTTGAAGTAGAGAATCTTCAAATAAAATTTCAGGCCGCCCATCAATCCCATTGGTCCATTACGCTTATGATTGATAAAAGCATCGATATCGCTGGAATCAAAATACAGCGTAAAGAAATGCTTCACATCACCAACGATCAGCAGATCAGAATCATGAGCCACGGCAGCAAACGATTTAAAGCTGGGATCGGCGAGTTCAATATCATCAAACAGCAAATGATTGCGCTCACTGTAGTGATACTTGTAAAAACGCGCTGAGACGACTCGCTGCTTTTCATCAAGTTTAACCGGTTCAATAAGTGTCGAGCCTGCTCCAGGTTCAGGGCAGTTTGCTAGATAGGCAAATCCCCGAGGCGACTCCAGTTCAACCATATCAGTCGCCTGGCAGGGCAAGGCTGACTTTCCATCAAAAGCCTTGGAAAAATTCAGATCAAAGAGACTCAGTCGATCAAAAGGTACTATTGGTTTATTTTGCCAGTCCTTGTCTTCAGGAAAGGTCATGTTGCCTTCATCGTCCAAAGGATCGATCTGTAAGGGTTGCCTAGCCCAGGGACTTGTCGATTCGGGTTGCCAGGTAAAAAGCTGTACATTGGAGCGATTGATATTTCCGCGGTTTTTAAAGGGAACTTGGTGCATGAGGAGAAAGCCAGGACAAGCGGCTAGTGTTTGCGCCCAACCCAAAATCAGAACGAGCACAGTTGCTAGGATACGGCGTCGTCCGGTTGGTATTCTTCGAATTCTGCGAGCGCATATTGGCATAAAAGATCCGTAATGATATCCGTCTGTCGAGCGTCTAAATCCAGATAGCGCACACCGTGAAGGTACCGCTCGTCGGTTTTCTGAACCCACCGGACTTCCACTTGTATCGTCTGGAAACCAAACCCTGCAAGCTGTTGATGGAGAGCACCATCGATCGAATCGATCTGCAGTTCCATCCGTGTCCCTCGCGGGATAAGGCCTGGCAATGAAAAACTCATGCCAGTGGACGAGAAATTTAACAGATGAGCGGACCCAGATAAAGTCGTCAGCTTGATTCGCTCCGGCTTGGCCACACTCCAGCGACGCTCCAACCTTGTCAAATAGGCTGATGTCTTGTAAACCTCTTCGGCCTGCGCCCTGAGTTCCGGCTGATCCAGAAACGGATCATATTCCCAGGACTCTACCATTTCAATATGGTGCTTAATAGCAATCAAGCGTCGTTTGGCAAGAGCCAATGACCCCAGCGGTTCTACCAATTCCTTGGTGGTAGGTCCCACCAAGACCGAATGAGGGAGGCAGGCTCCTTCCAGCCGTTTGGCGAAGTTCACCCCATTGCCGATGACCGTAAAATCCAGCTTCTCGCCACTGCCCAAATTGCCTAGAAAAACTGCCGAAGTATTGATTCCTATCCGCAATGGAAAGACAGGTTCACGCCGTTTAGAGGCTCGTATCATCCTCGGCACATTGGTTCGCTGCACTTCCAGGGCAGCCCTGAGAGCCTGCTCTGCATGATCGGTAGACTCTTTATCTTCCTCGAAGGAATAGCCGAAAAAGCAGAGGAGCCCGTCGCCCAAAGTCTTGTTCACGACACCATGATGCCTATGAATGATGGCAGTGATATCATCAATCAAATTTCTTAAACTTTCGAAAGCAGTCCGTGGCAGCTGGTTTTCGACCATCAACGAAAAACCAACAATGTCTATAAACATGATGGTCAACACTCTTTCTCGGGCTTCCAAAGTAAGCTTTTCAGGATGTTTGGACAGTTCCTTCAAAACATGAGATTCAACGTGGCCTTGCAATGACTGCCTGATATACCAGGCTTTTCTCTCGCCCTCCCGCAAACGAAGGGCCGTAATACTCATGCCAACCAAGAAAAAGCTCATACTCGGCCCCATCCAGGGCAGGACCCAACCCAACCAAGTGAAGGCATAGACACAGCCTAAGGCCCAAAGTGACAAGAAAACAAACATCAAAGCCATGAGCGCCCCAGGTGTCAACCACCAGGCTAGCAACCCAGCCAGCGCTCCAAAACTAGCAATGAGCCAGGGCCCAGCCTCGATGGGGCGCAGCCAGTTTTTCTGCAGGATATTATTAAGAATACAGAGATGGGAAAAAGCTCCGGCCATCAAGCCGACGGGACTTGGTTTAAAATCGGTGTTACCCGTGTAGTACATTTGAATCAGATAGACGTAATCATCCTTGCTCAATCGCTGAAGCTCTTTCGCTTGATACTTAGCCTCCATGAGAAGCCGAAGAGACCTGGTTGCTTTTGATAGAGTCGCTCGACTGCTAAAGTTGATATACGCGGATCCATCCTGGGCCATTGGCAGTTCAGCCCCCTGAACGGTTAAAACACCTTGCTGAAAGTAGGCGTCGCCCACAGCTCGCAGCATCAAATGGGGCAGAACCCGATCTGATCTTAGCCGAAGAAAGGGATAGAAACGACCCTCCTTAGTACCGTAATGAATATGCCCAATTCGATGCAGGGCTTCACGCAAAAAGACATCCGGACCATAAACAGCGAAACCCTCAGAATTAGCCAAAGGCAAGGCTGCAGCCTCTTGTTCCAAAGACAAAGGCGAGAGAGGCAGCTTGCGAACATACTGATCGATGATAAAAGAGGGATCATCAATGTTCCAGGGTGGCCGGCCACGAATCGTCCGTGGCGTTGCAAAAGCACCCATAATAATCGGCGTCTTGATCGCTTTCAGTCGAGCCACCAGATTTTGCCTGGATTCTTCATTTTCATCCAAAGAGGCATCGGTTACAGAAAACAGGGAATCTATGACAATGGCTTTGGGTGACTGGGTATCAATAGCCTCGAGAATTTCAACCCATTGACTCAGCAGCAGCTGGGGCCGACGCATAACAGCAATGGTGGTATCATCGATTCCGTAAACTTTGATTTGGGGAGCTAGATCCGGCGATCGATTGAGTTGATCGCGCAGACGATACAGAATTGGGCTGACAATGCGAGTTTCCGCCTCGAAACTCAGGGGAGAAAGCTCCCAAAGGATGATCAGTGCAATCCAAAATATACACAAGCTCGCGGTCAGCCGCATGCTGATTGACGGATTTTGCAGCCAATGTGCTGGTTCTCGACGCAAACACTATCTCCAGACCTAGGGAAGGCCCAATAGCCCTGGTAAGACGGATCGGTTTTATCCTGGGAAACTATACATAGATCGACTGGGTAAAATGCCAAAATGATGCTTTATCGTGAATCATCAAGGCTCACTACAACCATGAATCAAAAGCTCACGATCTCTCTTTGAGAACTTTCCAAGCAACTGCGATCGCCCCATTTTTCTTTATAGTCTCGAGCGACTCCATCCCCTATGATGGACTGATTTACTAGGATTCGAACCGAAAAGGACATCGTATCCATGCAACAGTTAGCACGCTACGTATCGATTTTGCTGCTCGGATGGAGTTCCCTTACATTTGGAAAATCTTTTACGATCGGGACCTTAGAGGACCCTTATCACATATACCCGCTATTCCAACTGGCGGGCGATGCGACTTCCTTGCGGCAGCTCACCAACCCTCCCATCCTGTCTGTACGCAACGACGGGCGCATTGTCTGCATCCTGTGTAAAGACATTCCAGAATTTGAAACGCGAAGGGAGGAAGAGGGAGCTGAAGCCATCTCGGTCATCTCTCTGGAATTGAAGAAGAAGCTGACATGGGCCGACGGCACCCCAATCACGCCATTGGATGTGAAATTCACCCTGGAAGCCATGGCAAAAGCGGACTACGACAAAGGCACAAGTCCGATGCTGCCTATTCGTCGCATTGAACTCGATCCGGATCAGAAAAATAAACTACGCCTCGTTCTCACTCATCGGCGCACGGATGCTTATCAACTCTTCGCTATTTCACTCTTGCCGGCGCATAAAGCCGACCTCATCCAAAGGCTTCAAAAAGAGCCTCACGATGCTGCTTGGTGGCAAAAGCTGCAAGATCCAGGACTCTACTATGGCGCCTATGTTGTGAAAAGCGCGAGCGCTGAGCGCTGGCAATTGGTCAGCAATAAGGAGGGATCATGGGAAGACGCTCCAACCCAGGATATCGAAATCCGGACCTTTAACGGACTCCCGGCATTGGCCAAGGCCATGCAAGCCAGTGAATTGGATCAGACGGCTGAAGGGGAGCTCACTTGGCTGAAGTACCTTGAATTGCGTTCACTCGTTCCTTCACTCGATCAGAAGTTTTCTCTGCAAAGTCGACCCGGCAACACCCTTGAACTCGTTCTACTGAATTTGCGTAGCCCCTTGCTGGTCAACCCACAGCTGAGGCAAATTTTGCAGCATGCGATCCAGCGAGAAACTCTGACCAGTAAGATTTTGGGTGGCCATGGATCACCCGCCTTTTCGTTCCTTCATCCCTTGCAATTGGAAAAATTAGGTGAAAAAACCCGTGACCCCTATCAACCTCAGCGCGTAGCACAGCTCCTGGAGCAAACTGGCGCAAAACGGTCTGCCGACGGCGTACTCACCATCGATGGTCAAAAAATAAGCCTTGTCCTCAGCTGCTCCGACGTTCGCTTAAAATCAGGACTCTATCAACCGCTCGTAGATGATCTGAAAAAAATTGGTGTGGAAGTCAGAGTTGATAGCATTCCCGAAGATGAATATATCCGGCAGACTCTGGCTCACAGGCGTTTCAAAGATATGGCCTGCATGCGCTGGCAGCTGCCTGCTCTCACTCCTCCGATGAACCTTATGCACTCCTTGGCCATTCCGAATGCCGAGAATAATTATTTCGGACTTAATTTCAGCGGTTGGGATCAAGGCATCGTCGATCGGATCCTGGAAAGCCTGCAAAAAGACGCTGAAATATCGCAAGTTCAACGTCTGCTCTCAAGGCTGGATAAGCAATTCATGAGTGAACTGCCTGGCCTTCCTCTGGTTTATCTGCCTGATCTTTGGCTGAATCGAAATGATAAAACCAATAAAGATATGGAAGAAACTCAACAAAAGATATCGCTCTATCCCGCAGTCATGGATATTCCTTCGCGGCGAAGAATGTAAGCTACGCTTTCTAGAAGGCACCGCCCAAAACGAGCAGTGTTGACGAATCGGTATGCTTATAGCTGCCTAATTCCCGTAGATTGAGCTCACCACGGTTGACCTTGATCGTATCTTTGCTGCGCTGCGTCTTGGTCAAAAGGAGTTCGGCGAAGAACTGCTTATTACGCAGAAAAGCACCGGCGCGAAACTCGTTGGAGCGTATTTTTGTTTCTGCATTATCGTCATCACCTGGGACTTTATCTCCATCAAACAGAAAAACCCCATCCTGCCGAACATAACTGCCCTTGAATCCTATGACGGGTGTGAGCGCAAATTCCGCTCCTAACGCTACCGCGAGGGTCTTGCGATAGAACTGATCCAGATCAATGCCTCGGAGGAAGATATTCCTTTGATCGATTGGACTGGTCGTTTCATCATCCCTATCATCGTGCTTATAAGTCCATTTCATAGCAACCAAAGTCAGAGATTGCTGATCATTCGGCGAAAACCCAAGTTCAATCGCACCGAGCCCTGGATCTGAAATGATCTTCTGCTCTCCTTCTATTGTTGCTTTTCCGCGCAGGGGTGGAGCGGTGAGCGCGGACAGACTCACAGCCTGGATGCGGTAATTCACCCCCAAAGAGTAGCCTGACATGGTACCCTTGTATCTCGTGTGATCCAGGTTATTCAAGTTATAGGCGCCCAAGAGATCGGCTTCCAAAGACTGGTAGCGAAAGGTAAATCCGGCCCGCAGTTCCGGCAAGAGATCGACCACAAAACGCATTTTATAGTCGCGCGTCCAGAACTCTTCCACAAGGTCGGTAGTCCGAGCATCGGTTCGCCCCGAAACCTTGCGTGAATATTCGTCGGCTGCCAAACCGAAGGAAGCTCCTCCCAAAGGCAGTTGAAAACCCAAGGCAATATCTTTTTTTTCCGTCTTGTGTTGCGCTGATGTTGGATTGTTCGAGTTTGGATTGAAGCGATATTTGGATTCTTCATTCTTGGTGAGTCGTAGCCCAGAAAAAATCGTCTTTTCTGTTGAAATATTTGCCGGATTCAATTGAAATATATTTGGCATCAAAAGCGAGCTCACACTCCAAGCTCGCTCTTCGACGTTTTCAGCCATCAGGCGCGAAGATCCGACTAGACAGACAATGAACAAAGCCTTCGCTGGCTTCATGCTCGTAATCCTTCCTGGATAGAGGCTCCTGTGAACGCTTCAACGACACGACAGCACCGCAAGATCACACACTAAGCTTTGAGCTTGGTCAACGCCGGCACCGAAGGTAGATACGTCCTATAAGTGGTTGTATAGGTCGAACCTAATGCCAGCTCCAGTACACTGCCGCACAGATTGCTTGGACTCAGGGTAAAGGCACTTCCTGCTTGAGCGGCTCCGGTCGTCGTATTGATTTCAAGCGCGCGTAGATTGTCATCGGTGGCCCCAACAATTCGACCACCCTGAATACCACCGCCGATCATCATTGACCCACCGACAGGCCAGTGATCACGCCCGCTGTTGTTGTTGACTTTTGGAGTACGTCCAAAGTCAGAATATAGGACGATGAGTGTATTGTCGAGCTGGTTTGCAGCCTTAAGTTGAGCGACAAAAGTTGCAAGTAGGAAGTCAAATCCTTCGACCACAGGCTGCATCGATCGTTCCTGATTCGCGTGTGTGTCAAACCCACCAATTCCAAGGTTCAAACAGGTGACCAGATTGTTTTGCAGCAGTTTCAGCGAAAGAGCAAAAGCATCCCGCAAACCATTATTCATGGTTCTTGGCGCGTTCACAGCAAAAGCTGCTCGATCGGCATCTGTGAGCGCAAGCTTACTTCCCACATCATCAGCCAATTGAGTTTGAATCTTTTCTTGTGCGGAGGATACCGCCTTCAATCGATCATAATCTCCGGTACGAGCCTTGACGCGCTCGATGGAGCTATTCAAATACTCCAAAATCAGCTGTTTCTGGGCTTTGGCATCTGCCGAATCTGGATACATCGATCGATACAGGTCGAGATTCTGAGCACGAACCACAGATACAGGACTGAGCAAGCCTCTATCAATCTTCGGATCACTTCCACCATTGAGTTGAATGATTGGGATGGTCGCTGTACTTTCGCTGGCGACGATAGCAGGCACTGATGCGGCATTGACGTTTCCAGAATTGCTCAAAACCCCGGTGTCCATGTACACGCTGCCGGCCATGTGCGATGTGGTGCCCATATTCAAACCGCGCACGACCACAACGTCTTGGCCCAAGAGTGCTGTTCGGCTGAGCCAACGACCAATCTTGTCATTTTCTCCCCCACCCGCTAATGGCTGAGCTGCGCCCCAGTCATACATCATATCAATGCCCGAGGTGGATGCAGGTTTAGGATCGGTGATCTCTAAAATATCCCAGCCGCCACCCATATTAATCCAGATCAAACGTCTTTGTGGTGGATAGGCTGTTGCTGCTAGTACGGAAGCTCCGGGCAATAATTGGGAAGCCATAAGATAGCCGGCGAGATAGGTGCCGCCCATCAACATCTCACGACGAGTGAGATCCGGTAGCTGGCTGGGATGACAGATATGTCCGTGTCCAGAACCTTTAAGGATGCTATCTTTCAGAGCTTGTTTTGAAAGTTTGGTCTTCATGGATTTTGCTTCCTCCAGCAAGTCACTGCATCTTTAAGCTCGAATACTGCAGAGTTTGCAGGACCCGGTGGCATTTGACCTGAGGCCATCATCTTCACAGCTGTGTCACCCCAGGTTCGCCAGGAGGCTTCGGTCGTCAAATCCTGTCGGCTGCCAGAGCCGGTGTGACAGCCCGTGCACAGACTCAGTTTAGGTGCAATATCAGCCGTGTAGCTATAGGTCCGATCGCAGCTCACGGTCGTGGTGGGAAATTCGCCTAAAGGAGGCGCCTGCAATGGATCGGTCGCAATTCCATCACTTCGAGTGCCTTCCAGAAATGCTGGGTGGGTGCTGATCGCATAAACCAATTCCCGGAAACTATAGTCAGTCGTCAGAAAATAGTTGGTTAACTCAGTTCGAAGGGTTTCCTCATCGGTGTAGAACTTTCGTCCCATCAACCATTTCCAGACATTTTGAACGGTGCAGGTAGCAAAGGCCTTGTCTCCCCGAACGATCTCAGCTAGGTCAGCGACCCCGATACCAGTCTTGCTATTGAAGGTAGTGGAAACCGATTCTTTGCCACCACTATAAAGATCGCCACCCTCACCCCAAGCCAGAAAGAAGTCGGCCAAGGGATCAAGGGTAGAGTGACAGCCCGAGCAGCCTGGAGCCACTCTGAGATTACCTGGATCTTGTGGGAAAACCTTGGGTAAGTCCGCGGTGAATTCCCGACAAAGCAGGCGCTTATAAAGCTCATTGGCTCTTGTTCGGTTCTTATCGTAGCGCCTGAGCCAGCCGAAGGTGGATAGAACCCCACCCGAGCTATAATCGTAGCCCGAGGTTTTCAGCAGACGAAATCGAGTATCAGTAAATGCCGTGCTCTCGACGATCTGAACAACTTCTTCGTTCAGATTGAGTTCATCAATTTTGAAATGATGCCGCTGACCATAGAAATGCGCGACGGCACCGTCCACAGCCGTCAAACCTGGCTCAAGGACTTTGGTATAGGGATAATTTTCAATCGCCACTGCAGTGGCTAGACCCGCCGCTTGACGGCTCAAAGATCGAATAACCGAGTATCGGGAATCAAAAGTTTCGGTGGTCCCCAATTCGGCATTGCGCGCCTCGTCTTCGTTGTTGCTTTGAATAAAACAGGCATTCAGATCCTGACCACAGGCCTTGACCACAGAAGGACAAGCCCAAGCCACGATACCTGGATACCAAAACACCGATACAGGTTGCTCAGCCGATGCAGGGCAACCGGATCCAGTCTTGGATTTGACGTTACTGGTCCAGATGCAGCGGAATCGCCCTTTGATTCCATCAAGGCGCCCACAGGTGATGCTAGCAAATTTTTCCTGTTTGCCATCGATATCTTCTCGCATCAGTTCGGTCAGATATTCTTCAGGCAAGCCAACCCCAAGCACGCGTTCGTGGTAACGCAGAACAGAATCATAAAAGCCATCGTCATTGATAAAGGCTCGAATAGCCTTGCGATAAGAATCTTCATTTGTCGCATTGGCCGAATATTCCGAATCAGTTGGCATGGCACCCGTGAGCAGGTACTGGGCTCGGCGCAAAGCAGCTGAAATATCCTGAGCAGCATGGGCTGAACCAGCAGCAAAACTGAAAACTGTAACAAGCAGTTTGGATATGAATTGCGTTTTCATAGGAGCAAGGCCTCCGCGTCGATCAAAAGTGTGGCACAAACAGGCACGTAACTGGCGCTTGTGACCTGACCATTGACCAAGGCTGTTTTGAGTATGGCCTGCAATTTGGTGATCGCATCCTCAGAAATCGTAGCTGAGGGGGCACCAATCAGCCTTTGTGCTAGAAAACGAATGTTGCTGTTGGTGTCTTTTGGATCGACCGGCAGTATGGATTCCCATCCCGCGTGCTGATTGCTATCTGGATCGACGAGTCCCTGGCAAATTTCTTCAGCAACTTTAAGCTCGGCAAGCAATGAAGTGGCATCGTAGGTTTCTTGCGGAACTATTGCGAAGTTGTTGCTCGCACCGCCCAAGAGCATGCGATAGGCTTCAACCCGACCGATCTCTCGAGCAACAACCGCTCCTTGTTCTCTATATTGAAGGAGAAGTTCGCGCACGAAAGTATCGGGATCTGGCCTTACACCTGCTGGAGCATGAGTGGTTGTGACTGCGTAAACAGCCTGGAGAGCTGTTTCATTGATTGATCCTGCCTTTTCACCCAACGAAGATCCTAGAACTTCGCCGGAACTCCCTGATTTAACACCTTCATTGACGCTTTTTTTGCGAAACACATAACAACCGAAGAGACTCTGCAAGGCTAGGATGCTTAGGCTTATCCTTACCCCAAGTCTAAATCTGGAGCTTGACGCAGACAGACATCGCATATGAATCCCTCCACATACCCCGTGTCGGCAAATTTTCGATTGAATTCAGCTTCTAGGCATTATTTCTTTGGTTTCTGTCTTTTACGGAAGATTATAAGGACAGCTGCAGGCCTGCTACGGCACCGATTCCGAACAATTTATACGTTGCATTGAATTCAGGTATACTTTGCCCATCACTGCCGCGCACCCCGATCAGGCCTGCAAAGAGGGGAATTCCAGCATTGAAATGCATTTTCAGCTGCAGGCCAAGCATTGGAATCGTATCCATGGTGATATTGCGATTATCTGCGTAAGATAGACTTTTATAGATCAGTGTCGACTCCAACTGCAGATCCTTTCGACCCAAAATAGGAAAAAATCCTGCGGCTTGTATTCGAAAGTAGTCCTCTTTAACCGTCGCTCCGCGATCGGTTCGATTGCCGCCTCCGCTGGCTTCTATCGCGGCAAATTCACCGTATATTTGGCC
The DNA here is from genome assembly GCA_041736645.1 of Oligoflexus sp. Taxonomy (GTDB): domain Bacteria; phylum Bdellovibrionota_B; class Oligoflexia; order Oligoflexales; family Oligoflexaceae; genus Oligoflexus. Next base: position 14,216 of record JBGSTF010000289.1, on the reverse strand, counting down.
AAAACTCAATTTGCCTAACATGAATATGGCGATCGTTGTGGGATCATAAACGCGATCTTCCACATCAAAGGCCGATTCATCAATGCTGGTACTCTTCGTTACCTTGCGAACCCGCTCGGCACCGGTTTTAAACGAAAATCCACCATCGAAATTTCCCGCATGCTTCACAACAGCCAAGTGGCCCATGCTGGTGGTTGCTGGCTGGTATTTGTCAGTTGCTGTGAAGTTCGCCGATTCCGTTTTAACTTCACGCCGGCTGATCGAGTAGAGGTCGAGACCCACGACGATATCCAGTGCGCTTTGGGTCGCATAGGTAAATTCCAATTTTGGCTTAGTTTCTAGCCAGGTCGATTCACTCACTTCGCGGGGAATTTGCTCACCTTCCTGTTTTTCATAGTTAACAAGAACAGGCAAGGTTCCCCGAATCGAGGCATTCGGACCCAGACTGATTTGTTGCATAACTTTCAGGTAGTTGAGGACAATGCGATCATAGCTGGTGGTTTCAGTACCGCTGGTCTTCACCTGTCCATCGAGCAAAACCATCTTCGTCAAACCCAAAAAGCCGGGTTGACGACCGATCAAGACAGCATCACGGCCAATGGTATCTTCAAAAAGAACTTCGTAGGTAAAAGCATGGGCCGGCCCAGATGCCAGAAGTCCTGCACTGAGTGTGAACTTAATCCAGCGCGACTTTGCAAGCATAGTTCCATCCTTTGTTTTCATAGCGGAAGAGTGGCTCTCCTGATTTTAGGGAAAACCAGTCCCCGTGAAAACAAGGAACTTCAATGCATGGGTTCCCAGTCTTTGCCCATGAGCGAAAGTGATGTTTGCCCGCGGAAGTGGTTTTTGCTTGCATAGACAAGGAATCGAGCTCTTTTGACAAATTCCAAATCTTCAACAACATCGTTAAAAAACATGATCTTCTGCAGCGGCGCGGATCCATCAGGACTGATCATAACAGATGTATGTTTCGGTTCACCGGTAGCCTTATCCTGCAAAAAGCGGACGGTCTTCACATCGGCTTCAATCGCAAAAAGTGGCTCTTCAAAGCCATGGCCAAAGGGCTTCAGATGTTCCAGTTCAAAGGCTAGATCCAGCTGCAAGAGATGACTCGGTAACTCACAGTCATAGGCGACCTTACTCATCCAGATATCCGGCTCGGTCACCCGAATCTTTTGCGCATAATCTATTAATGCTTGGCGAATTGCCTCTTCTTTGTCACGTTTGAAAGTGAAGCCACCGGCTGCTCTATGGCCACCAAATTTTTCAAACAAATGAGAGGCAGAGACCATGGCTTCCGTTACATCAAACCCTGGGATCGATCGCGCCGAACCTTTACACAGATCCTCCTGCCTTTCAAATAGCCAAGTTGGTCGCCAAAAGCTCTCTGCGATTTTACTGGCTGCGATTCCAACCACTCCCGTATGCCAGCTTTCCGATCCCAAAAATAGGATGAGATCTTCGGCACGAGCCGCTGCTTGGCTCTGGGCATCGCGAACAATTCGGCTTTGAATCACTTTACGCTCTTCATTGCAAGCGTCCATAAAGGCAACTAAAGGTTCAGGATTATTGTGGATAAAAGCCTCAACGACTTCACGGGCGTGATGCAGACGACCGACTGCGTTGATCCTAGGTCCGATGCGAAAACCCACATCTTTTTCATCCAAATTTTTGTCAACCGCGCAGGCTTCTTTTAAACGTTTGAGGATGCTACGTTCACTGCGAAGCAAGGCCCGGACCCCCATATTCGCCAACTTGTGATTCACTCCATTCAAGGGCACCACATCACAGATGGTCGCCATACCAACCAAAGCCAGGATATCATTCCAAACCTGAGCGGATATGGGAAATTGTTGGGCGATTTTGCGCAATAGAACAAAAGTGATCCCGGCACCGCACAGCTCTTGGTAGTCAGCCTCAGGGTGCATTTTAGGATTAAGAATGATGCAATCGGGCATTTTCTCGGGTTGAATCTTGTGATGATCCGTACAAACAAAAATAACACCGCGTTCTTTGCAATAGGCTGCTTCGCGGTTCGCCGTAATCCCGGTATCCATGGTGATAATGAGCTCAGCCTTCTCATCATCGATAAGATGTTGGACTGCCTGTAAATTGAGACCATAGCCCTCTTCAAAACGGCAAGGGATATACCATGTATAGTTCTTGAAACCCAGGGCTTCGAAAAACCAAATCCAGCTGACACAGCTCATCGTCCCATCAACGTCGTAGTCGGCATAGAGAGCGATCCGCTTGCCTTTTTGAATCGCCTCGCTGATCACAGCGACAGCGTCCAACAGTCCAGAGTCGCCATATTGAAGTTGGTCAATTTGGGAAAAATGCCTATTTTGCCGAATCATCTGGGATAACTCAGCCAAATTCCGCGGACGCACGGTTTGATGGGCTGACCAGAGCTGAAATTTTTGACCCACTCCTGTGCCTCTTTGCTGCGGGGGTACATCATACGGTGGTGGATCATACGCCGTCCGTCCCTTGGAGGCAAGCACACCCAGCTTGCCGGTAGATTCTGCCTTCCACGGCTAAAGTTTTTTGCCCAGCGACCGAATTGATTGGCGAAGATGGTTCTTCACCGCCCAGCTGGATGCAGGTCGGTCGTCTTTCAAGACTTAAAGGACAGGACGTCATGAAGTCTAAAAATTTGAATCCGCGATTCCTCGTGCTCGCGTCAATGCTCAGCTCCCTACTGCTCACTGGCTGCTTCGGTGGTGGGATCGATCCCAAGGACGACCCCGTTCAACCCGGCGGCGGATCTAATGCTGCGAATTCGGAAGAGGATATTCCAGAAAACAATGCTGGATTAAACGAAGTCGCTAACAATGCGGGTGGCAATAATTTGGGCGCAAGCAATGAAAGCAATCTTGGAGCAGAAAATTCAGGTAAAGACGGCGAAGCTATAAACAATGCCGCCGATGAAAATTTTCTGAATGCCAATGCCAATACCAACAGCGAAGCAAACATGTTTGGCAACAATCCAACGGGTGGTCTGAACAATAATAATCTCGCTAAAAACAATGGCGGCCTAGGCAACAATAACTTCGGGCTCAGCAATGGAGGCGATGGCGCGCTCGTCAATGGCGCTGGTGGCGATATTCTAGAGGCTCCTGCACCAGATGTTGATAAAGGCGCAACAGATAATAGCGTCCAAGAACCGTTACCTGCGGGCGACAGTATTCTTGCTCCGGTGGCTGAGAACCCTACAGCTCCAAGCCCGTCAGGTGGAGGAGTTGTGCGCTATGTAAGTCCCGGGGGTTCGAAACTCTATGACAAGCCGAATGGCGACACACTCCGAAGCCTTGAGCAGGGCGATCATCCGCTGGTCAATGAAGAGGGTGAATGGTCACGAACATCGGATGGTTACTATGTGCCTGCAGCATCGCTCACCTCGAGCCCTATTCCGCGAGCCAAGCAGGCCAAGGACTGGAGGTAGTTTGTTCGAACAGGGATGAACTTTTCGGGGTTGACACCGTTGAAAGTTGATGGTTCCCTTGTCCTCTTCAGGCCCTATTGGGTTATAATGTAAGTTCAACTCAAAGGAGGGAAATGGCATGTTCAATTTGCGCAGCTATTCGGTAGCTGTTGTTTTGTGCCTTCTACCCGCGTGCCACAAGGCGCCGAAACAAGTCGCCACGCATCCCAAGACAGCTCCGGTTTCTTCACTAGGCGCCACGCTCCAAGCACCAGCGCCTTATGTCACCGAATACGAAATGGAAAAAGGCTCGAGTCTTTATCAGACCTTGAAACAAGAGGGTCTGGCCCCGCAAACAATTCTGGAATTGGTGAAAATCGCCGATCCGATCTTTCCCTTGGAAGATATTGTTGCAGGCACTCAATTTGAAATCACCTGGGATGGTCCCGAGCGCAATACGCCTTTAAAACTCTCTCTGCGATACGCCGCCGACTCAAGCCTGGTGATCGAACGCGCAGACGCCGGGCTTGAGTGGACGGCCACCAAGATGGACCATCCTATTTCAATCGTACAAAAAACTTTTCATGGTTTCGTCGGTAGCAGTCTCTGGGAATCAGCTGAATTCGTTGGCATGGATCCCTCTTTGATAACCAGTTTGGCTGAAGTGTTTGCTTGGCAAATCGACTTCAATCGCCAGGTCAAACGTGGTGACCGCTGGCGACTGACCGTCGAACAAAAAATTGTTGACGATAAAACGATCGGCTGGGGCAATATTCTGGTCGCTGAATACGAAAACAATGGCCAGCTATACACCGGCATTCGTTATCCTGCTGAGGGTGAAAATTCTGGCTACTATTTCCCAAATGGTCAAAGCCTCAAGCGCATGTTTATCAAGAGTCCCATTAAATTCGGCCGCATCACATCAGGCTTTTCTCACAATCGCTTTCATCCGATCCTTAAAGAAAATCGTCCGCACAACGGCGTGGACTACGGCGCACCTCCGGGAACCCCAGTTATGGCTGTCGGTCATGGAACGATTGAATCCATTGGTCGCAATGGTGGATCGGGTAATATGATCAAACTTCGCCACAACGGCAGCTACTCAACAGCCTATCTGCACTTGAAAGGTTTCGCCTCTGGTCTGCATAAGGGTTCTGTGGTCGAGCAAGGTCAAATCATTGGCTACGTGGGTTCCACCGGTCTCGCAACGGGTCCGCATTTGCACTTCTCCTTTTATGAAAATGGTACTTATGTCGATCCACTTGGATTGAAATTCCCGGCAGCAGACCCAATAGCAAAGGCCCAATTGCCGGTCTTCCAAAAACTTGTGCAGAACATCATGCAGACTTTACCGGATTGGCAACTCGCTCAGCAGGACAATCGTAACATTCAAGGACTGCCGACCGATTCCAATCGCGAAGTGATTCGCTGATTTATTCCCAAAAAAAAGGCCGTGAACTCAACGTTCACGGCCTTTTTTTTGGGCTCAAGCCTCTTAACTTGGCAATTTGCAGCAGATCCCTAAATCGGTCATACTGGAAAGACCTCAGCTGCAGGAGCCATAAAACATGAGTGCTCTTCTAAACCGATCCTTTGCTATCTTACGCATCTTGGGGTGCCTAGCTTTGGCTTTAACAATGCAGTCTTGTGGCCCTATCGGGCAAATGACGAGAACCATTCATCCAATCACTCACGTAGCCTCCAGATCCACTCAGGCCCAAGATCAAGAGAACTCAGCCCCATCCAATACATCTCGATCAAGGCCCGGACTCCCCAATCAGTGCAGTCTGCAATCGATATCACTCGATCGCTTTTGTCTTGTCTGCAAGGGAGACAAAAGCGATATCGAACGTTGCTATAATTTTCGAGGAACGATGGACGCCGCTAAAAACTGCTTTTACACCTATGATCATATCAAGTGCCTCAGCGCCAAGCCGCCGTTTGCTTTGAATTTGGCTATTAGGGGGACTTTGGAAAAGGCTCTTCTGGAAAATATTCGCTACTGGAAGCAGGGCCTCCTTACCGTGGCTGCTTCGCATGCAAAAGATCATAACAAAGAAGACCTTGAAGAGGCTTTGCAATGGACCGAGAATTTAGTGCAAGTCCTGACCAGCTCCCAAAAAGATCCACTGTGGGTTGAAATTGAATTTCAAAACCTTTTGGACAGAGCCTTACCCACTGCAAAAGAGGAACTCAAAAAATCACTTCTGGATCTGCAAAAGCAAAAAGAGTCTGGTCAACTGAAGCTTCAGCATGTCCTCGACGTCAGTCGAACCATTCTGCAAGCAACAGGGACATCAGACTCCATTCTCAGCTACTGGGGGGCTCTCAGTGTCGATGGTCTGGAAGAACCGGACTAAGGTCGAGCTTCTTCGGCCTGCTTCTTGTAAAATTCTTTGATGCTAGGTCCAAGGTGGTTTACCACCTCATCGACTGAACGCAAAAGGATAATCTGATCAAAATCCTTGCGATCCATCAGCTTGCGATCTAGAGGATACTTCTCCATCCATGTAAGAAGCCCTTCCCACATATCGCCCAACAAAATAAAGGGCCGTGGAGCTATGTGCCCAACTTGCATCAGCTGCCAGGTGTAAAAAAGTTCCAGCATTGTGCCGATTCCACCAGGAGTCACAACTACAGCATGGCTGATACGCATAAATTCATCGAGACGAGAAGAAAATCGGCGGTGATGGTACTTCACATCCAAATGTGAATTCGCGTCTGTCTCAAAAGGCAATTCGATATGAAGTCCGTAGGAGCGGCTTTGATTACTGCCTTCTTTTGCTCCGACATTGGCGGCTTCCATAAGCCCAGGACCACCGCCTGTGACGATATCGACCCCTTGCTGTGATAGCTTTTTGGCGAGTGCGTAGACTTGCTTATATTCTTCAGTGTCAGGCTTAATGCGCGCCGAACCAAAGATGCTGACTCGATAAAAATCGCTTCCGATCTCGGTCACCAGACTATCCAGATCCGCAACGATATCATTCAATTGCTGAATTTTTTTCGAAAGAAATTTGCGGACCCGTTTTTGTTCTACCGCCATGCACGAACTCCTCAAAGCAATAGCTGACGTTCGATCCCTTGAAAGCCAGGGAGGGTCTGCCTCGGACCCAGATCCAGGTTAGCAAACTGGGCCCCGCTAACATAGTGGATTCTGGAAGTCCGATCAAAGTCAACAAATGCGTCAATGAGGAGTGGCTATCTCTACAAATCAGTCTGGGGAAGAGTCGATTCTTGCGTTCGCGTTCGATTTTCCTCGTGCCGTAAAAAACCTCGTGTCCCAAACAGGACATCCCAACGCCTCACGATCACTTCCAAAGGCAGGAAGAGCAAGAGAACAAGACTCCAAGCACTGGAAAAGACCCAATAGTAATCGGGTATCATCTTTTGATCGGTCCGCTTGATGGCGGTGAGGTCGCCCGTAACTCTTTCCAACCAGTCATGGATTTGAGCTCTCTCCTGTTCGGCTCCTAACTCGACCAGTTGAGAACCTGTAAGGTTTTGCAGTTGCTGGAGTCGATTGAAAGAACCCTCCATTTCCTTGTCTGCAAAAAGTTCAGGTACAACCCCATAGATAGAAGCTTTGACTTGGCCAAAAGCCGGATGAGAGCCCTCAATACTCAATTCACATGCAAGACCACTTGCCAATCGACTTGGCAAAGATCCACTGAGAACCCATTGATCACCACTCACCATTTGCCTCAAAACATCTTTTGAAGGAACGATCTGACCACAGACTTTGAAAACCCAATCGTTTCCTTCATTGATAAATCGGGCGGCAGGCCCTCGAACGCGCACCGACCAGGGTGTGTAAGATCCTTGAGTCTGCAGACTCAGCTCCTGCAACCAAAGAGGCCTTTGCATTTCCTCTCGCAGCAGCCAAGTCATCGCTGAACGCAAAAAGGTATGGTAGGACTCGCGCGAGCCCTTCGGCCCTGGATTCATTGCTAATTGCCAAAGTGAGTCTGAAAATAGCCAAATGGCGCGACCTTTGCCCGGATAGGACGCTGCGGCCAAGAGACTCTCTTTGCCATCAGGAGTTTGCGCAATGAGCAAGGGCGTCACACCTTGTTCAGCAAGCTCGACCCGATCGAGTTTGTGCAGACCTTTGAATGATTCTTGATGACCCAGATTCAAGTCTAATTTGATCCAATCTTCAAACACTGTCGCCAGAGTACGCTTCTCCCGATCAGGTTCAGCCGCCTTGATCGTGAATTTTTGATTGGGATCATAAGGAATCGCTGGGGTATTGTTCCAACTTGCGGCATCATCTGAACGATGCGTATTCGCTACCGTTTTAAAGGGCAGCAGGGCAGCTAGGGGTGAAGAGTTCACATCCATTTCATGTAGGGATCTAGGTCCACCAATAAAGAGCAATCCGCCACCATTTAAAACGAAATCAACTAAGTTCTTCTGATAAGAAGGTTCGAGAAACTGATACAAAGAAAAATTTTGGATCACGACTGCACGAAAGTTCGGAAGCTCTTCGTTGAAAAGACGATCCACAGGAAATGGAATTAAGCTCAACTCGCGTTCATTTGTCAGCTGCATGTCGGTCGGATCACGCAAGATAAAAAAGCTGATCATGTCGTATTTAGGTTCGGATTTAAGGTAGCGACGAACGAAGCGTCCATCCCAACTGGGCGATCCCAAAAGGTGCAAAATGCCTATGGTATTGGGCAGAATTTCCAGACTCTTATACAAGGTATTATCCCAGATCGTGGATTCATCACCCACGGGCAAAGCTTGGACCTTGATCAAATGCGTGCCTCGAGCTAGAGACGGCAGTGGAATCGTTACGGTCAGATTGGTTTCCTTAGGCCGAAAGGTGACGTTGAGAGACGCCAAATTCCGAGACATTTCGGACGCCTGGAGCTGGACTGTCAACTCCTGATCGAGATTTTTTCCACGTCGATGCACGGTGGTTTCAAGCTCTATATTCTTTTGATCAAAGCCAAAGTCAGGACCTCCCACCATTTCCAACCAAATATTATCCTGCTCGGCGTGCGGACTGGCTAAAATCAAGCCTCGCTGCAAACTATCTCTTCGCCCCATATCTTTGAGCTGCTGAGGCCAGGGTTGATTCGGTTGCGAATCACCACCATCAGATAGAACGATCCAAGGATCAACTCCTGTTAAAGGCAACCAACTGCGAATGCCTAGCGACAGAGGCGTGAAACCACTCGCCACCTCATCGCTCAATTCCGATAGTTTCGTCTCTTGCAGTCGACAGGCCATTTGTCGACAGGATTCATCCAAGCGCCTCAGAAGTTTTTCTGTACGCGCCTTGGATTCGGGATCAGTCATGCTTGATGAATCATCGCGCAGAAGGTGAATAGTCTTCAAGCTAAGGGAACTTGAAATCAAATCCTTATCCATGCGTGGAAAAACTGCGAGCAAAATGGGCGCTACCCATCCGACTCGGAAAAGAGTCGCCAAAAGGCCACGCTGCCAGCCATAGCGCCTAATCCAAACAATCGCCAGAATGAAGAGACCCACGCAAACCGCGATGAAGAGTTCTCGAAAGTCCTGCACCTTATCGTAACCTCTTGAGTATTTCTGGAAGATGAATCTGATCTTTTTTATAATCCGTAGCCAAGGCTACCATCATCAGGTTAATAAAGACTCGAACAGCTTGCTCGTGACTGAATTTGGCGAAGCAATTTCCTGCCGTTCGATCGTCCAGAGTAAAACGTAAGAAATCGCCGGGAACCAAGACGATAGCGATGCGCTGATCAAAATGAAAACCCTCCCACACCTGGTTGGAACACTGGGGCAATGATGCCAGCAAATGAAAGCTTCTCATGAGCTCGTGATCCGGTGGAATTGGTTTCCAAGCTCCCTTGGGAATTGCTTCCAGAATTGCCTGCTTCAGACTTGCGGATCCTCCGTGATTTTCCACGATGAGAAACCCGCCTCGCTGCAACCAACCCGCCAATTCAGAAAACTCCGTTCGGTTCACGGATTCCAAGATTTGCGGGCGATTGACCCATAACCAGGGCTCAAGAAAGATTTCTCGCTGGAAATTGTTATAGGCAATCGGCAGTTCGTCGAGCTCTATGCTGGTCCGTCCGGAAACGTCCTTCCGCAGACTGCTCAATTTTGGAACGTTGCCATAGCCCAAGAGATTGAGCTGAACGCCGGCTTCCGACTTATCCGTGACAAAAATGACCAGAAAAAACCAGAGAAACCAGCGAAGCGCCCATGGAAATTTCTGCAAGATCCTCCGCAAACCGACCCCCAATATTTCCAGCCATATACCGAATACAAGAATGACTAAGCATAGGTAAATCCAAGGTCTGGCATCACTCTCCGAACCAGAGGCAACTTTTTCCCTGACCAAGCCTTTGGCGCCTAAGGTCATGAGGGGAGGCAGCTGTTCGGTTGCTGCTTTGCGCCCCAAACTTTCTGCCATTGGCACATTGCTTAAGCTTCGATCAGGCACGTCATAGGCTTGCGAAATATCCTCGATTCGAGGCCAACTCTGCTGTTTCTCATGGCCGGTCGCATGCTTTACCCCTGTTGCTTGAAGAACTGAGCGCAGCATCAAAGGCAGCTGCCCGTAGCTAATTTGTCCGGCTCGCAGTGGATTCAAGGGAATTGTAAAACTGATCAATCTCAAACCCAAGTCTTTGTTTCGAACCGACATGGCTATCGCCCCGAGCGGGCTATCCACCTGACCTCCAAGTTGCAAGGCTCCGACCGACTGCAGGACACCAACGTATTGATCTCGATGCTCAAGGTTTTCACAGTAAGCTGGCCTTACTGCCAAAGGCCGTGGAGCTTGAGCCAATGCAGCAAAGCAGTGACACAATTCTCCATAGTCACTGAGATCGAGCCCAGGCATCAGCCAGACCAAGGCATCCGATCGGCTTTTTTCCAGTGGGCTTCGATCGACAACAAACAGAGGGCAGAATGATTTCATCTGAGCCGCAGGTCCCACTTCACTCACAATCAATGCTGGAACAGACCAATGGCCCTCAATCTCACGAATCTGATCAATTCGCTGGGTTTGATAGCCCAAAACTTCCAAGCTGGTTTTCATATGGAAGATGGAGTCTTCCAGAAACATTTCACCTCGAGGCTTGGCAATGATCAGAGCATCGTCGTTCTGGAGCTGCAGCCAGCTACGAAATTCATTATCCGGCAGAAGATCATCTGGTCCAGCAGGCGTGATAGACCAAACAATGCTAGTGGCCTTATCACCTTTCTTTTTTTGGACATCGGCAAGAGCAAGATTCAGTTCAAGCTCAACGCTTTTCATATCAGCTTCAAATTGATAGCTTTGCGTGAGTAGAGTTTGACCTTCAATTTCCGCGCGAATCTTGCCTTGAATCACTTGACCCTGACCTGTTCGACGTATAGTGACATTCCAAAGTCCGCTTGGTAGGCTACTCCCTGAGGATTTGGGCTTAGCTTCATCGATAAAAACATTATCCCAAGCAGGATTCCTCGGATTCGCTTGATATCGCGAAATTTGCATTTTCTTTTCCAGATAGCGCCAGTTGAAATCCTCCCAACTCGACAGATCTTCATCAGAAACAATAATTAATTGATCGATGTCTGAAAGATTTCGGAGAATATTTTCGGAAGCTGCACCAAGTTTTACACCTGCGCGATGAAAGCCTTGACCTTGAATGATCGACCCGGCCTTTTTCAGGTCTAAATCCGCATAGATAGTGGCATCGGCAGTCGTACTAAAACTTAGCCTTGCTTTCCCTTGCAGAGCATCGACCAATTTTTGAGCTTCGAGACCAAAAGTGCTAGGCGAAAATCCAAGGGAGTGGGAAGGACTGAGATCGAAAAGAATATGGGTACGGCGCAGATCCAAATCATCTGATTTAATGAGAGGCTCAGCCAGATGAAAGCTATAGAGCCCCAGGGCTCCGCTGGCTATTGCAAAACAAATGAGCGGCCACAGCGGTGGTGGAACCCAACGAAGCTTGGGCAGAACAGTGAGTTCCAATGGAATGACGCGCAGAATGGGTAACCAAAAGCGCTCTTTTTGGCGACGCACAATAAACCAGATGATCAACCCAATCAGAGCAGCAAGCAGAGTTGCTGCGATCATAGGACCGGCCGCTTGATTTCCCATTAACCAATCCTTTCCCCTGTGAAAGCTGCTTGTTTGGTTTGCCAGGATTGTTCCAGGTGGAAAAGATAGCGTTGGATGGAACTAGCGTCATGGACCTGGAGATAGTGACGATGCACTCGGAGCCACTGAGCTTGCATGCTCTCCAGCCACTTCTGTACACCTTTTTGCAAATGATGCTGTTCGGTCAGGACATGGCCCAGATACTCTCGATGGACTGGAGTTTCTTCAAAATAGGAGTCATCGCTACGTAACCAAGACACATCCGCCTCCAACGAGGACAGAGCATGGATCCAGCTGGTCATTGGCCCTCGCTTACCCAAAAGCCAAGCAGGAATACCTTGCAGCCCATCGCTGATCCATATGAGGACATCGCACCGTTCGGCTTGAACATGGCCTATGCTTTTGGTTTCAAAGTTCAACGCATCCATACCTTGAAATTGCTTCTTCTGGAAGTTTTCAAATTGAATCGCTAACTCTGTAGAAGAGCGCAGGGGCAAATGGTGGAGCTGGTCCCCGGAGGCTTGGTAGAGCTTCACGTGATCACCGGCTTTGAGATACTGATAGCAGAGATGCAAGGCCAGTCGCCAGCAGAGCTCTCGCTTGCTACAAATATTGCGACCAAGGGTTCGGATCAGTCGAGCATCGGGCCAATCCATGCTTGGGCTCTCATCGATAATCACGCGTATCCGACAGCTGGCTTCGTCGAAATGTTCGCGTATCACCAGCTGATCTGTTCGCGCGAAAGCCCGCCAATCGATAAGGTGAACCGGATCACCAACAGTATAACGACGACTGCTCGCCGGCATGCGGGTGGGGCGCATGAGATTCAAGCGCTGGCTGCCGTGAAAGCGCATGGTTCGCACCGGCCGTGAACCGGTCGGATCGAAAATATGATAGGGAGTCAACTGCCCTAAATGGGGAACCGAGGCTTGGCCCGGCATCAAAACCATCCTTTCACAGCCAGATGAGCTGTTTCTTCAATATGACCCACCAAGCTATCGATAAAGCTATCTTCAGCGTTCTGTTCTGTTTGCGCCTGCACGACCAGCTTAATACGGTGTCTCAGGACGGGTTTCACCAGCCTTTTTACATGCCGCCAGCGAACAGTATCGGATCCTTCTAAAAGAGCCAGAGCCCGACAAACAGAAAGAAGACTGATCCCAGCTCGGGGTCCAGCGCCATACCAGATAAGATGACGCAGATGATCGGGGCAGTTGGCATCCTGCGGCCTCGTGGAGCGTACCAATCGGTTGATGACGCTTAAGAGTTCATCGGGAACCGTAATTCTCTGCTTCGACTCAATCAGCTGCTTGACCGTCTCTACGGACATTTTATTGGATTCACGCTCATAGCTCTGCAAACCATGTTGCTCGCCAACCAAACGGGATTGAGCGTGGGCCTTTAGAATTTGTTCTTCCGCTTCTTGATCAGGGTAGTCCACCAGCGTGTGGAGGAGAAATCGATCCAACTGTGCTTCGGGCAGTGGAAAAGCACCTTCGGATTCAAAAGGGTTTTGCGTCGCGAAAACCATAAAGGGATCAGGCAGAATGTGCGCTTGTCCACCCACGGTACAGGTTCTTTCTTGCATAGCTTCCAACAACGCCGACTGCGTTCGTGGGGATGCCCGGTTGATTTCATCGGCCAGGAGCAAGTTGACAAACACAGGACCTTTGTTGAACTCAAAGGCCTTGCGACCCGACTCGGGATCGATATTGAGAATATCCGATCCAATGATGTCGCTTGGCAAAAGGTCGGGAGTGAATTGGACACGACCAAATTGCAGATGAAGATTCTTGGCGAAAACTCGCACCAGTGAGGTTTTTGCCAGCCCCGGAGCACCGGTCATCAGGATATGACCACCCGAGAGAAGACAGCAGACCGCTTCGGTAATGAGACCTTCCTGACCAAAGATGGACTGCGAAACGTCGCGTTTAAGTTCCTGAACCAACCGAGCCGCCTCTTCCAGTGACATCTTGTGTTCTTGCATCGACGCCTCACCTTTCGCTTTTTTACAGATTCAGAACCAGTCTTTAGTATCCTACCTCGGGCCTTACTTCCGCCACAAGAAGATGTCCCTACCCAGAAGCGCTCTCACTCTTTTAAAACAGGGATGCAAATCATCCATGCGTTGCTGATGCAACGCCAGACACCCTAGAAGGACATTTATGAGAATTTTTTATCCCAATCCTGAAACTGGCGGAGCCGCCCTCGAATACATTGTCGTCTCGGTCTTCGGACTGCTTCTCGCTATCGCGTCGATTGCCTTTGTCGGCAACGCAGCTAAACAAAAGCTTGCCAAAATTGAACAGCAATTGGGCATCGAATTGAAGCTTGACGAGCTCAACCCCTTCGACTGAGGAGGTCGACAGTGGCGCGCCTGTGGGGATACCTCTTGCTTTGCTGGATCAGCTGGGATTTTGTCGAAAACGCAGTCAATTTAAACCTAGCGGTTCGAGAGCTCATTTTAGCGCGTCACAATATACTGGTCAATCAAGATAACGCTCGACGACGCTCCTGCCGCGATGGAAAAATCAACAAAGCTCAGCTCTTCTGGACGGAACACGGAGCGTGGGTCAATGTCTGCGCCTCACTTAAGAAAACGGGCTATCTGCCGCGTCAGTGGCTTATTGAATTCACCTACAATTACCGGATGCTTTTTCACGCAGAGGTCCCTATAACCTTTGCTATCGTCAT
>JBGSTF010000284.1:0-5296 GCA_041736645.1 Oligoflexus sp. | reverse complement strand
CTTGGTCGTAAAAAACGGCTGCATGATCTTTTCAGCAAGACCCTCGGCTATGCCAGACCCACTATCGGTGACAGCTATTTCCAACTGGTCACCCTCTATGGCGGAGACATCCAAGCGAATCCACTTCTCAGCAAGATCTTGCACGGCATACAGAGCATTGTTGAGCAGATTCAGCAGAATCTGCACAATCTGGGTCTCTCGACAGAATATATGAATCTCCGGTACCTCAGCCGTTCTGAGTTCAACTCCCCGCGCCTTAAGCCTTTCCTGACAAAGGCCCAAGGTATGGTCAATGATGTCTCGCACGCGGGTCTTGGAAAATGGATCTTTTTCGCCGCTTCGAGCGAAAGTATGCAGCCCTCTGACGATCTTGGCAATGCGCATCGAGGTTTCATGAATAATGACGAGATCCTCACCAAGCTGACTGAGATCACACTGGGGTTTGGCGATCAGCCTTTGAATGCGATTCACTTTCCCGACAATGATCGCCAAAGGTGTGTTGATTTCATGCGCCATGCCCGCAGCCATCTCCCCCAAAGAGGCCATTTTTTCGGACTGCAGAAGCTGAGATTCGACTTTTTTGCGCTCGGTGAGGTCGGTCAGCGCATAGACAACAACCGGCTCAACCTTATCCCACTGCTCGATGCGAGCGGTGATGGCTCCCCAGAACGGTGATCCATTTTGTCTCTGGAATAGAAATTCGGCGGCATCGATCTGCCCCTTGTCCTGCAGAAGCTTAAGGATTTTTGATCGATCGATGGGGTCATGATAGATGGACGAAATACCGGCCTTGCGTGCCGCAGCCAACGATTCGAAGCCAAACATCTTCAATGCCTCGGGATTCATTTCCCGAATCTCACCCTTCAGACTCTTCATACCGATGCCGATCGGCACTGTATCGAGCATAAGACGGAGAGTTTCCTGAGCCCTAGACAGCTCGAGCTCCAGAACTTTCCGTTGCGTGATATCTTGAATGGTGCCCTGAATCATAGCTATTTGACCATTGGCATCGGGCGAACTTTGCATGCGAATCAAAGCACAGCCAATCGTTCCGTCCGGATGGACGATCCGATACTCACCTTCCTGAAGACCACCCCGACGAAAGGTGCTATTTTCAGCCATAAAGAAGGCATGACGATCATCGGGATGAATTCTCGCTAGGCGAGCCGCAAAATCAGCCGCCTCGCCCGGGAGGAAACCAAAGATGCGTTGGCCCTCATCGCTGATTTCATCGATATTTTTCAGCAGATCTTTGGAGAAAGTTCCAACACCACCCACTCGCTGCGCTTCAAGCAGCTGTTCCCGACGCAAGGCGAGGGCAGCTTGTGCCTCTTTCACCTGCGTAACATCGAAACGCATGGCTAGGTATTCGCAGATGCGGCCCCCCATATCACGAAGGGGGGTGATGATCGTCTGCACCCAGTAGAGCTCTCCATTCTTACGCCTGTTACAAATCTCGCCCGTCCAAATGTTGCCGGATCCAATGGTTGCCCAAAGCTCCTTAAAGAACTCAGAGGAATGATGTCCAGAATTGACAATTCTGTGCGTTTGACCAAGGAGTTCGCTTCGGGCATAGCCACTGATCTCACAGAATTTGTCGTTGACCTTGGTGATCCGTCCGTCAAGACTGGTATGAACGACGATGACCGAAGCGTCAATCGCTGCCATCATCTGCTGTAGCTGACTCTCCGCCTGCCTGAGTTCGGTAAGATCATAGTTTGCGCCTGCAACTGTCACAGGACTGCCGTCCTTAGCTCTTTCCACGTAAATCTTGGTCACCAGATGCCGAATCGATCCATCGGGATGGACGACCCGAAACTCATCGTCGAATCGCGAAAAACCTGCCACAATTTTTTCCATAGTTCCGCTGAGAACTCTATCCCTGTCTTCACTATGGATCGCTCGATGGTTGGCTTCATGTCCATCGGGACAGTCACTGCGCTGCAGGCCATAGAGTTTGTACAAGGTGTCGTCTAAGTCTAAGGCACCGGACCCCATATCGCCCTCCCAGAGTCCAACCCCAACAGCTTCCAGGAGATTAGCTATTTTTCTCGAACCGGCCAAAGTCTTTGCTTCCAGCTCCGCGACATGCGAGACATCCAAATTGAGCACGCTCATAGACAGAGCAGTGCCCTCCTCTGACCTCACCAGGAAGCCCTTGACGAGGATGTGACGAATGTCCCCATCGGGCCTGACGATACGAAAGCCGGAGTCCCAAGCTGAATTGCCCCCTAAAAATTGGGAAAACTCCTGCGTACATCGCTCTCTATCTTCAGGATGCACCGACTCCAACCAACCCTGCTTCGAGCCCGAAAATTGTTCGGCGCGAATGCCGAAGAGGCGAACCATGCTTTCATCCCAATAGACGGCATTGGACGCTATATCCCAGGACCATAGCCCCACTCCCAAGGACGACATCAGAATCTTCAGCCGCTCAAGTTCTCCACTCATGTCACAGTTCCTCAAACAACATAGGATTCTAATGAACTGACTCGACTACCTTTGGCCATTCTCATGATAACCGGATCGAAAAATCCTGAAAAGTTCACTCTAAGCATCGGCGCCAAATCTGGCCGATTCAAATCTGGCCGATTCAAACCTAGCAGATTTTTTTCTAGCAATGCTCTGCTGCAACTTTATCTTGCCACAGCTTTGCCAAATTGTTTATTGTAAGCATAAAAAAAAGATCAAAATAGTCGCCCCGGGCTTACGAGACACCGGTGAACTTGCCTATCAGAGCAGTTGATGCGCTTAAGCCATTCTTCCAAAGTCGATGTCCCGGGCCTGATCTTCACTGAAAAATTTGAGTTCGAACCAGCACTCGAAAGGGAGAACATCATGCATGCAATGAATGACGAATCTTTTGCTCTGGAATTGCAACGCACATTCTTAGCCGAAACCCAGGAGATGCTCGAGGAAACCGAAACAGCATTCCTGCACATTGAAGCCAACCCAGACGATGCCTCGCGGATTGATAAGATTTTCCGCTTGGTCCACACCATCAAAGGCTCCGCGCTCACCTGTGGATTTGCTGAACTGGGCGCCTTTGCTCACAGCTTCGAAACGCTGCTTGCGGGCATCCGCAATAAACAACTGAAAGTGGATAGTTCCATTGCTGATATTCTTCTGGCCGGCAACGACGGCCTGCGAAATTTTGTGGCTGCTCTGAAGGAAGATCCCGAAGCCCACCTAGATACGGCTGCCTTGACGAGGCGCATTCAACAGGCTTGTCCCGGCAGCGGATCACCACAGGCTTCATCGCCCGCACCTGCACCCTCGCCTACGAAAACTGAAGGCCAGCGCACCTTTCTCGTTTGCGAAGACGATGTCCAAATGCTCAAAATATTAAAAGATCTGCTCGAAAGTGAAGGCTATGCCGTCGTATGCGCAGGAAATGGACGACAAGCCCTCGCCCAGATGCGCGACCGATCGACGTGATCATGAGCGATGTGAAAATGCCTGAAATGGATGGCGAGCAATTTGTGCGAGAAGTGCGCAAATTCAATTCCCTCATTCCTATTATCATTGTGTCTGGTTACTCCACCCGCGAGCATCTCAAAGCTTTCGTTCAGCTGGGTGTGGATGAGTTTGTCGAAAAGCCCTTTGAAGATCGTCATGTTCTGCAAGCCGCTTTTCGAACAGTGAAGGCGCGACTTTTGAAAGAAGCGCTGTTAGGACTTTCCAGACTCAGCTTTAAGGCCTATATCTCCATGCAGAAGATTGAATCCTTGGGTCAAATGCCCGAGTTCACCCAAGAAAAAGCCCAAGAAAAAATCCGTTTGGATCAATATATGGAAGCGATGAAAGCGATGACCCATCAAGTCTTGAGCTCGGAAAAAGCCATGCAAGCCGGGAAGACGAGTTGAGGGCGTCTATCGAATATCATTGGCGTTGCGCTAGCCCTTAATCTTGATAGCCAGGTGAGTAGATCCCGGCTATAAATGGTGGAGTGATCCACCTCTACGCCGCGCTCAACCAACAGTAGAACAAACTCATGGATGGGCGACCACGGTCCGGCACGACCAAATGCGGCTTTTCGATCGCTTGCCAATCGAGTATAAAGCTCTTGATCGATTGCTAAACTACCCGGCCACCGATACCAGAGCGCGTCTTGCCGTTTCAGGTTGAGGGCAGGCTACATTGCACTGTTTCTTGAGCCGTCTTGGCTTGAAACGTCGAATCTTGAGGGACTCCCCATGAGCGAAATGAATGCTGAATCCACACTTGGTTTTCACACGATTTTGGGAGCAGGTGGCGCTATCAGCGATGGGCTGGTTCAGGAGTTTATTGATGCACGTTGTCCCTATCGGCTTGTGCGCCGAACACCCAGTTCCACTCCGAACACATTCACAGCTGATTTGTGTCAGCCTGAGCAAGTGATGGCAGCCGTTGATGGGTCCAAGGTCGTTTACCTCGTAGCCGGTTTGCCATACAATAGCAAAATTTGGCAGGAACAATGGCCCAGGATTATGCAGAATACTCTTGAGGCTTGCCAAAAACATAAGGCCAAACTTATCTTTTTTGACAATGTATATATGTATGGAGAAGTTGATGGGGTTATGACCGAAGACACTCCGTGTCGACCTTCTAGTAAAAAAGGTGAGGTGAGACTAAAAATCGCCGAGATGCTTTTAGAAAGTACCCGTAAAGGGTATGTGAAGGCCATGATTGCCCGCTCGGCGGATTTCTATGGTCCGGGCGCGGGGAACGGGATTCCCAACACTCTGGTTTTCGGACAGCTGCTTAAGAGCGGCAAAGCCATGTGTCTCGCCAACGCCGATAGGCTGCATGCCTATACCTATACCCGAGATGCTGCAAAAGCCCTGTTTTCGCTGGCGCAAGCGGAAGATGCCTGGGGCCAGGTTTGGCATTTGCCCACGGACCCCAATGCGCTGACAGCCAAAGCGTTTATTGAACAGTCAGCCCAAGCTCTGGGATTGCCGCCCAAGTTCTTTGTCCTGAAGAAATGGATGTGTCAGCTGGGAAGCTACCTGAATTCCATGATAAGAGAAATCAACGAAATGCTTTATCAAAATGAAAAGGATTATCTTTTCAGTTCCGCAAAGTTTGAAAAACGCTTTGGCTGGAAGGCTACACCTTATCAGACTGGCATTCAGGAAACGGCTCGAATGGCGAAGCTCAAGCGCTAACACCTTGGTTCATTGGATTTCTTCAAAAATCGCAGCACTATGCTATGAGGCAGATGCTGCGATCTTTATCCATCCTGCAGATTCTCGACGATCTGTCGGATAGCATGCTCCGGGTTCTTGGCAATTAGGCTTGCGCCGGAAAGATC
>JBGSTF010000278.1:0-6103 GCA_041736645.1 Oligoflexus sp. | reverse complement strand
TCAAACGCGCCTGATAGCCTGGCTCGAAGATTTCCCAAGCATGAAGTCGGAGTTCTTCTTCTGAAATGGCGTCAGGATTAAACTTGATGCCCTGGGCGACTAGAAATGGGTTATGACTCAGCTCTTGGAATAAATGATGATGCTCTGGAAGTGCCGCTAGAATCAATGGAAGATTGGACTGGCTGGAATAATGTTCCAGAATGGCCCTATCGACGGCACGGAAGAATCTTTCGGTATCAGCATCGAGCTCGTCAGGTTTCCCGCCGTGGCTATGATGCATGGGTGAACTCGAGCCTCCAACTCCGCCGTAGGATGCTACAGTTTGATGAGGCTCTGAAAGCTCTTTACCAAGGGCGTCGGCAATTGTTCTTGGAACTTCAGCTGCGAGATCGACCTGGCTTAGGCTGTGGCGATTGCCCTCAAACAAGCTGATTTTATCGCGGCTTAAGCCGAGGACTTGATAGCGGTCGACGGATTGGAGAAAGCGCAAGAGTGGTTTGGTATGAAAGGTTTCGGCGACGATAGCCAATTCTGGAACGTGCTGAGCAAAGGTAAATATTCGAAACACATTTGGACAGCTTAGGACTGCTAGACCGTCCAAAGTGTGGTTCCAAAAAGAGGTGTCACCCGCGAGCTTTTCAAATGGTTCCAAAAAGAGCTGAGCATCTACGACTTGATACTTTTCGCAAAGTGAACTTTTCAATTTTTTGATGAGATTTCGAAACCGTATCGGATCCTCTAGATTGGCTGGATGGCGACGATGGGTTGGTTGATAAAGTGACAAACAGGGAGCCTCTTGAGCCGATGACAGCTCAGCGAGCGACGTGCTTGTGATGCATTCACTTTTTTGTTCCACACTGATCATGAGTTTGCCCTTTAATAATTATGTGACTGAGACATAACTCCAGCTTGACCATCTCACGATAAGATGAGTTGAGCCTGGTAAAAACCCGCAGACATTCCGCACCTAAGGGCCGCGATGTGTCTGTCCAAAAGACTGCAAAAAGCGATCCATAGGCCTCTTAATACAGATGAGCTTGGGTTTTTCCTTCTGCTTGAGCGTGCGGCTTGGTCATTGTTCCTGAGTCGGCTATTGGAAAATTGGCGTCCGCAGAGAAGACGTCGTTTCTATCTAAACGCCCACAGTGCTGTATGAAAAATCCTACATCCAGAGAATGACTGGGCATGCGGTAAGGTCTCGCACTATCACGAGATCATAGGCACATCTATCGCCTCTCTCACTCAAGGGTGCTTTGAAAACGCGTCTTCGAAGGACTGTCAGCGAGAGCGGAACTGGTTCAACTATTGCAGTGCCTTGTTGAGCATCTGGGTTCGTTTCAAAGGATTGGGAGGAAATCTATGCGAGAAAATGGTCGAGTGACACAGCCTATTTATAGCATTCTGCCTAGCGACATTGATGGCTTTGACACTCTGGCAGAACTCGCCTTGGATTTGCGGTGGACCTGGAATCATGCAACCGATTGTATCTGGAATCAACTCGATCGGAATCTTTGGGACATGACTCACAATCCTTGGCTGGTCCTTCAAACGGTTGCAAGGAATGACATTGAAAAGCATATGGCAGACCCAGAATTTCGGCAGAAAGTCGAGCAACTGGTAGAGATGAGAAGAATCCACCTCGAGCAAAGCACTTGGTTTCAACAAACCTATCCCAAAAGTCCTCTGACTTGCGTGGCCTACTTCAGCATGGAATATATGTTGAGTGAAGCTTTGCCTATCTACTCGGGAGGCCTTGGCAATGTCGCAGGTGATCAGCTCAAAACCTATAGTGATCTTGGCATTCCAGTGGTCGGAGTTGGTTTGCTTTATCAGCAAGGCTATTTTCGCCAGGTCATTGATAGCAATGGGGCACAGCAAGAACTTTATCCTTATAATGACCCAGGCCAATTGCCGATCTCTCCTTTACGAACGGAAGATGGGGAATGGCTACGATTTACTATTGCTTTACCGCAAAGCTCCATTTGGGTTCGAACCTGGGTCGTTCATGTTGGAAGGGTGAGACTCTTTCTGCTTGACAGCAATGATGCTGCGAATAGTCCGATAGATCGTGGGATTACGAGTGAGCTCTATGGAGGCACTTCTGAATTGCGTCTTAAGCAGGAGATTTTGCTTGGTATCGGTGGGTGGCAACTCTTGGATGCTCTTGGGATTCAACCCGAAGTCTGCCATCTCAATGAAGGGCATGCTGCTTTCGCAATTTTGGAACGAGCCCGCAGTTTCATGAGTCGATCCTCTCAGCTTTTCGAGGCAGCACTCATCGCTACCCGAGCGGGAAACGTATTTACCACCCATACCGCAGTTTCAGCGGGTTTCGATCAATTCGCTCCTGACCTGATGGCTCGATATCTCGGTCCCTATGCCGAACAAAAACTTGGTTTAAGTTTGGATCAATTTATGTCTCTCGGACGACAGAATGTTGATCATTCTTCCGAAAAATTTAACATGGCATATTTAGCGGTGCATGGAAGCGGGAAAATTAATGCCGTGAGCCAGTTGCATGGAAAGGTGAGTCGAAACTTGTTTTCACGGCTTTTTCCACATTGGCCTTTGGGAGAAGTTCCCATCGGGCATGTCACCAATGGGGTGCATATGCCGACCTGGGATTCAAGCATGGCAGATACTCTATGGACCAAAACTTGTGGAAAAGATCGCTGGTTAGGAACATTGGATCATACAGAGAACGACATTCTGAGTATTCCCGATCCCACTATGTGGCAATTTCGAAATAGCAAAGTTGAGGCCTTGGTCGCGTTCGCCCGTAAACGAATGATCCGGCAACTCACTGAGACAGGAACTCCTTTGCGCTTCGATGATCGTTCAAAGCCATTGCTGAATCCTTCGTCCTTAACTTTGGGTTTTGCTCGGCGTTTTGCCAGCTATAAGAGACCGAATCTTTTGCTCCATGATCCAGATCGTTTAGTTCGGATACTCACTCATGCAGAACGTCCGGTTCAGCTTATTCTCGCTGGTAAAGCCCATCCGGCAGATGAAGAGGGTCGCAACCTGATCAAACAGTGGATTCAATTCATTCGTAAACCCGAGGTAGGTGATCATGTCCTATTTCTGAGTGACTATGATATGTCACTAACAGAGCAGCTGGTTCAAGGGGTGGATGTGTGGATCAACACTCCACGTCGCCCCTGGGAAGCATGTGGTACCAGTGGCATGAAAGTATTGGTGAATGGAGGTCTGAATCTCTCGGAATTAGATGGGTGGTGGGCAGAAGCCTATTCACCGGACGTGGGATGGGCTTTGGGGGACGGCAAGGAGCACGAAAATGATGCCGAGCAAGACGAGATCGAAGCATTAGCCCTTTATGATTTGCTTGAAAACCAGATAGTTCCAGAATTCTATAACCGAGATCACAGAGACATCCCGACGGCATGGATCCATCGGATGCGGGAGAGCATGGCAAAGCTTTCCCCTCGATTCTCCGCCAACCGCTCTGTTCGTGAGTATACGGAGCAGTACTATCTCCCCGCAGCGCAAGAGGTTCTTCGGCGCATGGCTCAAGGCGGAGAGCTTGCAGATCACTTGCTCATGTGGCAGCAAGAAATGGAAACACATTGGCCGAAGCTATCGTTTGGCTCATTGCACATTGAATCGGCTGCTGATGGTCATGACTTTAGATTGCAGCTCAATCACGAAGGACTGGATCCCGATCATTTGCTTGTTGAATTATTTGCAGAAGGTCTTTTAGGAGCAGACTCAGATCGAGTTATTATGCAAAAGCAAGATTTAGCTGGGAATTTGGTCTCAGGTGAATCGAGCTTTCTTGCATCTGTTCCCGCCAATCGCCCATCGTCAGATTATACGGCGCGCGTCCTTCCCTATCACGAAGATATTTCTGTACCCTTGGAATGCCAAAAGATTCTCTGGCAACGTTCGTAGAATACTATCTGCTTTTGCAACCAGACCACTTCAGTTGAAGCTAATTGGAGCCCTTGGATTTTGATGGGGCTTCATGTCTCGTGTGAAAAAACAAATTGTAGTACCAAGACCCTAGGCACCAAAGCGTTGTGACGAGGACTCCTCCAGCAATCAACACCAAGCCACCCAAAAAGAATCCTATCCAAGCTATTCCTAAATAGAAAGAGGCTGCAGATCCCGTGAGAAAAAATCCAGATATAAGGTAGGAAAATTGCCTTGGCTTTGGAGAGGGTGGCAATGGCGGAGCCTGAAATAGGTGACGAACTCCATAGTTGTATACTAAATCGATAGGCATGGCTTTGGGAAACATTGCGCCAATAAAGGCAAGCAACGCCATAGCTCCCAACAAAAAAGCCGATTGCAGGCTGAGACCAATAGCAATCAAGACGACACTGACTCCAGGAGTAAATCGCAGCGACCATTCAATGTTGTCGAAAGCGGATTCATCCAGGTTATGAAATCCCTGCTTATTCAAATTTTGTCTTGTCGACGCGCTGATTTTCGTCATAATTTCTTTTATCCTCGACTCACTGAAGCCCAGATAGCTTGCTCTATGAGTTCAAATTGTTTGGGCGTTTCAGAGTAGAGTTGACCTATCCCGCACGATAGTTAGACATCAGAATATGCTAATTCATTGAATGCAAGGAATGAACCAAGAACGCATGTCCGTTCCGATAGAATGAAGCGCTTCCATACGCCACAATTTCTGTCACTTGGTCTGAATCGATAGGAAGGTTCATATCTTGCATAATCCAATTCTGCAATAAAGCACAAGGCTCAAGGAGCTCATATGCGTTATGGTATAGAATTTTTTGGAATGCATGTTATTTGGTGGTTTTTTTGGATCATTCTTTGGGTTGGGTTCTTTTCATTTCTCACTCCGGTTCGACGGCGGCATATGAGGAACTTTCATCAGACTCCCAAAGACATCTTGCAACGTCGGTTGGCATCTGGCGAAATAACGGAGCAAGAATATGAAAGTCGGATGAACATTTTAAATCAGGAATTCAAGCCGGCTGGAACAGAGGGACAAGGTTTGGGACGACCTAAGTTGTCTTCGAAGATTTGACTTCTGATGCAAAAGTCTCAGTCTGGCAGTTTGGCAAAAGTTTGGCATCTGAAGAGTCTTGAATTGTCTGATTTCGAGATATAACAAGACCAAGCTCTGCATTTTGGATTTGATTGCGCAGGAAACCATCTTCTTGAATTACAGCCCCCGCGCGGGCAATTCGAATTGAGTTGCTATAACCGAGTAAGGCGTTCGACCCGAAAAGAAAAAGTATCCAATCGTCGCTCTTGACAGTATTGCTTTCCAGGAGTTGTCGGGTCATCTCTGTGATGGTTTTTGACGGAATTTGGAGTATGGGGATTTTTCTGGGAAACACTCCCCAGACTAAGGCAAGTCTATTGTAGCTTTTTTCATTCGGAGTAAAGGCAAAAACAGGGGCTAAACTGCGTTCTCCAGAAATCAAGATAGCCGTGCTACCAGTACAAGTAAATACTGCTATTGCTTTTGGCAAGAGATCCCGTGATGCTTGCCCAATCAACCGAGCCATACTCGAGCCTAAATCTTGGTGAACGTCTGTAGAGTGAGTGCGTAGGGAAGAGCCAAATGGATAAAGCTTTTTTTCGGTAGTAGCCGCAATAGTCGCCATTTGTTTTACCGTTTCGATGGGGTATTGGCCGATCGCGGTTTCTCCCGATAGCATCATAGCATCTGTGCCATCGAGAATGCTGTTAGCAATGTCGGTAATTTCTGCCCGTGTAGGAGAGATTTTGCTGATCATGGACTCCAGCATCTGGGTGGCTGTAATAACAAGCTTTCCGGCGGAGTTGGCCAATTGAATGATTTTCTTTTGATAGTAGGGAATCAGTTCTAAGGTGGTTTCTATTCCCAAATCGCCGCGTGCGACCATGACACCATCAGACGCGGAAATAATACCTTCCAGATGCTCGACGGCCTCATGAGTTTCTATTTTTGAAATTATGGGCACCGAATAGCCTAACTGATGCATCCAATCTCGCAGATAGTGAACATCCTCGGGACGCCTGACGAAAGAGAGTGCAATAAAATCAAATCCCAGGCTTAAACCAAATCTTGCGTCCTCTTTATCCTTATCTGTCAGTGAGGGTATTTTGGATTGCAAGCCTG
>JBGSTF010000221.1:0-27994 GCA_041736645.1 Oligoflexus sp. | reverse complement strand
AATTCTGGCGCCGAGGACATCAAGGGCCGCAACGCAGGACTCTCTGGCCTGCTTATACTCGAAGAGATTGAGGCTGAATTCAACCTTTTTGGCATAAATATGGACTCGCCTTAAAGGGTCGCAATCGAAGAGCAGGAGTTTGTCGTAAAGTTTAATAGCCTCGTGAATCTGATCCGAGATTGTTAGAACATCAGCCATCAGCTCGAGGGCATCGAACTTCTCTTGCAGTGCCGTCTCAGGCTGGGCTTCCAACGCTTCTAAAAGTGTTTGGAGGTACTCTTTGGCTCTATCATAGGCATAGACCCGCCTAGCTGCTTTGGCCGCTGTGATCAGAAAACTTCGAACCGAGCTGCTAAGATCTTGGCGTTGGCCAAGGCAAATATGGTAAGCCGCTTCAAAGAGCTCAGCGTCGTTGGTCTTTTGTTCTGCGTCTTCGATAGCAGACACGCACCACAAACCAAAATGATAGTGCAGCGTTTTCTTTTCATCATCGCCTAGCAGGGAATAGCAGGCTTCTTGAATTTTATCGTGAAAGAACGCGAAGCGCTCGAGATCGGGACTTAGGATGTTCTTTTGCAAAAGCTCTTGGTAGCTAAGTTCGATCGCTAGGTCAAGATCCTCGACCAGAAGCTGCTCACTCACCAGCTGGCGTGAAGATATAAGAAGTGGAATCAAATGCTTCAGGACCGAGCGTTTCATGGAATGACCAGCTACACTGCTTATTCCGACCAGTGTCTGTTGCAAGGGATTGAGAGCGAGTATTCTGTCAGCGACGAGTCCGGCAACACCAGTCGAAAGATCGGATTCGTGAGTTTTTTCTTCATGAAAGCGCCAGGTCTGAGTTTCGCTGTCGAGTGCGAAAATTTCCGTGTGGATGGCGGTTTTTAGGTACTCGTAGACGTAAAACGGGTTGCCGGCGGTAAATCGATAGCAGACGTCCTGAAGCATCTGAACTTCAGTTCCCTTTTCATCGAGAAGGTGTTCCACCAGAGTGTCCGATTCTGATCGTGTCAAAGGTCCTAATTCGATCAGATCGAACTGACTTCGCAAAGCTAGCAGTGAGGGCACCAAGGGATGGTCCGCGCCGATTTCGTTGGAACGATAGGTTCCCATAAACATCGTTCCCTGAGCTTCTTGGCTGATGATTCGATTAGCCAACATGACGAGAACTTGCAGACTTTGCCAATCAGCCCACTGCAAATCGTCTATAAGCAGAAGTTGGCGTTCCCCCTGAGCGGGCAGCAGACTTAAAAATTCTCCCAGTGTTTGATTGAAGAGTTGAAAGCCAAGTTCGCCTTGAGGAATCTGACTCAGTTCGGTGAGTGGCAGAAAGGGGGCATAGAAACTATAGCGATCGGCAATGAGATGAAGCCTTGATCCTAGACGATCTTTCAGCTTTTTTTGCCATTGAATGAGACGTTCGACCGATATTCCCTTAAGGTAGTGACAATGTTCGACCAACAGCAATGTCACAGCGCTCAGGGGCAAATTACGTTCATACTCTGAAAATTTAACGTAATTAATCAGGCTGTTATTTTGCCTGGCACTGTGCAGAATCTCAAAAGCCAAGCGTGACTTGCCAGTCCCTGAAGGCGCTCCGATGAGAGCCATCTGCGATCCGCCACCGAGAACGGAATCGAACAAAAGGTGGAGGGTTTGCATCTCCTGGGTACGCCCCACCATGGGGATCCGATAATTCAGTTCGCGCAGTTTGTCTTTGGTTCCCAGTGCAAAAGCTGGAATTTCCTCGCCCTGCTTAAGGGCTAAAAAGCAACGTTCCAAATCTGCGGCCAAGCCGAAAGCAGAGTGATAGCGATCCTTGGGATCTTTACGGAGAAGTTTGCTTACGATGTCGCTTAAGACGATCGGAAAATCAGGGAAGATCTGGTGTAAAGGTTTTGGCACCTCGTAGAGGAGGCGATTGATCAGGTCTCGATTGTCGTTGCCAGTAAAGGGGGCTTGGCCTGAGGCCATTTCAAACAAAGTCGCTCCCAGCGAATAGAGGTCGCCACTGGCATTGCCTGCAAGTTTGACAAAACCGGTTCGCTCGGGAGGGAGATAGGCGAGAGTTGCCAGATTTTGATTTCGATCGAGAAGATTGCCTTCCAAAAATCCTGCATGGCCGAAATCGACGATGACCACTTCCAGCTTTTCCCTGTCGCGCAGACAGAGATTGTGGGGCTTGAGATCGCCATGATAAAGATTGTTTTGATGCAAGACCATAAGCGCGGAACTTATCTGCAGACCAATGTGCGCGATTTCCTGTGACGAACATTTAGCTTGCTTGGCCGACACACTGCGGAGCCGATTCTCAAGCAATTGACCGAGATCTCCAAAGGGCAGATATTCTTCGAGTATAAAGGGCAATTTCATATCGAGTTCAACCAGCTCGATGCGGACAATTCCTGGATGATGGATCTTGCTGATGGCAGTGCTTTCTCGGTGAACCATTTCGATCGCTTCCATGCCGGAAGGTTCCAGACCTTTGGCTTGAAAGCACTTGAGAACCATCACTTGCTGCTCGGCGTCTTTGAGATAACTGACACGATAGACCTCGCCAAGCCCACCACCGCCAAGCTGATCGATCACTTCGATCAAACCATTGCGCAATTTTTGGCCAGCTTTAAGGAGTCCTGCCATGCATCTCGCCTAAAAAGGGTATTAAGTCCCGGTTTCATTATCGGAGTATGCTGGAACTTTGTTAAATAGTGAGCGATTTTGAGGGGGTGGTGTAAACGCTAAAAAGCTCGATGTTCTGTGCTAATTGAAGGGGATAGTGGGCGTAAGTTTGATTCAGGAAATGACCTAGACGCCGCAGGAAGGGGAGGGATCTTCAGCCGTCATCCTACTCTTCTTCGGCGTTTGAACCATTTCTCTATTTCCACGGCAAAGAACACGAGACTTGAAACTCCTAGGCAGAGACCAAGCTCCGCAAGGCTCAGGGGTGCCGTCTTGAAAATGGAGTTGAAACTTGGGATATAGAGAGTTGCCATCTGCAGTGCCAGGGTGCATAGCACAGCGCCAAGCAAATATTTATTGGAGGTGAATCCCAAACTAAAGGTCGATTCCGTTTCCGAACGTATGGCCATAACATGGGCCATCTGCACGAGAGTTAAGACCGTGAAGGCCATACTTTGCCAATGCGCGTGACCTGTGTGGTAAGCCCAAGCGAGAACGCCAAGGGTCAATGCTGCCGTGAGAATTCCAACCCACACTGAATGCTGCCAGAGTCCTAAGGCAAACACACTTTCCTCTGGATGGCGCGGCGGCTCATGCATGATATTTTTTTCTTCAGGTTCCATCGCCAACGCTAGGCCTGGCAATCCATCAGTGACTAGATTGACCCAAAGTATATGAATGGGCAAAAGGGGGATCGGCAGGCCTAAAAAAGGCGCGAGAAAAAGGGTCCAGATTTCACCTGAATTGCCAGACAGAGCGAAGCGGACAAATTTACGAATATTGCTATAGATTTTTCGTCCCTCACGGACGGCTTCAATGATAGACGCAAAATTATCATCTAAAAGAATAACGTGCGAGGCTTCGCGGGCGACATCGGTGCCGCCTTTACCCATAGAAACGCCCACGTTGGCTCTGCGGAGAGCCGGAGCGTCGTTGACCCCATCACCCGTCATCGCCACGATCTCGCCCTTGGTTTGAAGGGCTTTGACGATACGAATTTTTTGGTCAGGAGCAGCTCTAGCATAAACTCTGATATCGAGGACCTTGGCCAGAAGCTGTTCATCGGTAGTTTCAAGTAGCTGTTGACCTGTCATGACCTCGTCGCTGACTGAATGGGCAATACCAAGTTTCAAAGCGATCGCTTGTGCTGTCTTGGGGTGATCACCGGTAATCATCACCACTTTAATACCAGATGACTGGCAAAGTCGGACGGCTTCTTTGGCTTCGGAGCGCGGAGGGTCGATTAGTCCAACGAGGCCGATGAGCGTGAGATTTTGCTCGTATTCACTGAGCTCCAAGTGATTTGGATGCAAGCCGAGATCGCGCTTGGCAAACGCCAACACACGGAATCCTTCCAGAGCCATAGAATCAATAGCCTTTAAGAGGACGTCCTGGTCAATAGCTTCGAGTCCATTTGGGCCCATAATATCTTGGCAAAGAGGAAGCACACGTTCTGGGGCGCCTTTGGTGATGACAAAGCCTCGATCCTGACTCTGATGAACCGTGCTCATCATGCCTCGTTCGCTGGAAAAGGGCAGCTCTGCGACCCGAGGCGAGGCTTTTTCCAAATCTTCTTTGACAAGGCCTTGGTCATGGGCGGCCTGGACCAGAGCGATTTCGGTTGGATCGCCTTGCCAGCTGCCATCAGGATTCAAGGAGACGTCGGTATTGAGGGTCATGGCCCTCAAAAGTGAGTTCCACAGAGGATTTTGAGTGGCGGCGTCAGGGATCGAAGCAAAGCTTTTATGGTGAAGGTAGAAGGCCTGCGCGCTCATTCGATTTTCAGTCAGAGTTCCCGTTTTGTCGGTGCAAATATAGGTGACCGATCCCAGTGATTCGACCGCTGGGAGTTTGCGTATGAGAGCATTTCTGCGAATCATCGCCCGCGCGCCCAAGGCTAAGGACATAGTTACGACCGCAGGCAATGCTTCTGGAATGGCAGCCACTGCAAGACTCAAAGCTGTCATAAACATAAGGACTGGTTCGACTCCACGCCAGAGTCCGCTCAAGAAAATCAAAAGGCAAAGACCAAGGACTGCCAAGGAAAGTTTTTTGGCAAATTGAGCGATGCGATTTTGTAGAGGAGTTCTGACTTCGACCTCTTCCTTCAGGA
Source organism: Oligoflexus sp. (assembly GCA_041736645.1). Lineage (GTDB taxonomy): Bacteria > Bdellovibrionota_B > Oligoflexia > Oligoflexales > Oligoflexaceae > Oligoflexus. Next base: position 23,202 of record JBGSTF010000221.1, on the reverse strand, counting down.
GCTTGGCGATGCGGCCCAATTCAGTGTTCATGCCGATACGGACAATCAATCCCACAGCTCGACCCGCTGTGACCATGGTCCCTTTAAAAGCCATGTTTTTTTGATCGGCTATCGGTAGGCTCTCAGCTGAAAGGGAATGGGTTTGCTTATCGACTGGGAGTGATTCCCCTGTGAGTGTTGATTCATCGATGCTCAATTGAAAAGACTCAAGAATTCGCAAATCCGCGGGCACAAAGTTGCCGGCTTCAAGCAGCACGATATCACCCGGGACCAATTGATAGGCGGGAAGGGTTTGGATCTGTCCTGCCCTTCGAACTTTTGCCAAGGGCGTACTCAGAGCCTGAAGGGCCTCCATGGCTCGTTCGGCGCGAAATTCCTGGGTAAATCCAAGAATGGCGTTGAGGATGATGATGGCTACAATGGCGATGGTATCCTGGGCTTCGCCCAGAATTTGAGCAATGATGGCTGCTCCGATCAAAATCATCACCAGCAGATCTTTGAACTGAGCAAGCAGCATGCGTAGCGCTGACTTTCGCTGTACAGCTTCCAATTCGTTGAGGCCAAATTCAGTCGCACGGCGTTCCGCTTCAAGCACATCCAAGCCATGGGCGATCGAAGTCTTTTGGGCCTCAAGAGATTCACGGACGGAGTGCTGAAACCAAGGAATTGGATTGTTCATAGAAATCCATAGCTGGTAATGGCTCCGATGCTAGTTGAGGGTGGAGTGGAGGTCAACGAAAACTGTGAGCCGGACGGAGAAAGAGCACAGGCACTAGGGTTTGGCAGCTCTTCAGAGCCTACTTTGCTGGCTGATCCTACTCATGGGGAGCGACAAAACCTGCAAAGAGTGATAAGCCGATCCTGGAGTGAATATGCAATGTTGACTCTAGTGAGTGGCGGTCGTGAAGCTAGACTTCGGGTCGATTGCTATTGAGACAAAGAGCCAGCTCGAATGCTATAATGCCTTCATTATCCGCGTCTAAAGGAAATATTATTGTCTCGTAAGGAGGCGGCAGTGGCGTTTAAAACACGAACGAGACGTGCATACCTGGGCACAATCCTATGCACCTTTCTGCACTCAGCAGCTTTAGCGGCTGCCGAGGAATCGAGTCCACGCAGCTGTGATTCCTACCGTGAATACGTTACGACTTATAATTACCTGCTCGATAAGAAGACTCTGGCTTTTACCAAAGACCAAGCATCGGTGACCGCATTTCGAGTTGCCAAGGGATGTGATGGCGCTGCTGGTCGCTTTATTAGGGTCTTCGACCTGCTTATCAATGCCAAGCTTACTCTGCAGCAATCATCTGAAATTGCTGAGGAAATCTCTTGGCTTGACAGCGAGAGTGCGGAAACATTTGCCGAAATTTTTAAAGTTGCCTTCTTGGAAAAATACCTGGACCTGACCCTGAGTGATGCCATTCAACTAGCACGTTCACTCAGCAGTGATGCCGCGGGAGCGAGTGGTCCGGCTCGAAAGGAATTTGAAAAGTTGGTACAGTTTTGTTTAGCGAAGACCGGATTGGGTTTGTCAAAACCTGATTGTGCCAAACTCTCTTTGCAGCTGGTCAAACTAGATGAACGCGATTCCAATAAGTACGTGGCAACCGCGTTTGTTGATCTGATTGAATTTCTAAGATCAGACAACGACGGTCCAAAGCTGGCCACCTTTGAAGCTTTGCAAGTGGCCCAGGAAGTGATTGCTATGCATGTCGAGGCCGGCAGAAATTTTATGCCAGCATATAAATTCGCCAGGGATAAAAAGCAATTGGGTTTGGATCGCAGCAAGGCGATTGAGTTTGCCAAGCAGATAGCGGGTTTGAGCAAGGCTCAAAGCAAACCCGATAGACCTAGGGAACCGCAATGAACAGGCAGCTCTCGCCCATTAGGGCTTAAAATCGCATAGAGATATCGATGCCGGGAACCCATGGAGTTCCGGGACCGGCTTGGAGCAAGGTGACCTGGGTCAATGGACCGTAGATCCGCTTTTTGTAGTCTTGCTGTTGATCGTAGTGAGCGATCCATGGATGATCGAACACAATGGGTAGAAAGGCCGCTGCCGCTGCCACCAAGGCGACGGCTTGGGCTTTGGTATTTTCTTCCTCGACGGTGGCTACGCCTATAGCCGCCGCGAAATTGGTCACCGCAGCTATATATTGCACACGCCGCATGATGTAAGCGGGCGCATAGAGCCCTTCTTCAGCCCGTCGTTCTTTGGCTAAAGTTTGTTCCAAGGTTTTCTCAGGCATGCTGCTCAGCTCCTGCTGGGCATTGCGATACGGGGTATAGTAGGCACTCATGGCCCAAGTTCCCAAAAGCCATCCTGCTCCAACACTGGTCGCAATCAGACTCGCGTCCTTGCCTTCAGAGCTCTTCATGCTGGTGGCCATAAGCCCAGCGGTCAAGGTGAGGAAGGCGGGTGCTTGCAATAGAACATGGGTGGAGTAGCGTGTTTTATTTTCAGTGGCTGCATTTTGCGCGATCTCCTGGCTGGCTTTGGGCACGACCAAGAGTTCCGGATATTGGTATCCTTCTTTTGCTCTGGCATTCCCTGGCAAAAGACCTATATTAATAGAGACAAGCCACAAAACATGAGATAACCGCAGCGAAGATTCTTTCATGGACAATTCCCTGTCCCTCAAGCGGGATAAACTGCTTGATTGCGATAGATGGATTCCGAAGGATTTCTTCCTATCAAGAGCTTAGGTCGTCTCTCAGGCAAGATCAATTATTCTTTTAGCGGAGCCCCCATGCAAAAACGCAATCCCGTACTCTGGCTTTGCCTTGCCTTGCTCATTTTCATTGGCTCTCAGCAAATGCTAAGCGCTGAGGAAGCCGATGTCGCCACCATTACCAAATTTTTTGGTAAGGCTCAAATTCTCTCCAATCCTTCCGTGAAGAAGGCCGGATCGCCGCCGCATGTGCTATTTGAAGATCGCTACTACAATATCGAACAGGCTCGTATTGGTTCCAAGATAAAAAGCGGCAGTGTGATTCAAACCGCGGAAAAAACCATGGTGCGCTTGGTTTACGCCAATGGGGATCAGATCATGGTATCTGCATCTTCGTCCTATAAAGTCACGACGGAGACCAAGCAGGGCGAGACCAAACCCATCTCGGAATTGATCTATGGTAAATTCCGGGCTGTGATTTCCAAAGAAGGTCCTCGAAATAAAATGGAAGTTCGAACCCGGACCATGGTCATGGGAATTCGGGGTACCGATTTTCATGTGGTCGCGCTGGATGATTCAGGGGCATCAGTTGTGTCTGTTTTGCGGGGAGCGGTGGCTGTCAGCAGTAAAGCTCCGGCGGGTGAGGCGTCGGCCCCAGCGGTGGAAGTTAAATCAGGCTTTAGCGCGAAGATCGAAGCTCTGCCTTTGGCTCCCGTCGGTTCCCAGGGTTCTACTGCCACTGTTCCGAAGCCTGCACCAGTCGTGGTCAATGCCACTGATAAGCTGGATCTTAAGGCCATTCAGGCGAGTGTGACCTTTCAAAAGTCCGATCCCAAACCCAACAGTCCTGAACAAGCTGATCCTGCTCTGCTGCAGTCTTTAGCTATGCTGGAGCAAAAGGCATTGGATTCGACCAAGCAGGATATCAAAGTCAGTGATCCAGAGCTCTATAAGCGTATTGAAGCCGCCGAGGCAGCCGGAACCAAAATTAACAACGCTGAAGTTTTGCAAGCAGTCACCTTGGAAAAAGCTTTTGTCAAAGCCCCTGAACCGACTCCAGAGAAAATGAAGAAGCTCAATAAAGATCAGCCGGTCGCTGTTCCCGTGAAAAAGCCGAGCAGCCAGGAACTGGACGAGCTGGAAGGTGGCATTTACGATAAATACTTTAAGCAGTGATCACTATGGTCAAGCTCTTTAGCTTTACGATCGCCGCCTTGCTCGCACTCTATCAGCAATTTCGGAAGAAATGGGTGTTGACGCTGATCTGCATTTTGATCATTGGGATCAGCTATGCAGCGATGTTTCGGCACTATGCCAGCTTTCGTTTTGAAAGCAAATCGAATGACTTGGTCTATATGGTTGAAGCCAAGCTGCTGGATCTTCGTTTAAAAATTCGTGGTCCATTAAAGGGCACGGGCAAAGTCGGCATCTTGGCTGTCGATGAGGCTTCGATTGCCGAGTTTGGTCGTTGGCCTTTTTCCCGTCGATACTATGCTCAGGCATTGCAGAATCTCAAAAGCCTGGGGGTAAAATGGGTTGGCTTTGATGCGATTTTTTCCGAACCGGAGCGAGCTTCGGCGGAAGATTTTGTACCGATTATCCAAAGTCTTAAAGCTCAGAAATCTAATCGTAACCTCTCGATACAACTAAGTAAATTTGACAATCTGCTGGCGATTAGCCCGCCTGATCAGTCTTTTCAAAAGGCGATCGCTGCCTTTGGTTCTTTGGTCCTGGGTTATGTGTATTTTGTTCAAGAAAGTGAATTACCGACCCAACATAAAGATCCCAAACTGCGTTTTCCGCAGCTGGAGCGAATGGCGCAGAGTTCAGAAATTCTCGCAGATCTTCCTAAAGGGCGGACCTTGGATAGCTATCCAGAACTGATGCAAACAGCAGGTCTGATCGCCAACACCGAAGAGATAAGCTCCGCCGCGAGTCACTTTGCATTCTTCAACAACAGTGTGGACAATGATGCCATTTTTCGTTGGGTCACCTTATTCGCTCATGAGCAGGGTCATCTGATGCCTTCGCTCTCGCTGAAACTGGCGGCTGAATATTTGCAGCGAGACATCTTCGTGGTTTTTGATGAATATGGAGTAGAGACGGTAGCTCTCGTCAGTCGTGAAAACCCTGAGGACGTTTTAGATATTCCGATTGATGCCCGTGGCGCTGGACGGATGCTCATCAATCACCTCGGACCACGGCAAACCTTTCGTCACTATAGTCTGGCGGATGTCTATCACAATCGATTGACCGAAAAAGAAAAGAAGCAATTGAAGGATTCGGTACTCATTCTGGGCGGTACGGCTACGGGCACCAATGACATCAGGCCCAACCCTTTCGATTCGGCTCTGGACGGTGTGGAAAACCATGCAGCGGCCTTGGATAACATTTTATCGCAGAATTTTCTGCGCCGCCCGGTGTCGATTTATAAGACAGAACTTTTGATTATCCTCATTGTCGGCCTACTCTTTGCCCCGATTATGATCTTTGGTCATGCGCTGGTATCGGGTGCGGCTGCACTGGTCTTTCTCATTGGTTACTACTTTCTGGATAGGCATTTCTGGTTTGGCCAGGGGACCTGGACCTATATTGCTGTGCCCTGTTTGGAAATCATTGGTATGTTTGTGCTGACGACAGTCTATAAGTATTTAACCGAAGAATTAGAACGCAAACGTCTTAAGGGGGCATTTCAGCACTATTTGAGCCCGCAGGTCATCAACCAGATGCTGGAGCATCCGGAAGCGATGCAGCTGGGTGGAGTGCGGCGGGAATTGACGGTGCTGTTTTCTGATATGCGCGGCTTCACCACCTTGTCGGAATCTCTCACGCCTGAGCAGCTCTGTGTGCTGATGAATGATTACTTCACGCCGATGACAACTATTATTTTGCGGAGCGGTGGTGTTCTCGATAAGTACATCGGCGATGCGATCATGGCGTTTTGGGGCGCTCCATTACCCATGCCGAACAACGCTGATATTGCTGCGCAGGTAGCGATCGAAATGCTCTATGCCCTGGAGAGACTGAATCAGGAATTCATTCGCAAGCAGTTTCCAACCGTGGATATTGGAATTGGCCTCAATACTGGGCCGATGTCGGTGGGAAATATGGGGTCTTTGGAACGTTTTACCTATACCGTCATGGGCGATGCGGTGAATCTGGGCTCCCGATTGGAAGGTCTAACCAAGGATTACGGCATTAAAATTATGATCAGTGAATCCACCGCCAAGCTGCTCTCGCCCGGTAAATTTTTGACTCGAGATATTGATGATATTCGGGTCAAAGGCAAACACGAGCCAGTTCACGTTTTTGAAATCATGATGCCGAATGCTTTGCCCAATTTAGCCGACGTTAGAGCCTTGATCGCTCACTTCGCCGAAGGCCGCAAGGCCTACAAAGCTCAACATTGGCAAGAGGCGATGGAGCATTTTCACCATTGTCTTGAGCTTCGCCCAAGCGACGTCGCGTCTTTGCTTTATATCGAGCGCTGTCGGGAGTCTCTGGTGAATCCACCGGCTGCCAACTGGGATGGGGTGTATACCTTTACTCACAAATAGGGCGATTGATTGCCTGTGATTTAAGGGAAGATGGATGGCCCGTACTCCGAGTTCAAATAACTCTGGATAGAGAGCCCTGTAGTGTGGGGCTCTCAAGCTCAACGATGAGCGAGCGAGGCAAGGCAAAGACCAGATCAAAAGGAACAGCAACTTGACTTTCGGTCGGTCCGAGGTCTATTCGCACTTCAGCTCCCAGCGCCTTGGCCAAAGCTCGCATAGCATCCATCCCCACGCCACGGCCCGATATCTGACTCACCTGCTTCGCAGTCGATATCTTGTCACTGAAGATCAAGAGCGCTAAATCCTGGCGACTCATGGCAGCCGTTGGCAAGAGTCCCAGTCCCTGCGCTTTTCGCTCGATCGCTTCCAGATTCAAACCCTGCCCGTCATCGGTAATTTTTAGCAGCAAGGCCGAGGGTGTCAGCTCCAGCTTGATATCGATTCGCCCTTCGGGTTTCTTGCCAAGCAGAAGGCGTTGGGTGGCTGATTCGATCCCGTGATCCAAGGAATTCCGCAAAGCGTGCCCGACGATATCCGCAAGAATTCGTCCCATTTCCGCTTTGAAGCGAAACGGGCCAGCGTCGATCACGAGTTTAGGCACGGGCTTCTGCAGATCTTTGGCCAATTTGGCGAGTCCCTTGACGAGATCGGCCAAACATTCCGCCAAAGTTTCGGTGCCGAAACCTAACAAGGCCTGTTGAATCAGGCGACAGGTTAGTTCAGAATTTTGGCCTGCTTTCCAAACATTCATCTGCTCCTTGATACACAGCATAAATGCGGCCAAGTCCTGGCCGTGAGTCTGATTTTTGTGAAACTGCGCTTCAGCAACTTCAGTATATTCGCCCAATATTGCCGAGGCTCGCTGAAGTTCGACTCGGACCGCTTCCTGTAAAGATTCTCCACCTTGAGTTTCTTGGGCGTGCTTAATGTGATTCTCGGCCTCGTGGATGCAGTCTGCTATGTAATGGAATGCAAGGACGCGGGCATTGCCTTTGATCGTATGCAAATGACGATTGATAGGGCTCACTTCAAAAGGCTGACGCTCAAGAAGTTCAAAGCTGGTTCGCAAATAGCCCTGCATATGCTCGGAAAATTTCTGAAAGGTTTTGATCGACACCTCTGCAATCTGGCCTAGGATATCCAGTTTGAATTGGTTTTGGTGGGCTTTTTGTCGAAGGTCCTGGATCTCAGTCGTATCTCGAAGCGTAACGACAATCTTTTCCACTAAACCTGCACTGCTAGCGATAGGACTCCAATCGACTTCCAAAGCTTTAATCAAACCATTTGCGTCCTTTCGACTGAAGTGTCGAACCAGAGACCCTTCATTGAGATCAAAAACTATCAGACTTTCTCCCAGGCAAATGTCAATGATTGATTCCATGTGCGCTTTGCGATCGGAGTTGATATCGCTGGATTCGAACATCAGGGCAACTGCTGACTGATCGGCGATGACTTTGGTCTCGAGAATGTCTTCGAGAAACCGAGAATATTCTGGGTGAACCTTTCCATCAGAACGAATTGTAAGGATTCCAAGGTGGATGTTTTCCAGTAGGTTGATAATATCCTGGGTGCGTTGCTGGTTCTTGGCATCTGCATCGCGCAGTTTTTCCAAATAGTCGGAAATTTCACTGGAAGAGCTTTTTACCGCTCTCTCAAGCGTAGAAATTCGACTTCGAAACTCTTCGAAAGAAGCATCCACTCGTTTCAGAATCTTGACGAGATCATGCATGGGCAGTTGTTCCGCTTCGAGATTAACCTCGAAGCGGGCCAGCATCCGCAGCAATAGTTGACTAATACCGCTGAAATCAGCCATGCACTCACTCGCCGAAAAGGTAGCTCAGTCGGTAACGGCTATCAAGCAGCTTTCTTTTCATAGAAAGAGATCAGATTTATGGTCTGATTCTGCAAAACGCAATTGCCGCCTTTTTCTGAGACAATTTCACCAAATGCATAGTAACCACTGATGGTGAAATTCTTTTTGCCCAGTACAGACTGGACCATTTCAATCTCATCTTCGGTAAACTCGCCCATCACCATTTTGCGAGAAGAACAGCTCACTAACAAGACGAAGGCGGGATCATCCTGAGGCTTTTTCATGCGGCTTTTAGTGTCTTGGGCTGCTTTCTCTGAACCTGATACCATGCTTTCTGTTCCGGCCATCATGAGGCGAATCTGCAGGCCCTCTGGAACTTCGCCAGTGAAAGTGACAGATTGATCTTTTTCATTGATTGTATAGGGCGTGCGTACCAATTCAGTCTGGGATATTTTGTAATCTTTCGAAACGGCGATCGGATATTGGATTGCTGACTTGGTCAGATCCTTAAAGTTGTCACCCAGGAATTCTCGGTAGAATTCCAAAGCGGGCTTGTGGTTCACTTCATAGAGAATATTTTTGTCCGACTTGGTTACTGTCCGTTCAACGCCCAGCGGTGTAATTCCGGATTCGGTGGAAATCAGCATCTGAAAATTCGAACCATAGAAGCCTAGAGCAACAACCGATTGGGTGCTTTTGCCCTTCCGCGTCACAACCCAGGTGTCTTTCACCTCTGGATCGCCGGCCATACCACCGCCGATGAGAACGTTATTGGCATTTTTGGAGTTGATGCCTTTGGCGAACTGATCGCCATTTAGAACCAATCCCTTGGTGAATACCAGGATACCTGAAAGGTCGGGAGTATTCAGTTGTTGGAAGACCTTTTCGCCAGTATTGTAGGATTCCGTATAGTCATTGAAAGGAACTTCAATGGACTTTATTTTGACATCGGTAAATCGAATGACACTGACTGAAACCGTTTTGTCATAAACATGCCCATCATGAATTTCGCCATAGGTGGAACAACCCGCAACGTGCGATTTCGGAAAAGCCTGCACCACCTCAAGCACTCGGGCGGCATCGTTGCCAAAGATCAGGACAATTGTCTGTGCCGAATCCAAGTCTGTAGGCAGAGGGGCGTTCCAGCAACCTTCATTATAAATAAGCTTTTTAATTTCCATACCAAAGATCCTTCAATAGTTGGCAACAAGGGATATCATCACCCGCCATCTGATCGGCAATAGTTCCTTTGAATTAAAGGATGGACTTGAAATAGCCATAGAGTCGAACCCTACTTTATGATCTTATTTTAGAATGATCCCTCTGCAAATGCCGAGTATAATTTCCGAGAAGAATAGCCTTAAGTGACAGTTTGCAAAACTAGCCATTTTAGGTCAAGGGCTTTGGCAATGGAGCAAAACACTCATCAGTAGGCAAAAGTTTGTCTATAAAGTATGCCAATAGTCAGTTTTTGGCGAGCTCTTATGGAAGATTCTGAACTAGTGAGGCTTTGTCGATGGCAAGATTATCAAGGCTCATAAGACCGAATGTCAACAGGTCCTGTTCCTAGCAAGCGACTGGCAAAGGCGCTTCGCTTTGGAACAAAGAGAGTGGCAGAGTCATAACAAAACTAAAGGCACGAAAGCCTGGCAGGATAGGATGGCGATTCGAAAATTCAATCTCGATAGACCCGCCGACCTCACGGATAAACTGCGCAACAGCCGTCAGGCCCACCCCTCGACCGGAAATATCGCTGATGTTCTCCGCACTGCTGAAGTCGGAAGTAAAGATGAGAGACGCAACGAGGTGATCATTGGTCGCCGCATTTAAAGTGAGCAAACCCCTCGCTAAAGCCATTTCGCGAAGTTTGGCGAGGTTGAGACCTCGGCCATCGTCTTCCATTCGAAGGACGAGGTTCGTGCCAACAATTCGACCGCTGAGAGCAATCAAGCCTTCAGCCGATTTGCCTTGAACCTTGCGGTCCATGGCTGGCTCTATGCCATGGTCAAGTGAATTGCGTAGGAGATGAGTAAAAGTGTTATTGAGGAATTCTTCAGCGGCATCAGTCACCCAAACAGGAGGCACGTCGATATTTATATGAACCTTCTCCCGACCGAGGTGTATGGCTAACTTTTGGGCGTGCGATCCTATCTCTTGGAGAACTGACTCGACCGAAAAGAACAGCAAATCACGAATATCCTGCAGCGACTGCCAATTTAGAGATTCATTACCATCGTCATGAGTTTCGAGTTCCTTAGCTATCGAATACCAATCCAACAAAATCTCTCGGTCGAGGGTCATCGTTTCACGATTGTTTGTACCCCGACCGAGCCGCTCCTCCGCGATTCGGGCATACTTTTGCACCACATCCCGAACAGCTCGTAATTTTAGGTCGATCGTTTCTAATTCGAATGAAGCATCCAAAGCTTGTATTTGTTGAGAAAAATACTGTTCAACTTCATGAATGACTTCATTCATGAATTTGCAGCCCATGGATCGAGCATTACCTTTGATGGTGTGCAAGTTCGCAAAAAGCTTCCGCAAAATAGTAAGGGAATCAGTTGAGACCTTCTGCACAAGGAGAGCATTTTGTTCAACGAGTCGACGGCTGCTGCCGATAAAAAGCTGCCAGTCTCGGTTGCTGCAGGAGAGAATTTCACTAACAATTTTCAGTTCTTGGTCCTTTTGTAAAGCTTGAGCCTCGATACCTCGTAGCGCACTCACATCGTTTATGGTCAGTAGAATCTTATCGACAATCTCCTCATCGCTACTGATAGGAACCCAATTCAGCTCCAAAGCAAACGACTCATTCTCTGACGCTGCTCCTGATAGATTTCTCGGCAGGAGATGTTCGTTGGCTTCAAATGCAAACTGAGGCTCGTTCAGACTAGCGGACAGTGTCTGTTGAACCTGGTCCTTTTCATCGTCGCTTAGGTGAGCCCCAGCAAAGAGTAATGGGAGCAGATTTCTATCACGCAGATCGCTCGCCCTAAACAAGTGTTCTAGGAATAACGAATAATCCCTATTGATAGAAATTCCCACGCCTGACACCGTACATATGCCCATCTTGATGTGCTGCATAATGCTTTTGATATCCCGCGTCTGTTCCACGACCTTTTGCTCAAGGGTCTGGTGGAGTTTGGAAATATCATCTTTCTCGAGAGCCAAAGCATCGGTCAGTTTGATATTTTGTAGGTCAATGGCGCCTTGGGTGGCAATCGGAACGGCGATTTCAAGGCTTTGGGCATCAAAGAGCTCATAGATCTGGGTATTTGCTAGATAGCAGTAGCCATAGACCTGAGAATCACAGACGAGCGGCACGAGCATGGCCGAACCACTGGTCGGTTGCCGGCCATTCGCGAAATCCCCATGCAGGCGAATTGCTGGCTCTTGAATATGTGCAGCTATGTGAAAATCCAGAAAACCAGCATCGACTTTAGTGCTAAGCTGCTCAGCAGATTCTAAGGAAATGTTGTAGCCAAACTTTGGTTTCCAACTCTCACCATCTTCAAAAATCAAAATCGCCAATTCTGAACCCGTAGCTTGGCAGAGCGCCTCCATAAGTGTTTCGAAGAGTCGATGTCTATCTGAAATGGCACTGAGTTTGAGCAGCACTCCAAGCATTGACTTGATTTCTATCTGCTGGCGGATCCCTGCGCCATGTCGCGTTGATTGAGTTGTATGCATAGGGGATGTATGGGCTGCTGTGCGCCGTGCATCTTTGGTGATTCTATACAAGTTAAGCTGTTGGTCGCAAAGTTTGCCGTGAAATTTCCAATTGCGTACCTCATAGTATTCCTTCGCCAGCTCCAGGGCGCCGCTTGCGGTTTCTGCTTTCCGATCCACGTTCAATCGGCCCCACAACAGGCGGCCCTCGGCGACAACTGCCGCCCAATGTCGATTTCCCGCATAGTTGATGCCTGCTTCGATGGCCCGTCTAGCTGTTTTATGGTAACCCAAAGAATCAAGAAGATAGCCGCTGACAAAAAGTGTCTGCGGTAAAAACAGCCGGACATTGAGTAGCTGATTGACCCAACAAACGGCCAATGGCAGCAGGGCTTTCAGATAAGATTTTTGGTGGATGAGGGTGCGCGTATAAACAATGGGAGCGTAGGCCGCATAAGCTATGCGATGAAGTCCAAGTGTGCCCATCCAAGTGGCCCTACGGAGCAGCTCAGCAGCCTTTTCGTAGTCACCGCGCATTTCATAGTATTCACCTGCACCCAGCAAAGCGTAGATGCAATCCACCGATTCAAAGCCGTCATGTCGCGTCTTGAGTTCGGCTTCTAGAGTCGCCTGCAGGCAGAAAGCGAGTTGCTCTTCACGCTCTTCTTCCAAATAGTGCCGAAGAGTTGTCCCCAATACTGTGGGGGCAAATTGCACTCTCTTCCAAAGTTCAATAAGCTCATGAGAGCGAATTCCTGCTTCTCCCGTTTCGCCACCAAAATAGTCGATCAAGACTAAGCCTAGTATCGAAACTGATCGCCAAAACGATTCCCCAATGGGTGCGAGTGTACGAATAGCTTCCTGTAATTTTTTCTGGGCCCCAAGTAAATTGCCCGATGGCATATCGCAGATCAAGCCCCAACAAAAGAGGACGAAGCCCTTGTCGACAGGATTGCCTGTTCGATCAAAGTATTCATAGGATCTTGCGAAAAACTTGGCGCCAAGCTTACTAAAACCAAAAGATGAGGCAGCAACCCCCCAATAGGCGAACAGGGTTGTTCGCGCGTCACTGTCCTTATATCGCATCAATTCAAAATTAAGTTTAATGATATTGGCAATCGCTGCGATGGGCACCGTGCTAAACTGCGAAATCTCGTTTTTAAGCAGGAGTTGGAAACGGACTTTCTCGGCTTCAGTTTCTATCTCTTTGCTTTGCCGACCAAAATATTTGAAAAAAACTGCATAGATAACCAGGATTGGGAAAAACAGCAGAATGTAAAGGTAGGAACCAGCCTCCTTGGTCATGATCCTTGTGCCAAGGAATTTCAGACCTGTAGCACTGGCAAAGCGGGCCTGCTTGTAATCGAATAGGTTAAGCCCAAACTCGCATTTTTTGGCATAAATGGCTGCTTTCTGGAGTGCTGTGCAATTGAATTCGAGCAAATTATCATAAAGCCGCATGGCTTCACTGATTTGATCAGAAATGGTTAAGGTGTTGGCTAAGGTCATGAGCGCTTCGAATCTTTCGTCCAAGCCAACAGCATTTTGTGCGTCCAAGGATTCTAGAACCGCGTAAAGATAGTCCTTGGCTTTGTCATATGCATAGACTTTTTGAGCCGCAGTTGCAGCTTTGACCAGAAACTTACGAGCAAACAGCGGTAAAGATTTTCTGTCACCCTTGCAAATATGATAAGCCGCTTCAAAAATCTTACTTTCATCGTTTCTTTTTTCAATACTTTCCCAATCTGCAGCGCACCAAAGTCCATAGGCTGCATGCAGCAGGACCTTTTCTGCAGCACTGAGGAGCGAGTAACTGGCTTCCTGTATCTTGTCATGGAAGAAGCGAAAAGAGCTGCTATCAGGTATAAGCAAGTGCTTCTGCAAAAATTCCTGGTAAGCGAGTTCGATGCTTTGGGACCTCCCTCGGCTATCCTTTTCATCGGCCGCGACGCCGCGAATTGTCAAAAGAAGCGGCAAAATTTCCAAGAGAGCTTGCCTTTTCATCGCATTGCCGGCAAGGCTGGCAAGTGCTATCAGCGACTGATTCATTGGACTCAATGTGCGAATTCTATCAGCGACGAGTCCGGCTACTCCCATCGAAAGGTTTGCCTCGTGGATTCGATCTTCATGGAAAAGCCAGGTCTTACTGTCTTCGTCAAACGAGAAAATTCCTGTATGAATTGCTGATTTGAGGTACTCGTAAATATAGAAGGGATTGCCAGCTGTAAATCTATAGGTCAATTCCTGTAGTTTAGCAATCTCAGGCCCTTTCTCCTCCAAAAGACGGTGGATCAGCTTGTCGGATTCGTCCCGGCTTAAGGGTCCAAGTTCGATTTGACTTGGAGAGGGACAATGATCCAAGAGCGCCTTTCGAAGTGGATGGTCCCCAGTCACTTCGTTTGATCGATAGGTGCCCATCAGCATAATTCTTGTAGTTCTTTGTCCCCAAATGGCATTGGCCAGAATCCCAAAAACCTGTAGACTTTGCCAGTCTGCCCACTGCAGATCATCGATCAAGACGAGTTGAGTTTCTCCGCTTGCTGGGAGCAGCGCTAGAAACTCACCCAAACTTTGATTGAAGAGGTGAATTTCGGCAGTCTGATCTTCGGCTGAAAACTTGGGAAAGTCTGGAAAAAATCCATCATAGCAGGGGAATCGATCGGCTAGCAGCCGGCCTCTGGGTCCAAGTTTATCGAGAACCTTCTCTTGCCAGTTTTGAATATCGACTGCGGTCCTTGTTCTCAAATAGTGGGCATGCTCAAGTAAAAGTACGTTGATCGCTGACAGAGGCAAGTTTCGTTCATATTCTGAGAATTTTGCATGGCTAATATAGCTGAGGGTGGCCCGTGCTTGGTGCAAAACCTCAAACGCCAAGCGAGATTTGCCGATGCCTGATGGGGCCCCAATAAGCGCGACACAGGCTCCTTCGTCATTCGCCCAGTCAAACATCTGGTGGAGTCGGGCTATTTCTTCGGTTCGACCCACCATTGGTATGTGATAGTTCAGTTCTCGAAGCTTGTCTTGCGTGGCTAAGGCAAAGCAAGAAACTTCATCGCCTGCCTTCAACGCCAGCAAAAAGCGTTCAAAATCTGCAGCTAGCCCGAACGCCGAATGGTAACGTTCGCGTGGATTCTTGCGCAGAAGCTTGCTGATGATATCGCTGAGAGCTACGGGAAAGCCTGGAACTAAAATGTGCAGCGGCTGAGGAACTTCATACAGCAGACTGTTGACCAAATCACGGCTACTTTGCCCTGTGAATGGTGCAGAGCCGCAGGCTGCTTCATAGAGGGTAACACCTAAGGAGTAAAGATCACTGCTCGCGCTTCCTGCTATCCCGACCAGACCGGCACGCTCTGGGGGAAGATAGGCTAGGGTCGCGAGGTTTTCACTTCGATCCAGTACGTTGCCCTCGAGAAATCCAGCGTGACCAAAGTCAACCATGACGACCTGAGAGTAGCTCTCATCGCGGAAACATATATTATTGGGCTTTATGTCCCCATGGTATTGGCTTTCTTGATGGAGCAGCATGAGTCCGCCACAGATCTGCAATCCAAAGTGAGCAATCTCATGCGGGCCAAAAACCGCCTCGCCGGCCTTTTTTTGCCTGTTTCGCTTGCTCAATATTCCGGCCAGGGTTCCACCTTCCAAATACTCTTCAATAATAAAAGGTAGAGTCGGGTCCAGATTAATGCCGAAGATTTCAACGATGCTTGAGTGATGGCAGCGACTGACCACCAAGCTTTCCCTGTGCACAAGTTCAATAGCGCCTAGATCAAGCTTTTGCATTTTGGCAGGATTAAAACACTTGATGGCTACGATTTTTTGCTCGCCATCGCGATGGAGAGCTGCTCTGTAAACTTCGCCAATACCTCCCTTGCCGACTAAATCGATTATTTCGATTTCGCCGTTATGGAGTATTTGACCCGCTTTCAGAGAATCACCCATCTATTGACCCTATTCAAAACCGATTGATTCCTATCATGATTCGGCTTTTTGCCAAAAATCCTAAGGAGTCTAGCTTTTTTGCTGTTGGTGAAAAATGCAAAACATAGTAAACAGTGAAGCAATTGGGGATCTTGCCTATGAGTCTGGTTGCTCGATGACCTGCTTTGCAGTCGTTACGCTGCCATGGAACCTTGAAATTGAAATGGGAAGAGATCGATTGGCAAAGTGATGACAAAGGCACAGGCACGAAAGCCCGAAAGCACCTGGCGATCATCGATAAATTCGATGTGGATCGCCCCACCGCTAGCTTGGATAGAGTCGACCACTGCATTCATGCCAACTCCGCGACCCGATATTTCGCTAAGCGTTTCGGCGCTGCTCAAGCCGCTCGAAAAAATCAACGATGCAACGATGCCATCGTCTTTCGACTGATTGGGCATCAATAAGCCCCTCTCTAAGCCAATGTCACGAATTTTGTTGAGATTTAGACCCCTGCCATCATCGGTGAAGCGAAGCTCAAGCCATTGACCCATAATTCGGCCAGTCAATTCAATGAGTCCATATGCCGACTTGTTTTGAGCGAGGCGTTCGTCTGGGCTTTCGATGCCATGATCGAGCGTATTGCGCAATAGGTGCACAAAGATGTTGCGCAAGAGCTCTTCACCTTGGTCGGTGACCCGCAGATCCGGCAAGTCGACTTTGAAAGAGACTGGATTTTTTCCCAGGTCGAAAGCTAAAGCTTCAGTTGCTGAAAAGACCTGATTGAAGACACTTTTTAGCGACAAAAACAGCAGCTCCCGCATGGCTATGAGGGGCTTTCGAAGCGCTTCGGCTTGGTTGATACCTTGACTTTTAAGACCCGAGCTTAGCTTATAGAAGGCCAGAAGCGTTTCTCTCGGCACGCCAACTGTCTGCTTGCCCTGAGTCATGCGTCCGAGCTTCTCTTCCGCAATGGAAACATATCTCTGGATAGTCTCTGCAACGCGCTCAAGCTCTTGGTGAATCCATTCGAAATCAAGCTTTTGTGGTGGACAGCGAATAGTCTCAGCGAAATACTGCTCAACTCCGTGCATCATTTCACTCATAAACTTGCAACCCAAGGCCCGAGCGTTACCCTTAATGGTGTGCACGTTGACAAAGATTTCTCGGAGTTGGGCGTCTGCAGGATAGCCAGCAACTAGATTCTGAATGCACAGAGTATTCCGATGGACGAAATCTGTACAAGATTTTGAAAACAGCAACCACTCCCTGCTGCTGCAGCCAATAATCTCGCTAATAATTTGCAGTTCTTGACTTTTCTTTGAAGCCTGTTGCTCCAATCCCCGTAGCGCCGTTACATCGTTGACTGTCAGCAAAATCTTTTCGACGACAGCAGCTTCATTAGTGACAGGAATCCAACCAAGTTCATAGGTAAAGGGCTTATGCCCATCAGTTTCTCCAGAGAGCAATCGAGGCAGGATATGCTCATTCATGGAGAAAGCCAACTCATGTTCACTGAGGCTGAAGCTAAGGGCGTTTTTTGCCTGATCTTTTTCATCCTCTTTGAGCTCGCTGTGATCAAACAGCAGAGGTAGAAGAGGCTTATTTTTAAGCGTATCTTGGCCAAGTAACTGTTCCAGAACCTGTGAATAGTCCTTATCAATAGAGATACTTGGGCCTGATACCGTACAGATGCCTATTTTGATATGCTGCATGATGGTCTTGATATCCCGGGTCTGCTCAACCACTTTTTGCTCCAAAGTATGGTGCAATTGAGACAATTGGTCGCGTTCAACGGCTAACTGCTCATTGAGGATTATCTTTTGTAAGGTGATAGCAGTTTGAATGCCGATGGGCCCGGCGACTTCAATATTTTGCTCATCAAACTGTTTGCTGTGGTTGCTGGCTGCTAGATAGCAATAGGCGTAAGTGCGAGATTCATAGACCAGGGGAACCATCATAACAGGTGAGATAGACAAGTGCTTACCATGCAGTGACTCGGCGAGGGGGCGAACTTCTGGTCTTTGGATTTTTTGCTCTATACTTTTTTCAATAAAATGAAAGTCTAAGAGATTTCTATATTGCTCCTCAGAGTCCATAACAATGTTGAAAGATCTTCCGGGTGACCATGTTTGGCCATCTTGAAAGATAAGGAGGGCGAATTCTGAGCCAGTGGCCTTACACATGGCTTCCATCGTAGCATTGAAGAGCTTTTCTTGCTCGGATATCAAACTCAAATCGAGCAAAATGTTTAGCAGAGATTTGAACTCGAATGCTTGAGCTTTGCCCACAGCTCGCCTTGTCATCAGAGTTGATTGTACCGAGGTTTCTCCAATCACGGTCGTGTCCATCATTGGCGCCGATGGCTCCTGATTCATCAGTTGTTCACACAGTTTGCTATGAAATCGCCAATTCCTGAGTTGAAAGTGATCATAGGCGACCTTTATGTGCACCCGTGCTATCTCAGGGCGACTATCGACGAGTAATCGCCCCATCAGCAAACTGCCCTCGGCGACTATGGTGGCCCAATGACGCTTACTTGCATAATCGATACCAGATTCTATAAGGTTCAGGCCCATGGTTTTCAAGCCTAATGCACTCAACCAATAGCCGCTAACAAATAAGGTCTGAGGTCTGAATAGCCTTATATTGAAGAGCTGATTGATCCAACAAAATGCGAGTGGAATAATGGCCTTGAGCAGTTTTTTCTGATGAATCAGGGTGCGTACATAGACAATCGGTGCATAAGCCGCATAGGACATCCTATGCAGTCGACGCGTTCCCATCCATGTGGCCCGTTGCAGCAATTCCTCTGCTTTAGGATAATCACCGAGCATTTCATAGTGTTCACCCACACTTAAGAGCGCAAAAATTGAATCAATGGATTCAAAACCTTCATCACGGATCTTTTTTTCGCCTAGTGTGGTCGCTTCTAGGATATAAGCGACTTGATCAAGCCGCTCTTCCTCCAGATAGTGCCTTATGGTTGTTCCTAAAGGGGTTGCCGCAAAACGCACTCGCTTCCAGAGTTCGATAAGATCATACGAGCGAATCCCTGCCTCTCCGGTTTCACCGCCGTAGTAGTCGATCAGTACGAGACCGACTAAAGATATTGATCGCCAAAAAGATTCACCGATAGGAGCAAGCGTTCGCACGGCTTCGTCGAGCTTCTTCTGCGCGGCAGGCAAGTCGCCGATAGACATGTCGCAGACCAGTCCCCAGCAAAATAGGACAAAGCCCTTGTCCACGGGATTACCAGTTCGATCAAAGAATTCATAGGCTTTGGCAAAGAACTTGCCGCCGAGCTTGGTAAAGCCAAAAGCCGAGGCCGCGACGCCCCAGTAGCCAAACATGATGGCCCGAGTTTCGCAATCCTTGTAGCTCATCAGTTCGAAATTCAACTTGATGATATTGGCGATTGCAGCAATGGGCACAGTGAAGAATTGTGAAATTTCGTTTTTCAATAAGAGCAGAAAGCGAATTTTGTCTTCGTCGCTTCTTATTTCTTTTGTTTGCCGGCCAAAGTAGCGGAAATAGCAAGCATAGATAACCAGTATTGGAAAGAAGAAGAGGATATAGAGATAGGAGCTGAGCTCCTTGGTCATGATTTTGGTTCCGAGAGATTTTAGTCCTGCCGCACTAGCATCTCGGGCTTGTTTGTATTCGAAAAGACTGTGAGCGAACTCGCATTTTTTGCAGTAGATTGTCGCTCTCTGGAGGGGAGTGCATTCAAATTCGAGCAGTTTATCGTAGAGCTCCATCGCTTCACTGATTTGATCGGAGATAGAGAGTGTGTTGGCCAATAGGACTAGAGTTTCAAAACGCTCTTCCAAGGTGATTCCACTTTGAGAGTCGAGAGCTTCGACCGCAGCATTCAGATATTCCCGAGCCTTGTCATAGGCAAACACACTTTGTGCCATTTTTGCAGCGTCACACAGAAACTTGCGAGCCACTGCCGACAGTATTTTGCGATTACCTTTGCAGAGGTGGTAAGCCGCTTCAAAAACCTGCGCCTCATTCGAACTTTCTTCATGAGCCTTGAGATCCAAGGCGCACCATAGTCCATAAGCTGGATGTAAGACGACTTTTTCTGCTTCGCTAAGCAGTGAATAAGCTGCTTCCTGAATTTTGTCATGAAAGAATCGAAAATGTACGTTATCGCTGACAAGCAGGTTTTTTTGTAAAAGCCCTTGGTAGGCAAGTTCGATACTTTGCTCTTTATCCGGTAAATTAGCCGGATCTGAGTGAGCAGCACGAAGCTCCAAGAGTTTGGAGAGCAGTTCTATGAGAGCCGCTCGCGGCATGGCCTGACCAGACAAACTGGCAATGCTAATCAGAGCTTGATCGATAGGGCTAAGCGTGCGTATTCGATCGGCTACCAGACCTGCGACTCCAGCCGATAGACTGGCCTGATGAATTTGCTTGGCATCGAAATGCCAAGTTTTGCTCTGTTGGTCGAAAGCGAAGATTCCGGTGTGAATTGCAGATTTAAGATATTCGTAAATGAAGAATGGATTTCCAGCCGTAAGTTTGTAGGTAAGATCCTGCAACTTGGCGACTTCTGCACCCCCTTCATCGAGGAGGATTTGAATCAATTGATTCGAAGCATCGCGATGGAGAGGTCCTAGCTCAAGGAGACTGATCTTCGGGCACTCGTCCAACAGTGCCTTGTTCAGTGGGTGATCAAAGCCAACTTCATTCGAGCGATACGTTCCGACTAACATGATGCGCTTGGTCTGCTTTCGCCAGATGGCGTCGGCCATGACACCTAGAACTTGCAAACTTTGCCAGTCAGCCCATTGCAAATCATCGATGACGACCAACTGAACTTCACCACTGGCTGAGAGCAAGCTCAAAAACTCGCTCAAGCACTGATTGAATACCTGAAATTCTTGATCCTGGCCAGTAGCTGCCCTCTGAGAGAAGCTAGGCAAAAGCCCTTCATAGCAGGGATAGCGATCAGCGATGAGTTGGCTTCTCGCTCCGAGCCGTTCGCTAATCTTTTGCTGCCAGCGTTGAATGTCGGCGGCACTCCGAGTTTTTAGATAATGGGCATGTTCCACCAGCAAGAGAGTGATCGCGCTGAGGGGGAGATTGCGCTCGAATTCCGAAAATTTAACGTAGCTAATAAGGCAGAGGTTGGCTTGGGCTCGGTGGATGATCTCAAAAGCTAATCTTGACTTTCCAGTCCCGGAAGGAGCTCCAATGAGAGCGACGCTGCCGCCATCTGCTAGACTCTCGTCAAAGAGAGTATGCAAGCGGTCAATTTCCTGATCACGACCCACCATAGGTATGCGATAGTTGAGCTCCCTCAGCTTGTCTTTAGTGCCAAGAGCAAAACTAGCTGGCTCTTCACCGGCAGCCAGTGCTTTAATGCAGCGTTCCAAATCTGCCGACAGACCAAAAGCTGAGTGGTAGCGATCGGGTGGATTCTTGCGAAGAAGCTTGCTGATAATATCGCTGAGAGCTTGAGGAAATCCAGGAAAAATCGCGCTCAATGGCTTGGGGACTTCAAAAAGTAAGCGGTTGATCATTTCTCGATTGTCGTTGGCCGAGAATGGTATTCGTCCGACTGCCGCTTCAAAAAGTGTGACGCCTAAGGAATAGAGATCACTGTTAGCACTCCCAGCCATTTTTACGAAACCTGTTCGTTCTGGTGGAAGATAGGCTAGGGTGGTGAGAATTTCATGGCGATCGAGCAGATTGCCTTCGAGAAAACCTGCTTTACCGAAATCTATGATTACGAGCTCTTTCTGCTGGTCATCTCGAAAACAAATATTTTGCGGTTTAAGGTCGCCGTGGTATTGGTTCTTTTGATGAATGAGCATAAGTCCGGCACAAATCTGCTGACCCATGGAGGCAAGCTCTAAGGGGCTGTAGATTGGCTCGCTAGGATTATTGAGGCGCTTCCGCGCGGCGATGCCCTTGGCCAAGTCGCCACCAGCAAGAAATTCCTCCACTATGAATGGGAACTTGCTATCTAAATCTATGCATTTAATTTTGACGATACTAGGATGATCAATCCGGCTGATCGCCAGACTTTCCCGATGCACGACCTCAATCGCATCAATATCATATTTCTGAATTTTTTCTGCATTGAAGTATTTGACGGCAACCAACTGCCGCTCGCCTTCTCGCAAGAGGTAAGCCCGATAAACTTCACCAATACTGCCCGAGCCGACAAGGTCGACAATTTCAATCTCGCCATTTTTGAGCAATTGTCCAGGTTTTAGAGAAGTGCTCATTCATTTGTCCCAGTTCGAAATCCATCAACTCAGCTATGAATCGGCTATGTTCTGCAAAAAGTTAGCCTTTTATCGGCATTCAATTGGTGCGTTTGAAAAATAGACCGAAGATAGTCTAGCTTTATCGGGAGTTTATGTTTCGATGAGTCAATTGCTAAGGTCAGCTGAAATCGCCGATCATTGCGGAGGCTTGGCCGAAATAATCGGAGCTCCAAACCTATTCTCAGAATTGATACTGGACACCCACTCCCGTGCTATCTCCGGTAAATTTAAACCCAGCTGCAAAAGCCCAACTATTCGCATACATCAGCGATATTTCCCATTCGGTCGGCTCGTTTTGACGGAAGCTAAGATCGGCTTCGGAAAAAATTGTGCTCGTCCATTGAAAGCGTTTGCCCAGGTCGGCTCGCCATTCACCTTCATGATTGAGGAGCAGGTTGCTCTCGATCAGCAGGGGGAGCAAGTAGCCGACCCCGAGCACGGCATGGCTCTTGTGATCGTAGTTTGTGCCGCCCAGAACGAGGTTCAGATATTTATTCATCCAGCGTCGATAGAAAAGGTCACCTTCCAAATCCCAGGAATAATCTTTGCGAGTTTCCAGCCTTGCTTCGAGTTCATTCCAGGTCTGCATCAATCGAAATCGTGCCTGAGCATGATTGGTCGCAGCCTCGAGCATACCGTAAAAATAGCTGTGATCGTGGTTATGCGGGTCATGCTTTTGATAAGCGAGGATCTCTGGCTTCGGAGTGAAGCTTGAATATTTGATCACTCGAGCCATGCCTGTTTTCATATGATAGAGGTTGTGACAGTGCAGCATCCATTCACCTGGTTCATTGGCCAGGAACTCAATGATACGAGTAGCGTGAGGTGGAACATCGACGGTATGCTTCCAGGGCGAAAATTCATTGAATTTATTCTGGACCCGAAAAAAATGTCCGTGCAGGTGCATCGGGTGATGCATCATGGTTTCATTGACGAAGGTGAAGCGCACACGTTCGCCTTCCTTGATTTCAATCGTTCGATCTTCGAAAATGGCCTTGCCATTGATATGCCAGACATAGCGCTCCATGTCACCATCCAGCACGAGTTTCACATCGTGAAGAGGGGCGTTGGCAGGAAAATTGATTGCGTCCAAGGCTTTAATCTCATCGACGCTCGCTATCTCGACCGGAATCTCCATAGTATTCTTTTCAACTGGAGCCATGTTGTGCCCGGCATGCTCATCAGCTGGAGCCATGTTGTGCCCGGCATGCTCATCAGCTGGAGCCATGTTGTGCCCGGCATGCTCATCAGCTGGAGCCATGTTGTGCCCGGCATGCTCATCA
>JBGSTF010000184.1:0-72668 GCA_041736645.1 Oligoflexus sp. | reverse complement strand
CTCGAGTGGTTCAGACTTCCTTGATATCAGTTTTTAGATCGTAACGGTCAATCATGATCTAAATACAATATAATATTTTTTTGGCACAATAAATAATGTTTCTATATCTATTTCAGGCTCTTACACCGCTTCGGACTCATGCTGAGCGGATATCACGCCGTGTCTTGGGATGAGGGACAAATTTGAACCAAGCCCGTCGAGCCTCATCGTCATCCCGAATGTGCTGGTCGGGATGGGATGCATCCCATTCCTGAAGGCTCTGCTTTTGCTCCTGCGTCAGATGTTGATAGACGGCATCCTGGATGAAGATGACACTTCCTTGCCGACCGAAACGTTGATACACGCTATTGCGCATCGATTCATATCGGGTTGCCAGGGTGAGCGGTTGGCCGCGCAGGTCGTACTGCTTCTGGCCGGCCTGAGGAAAGAAACCTTCCACGGGTCCACGTGCCAATCCAATGCCGCAGAGCATAGGACTGGGTGATTGGATGAGCTGCATCTCTTCATGAAAAATCTGACACATCTTTTCTGCAAGCAAAAGTGCAAGGGCATCCATCTGCTCTCCCTGAGGCACCTTGAACGGGAATCCCAAGGTGCAGATCAAGCCATCACCCATCTCTTTGATACGATAGCCCGTCGCTTCTAATCGCTCCGGATCGTAGCCAACATTCATGGCTTCAAAAAAGCGAGCCATGCAAAGGTCCAATGCCTTGCGAAACAAAGGATCAGAAATCTTCGATGAACCAACGACGTCAAACACCAGGACCACGGCATCCTGCTCGCCAACCGGCATGCACTGCTCCAATTGGGTACCATTGGAAAGCAAGGTGATAACATGCTGAGGAACAATTTTGGACAGTTCCCGGGAAAGGTGTGAAACCGTTCGAAAGGCGTGCGAGAAGCGGATCGATACCAGAACACTCGCTGAAGCGACGAATACCAGCTGGCCCGCAACAATAGAGTCGTAGTCCAAGCCATAGCCTTGAGACCTAAGCATATCGTGCAAAGAGGTTAAACTCAGCATGACTGTACCAACAGCAAGAGCGACAGCTCCCCGTCGCCTTTGTTTGACAGCTCGAACGATACCAAACATAGACGTTATTATGGCGATCCCAGCAAAACCGTGAAAAACTGGCAGAGACGCCGCGTAAACAGAAGAACCAAAGTATAGGCAAAGGGCAGAGAAAAAAACTGAGAGAGCCCAAAGCGTTTGCATCATCCATCGATAGAAAAGATCCGGATAGTTGATGCGCAGGAAATGATAGAACAGGGCTACTCCGAAAAAATAACCCCAATAGCCGAGACTGTAAGTCCAAAGCCCTAAAAAATCTGGCTTAAGAATACTCAACACGTTGCTACTACCTAAGGAACCAAAGCGTATGCTTAAGGACACACAAAAGAGACCAAGCAGTAGGGTTTCCCGTCGATCCCGATGAATGAAAAACAAGGCGAACTGATAAAACCCCGTCATCAAAAGGGTCGATAGCGCAAACATATCAAATATCAATTTCAGGTTTTGCTGCCGAATGAGGCTGGCCGTTTCCCCAAAGTACAGACCCTCTCGCAGCCTTCGCCAATTCATGAACTCATTGGTCGCGTGAACAAGCAGCCGGATATGACGATCCGAAGGCAAGACAATGAGTCCTGTTTGGCGATCATAGTAAAGCTCCGTTCGTCCATTCCTGAGCTGACCTTTGCCAAAGACAAGTCTGCCGTTCGCATAGACATCAAGCCCGATCCGTTCCGGCCACCATAGGCTGATCGCACGGCCATCTGGATTGTCGATCTCCAGACAAAAGCTGCTCAATCCTCTCCAACTTGGGTTTTGCACCAAAACTTCAAGCAACCAATAGCTCATGATGTCGAGCCGACGACCCTCGCCCTGCGGACAGTCCTGTTCCGGAGCCAACACCTTATTTGCAAAGAATTGCCAATCCCCCTGGAGGCTGAAGAGTTGCCCTTCATACTCCATGGTAGGCACCGAAAGGACCGCATTTTGAGTTTTGATTGCAAGAGGTAAAGCCTGGGCAGTCCAAGCCATTAAAGCCATCATACCTATGAGCAGAAAGAACTTCATACCACACCTCGAACAAACTCCCCTGCACTAATCCTTATCGGTTTGACTTTACATTCTATAAACTACGCAGGCCAGGGCTGACAGAGGGTTGCAAAGGTCTGGCGAATAAGATGAGCCGCTCTTCGCCAAAGGACTGTCGCTCCTAGGAAACGAGCAGCTCCTTGGTATTATCCTCTACACACTATAACGAATCGAGATGAGCTAAAGGCCGCTGTTTGCATGGAGTTATGCAGACCCCTGATTTTTTTTATAGACTCTCAAATCCATAACTTCCTCTCCAACCGCAGACTCCATCGCTGTTTCGCAATGCAAAGAAAAAAACAGTTCATGAAATCTGAACTGAAATCCCCGCTCGCAGCGTTTACACAAGAGCTAAGAATTGCGCTTAAAAATTTGCTTTGAATTGGTATCCACTCGGTGCAGCCCAGCATTGGAGACGGCGCTTTCATTAAGTTTTGAGGAGGATGGAATGAAATTTTCTTTGGGTCAACTGTTGCGTTTTGGAATGATCTCTGTGACAGCAGCTCTGCTCTCACTGGCGTCTTTAGCCTCAGCCGCTGAGCAGGTTCCTGTAAAGGAGCTGCTTTTGAAGGTCAAGGACGGTGTCAAGGTCGATACCTTGGTGATGTATCCGGAAGTGTCTCAGCCCGAACCCCTAGGCGTTGTGCTGATGAACCACGGCTTTTTGATGAGCAATCAGTACTATCGAGAAGTCCTGGCCCTTATCGCGGCTCAAGGCTTTGTGATCGTGGCACCACAGACCATTGCTGCTGGAGGATTGCCCATCGGCAAACCCAGCACCGCAGTTGAAGCCAAGACGACAGTAGCTGTGTTGGACTTTTTGAACACTCGACTGGCGACCTTGATCAACCATGCCGTTGACTTCAATAAACTGGCCTTGGTCAATCACTCGCGCGGCAGTAAGATTGCTTGGACTATGATCCGCGATGGAATGGTCAACGCTAAAGCCATTGCTGCTATGGATCCTGTCGATGGCACTATGGACGGCACCGCACTTTCAACAACTGGCATCCAGTTGAAAATTCCAGCGATGATCATAGGCACAGGATTGGGATCCAAATCAGGTGGGCTCGGTCAGGCCTGTGCGCCGGCCAACGTCAACTATAGCCTGTTCTGGAATACGGTGACGACTTCACCTTCATGGCTGTTCGTGGCCAACGACTTTGGTCACATCGATCTCTTGGACGAAAAGATCAACTGCGGTTTGACCTGCAGCGTTTGCGCGAAAGCCACCAAAGATCATCCGACCACCGAACTAAGAAACTGGCTCGGCAATACCATCGGTGCTTTCCTGCGCGGCACACTCTATGGTGACTCGACTTCTTTGGATAGTGTTGAAAGCAATCCGCTGAATCTTTCCTTGAGCAAATCGAATCGTTAAGACGATTCCCAGGTGGAAGGCTACCGGCCTTCTACCTTTTTTTCTAAAACAAGAAATGGTTATGGTAAGTAGATTGTCAGGGTATGGGCTTCAAAAGAACCGTTTTGCTGGCAACCGAGCAAAGTCGCATCAATCGGTCGTTATGAGGCGGTTTTTCTACGAAATAGACATCGGCAAAGGTCTCGGCCTTGAATTTGAACTCAGGCAGAAAACCAGACAGGAAGATGACCGGTGTCGCTTGATTAACACCCGGTTTACGGCGGAGAATCTCGAGAAATTCAAAGCCATCCAAAACCGGCATATGATAGTCGGTGACAACCAGATTGAAAACTTTGTCCCCACACAGATGCAAAGCCAAAGCACCGTTAGGGGCCAGATGCACGTCGACATCTTTGAAATGAGTTTCAAGCATCTCGCGCAGGATTTCTAAAATTGCCGGTTCATCGTCAACGATGAGAACTTTCATTACTGGCTCCTCATACAGACTGTTCTTTTATAGTATTTTGAGTAATAAGCTTCTTCTCGCTGAGAATCCGAGGCCTTTGGACCCATCGAAGCTCCAAGTCTTCATACTGCCACTCAGGGAATAGAAACTCTGCCATATTTTCGCTATGATAGCATGAGGCGAGGGTGGATGCAGCATGCTCCTCGTTCGAGCACACTCCCATACGCAGTGAATTGAATTCAGGGAAGTTTAGGGGATGAGACTTATGGGCTTAGCACGACTTATGTTCCACCTGGTGTTGTTCTCTTCAACGTGTGCACCGTTGCTTGCAGCCAATGATCCACTCGCTGACAAAGGGACTTTGGACCTAAGGCATTGGCCTTTTGCCGAACAAGGTGCGATTACCTTGCGCGGCGAATGGAATTTTTCCTGGCAGCACCTCTTTCAGCCAAACGATCTGACTTTGCCCCAAACAGCCCCCGAAGAATTTCGGTTCGTACCTGGATTTTGGACTCAACCCGATCCCCAAGGAAAATTTTTTCCCGCCTACGGTTACGCGAGTTATCATCTACGAGTTTTAGTCCCCGCTGCGCAGGAAAAATGGGCCCTGGATGTTTCGCCGTTTTTCACGGCAGGCGAGCTTTACATCAATGGTAAAAAACTTTGGTCAAGCGGCAAGGTCACCCAAAACAGGCAAGGCTTCGCCCATTCCATGGAGCCCACGATCGTTTTTTTTGAAAGTGACCAATCGGCTATCGATATCAATATCAATATTGCTAACTACGTGCATCCCAAATCGGGCTTTGGTCGGATACTCTTTGGTCCCGCTAAGGTGGTTGCCATTGAAAAAGAAACGCGCACTGCCACCTATACCTTCGTTATGGGCATGATTGCGATCATGTGTGCCTATCACATTGGTCTGTATCTGCTCAGACGCGGTGACCGTTCGCCGCTCTATTTTTCCATGAGTTGTATGGCTAACGGTGTCTGGACTTTGATTGCAACGGGATTCATCTACAACCTTTTCCCAAACATCGACAGTGAACTCTATTGGAAGATCTTCTATGCCTCATGGTTTATGGGCTATCCAGCCTTTGCGATCTTTGTAAAAAGTTTGTTTCCAAAAGAGTTTTCAAGCCGATTTGTGCAGTTCTGCTTTGCCTTGAGTGGTCTGGGCACTGTGTGGCTCGCCTTCACGACTTTTGAGTACAATGAAAAGGCTGCTATTGTTTTTCAGGTCTTTGGACTTTTTCACTTTGCCTATATGTTTTATGCCATTTGGCGAGCCCATCGTGCCGGACGATCCCATGCCCGGCTGCTTATGGTAGGAATGACGATCTACTTCTGCGCAATTTGCCATGATGTTCTTGCCAGTGAAGGGCTCCTCGATCATCAAATGATCAGTCCCTTCGGCCTGGGCATCTATTTTGGCTTTCAATCCTATCTTTTGGCTGCACGGTTTTCCAAGGCTTTCGTTGATCTAGGGGTCAAGGAGGCTGAAATTACCGAATTGAATGCCGGTCTCGAACAAAAAGTCGAAGAGAAGACTCGCGATATTCGCTCCATCTTGCAAAGTATCCAGCAGGGAATCTTCATGATTCGACGCGTGGATCAAACCCAATTGGCCATTCATAGTGACTATTCCCGGTACCTAGAGACCATGGTAGAGCGCGGAGATCTTTCTGGTCGTGATCCCATGGACCTTATCTTTCAACATGCTGACGTGACCGCCGAGCAAAAGTCTATGACGCACAGTATTCTCGATAGCAGCGTGGGAGAGCCTGCTATAGCATTCGAGATGAACTCAACGCATTTGCCCACGGAGATCGTCTATAGCCGACCACACAATCAAAAAGCCACCTGGGAGCTGGACTGGACACCCATAGTGGCCAAAGATGACTCGATCGAAAAAATGCTGGTATCAATGCGGGATGTGACCACCGTTCGAAAGCTGCAAACAGAAGCCTTGGAGCAGCAAAAAGACCTAGAATACATCAGCGAAATCGTCAACGTGACAGCCGAGCAGTTTGAAAAATTCATCATCATGAGCCGCAGCTTTCTAGAAGAAAATAGGCGACTCATTGAGGCCAATCAGCAAGCAGATAAGGAGGTGGTGAAAATTCTCTTTATCAATATGCATACCATTAAGGGCAATGCCCGCGGCTATAAGTTCCGAAAAATGACCGGTTTGATTCATGATGTTGAGCATGTGTATGCCAATCTATTGAACCAAAGTGAATCGCACTGGAACCAAACCGAGCTTTTGCGCGACATTAAGAAGGTTGAAGATATCATCAACAAATACCATTCCATCAATTCTGTAAAACTGGGCCGTGCATCCCGCGAAAACGAAGTGATCCTAGAAAGACAGGTCGTCGCCGATCAGATCAATTCCCTGAGTCTTCTTGATCTATCTGGCTTAAGCCACAAGGATAAGGCCATCATCGAAATGACCAAGGCGACTTTTTCCAAGGTCTTCTACAGTCAGTCCATCGATGTCTTTGAGTCGATTTTGAGTGAATCCGAACGCCTTGCCCGTGATTTAAAGAAAGACACGCCCACTGTTGTCATCGACGATCCTGGATTTGGACTGTCGCTTGAGGCTCAGGATGTTTTGCGCAATATCTTCACTCATATCGTCCGAAATTCACTCGATCACGGCATCGAAACCGCGCAAGAGCGAATCGAGAAGGGAAAAAAGCCAAGCGGCAAGCTTCATCTCAAGCTGGACGAGCGCGATCACATGATGGTGATCACCTATCGGGATGATGGACGAGGACTCAATTTGCATCAGTTGCGACAGGCTGGGATCAAACGTGGAATCCTGGAATCTTCCCGCCTTTACACCGCCCAAACCATTGCCGATCTGATTTTTGTTGCAGGCCTTTCCACCAGCTCGCAGCTGAGTGATATTTCAGGTCGTGGCATCGGTATGGATGCGGTTCAGCGCTATATTCGCAATGTGGGAGGGGATATTCATCTCTGTCTGATCGATCCGTCGCAAGAGCAAGGCGTCTACACTGATTTTTACCTGGAAATGAAATTTCCAGGTCATTTCTATAGTCGCCTTGAGCTGCTGCTTTCAAAGCCCGAACCGGCTTCAGCTTGAAATCTCAAGTTACTGTATGAGGCAGCAGAGCAAAGCTCCGGCCTTGCCGCTGCGCTGAGCCATACCGCCCAGATACTCATCATCCGCACACTGAGCTTTGTAAGAATCTTTGGCCCAGTCGCCGCCTTTGAGCGAGGATCTTTGATCTCCACGATCGAACCATAGAGTCCGACACGCACTGCTGAGAGGGCGCGCAGCAGGCAAGCACAAGAGGCCACTGGTTCCCCAAGAGTGTTTGCTGAAGCCAGCGGCATAGGTGTTCAGCGGGCATTCGTATTTGGTCCAACCACCAGCCCAGTCCCCGCCTCCATGATAGCGCGTTGCTGTTTCGTTCACTGCTTCGACTTGCAGATCAACACCGGGCTCTGATGCAAGATCACTTCGACTGTCACTGCAGAGGGCCCTGTGATCCCTACTCAAACCACGCATAGAGAAGCCGTCCGGGCAAGTGCCTTTGCTTCCACCATTCAGCCAATCGATCTTCACACTCGACTGGTTGTCATCACCTTTGCTGATCGCCAGCTGACTGTATCGAGCGCTTGGCACAGGCCCTTGCACGCCATCGGCTTGCAAAAGGCGCTTCAAATCGGCAAATCGCCAATCGTCCTTGCGATTTGTAGACCAGTCTTCAGAGACTAGGCCATAGCCTTCATCATTGAGTGGCCAGTAGGCAAAGTCCGCGTCACGTTCAATCAACACATCCACCAGACGTTTGAACCAAGCCCGCTCCTCCGGACCGGGATCGTCATGGGCCACTCCGAATTCACTCACCCAAAGGGGAGCGGTATAAAACTGTTCAGGTTCCACGACGAAGCCCCATTCGTCCTGAACTGTCGCCACAAAGCTGGCCTCATCCAAGTCGCGATATCTTTTATTGCCAGCGGACGTTTTGTCATCTCCATTGTGCTTGGGACCGGTAAATCCATAGTTATGGGCTGCATAAACTAACTTATCAGGGCGAGTGAATTTGATCGGCAGATCCCGAACAGGCTTCAGATGCGGCCTATCTCCAGATCCCAAGAGAGGAATGGTTCCCCTCCAATTGATACCTTCCACCAGGATCAAAAGATCCGGATTCTGATCCAAAAGGCGCTGCCCCATCTCTTGTGCGGCGCGATGCCAGTCGTTTTTATCAGCTGAACCCCAGTTGGGACTGACAGGCAGATAGGTATCCTGAAACCGCATAGTACGCACTTCGTTGCGCAGATCGGCTCCGACGACTAATTTATTGCTTTGGTAGCGCTGGGCAAGCATCAACCAATCCTGCTGCCACATCTCTAGGCTTTGGTTATAAGCCAAACTTGAGCCCATATGATACCAAAGGCCATTGTAATCAAAGTTACAGCACCATTCGGATAGACTCGAGTGATTATTCAATATCACCAGTAACCCAGCATCCGTCAAAGCCTTCACGGTTTCATCAAAAACCTGCAGCGGCGTCATGCCTATCCATTGCGGATTACCAAGCAATCTTTCGGCAGGGACGGGCTGCGTATCATGAAGCATTTGGTTGGAAAAAGGCAGCCGAATGGAGTTAAATCCCCAGTCTTTGATCAAGCCGATAATCGTTCCGATGGGCTGTCTGTCGAGCCCTGCCGAGACCTGCTTTTCGGTATGAGCTCCATACCAATTCACCGACTTGAGTTTGAATCGATGACCGTTGGCATCAACAATAAATCGTCCCGAGGTACTCAAGGGCACCCGAGGCCCAGACTTATCTAGGCCCAGGGGTTCCGCAGATAGAGGGGCGACTGAACCCAAGACCAAGAGACTCTGCAGCATGATAGGCACAAGCAAAGCTTGACGCCAAGAGAAGCGAAGAGGCATGGACACTCCTTGAGTGAGGGCACGGCAAGCCTAGCTCTGGTTTCGCCGTACACCCAATAAGTGCGATGCAAGCAGAGACTGAGCAGCCGGTGTTTGTAGGATTTTAGTAAGATGATTCCTGTATCCTATCTAACACATTTTTCAAGAGAAGGAAGGAGCTTTTCCCAGAAGCTCAGCGAAGATGCCCCCCGGTCCGACTCTCCGATGAGCTGCCGAGTGGGCAGCATCAAGCCTCGGAATTTTCAGGATTGTGTTTCTTGCCCAGGACTGTTATCGGCCTTGAGAGGTGAAAAGAAATCAAGACAAGGAGACGCTCAAGATGGCGCTTTATGAATTGACCGTAGATGACAAGAGCTACTCCATCGAAGCCGACCCCAGCAAACCCCTGCTCTGGATCTTGCGCGAGGACCTGCAGAAAACCGAAGCCAAATTTGGCTGTGGCTTCGGCCTTTGCGGTGCCTGCACAATCTATGTCGAAGGTGAATTGCAGCGAGCCTGCGTTTATCCCATCGCGACTGCTGCCGGCAAAAAAATCACGACCCTTGCCGGACTGAACGATGATCTCGCGGAAAAAATCAAAGCCGCTTGGTTGAAGTATGAGGTTCCTCAATGTGGCTACTGTCAGCCTGGGTTTATCATGGGTGCCCATCGACTGCTCAGTAAAACACCATCCGATCAATCGCCCGAGCTCAGTGAAATTACCAATCTGTGTCGTTGCGGAACCTATGACCGCATCAGACAAGCTGTCAATGATGTCCACAGCCAAGCAAAAAATTAAAGGAGTCCGTGCTATGCAGAGCTGGTTGAGCACGCGTCGTGAATTGATCAAAGGGTCTATGGGCAGCGGTTTAGGGCTTCTTTTTGGCTTTTCCCTGCCCTGGGTTCTGAGCGATGATTCGCAAGCTGAGGCCAAGGTCGGAGTCTTGAATAGCTTCGTGCACCTATTTGCCGACAATCGAGTGCAGATCACCGTCGTCAAAGCCGAAATGGGTCAGGGTGTGAGCACGTCTATGGCCATGCTGATCGCTGAAGAGATGGATGCAGACTGGAGTTTGGTCGAAGTTATATTAGAGGGAGAGCAGGCGCCTTATGCCGATCCCAAAGCTGGGTTTTCTGGGACCTTCGGTAGCACCTC
This sequence comes from Oligoflexus sp., assembly GCA_041736645.1. Classification (GTDB taxonomy): domain Bacteria; phylum Bdellovibrionota_B; class Oligoflexia; order Oligoflexales; family Oligoflexaceae; genus Oligoflexus. Next base: position 62,673 of record JBGSTF010000184.1, on the reverse strand, counting down.
CGTCCGCGCTCAATACGAACGCCTGCGCACAGTTGGAGCAGCGATTCGGGACATTTTACTCGAGGCCGCCGCCAGTCAACTTCAGAGGCCTATCCAGGAACTCCAGACCAGCCAATCATGGATCGTCGATCAAAAGGGTCAAAAACTTCTCAGCTTTGGCTCCCTCTTGCAGAAGGCATTAGACGTACCAGTTCCCCAGCAGCCTAAACTGAAAAGCCCTGATCAATTTCAACTGATCGGTAAAAGCCCGGCGCGCAAAGATACGGCGGCTAAAATCGCTGGTGAAGCGATCTATGGTCTCGACGTAAGGCTGCCAGGTCTTGCCTATGCGGCGGTGCGCCACCACAAAGTTTTTGGTTCGACTCTGCTCAATTTTGCGGAATTGAAGGCCACTGTTCCCCAGGGATTCACGCTCTTGGAATTGCCCCAGGCGATCCTAGCGATTGGACCCAGCTATTGGCAGGCCCAAAGAATTCTCGACAAATTGCCGGCTCGTTACAGCACAACGTCGGCTATGGATAGCAATTCACAAGCGAGCATCGAACAATCTCTTAGCGCCGCGGTCCAAGATTTTGAAAAAACTTCGGTGGTGAAAAAGGGCGATGGCAGCGGCGCTTTAGCGCTTTGTGACAGCATACTGGAAGCCGAATACTTTACTCCCTTTTTAGCTCACGGAGCTATGGAGCCACTGAACTGCACAGCTTGGGTGCAAGGCGATCGCTGCGAGTTCTGGGTTCCAACGCAGAGCGCTCAGTTGGTGAGTTTATCGGTGGCCGGAGCTTTAGGCAAAAACCCTAAAGACGTCAAAGTTCACGTCACCTGGCTCGGCGGTGGCTTTGGTCGCAAAGTGGAAACTGATTTTGTCGTGCAGGCAGCTCTGGCGTCTCAGGCCATTCAAGGTCCGGTGCAGCTGATCTGGTCGCGCACTGAAGACACCCAGCATGACTTCTATCGACCCGCCTTCAGCGCCAAACTCAAGGCAGGTCTTGACCAGGGTCAGCTGCGGGTTTGGGTTGGCAAAAATGCCGGTCCCTCGATTTCCCGTCGGCAGAATCCGAATACCAAGATAGATTTCACATCCATCGACGGCTTCACCGATATCCCCTACGCGATCGAACATCAGGAAATGTTCCATCAAGAGGTCGATGTCAAGATTCCTGTGGGCTTCTGGCGATCGGTTGGAAAATCACAGAACAGCTTTTTTGTAGAATCGTTTCTGGATGAAGCGGCGCAAAAACTGGCCAAGGATCCTTTCCAACTGCGGAAAAATTTGTTGCTCGATCAACCTAGGGCGCTGGCCGTCCTCGATCGCTTGGCTGAAGTCTGCTCGTGGGCCACGCATTCTAAGCGCCAGGCGATGGGTCTCGCTTTCTCTGAGGGTTTCGGTTCACTCGCCGCCATGGTAGCCCAGGTGGCTTTGGTCAAAGGCAAAGTGAAGGTGGAGCGCATCTGGACTGTCGTTGACTGTGGCCAGGTGGTGAATCGAGAAGGAGCTGAGGCGCAGGTTCAAGGCGCAGCGATCTATGGACTTGCAGCCGCTTTATTGGGCAAAGTAACGGTCACGGCCGGCAAGGTTGACCAATCGATCTTTGCTGATCGACCCTTTATCAAGTTGGCAGACGCGCCGCTACATGAGGTGCATTTCATCAACAGCGGCGCTGCTATCGGCGGGCTTGGTGAAGTGGCGACTCCCTTAGTCGCGCCAGCCGTAGCCAATGCACTCTTCAGCCTGACAGGCAAACGCGCCCGTCGCTTGCCTTTGAACGATTTCTCTTGGACTTGAGTCCGGTGTCAAGATTTGGAGCCCAGGATCAGATGCTTCGGCGTTTGGATTCTGGGCTTGTTTTCGCCCCCATTACGCTCAACTCATGATCTCTCGCTCTAAGCTTCTTTTGCTTGCACACCCCAGGAAAGTTCGCCGTCCGCATCTTCGGCCTCATAGGGGACTTCGACCTTGTTCCATTGAATAATCCCCAAAAAAGCCAAAAGACGAATCACCGCAAAACAGGGATCGATTTCAAACCAACGCTTGGCGAAATTCGGATCCGAACAGTAGCGGTGGTGATTGTTTTGAAAGAGTTCGCCCATACACACCACATCGAAAAACAGCGTGTTTCGAGACTGGTCACTGACGGCGAAATTGCGATAGCCGTATTTGTGTCCACACCAGTTGACGATAGCCCCATGAAAAGGACCCATCAAAAATTGAATCGGTAGCAGCAACCATTGCCAGGCTGCATCGGCAAAACCTATATAAACAGCTAGGTAAAAAGCCATCCACAGCAGCATCGGCCAGCGATAGTTGCTGAGCTGATCGATGAGAGGCCATTCCGGATAGCCACCTTTAAAACGATCGTCGATCTTTTCCATACGATTCAAAAGTCCGTCGTAACGCTTCTTAGTCGCCACCATCATAGTCAATACATTTTTGAATTGAGTGGGCGAATGAGGATCACGTTCGGTATCACTGTAAGCATGGTGCAATCGATGCATCAAAGCGTAGGCGCGGGGATTCAGATAGGAGGCTCCTTGAGACACATAGGTCAGGAAATGAAAAAAACGCTCCCAAGCTTTGCTCATAGTAAACATGCGATGGGACGCATACCTATGCAGAAAAAAGGTTTGCGAAAAAATTGACAGCAGGTAGTGAATGCAAAAGAAAACAACAATCGCCATAGGCAGTGCCTCCTGTCATGCGATACGGCGGCTCCGTCCGATACAGAGCCAGAACTGTGATTCGCCAGATCGGTATTATTACGCAGTTGGATCAGCAACGGATCGTCAAAAGAAGGTAAAACCATCGCCAAACTGAATTTTTTGCTGGGATTGGACGCGGCAATCTCAAAATCCTGACGTACAAGTCATTATAGCAAGCATGGTCGAGCGATCCAAGACCCCGAACGAAGCCCAGGGAGAGTGAGCGGACCGATGTGATTGTTCAAGCTTTAGACGCGGACAAGCTCGTTAACCCATTGAATAGATTATGCTTTAAAAAAGGCTCAAGCTTTGCTTATAGGACGAGAGGACGACCCAAGGCCATCGAAAGGCTCAATACATGAAGCATCGCATACTGATCGCTGGTTTTTTGATGGCACACGCCTGGGCCTCTTGCAGCAAAGCGCTCGATGCAAACAAAGATACTCCAGCCCAAAAAGATCAAGATCGGCCCACAGCTGCTGCGAATCCAGGTCAGCAGCTCCCCAAAAGGCCGGATGATACGATTGACTTTACAAGCCTGAGCACAGGACTCTATTGGTTTGGCAAACAAGGACACTTGCAAAAAGCCAATATCGCCCTCAATCAATCCTACTACGATCCTCAAAAGCCCACGCTTATCTATGTTCACGGTTGGCAGCCGGGCCAGGTGGCGACCAAGCTCTATGAATCGCCGCTCCGCGATGTCCTGGGCGAACAAAGAGATCTAGCTGAGCCCTGGATCGACAAAGGTTGGAACGTGGGTTTTTTCTTATGGACCCAGTTTGCCGACGATACACTGCTGTTAGCCGAACAAAAGATTTGGGATTCATCGGCTATGACGTGGATCAATAGCAACGGCCAGCGAACAGCATTTGAAGGTAAATTGTCAGCCAGTGATTGGCTCTATCAGGATTATGTGCAAGCGATGCAATACCAGAGTCAATCTGAGATTCGTATCGCCGGTCACTCTCTCGGTAGCCAGATGGCATCCATTCTCGCAAAGCGATTGACTGAATCGGTCAAGGCGGGTCGCGTGTCACGCAATCTTCTGCCCCAACGCTTGGTTTTACTGGATCCCTTCTTTACGGGAACTTTCAAAACCTATCTCGGCGATAAAAAAAATGGTGACGTGGTCCGAGCCAACTCGCAAAAGGCCATCAGCGACGGGGGAATGAGTTTTGAAATCTATCGCACTTCCAGCGTCAGTTTCATTCCTGGAGCCGATCTGAATCCAGAATTGAACCAATTGTCGGCCTTCCGCAATATTTATACGGACGGGATCTTTACCGTGGCCCAACAAGCGGAAAAACATGTCTACGCCGTAGCCTACTATCTGTGGTCCTTCGCCACCGAAGCTGCCCCGCTTGGAAGTGGTCCGATCAGTCGTCCGCTAGGTTTCCCCCTGCAATGTGTTTCGGCCAGCAGTGCAAAATCCGATCTTATCATCTATATGAATTCCTCTCTGCAAGCCCGCAGTACCGATGCCATGAGCGCAAGGCCCGAAGATGATAGCTGCACTCTGGAACCGAAAGGCACAATCTAACAGCGCCGAAGTCCCCTGGGAATGCTCACAGAAACGCTCTATCCCAAGTGATCCGTTCATGCTAATTTGCCTTTTTTATCGGCAGTTGGTTTTATATACGGAGCACAAGGTGTCTACACTCATACCTGGAGTCGATCCGAAGGGATTGCTCGAATACTCGGTGGTCTTTAACGATCGTTCGCTGAATCACATGTCCGCCTCGTTTCAAGCGGTCATGCGTCACATTTCAGCAAGTTTGAAGACGGTGTACCAAGCTGAAGCAGTCGCCCTCGTCCCCGGTGGAGGAACCTACGGGATGGAAGCTGTGGCCCGGCAGTTTGCGACAGGTAAATCGTGTTTGGTGATACGCAACGGATGGTTTAGTTACCGTTGGACCCAAATCTTCGATATGGGTTCCATTCCATCAGCCCATCAGGTGCTCAAAGCTAGACCCCAAAGCCCCCTTCGGCAATCCCCTTATGTCCCAGCGCCCTTGGACGAAGTTCTCGCGACAATCCGAGCGATAGAGCCTCAGCTGGTATTTGCCCCGCATGTGGAAACCTCTTCGGGTATTCTGCTGAGCGACGACTATCTATCAGCTGTTGCCGAAGCCGTGCACGCCGTCGGTGGACTGTTTGTGTTGGACTGTGTGGCGTCAGGAACGGCCTGGGTGAATATGAAGAGCTGCGGCATCGACATCCTCATCAGTGCCCCGCAGAAGGGCTGGGGAGCAAGTCCCTGCAGCGCACTGGTCATGCTCAGTGCTGCGGCCTTGACTCGCATCACAGAGACCCGTAGCAGCAGTTTCGCTGGCGATCTGCACAAATGGCTGCAAATCATGCAGGCCTATGAAGCTGGCGGGCACGCTTACCATGCAACGCTGCCCACCGATGCCCTGGCCCGTTTTGATCAGACGATCCATGAAGTCGAAGCGATTGGTTTTGAGTTGATCAAGCGGCAGCAGTTCGAACTCGGCAGCAAAGTGCGGCATATGCTCGAGCAAAAGGGATTTATCAGCCTGGCTGCACCGGGATTTGAAGCTCCCGGTGTCGTGGTCTGTTACACCGATGATGAAGGTCTCCACAAAGGCAGTAAATTTGCTCAAGTCGGTTTGCAAACAGCCGCCGGAGTGCCTCTGATGTGCGACGAACCCGCCGATTTTAAGACCTTTCGCTTGGGACTGTTTGGATTGGACAAGCTCAATCATATCGACCGAACCGTGGCGAACCTGGAGTCAGCTGTTGAACGCATTCAAGGTCTCTGATCAGGACCTAAGGCCTCGGGACCCGGGGCCATTTTATCGATGGGTAGGCTCCAACAACACTTCCAAAACGTAAGTATCGGATGCAGGAGGTTCGAGGACTTTGAACCGATGAGCGAAGGGATAAGGAGGTCTCAAAACTTGACTTCGTCTCGCCGAAACTACCCTTGGCTTTTGGTCTTAGTGAGCTGGATGATGCTCATTTTAGCCCAAGCTCAGGCATTTGCCGAGGCCCAGTCGCCGACTCCGTTTATCCTGCCGCTCAGCGCAGATATCGCCATCAAAGGCCGAGATATCGACGTTCGCATCGCCGTCCAACACGGGCAAAAAAACAGCACGCTCCTCATCGAATCCTCGGAGCAGCAGTCAAGAGCCCTCGGCTATATGTCCGATAGCATCGCCAGCCTTCGCTTTCAACTGAGCAACCCTGACAGCACACCACGACGCTACGTGATGGCCTTTCAAGAACACGCTTTGAACTCGGTCAAGCTTATATCATCGCAACTGCGGCTTGGATCCGGGATAAGCGGCGCTTCGATTGAAAGGCGCGAAAGAGATCTGCCCACCATGGGTTCGGATATTGCCTTCGAGTTGCCAGCTCACTCCACAACTGAACTAGAATTTCAAATCACATCCTATAACAATATGCTGCTAGCCTTCGAATTGATTCCTATCAGAGACTATGAATTCATGACGATCAGCGATTCTGCGATGACAGGATCAGCCCTTGCTGTGCTCTTTGCCTTGCTGCTCTATAGCGCGAGTACAGCGTTGATTGGCCGTCAGGCTGCACTCGGTTGGTTCGCAGGATTCCTCATCGGTCTGCTTGGTGGATTAGGCAGTGTGACCGGCTTTCTTGATTCGTTCGTGGCCATGCCAAGATTCGGCGGCTGGGCCTCCTTGCTCGGCAATTTTTCGCTGACCGCCATCATTTGCTCCATCCGATTCTCCCGCTTGCATTTGCGCTCCACCGATCGCAACATATTTTTGATTTGGGCTTGTCGCGCTATTGTACTCCTAGCAACCTTGGATCTTTTGCTTCTCAATCACGCAACAACCCGAGATTTCGCTTCCCTGCTTGTCGATTGCCTTATCCTCCTTCTAGGACTCACTTTGATTTCGATGGGAGCTTACGCTATTTCAAAAAAGGAGGCTGGCGCTAAAGCCTACCTTATCGCTTGGTTTCTGCCGCTAGCCGGTGTAGCGGTCTTAATCTTGCGCCGTCATGGAGCACTCTCCGACAATCTTCTGACTCTCTATTCCTTGCATTTGGGAGTCGTACTTATGGCGATGACCATCTCTTTGTCACTTTCACGTGCAGTCCGTGATCTTTTATACGAACGAAATGCCGAACATTCGCGGGCTGAAAGCGCGGCTTACGTAGCGATGGAACGCCAACGGATGCTGCGTATTCTATCGCACGATATCAGCAATCCCCTGTTTGTCATAGCAGGCTTCACTCAGGTCGCGCTCAAAGATCAGGATCTCCAACCGAAGCAAAGAAAATTTCTTGAAAAAATCGATCACTCTACCAAACGAATCGAGGAAATTATCAGCCTGACTCGCCACTTGGACGCCGTGGATTCAGGGAAAGCTGTCTTTCAGCCCGAACCAGTCAGCATCCAAAAGTTGGTCGAGCACTTAGCCCAGACCTTTGATAGCCCACTCAATCAAAAGAACTTGCGACTTAGCTTGGCAATAGATCCCGACTTGCTCGAAAACAAAGTCCTAGCAGACCGCCGTATTCTTGTCCATTGCGTGCTTGCCAACTTGATTTCGAATGCCATAAAATTCTCGAAGACAGATGGAGTGATTGCTTTTGGAGTTCATCGCTGGGGCGACAGAATTCGCCTTTCAATCAGCGATGAAGGCATAGGCATGCCACCGACTTTGATCAAACAGTTGTTCGACCCCACCGCACAGACCTCACGAGCCGGCACTCAGGGCGAAGAAGGTACGGGATTTGGCTTACCTATCGCTTATTCTTTTGTCCTAAAAATGGGCGGAAATCTCGAGGTAGAATCGCAGGTTGAATCGGCTACCAATCAGCAACACGGAACCACGTTTCATATAGATTTGCCTGCTGCGTAAAGCCGCATAGGGGGCCCAAGCACCCTCAACACCCTGCCCCAAGATCCGCAAAGCATTCGCTTTTCACCAGACAGTCCGTCGGTGACTATTTTCAAAGACCTTATCAGGCCGGCCTTTTCTAAAAATCGACTCAAGCCTTTCTGTTTCTTACCGAAGCAACGAATACCAAGAGTAATCTTAAGTAGCACAGGGTTTGACACGGATCGGGTTTGCAGCAGGATAAAGACCATTGAGATTCCTATGGAATCGAACTTAAAGAGTCCAAGGAGGACACATGGCAAAGAATGCATTGGCAATGACAGCTCGCAAGGCTCCTCGTGAGTCCAGCGATGCCGAGCTTCGATTGGCGGATCTAGAGGCTCAAATGGCAGCAGTCCATCAATCTCAGGCTGTCATAGAATTCAACCTCGATGGTACGATTCTCGTCGCTAATGATAATTTCCTCAAAACTCTTGGCTATAGTTTGGATGAAATCAAAGGCAAGCATCACCGTATATTCTGTGAAGGCGCCTATGCTTCCTCGCCGGACTACCGCAGCTTTTGGGAAAGGCTTGGACGAGGCGAATCTTTTGCTATGGAATTCAAAAGAATAGCAAAAAGTGGCAAAGAAGTTTGGATTCAAGCCCATTACAGCCCGATCTTTCACGCCAATGGCATGCCGTACAAAGTCGTTAAATTTGCTACGGATATCACAGTCCAAAAATTGGCCAACGCCGACTTCAAGGGGCAAATCGATGCTATTGGCAAATCGCAGGGCGTTATTGAATTTAGTTTGGATGGGATCGTTCAGTATGCCAACAGTAATTTCCTCAAGGTGCTGGGCTATACATTGGATGAAGTCAAAGGCAAACATCATAGTTTCCTCTGTGACGTCGAGTACTCACGTTCGAGTGAATATAAGAACTTCTGGGAAAAGTTGAACCGAGGTGAATTTGATTCGGGTGAGTATAAGCGAGTCGGCAAGGGAGGACGAGAGATCTGGATTCAAGCGACCTATAATCCAATCCTAGATCTCAGCGGGCATCCCACCAAAGTCGTAAAATATGCCTCCGATATCAGCAAGCAAAAGCTCAAGGATGCCCAGCTAGCTGCCCTGAGCCGAGCCCAGGCGGTCATTGAATTCAATTGTGACGGTACAGTGACAGATGCCAATGACAACTTTCTCAAATTGATGAACTATCGGCTTGACGAAGTCAGTGGTCGCCATCATTCTTTGTTCTGTACCCCTGAGTATACGCAAAGCACCAAGTATCGCGAATTCTGGTTGAAACTCAACGCCGGCGAATACCAAAGCAATCAATTTTTACGGGTAGCAAAAGGTGGACGCCAGGTATGGATTCAAGCGTCTTATGTTCCCGTCTTTGATCTGACCGGTAAGGTCTTCAAAGTCGTCAAATATGCCAGCGATATAACCAGCCAAAAGAAAGACCAGGTTGCGCTGATTGCCGCACTATCTGAAACAGCTCAACAACTGGGTGCTGCTGCAGCGGAGTTGACAGCGACCGCCACGCAAATGAGCGGCAACGCCGAACGCTCGACTTCTGTAGCGAATTCCACAGCCGCCGCCTCGGAGGAGGTATCGCAGGGTGTACGGACGGTAGCGACCAATACTGAAGAAATGTTAGCAGCCATTAAAGAGATTGCCCGCAATGCTTCAGAAGCTTCATCGACCAGCAATGCAACAATGCGGCAAGCCCAGGCAACCAACATCACTATTTCCAAACTAGGCGACAGCAGCCAGGAAATTGGCAATGTGATCAAAGTCATAAGTTCGATTGCGCAACAGACCAATCTACTGGCGCTGAATGCTACGATTGAAGCGGCGCGCGCCGGAGATGCTGGTCGGGGATTTGCCGTGGTCGCCAATGAGGTCAAGGAATTGGCTAAACAAACAGCCAAAGCGACTGAAGATATTACCAACAAGATCACAGGAATTCAACGCGACAGTCGAAGTTCGGTAGAGGCCGTCACCGCAATCGGCCAGACCATTGAGAAATTGAATGGAATCGCCAGCGCGATCGCCGCTTCCGTTGAAGAACAGTCAGCAACCACCAACGAAGTCGCTCGGGTGGTTCAGGAATCAGCCAAAGGAGTGCTCAGTATCGCAGAAAATGTCAGAGTTGTGTCAAGCGCAGCCAAAGAAACTTTTGCTGGATCGAACCAGGTTCTTAGCGCTGCCAAATCTCTGAGTGAATTGGCATCACACCTGGAAAGTTTGGTCAAGAGAATCGATTCATAAGATGGGCTTTCAATGCCTGAGAGAACATCCTATCCATACAGGTCGCGGCTTCGATCGAGGGATTTGATTTGTTTGGAATCACCAAGAGCGACCTAGTTCGAAGCCAGCCTATCATGCTGCTGCTTGTGCTATTCGGTCTGAACCTCCCTGTGGCTGGCGCGACCGAGACCATCGATTCCCGACAAAACTGTTTTTCCTGCCGTATCGAAATTCACCAGCTCAATGAACCCATCAGTTTGAACGGAAACTGGCTGTTTACCCGCGATGACGATCCGCGCAATGCGCTGCCCGGGATCGATACGACCGATTGGGTCGTGATTCAGGCCCCAGGTCCATGGACTAAGGCTTATAACGATGGACAGCTCTTTCGCGTCGGATGGTATCGAGCTCATTTGTATTTTGATCCGAGTCTGGTCGGCCAGAAGGTCACACTTTATGTTGATGCTTACATGAGCCGCATGAATGTACTGCTCGACGGCCAGTTATTGTTTAGCCGTGAGGGAGAGAATCAACACGAGCGCTATTTCCCCATCCAGGCCGTACCGATCGTCCTTAACATCACGCAGACCGAACACATTCTGTCGATTCGTATCGATACCCCGCTCATGATTGGAATCTATCAACAGCCCTTTCAGTTGCGACCCTATGCAAAGTCAGACCCCTTGATGGCCTTTCTTCAACTGGGAACTGCCGAGCTGCGTTACATTTCCGGATTCATCCTGTTATTCGCGGGCTTGTTCTTTGGCCTGCTCTATATCCGGGTAAAAAATAGGATTTACCTCGTCCAATGGTATATTTGCTTTGGATCGTATCCTTTCTATGCTTTACCCAACGACATTTTTCTGAAGCACTTCAATCCTGATAGCCTCTTGACTCTCCACTATGCTGGTTTGTTACAGATGTCTCTGGGCTACTATGCCTTTAGCCTCTGCTTCTACAAAGGTCGAGGGACCTTTACCCGATTCTATGTCTATGCAAACTTACTGTTCTGCCTCGCCTTGCTTTATCTGGTCATTAGCCCAGATATCGAATTATTTCAAAACATACGTAAGCTGATTTTTTCATTCTCCCTTGCCATATCCATGAATGCTTATGTGTTCTTCGCTCGCGCTCATCGCCAGGGCAAACATGTTCTGCCTATCATCTTTGGAGGTGGCTTCTTTTTAGCAACCTCACTCCATGATATGCTAAACGCCTTAGGCATCATCCAATCGATAACCATCATGTTTCTTGGAAGCCTAGCGGGTACTGCCGCAGCCATCTATCTGACCATTGAATTTTTTGAACAGCACACCGTACAGATCATCATAGAGGAAAAAAGACGCAAACATGCCTTTCGCGAATTGTCCAAACTGATTTTCCCGCATCAAATTCAGCAGATCGAACAAGGAGCCTTTCTCGAACAAACCATGCCGATAGGAGAAGCACGTGCCTGTGTCCTGTGTTTCGATGTCGTGAGTAGCTCGAAGATCCAAAGAACCGACACGCGGAACTTTTTACGAAGTCTTTTTCGCCAATGCAACATGAAGATGCTGGAAGACTATGCTGAAGACCCCCTCAAAGCCAAGGCATTTCGGATCAAAGAAATGGGCGATGGGTTTCTCTGTAGCGTTGGTTACCCCTTTGCTTCCGTCACCGACAATCCATTTAACGATGCCTACAGGCTTGCTCTGCAGGTCTTCGATATATTCGCCAACGAAGTCATCGATTTCTCTCATAACGAGCCAATTCATTGCGGTATGGGGCTCGCGTATGATATGGTCGAATCCTTCTTTCCAGAGTCCGGCACGATGCACTATGACCTTTTTGGGCACGGAATAGTCCTAGCCACTCGCTACGAGAGTATGCGCAAAGTTCTGTTTGAAGCGCTGGGACCATCAAGCTATCTGATCGTTCAAGAAAAAGTTTTTCTCAATCTGAGTCCTGAACTACAAAATGGCATCGAACGATACGACCTTGCTGCTAACAACAAAGTCGTTCGCGACGACAAGGCAGCGACCACTCTGTACTTTCTCCGATTGGAACATTCTAAGACTCATGCAGCATGATGAGAAAGTGGCAACACAGTATGCTTTCGACTTTGAAAAAAACACAGAAACTCATGCTTCTTATAGAATATTTGTTCTATAAAATAATTGATCATTTGCTCATTCTATCAGAAACAATTACAGATTTTGCTGGAATCAGAAGCAAGCATTATCCTAAGATTCAGGACTACTGGTTTGCCCGTTCTGCTTTTATATATACTCAGATCGGCTTACTGGTGGCTCTAGCCTACGTCGCCTTTTATGTGACGACAAAGGCTTATGCAGCTGCATTGTCATTGGGTATAACAATTCTCATTCTTATGCTGACTCACCCCTTGCATTGGTTTGGCAAATCAAGACTGTTAGCAATCATTAATCTTGCGGCGACCAGCATTGGTTTGGCCGGGGTTGTTCTTCATCTCGGAGGCATTAGCTCGAGTGTTGCCTGTTGGCTTTTGGGAACACCGCCGGGACTGGCCGCTCTCTTATTTCGTCGAGTCAGAGAAATAATCTTGCTCACTGTGTTAGCCATGCTGCTTTATACCGGCATCTTTGTGCTAGAACTCAAGGGCTATCCCATCCACCAATTCCCCTTCAGCACGGGATCGATGGCCCACTCCATATTCACGTTCCTGACATTCATCTGCTTTGCAGTTTTCATTGCTATCGCCTTATCGATCTTTGCGTTTTCCCAGAAGAAATTGTACGAGGCATTGCAGAGAAACAAAGAAAAAAGCGAACTCACAGCCGAAAACATTAAAGCTATGTTTCACTTCATGAAGCAAGCCATGTTCACGGTCGACGAGCGCTTGTTCATTGCTAATCAAAACGATCAGCAATTTAACAACGTCATCGGTTCTGACGTTATAAGCCTAGACCAAATCCTTGACAAATCCACTCTTACTGGCGATCAAAAGGATATGACAAAAACCATCATTCAAACATGTGTGGGTGACGGTGCGGAGAACTTTGAATTCAATGCTCATCATCTACCAGTGCGGCTACAATATCGACAAAGTCTAGGCAATCCGCAGCAAATTTTGTTTTTGCAATGGACCCCCATCATGCACAGAGGCAAAATTCGCTCTATTTTACTGGCTATTCAGGACCTTACCCAATCTGAATTGAATCGTGTCCGAGAAGAGGAAGTCGAGATCAAAAATAAATTCTTGCTCGCCCTGCTGCAGGTACCAGTCGAAATCCTTCCCATGATCGTATCAAACATTTTAGTCATAGGGCAAAAGCTGGATAGTGCCCTGCATAATGATGGGGCCGATATGCGGGAATTCAAAACCGTGATCCACACCCTAAAAGGCAATGCTCGCTCTTTTGGCTTTCAATCGATCACCGAACGTTGTCATGAAATCGAAAATTGCCTCGCTATATCGCAATCTCCCCGTGATCCAGAATTGAAAGAAAATTTCATCAAACTGCGTTGCGAACTCAATTTGCTAGCCACGATCTACGAGGAGCATTTGGCGCCAAAAAGCAATCAAGCAGGTCTGGTAACCGTCGAAAAGCGGGAGTTAAAGCAACTCGTCGAGTATCTTAAACAGCAAACACCTCTTTATACGGGCCTTGGGGTCTTGGAGCAATGGGCGCAAAGCAATTATGCAGGCCTGCTGCAGTTGATTAGAATGGACTTAGCGATTATTGCCCAACAACTCGCTAAACCAATACCTGAGATCCATTGGATGACTGATCATATCGACCTGAGGGAGCAGGAGGTGAGCGTACTGGTCAATGTTCTTGGCCATCTCATGCGAAATTGCTGCGACCATGGCATTGAAAGTGTTGCCGAGCGTCTTGAGAACAACAAGCCCGCTCAGGGCTTCATCAGCATCGAGTTTAGGCAGACTGACGGCGAAATGATTCTCTCCGTAAAAGATGACGGACGAGGCCTCGACTTATCGAAAATCCGACAAAAGGTCTCGACTTTAGGCAAGGAAAAACTCAAGGATGAACAGCTGGCTCAGCATATTTTTGAAGCTGACTTTACTATAAGTCAATCGCTCAGTTCAATTTCAGGTCGAGGAATTGGAATGGCGGCCATAGTTGAAGACCTACGATCGATTGGTGGAGAAATTTCTATTGTTTTTACTTCCCCTGAAAGACTTGGATTCCGCGCTTTTGCATTTCAAATTCGCTGGCCTCTGCCATTAGCTGATAAGGTGGCTGGGACACTGTCTGCGTCGGCCTCTTAGGGTCTGTCTCTACCCTTCTCCAACAGGTGGCCACCCAAGCCGAGTCGCTGGGTGGTTCGAATTTAGCCAATCCCAAATACGCTTTCAAACCGTCACTGGCAGCTGCCTTGAGTTAACCAGCGGCTTGTTTCCTGGACCTCCAGTTCAAATTCCGCCTGCAGGCAGTTGGCAAGGGCAATGCGTTCATCCGCTGTCAAGACATCCTGCACATCTCCAGTCGTTGATTCCAGAGGATTTTTGTGGGCTCCCAGAGGCATGGACTGATCGACCAAAATTTTGAAGTCAATCTGCGCCCATTCGGTGAGAGAGTTCAAGGGAGAACGCGATGCATTGCCATGGCACGTGCCACAGCTCATTGAGCGTAGAACCTTGGCTGCATCAATTTGCGGTCGGCTGGAAAGACGATAGACGTTGCCCTGACCGGGAGCGCGGTCGAAAATATCTCTGACATCGACGGAGCGGCGGCGTTGAGCGCATTGCTTGATAAAATCCACGGTGCGACTGCGACCGTTTAATGGGACCAATGGCCCCACCATCGGCCCAAAGGCGCCTGGATTCAAAAGGGCTTTGCTTTGCGTGGAACTCGAACTCACCGGCACATTGCGCCAGCTCACCGTTCTTTGACCAGAAGCCTTCACCATCGCATCATTGATGAGCTTCACCGTTTGCCAGGCCTCCCCTTCCAGCATACTTTCATCTTTACGCACATGATAGCCGAGCGGACTGATAGCTCTGAGTCCATTCGGATGACAGCCTATACAGCGCATCGGATCAGCATTACCCTCAGCTTTAAAAAACGCATCACCCTTGTCTTCCCGTAGAAAACGCTGAAAATACACCTGGGCGGGTTTATTATCCAGACGGCGATCCATGGAGACCATGGTAAACACTTTGGGCAAATTGACTTCACCTCGACCTTCCGCAAGATAATCATCCGAGGAGGGCAGAGGCATGGATGGAGTCGGATGGCTCGCAATAGCAAGAGGATCCTCCGGCAAAGCGAAGTTAAGCCAGCGATCATAATTCACCGGCGGGTTCACTAGGTCTCCTGGGACATAGATCATGAGCAGCGATGCGGTATCACGATCAAAGCCTCCGGAGTGCCGACTTTTATAACGAACCAAAGGCCAACCAAGCGCCGCAGCCCGGGCCTCGATATCTTCTGGCACTCTATATTCAAAGTTGGAAGCACCACTTGAGAAAAGTTGCACGGGAGGCTGCTTCTGAGGTGAAGCTCGAACCTGAAGGTCGAAGGTGGGTGATGCCACATCATTGCGCGTTACGTAGTCATTCATCTTGACCAAACAGGCGGGAATCTGAGGACCAAAACACGAGCGAAGCTTGCTCGCAAGATTTCGCTCTGTTATTCGCCCCTCCTCCAGCTGCTGAGCGGCCTGCTGACGCCAGCCTTCGACTTCATAGGAGCTCGGGGCCTCCCGTAGACACTCCAGTGAAGCTGCAAAAGCCAATGAATGAGGTAAAACGAAAGCCGACACAGCAGCCCAAAACCATTGTAAATTTTTCATAAAGACCTCTGGTGAGAGTGCGAAGATGGTTCATCAAGGTCTCCCCCTTCGGTTCTTATTTTGGTCTATCAACGGGATAAATATGCCCAGGACAGGCCGCGAACTTTTACTGCTTATATTCAAGGCACGAAATTTTTTTTTTGCAGAAAAACTGTATTTGAACTCTTGGAAGGGAACTCCTGAGTTCCGTGTCAGGCCATGGACTTCCATTTCGTGTTATGGTTCCAAGGAAGCTTTCTGAAACATCCCCCCTACCCTCGTGAAGTTCTGAAAGTTTCTGGTAGTCGCTAAGGTCAAGCTAGGGAAGAGGAGTCTATGGCGCGATTGACCGCCTTCTGGTTAAGCCTATGTCTTGGGTTGATAGTGGGTGGCTGTGGAACATCTCATTCGGGCCGAGAGGCTCCTCAAGCGATCGGCGGGATCCTCGATCTCAGTCGCTGGGATTTCGATCGCGATGGTCCACTTAAGCTGGATGGGGAGTGGAAGTTCCTTTGGGATCAGTTCCTGACCCCAGAGGAACTCACCCATCGAGCGGAAGGAGAGGCATCGTCCATTCTCCGCGTGCCTGGGGCGTGGACGACCACGCGGGAGAGGCCTGACGCTGCCCAGGGTCATGGGACAGCTTGGTTGAAAATTCGAGGGCTCCGGCCCCTCCAGCAGGCATATGCCCTGCACATTTCACAGATAGGAACCGCCTACCAAGCGACCCTCTTTCGCCCTGAAGCAGCGAAAACTGCTGAATGGTCGTGGCGATCAGGAAAACCTTCTCTGTGTCAGGGGATCCCAAGAGCATTAAACTCGATGCCTTCTACAACGGGGTGTCCATTGGTCGTCTTAAATATAAGCCATCGTACAGAATCAGTCGACCAAATGGCCCCAAATGCGAACCCGTCTGTCGCGATGCGATCATCAAGTTACGGCTAAAGCCTAGCAACAAAAAGTAAGATAAAATCCTCCAGCAAAATGCGGTCCTATCGCAAAATTTTGATAGGCGCTATTCATTTATCAAGGGGGACTATTGAAGCTCAAGCCTTTGGCGGCAAGCTCAGAAAGCAGCGCTGCGGGCTTCCAGAAGGAGTCACCACTTTTCGCCAAAAATTGAGCCATCCTCTCGATGACTGCCCGCAAACCCCGAGTATCGGCATAAAACAGAGGACCACCACGGTAAAGAGGAAAGCCATAACCGCTTAAATAGACGACATCAATATCTGAGGCTCGCTGAGCAATATTCTCTTCAAGGATTTTTGCTCCTTCGTTGACCAAAGCCAGAATACAGCGATCGACGACCTCCTCCTGACTTATCTGTCGAAGTTGAAGACCTTTCTCACTCCTATAGAGATCAATCAGTTCTTTCACACGCGAATCGGGAAAAGCTTCACGGCTGCCAGCGGTGTATTGATACCAGCCCGCGCCGGTCTTCTGGCCAAAGCGTCCCAGTTCACAGAGTCGGTCGGCGATTCGCGGATACTGAGGATCCGGCTGAGTCAACTGCTGGTGCTTGCGAATTGCCCAACCGATATCATTTCCAGCCAGATCTGACATGCGAAAAGGCCCCATAGCCATCCCGAATTCTTCCAAGGCTCGATCCACTTCTTCGGGTAATGCGCCTTCCTCGAGCAGATTCGTAGCTTGCTGGCTGTAGGCGGCGATCATTCGATTGCCGATAAAGCCGTCACAGACTCCTGACACCACGGCAGTCTTCTTAATCGTCTTGGCAATATTCATGGCCGAGGCCAGAACCTCAGCCGAGGTCTTGGCGCCACGGACCACTTCAAGCAATTTCATAACATGAGCAGGACTGAAGAAGTGCAGCCCAAGAACATCCGCTGGTCTTTTGGTAAATGACGCGATTCTGTCGATATCCAAAGTCGAAGTATTGCTCGCCAAAATCGCACCCGCTTTGGCCACTGCATCGATTTTTCTGAAAACCTGCTCTTTTACAGCCATGCTTTCGAAAACGGCTTCAATGATCAAATCAACATCTTGGAAAGACTCGTAGCTCAGAGTTGGCGTGAGGAGGTTCATTTGTGTCTCGAGCTGCTCGATCTTCAATTTACCCTTTTTCACGGCGCTCTCGTAAGTCTTTCGAATCATCCCAAGGCAACGATCAAGGGCATCTTGTTTCATTTCAAGCAAGACGACAGGAATTCCTGCATTGAGAAAATTCATAGCTATGCCGGTCCCCATGGTCCCACCACCGACAACACCAACCTGTTGAATCGTGCGGATTCTGCTTGCTTCCGGCAAATCTTTCACTTTGACTGCAGCTCGTTCGCCAAAGAAAGCATGACGAAGTGCCTTGGATTCATTGGTTTGCAAAAGCTCCATAAAAATCTGGCGTTCAAAACTCAAACCCTGTTCGACGGGCAAGGCAAAAGCCGCCTCCACTGCCTCAATGCATTTAAGCGGAGCAGGGAAGTTTGGCGATTGAGCACGAGCTTGCTCTTTCCAGCGGTGAAAGATCGCGTCTCCCCCGAGATTTTGGGCCACGATTGTGCGAGTTCTTCTGATAGGACTCTTCTCCGAAATAACTTGCTCAGCAAGACGAAGCGCCGCTTCAAATAGATTGCCATCCACAATTAAATCAAACAGTCCCGAATCTCGAAGGTTTTGGGCTGGAACAGCATCACCTGTTACGATTATTTTAAGGGCAAGTTCAGGACCAACGAGTCTTGGCAGTCGCTGCGTGCCGCCTGCACCTGGTAAAAGTCCCAATTTAACCTCTGGCAGTGCAATCTGCGCATCGGCGAGTGCTACACGGAAGTGACAACCCAGGGCTAACTCAACACCGCCTCCCATGCATACACCAGCAATCGCCGCAATGACAGGCTTGGGCGAGTCTTCAAAGGCATCAATAAGCGTTGGCAAGCTGGGTTCTGCAAGGGCCTGAGGAGTGTTGAACTCACGAATATCAGCCCCTCCCGTAAAGACCCCCCTGGATCCGATCAGGACTATCGCTCGAACTCGATCATCAGCCAAAGCTTCTTTGAGGCCCTTGCTGATTCGAGAGCGATGCTCAAGACCAAGGCTATTGATAGGAGGGTTATCGAGGGTAATAACGGCCGTGCTACCATGACTTTCGTAAAAGCTGCCCATAGGTTCTCCTGCAAAAAGGGAGTAAGATCTTGCCCTTTATACAGACAGTTCGCAAAAATCCGAAGAAGAATCTATCTCCTCCAAGCCAAAAGTCAGAGCGCCGTGCAGATATCCGCGTACTTCGGATCACTCGTCAAAAGACCATTCAGACGCTCGCAGGTTCGCTTGTAAATTTCTCCGGCATCGAGTGGCACATACAATACCCTATTGTAGCCGCCGACCCAGAAGCCATTTTGTTTGCTGGAGAAGTGCACGACATCCGCCCGCTTCTTGAAGAAGGGGTTCATAGTGAAACGCCATTGACCCATTTTATCCCAAAGCTGAACCAAACCTTGGCCGGACACACCCGCAAAAAAACTCCGGGTCGGTGAGACGTCCAAGCCCAGCAAAGCGTCTTCGACATGATCTTTCACTTGCATAGCTGCGGCATTGACATCATCTGCGTAAAAGAATGCTCCGGAATTCCGAGTTCCGAATAGGAAAGAATCGTCAGGACCGATTTTGAAATTATTCAGAACGCCGACGAGACTAGCCTGTTCAATAAAACTACCATCGGCTTTGTATTCCAAAAGGCGCCCATCGATACCCGTGCTGTAAAGTGTCTGGTTACTGGAAAAACGCAGATTATTAACCGCAGTCCGCGAAGCATCTTCAAACAGAATATAAGGTGCTGCAGCATGGCTCTGCGTTTTGAAACGATCAATTTTCATGCTGACATCGTAGAGTCGAACTGTTCCATCCAGGTAGCCACCCGCGATATGTGACCGATCCGGAGAGAACTCAAAGCTGACCAGCACGCTATTGGGCAAACTGAAGTCGATGGTTTCCTCAACCTGTCCATTGAGATCCTGAATATAGATATGGCTCGCATTGTCAGCGGTAGCGATACGATTCTCATCGAGAAATTTGAAAGAGCGAAAGAGCGGCGTGAAGTCCCTGGCTCTTTGTTCTGCGAAAGTTTCGCTACCGGGCAATAGCCATTGATTTTTCAGGCGCAGATGTTCATCTAATAACACCAGTTTGACATCTCTGTATGAACGTTCCACGGCAATAAATTGCTTTTCATCGCGATCACTACTAAAGCCTGGGATCAGAGTCTGACTGATGTATGACGGGAAGATCGCTGGATCCATGTCTTGAAACAGCAGCTTCTTATCTTGTCCGCCTGTGACCCACAGGTTTTTGCTGCTCATGATCACCGACATGCCGAAGCGCGCCGAGTTATTGCCTTCCATGCGACTCACAATCATGCCATCAGACGTAAGAACAGCCGAGGCACCACTGTAAGCTCCGACGACAAGATGTTGATTGTCAGCGCCCCAATAAAGTCCACTGATTTCCAGGGGAAACATTGTGCTGATGCCAGATACACTATCGAGATCGGGCTTCTCCTGAGTCAGCACCCTTGTCCAATCTCGCAGTATAGCCACCCCTTTGAGACCCAATCCAGAGAAAGCCAGGTTTTTGCCATCAGGACTGAGGCGGACTCGGTCGATGACACCTGGTATGTCCGTTCGAGCCAGAAGTTTATTATCCGGCGTATAAAGACTCAGGTTGGTTGTGGACAGATCGGGAGTTCCGCGCTTGGCACGCTGCTCGCTGTTGGCACTTAAAGTCAAATGGTAGGATCCTTTCAATGTCAAGACCTGATAGACCAGATCCTGATCATTGCTTTCAACGGCAAGCGCCTCCTCCAGTTGCGGATTTTTCAAATCATAGGTGTAGAGTTTTGGACCAAGCGCTAAAGTGAAACCACTGGAGTTCTCGCTCCAGTCAAAGCTCCAAAGTGCTCCTTTTTCATCTTTATTATAAATCAGACGATCGCTTCGAGTGTCATCTTCATCGATGACCCAGGCCGAGAAATTATTCGTCGTTGAGAGCGAGCCCAACAATTTGCTATTGGGGCTGAATTTTAAAAGGCTCGTATTCGCGCCGCGTTCGAAATGGTAAAGGTTTTGCCCGCTGCTGGTCCACACCATGATCCGGCCCTTTTGTCCCGCGACCGCTATGAGTTTCGAATCAGGTGAAAAGACCGCCCGGTTGGGAGTTTCGCCCAGCTGAGCAGACCAGACGAGTTGCTGAGTTTCGCTGCTGTACACAAGTACTTTGCCGGTCTGCCGGGTGAAAATCAAAAAATACTTCTCGTCAGGACTCACCGCAGCTCCATATGGCGTTTCGTCCAATACATCAAATTTAAAGGGATAGGTCTGATGCAGGGTTTTGTAGAGACCCTCTTCGGCTTTTCTGCTCGCCATCCGCTGCTCATAGACAGTGCTTAACTTACGTTTGATGGTTTCCGCTTTCAATGCATTCAAGACTCCCGTCAAGGGATAACCATCACCAAAGAAATGAAAATCTAGCGAATCTGTGAGCAGATTCACTTCTTCGAGATCTGATTTATGATAAACCAGAAAATCCCTGCTGCTGACATCGGAGACATTGCCAGCCTGATCCATGCTCTTCAAAGACAGTCGCCAATAACCAGCAGCGGGCGCCACCAGCGGAGGTTTCGACTCCTGCCACTGGCATTCCGGTAACGGCCCAACATTGGGACTTGTATCGGGGTCAGGCAGAGCGGTCCAGCAAACATAGTTCTGCACGAGACTTTGGTCGATTACTTTGGCATCAAAAGCCTGGCCGGGTGATACGAGTGCATAGGATCCATAGTTTTGTGGTGAAGCGGCCTTAAATTCCAGTGCAACCGAAGGTTTACTGTTGTCAAAGCTAAGTTCACAGCCAAGCGTCTCAGTCGTTTGGTTTTTCAAAAGGTTGTGAACTTTCAGTTCAAGCCGATAGATACCGTCAGCCAGATGTCTCTGGAAGCTCAGCAGCCGTTCTCCTTTTTGCTTTGCAATATAGAGTTGCTTGCCCGAGGCCTGAACCTGATCAGTCCCCGGTAGCAGCAGGGACCAGCTGAGTTCCATGATATCCTTCTCACTCGGATACTGAATTTGCACAAAGTCCAGCAGATTGGTTCGATCGCTAACTGCTGGATGCTGGCAGCGCAACCCAACACTTTGTTTACTGAAGTTATTCAGATAAAACCCCGTACGATCCTGCAGCTCCTCTGCACTGACACGCAGTGCTTCCGCAGACTTGGGAATCCGCGCAATGTAGTCGTGATTTTCGGTTTTTGCGAAACAGCCTTTCGCGGAGACGGCGACTGGAGTTAGCTCATGCCCATCGTCCCAGCTCAGAACTTCAAGTTCGCTTGCCTCCAGCTCGCGACCATCGGCTCCCCGGATTTTAACTAGTTGGGCATCACCAGGGCTGTCACTCCCACATTCGAGTTTGGAAATACTGATCTTGTTGGAGACACGGGTACAACCATGGAGAGCGACAGTAACCACAGTCAGACAAACCAGAGTCCAGTTACGAGCTAATAACAGCATGTCCTGCCTTTGTTTGGGAATAATCTGCAAGGGTTCCATGCACTTTGTTCTGCACAGAGCCAAAGAAAAGTATCGAAATGTACTAGATCATTGTCACAGCAAAGGCAAGTTCTGCGTGAACTTTGGCCAGGATTGTCTGGGAAATGAACTCAACTTGCGCGGCAGAGTCTGCTGCTTCAGATGCGCTAAAAAGGCTCTGAAGCAATCCTGCTTGAGAAGATAAAACGGATCTCAGACGGTCGTGTTAGTACAGATATACTCTTAGGGATTGGAGAAATCACCGGATTGCGTATAGCAATGAATCCAAGCCGAAACTTCGTCATACCATTTTAGAGAATTTTGGGGTTTTAAGACCCAATGATTTTCATCGGGAAAATAGACCAAACGACTCTCGATCCCTCTACGCTGCAGCACATGAAAGAGCTCCATCGCATGGTTGATAGGGACTCGGTAATCAAGATGTCCATGAATAATAAGAGTTGGCGTCTTGAAATGTGCAGCCTGGTAATGGGGCGAGATTTTCTGAAAGAGTTCAGGATTTTCCCAGAAGTCACCATGACGAGACTTGTGATAGTGAAAATCGCAGCCATATTGGGTATAAAGATTGTACACGGCAGCATGTGCAATCAAAGCCTGAAAAGGATGCTGGCGACCGAGGAGTATCGTTGACAAGTAGCCACCGTAGGATCCACCTCCGGCAACCATGCGCTGGGAATCAATCCATGGTTTTTCCATGAACCACTCGGCTGCTTTGATGGTGTCCTGATAGGGTTTCGTCACCCAATCCGGATTAATACTATCAGCAAAATCTTGGCCAAATCCACTGGATCCGTGAAAATTGTGCCAGGCGGTGACATAGCCCATTCCTGCAAATATTTGTGCGTTCCAACGCCAGTGCATGAGATTCGAAATACCCACATGGGGTCCGCCGTGAATCATGAGGAAAAGGGGATATTTATTTTGAGGATCAAAATTCGGTGGATAGTTAATCCACATTTGAATGGATTCATTATCGGAGCCTTGATAGCGAGTGGATTCAAACCTTCCCCAATCAATGGATGATTCGAGCAAGTCGTTGAGGCTCGATAGTTTTTTTGTGAGCTGAGTCTTTGGATCGATGGCTACCAGAACGGGCGCTTCCGTAAAACTCTGCCTTAAAGCGACGACAGGGGCATCGAGCTTGGTGGAGACTGTCACTCCATCAAAACTCGAGTCTTGGGTTAAAGGAATGGGTTTACCTCCATCGATTGGAATGGAGTAAAGGCGAATGGTGGCTGCATCTTCGATACAGCCAAAGAGGCTTTTACTATCTGCAGCCCAAGCCAGACCATTCATGGATCGATCCCAATCTTGATGCAGAATCCGCCTATCTTCCCCATCAGCCGAAGCAATGAGCAGACGTTTGGTATCGCCATAGAATCCTACAACAGATTGTCGAAGCCAAAGAAGCTTGGTGCCATCTGGACTAAAGCTTGGTGCCATATCGTTGGCAGGATTATCGGAAGTGCAATTCTTGCTCGTGCCCTTGACCAAATCCAGGACAAAAATATCCTGCTGATAGACTCCCGGTTCAATGGGGATAGCGCATGCTATAGCTAAAGTCAGGCCATTGGGGTGAATCGCATAGTTTTGAGGATTTCCAAAAGGCCCCCCTACAAAGCGTGGCAGCTGCAAGGAATGCTGAACAGTAAGGGCCACTGGCTCTTTGCCTTCAATATTGGTTCGAAATATATGGCACTCTCGTTCATCTGTGAAAGCATCCCAATCCATAACGGGAGCAGAGTTCCAGATTTTAGCACTGCTTTTTTGCTGGGAATAACGATCTTGTTTGAGCTTCTGATCCTCCCATCCTATAAATCCAGGCCAAACTCGAGTAGTGAAGGCGATGTGCTGGGAATCAGCAAACCAGCGGGGTTCGCTGACCGCGAAGGGTAAATTGGTAACTCGGATGGCTTCTCCCCCTGCTAGGGGGAGAAGATAAAGTTGCGCGGCTTGATCTTTGTCGCGCTTGGAGAGAAAAGCCAAATACTTGCCATCGGGACTTATAGCCGGGCTGCTGCTGCTCGCTGCATGAGAGCTTAACTTTTGCGCTTTTTCGCCGCTCAATGGGAAGAGCCAAAGATCCGTCTGGAAACGATTTTCCTCCAAAATGCATTCGGAAATAGAGGCAATGGCGAAACTGCCATCCGGAGAGAGGACGGGTGCCCCCAGGCGCTTGAAGTCCAAAGATAATCTTGCTGTTAAGGGGGATTTTGGAGTTGGATTGTCAGACATGGAATCTCCTTGCCAAGCCGAATATGAGCTTATCTTCGGCATGATATCACGTGAGATGAATAATCGCGCACGTAGGATAACGTACAAAAGCAATCCAAATCACACGACCGCTTTCGGCAGTTGGCTTTTGAGATGTGCGGAAAGGGCCGGCTCTGGCCGGAGGCGCTGCGGGGATACGAACTAGCGCCTTTCAATACGGACAGATTGCGGCAGAAGACTTCCGCCTTCTCGAGGCGCACCCTCAGTTTGTTTAACCGCTGGTGGGTCAACCCTAAAGCTGAGAAAATAGCGGTGCGACGTAGCCCACGATGATAAAAATGTTTTTCCGGATATATTGCTACTCGTTCCAACCTTAATCAACGGATTTTCCCTGTACTTTTAGCCACTTCATCCGATACTCGCCCTAGGGGGATTTACTCATTTGAAGCAGGTCACGGAAAAGTATAAACTTGCGCGGCTAGTGCTGCCCATAGAATTACTGGCTTTGCGTAATCGTCGCATGGAAGAAAGCTGGATTGAGCGGGAAAATATTCACTGCCGTAACCTCGTTTTCTATGTGTGCCTCGTCCTCAGTCTTGTACTGCCAGCATTTTTGGCACTCGATAGTTTAAGGCAGAAGTTTGATCTCGGGTTTGCCTTGGCTCATCGAATCGGCGGAATGTTGCTCTTTATGCTTCTGGCGACCTTGATTCGCCTCGATGTCTTTCGACGTTCGCGATACGGGTTTGCCGCCTATAAATCCTTTTTCATGTTGGGAGCTCTCTACGTTTCTGCGTTTCAGGTGCAGCTAATCTTTTTGAATAGCGACATTCCCCGGATCTACCAACAAGCAATCCTGGTTGGAACGGTGGGAGTGCTGAATATGGGACTTCGCAGCAGCCTTGCTTTTGCCGCTGTGCATACTCTACTGCTTCTCAGTATTGGTCTTGCTCACCTAGACAAATGGACCTTCCAAACTATCTATATTACGGATCTTAGTTACCAAAGCATTGCCATCTTGCTCGTCTATATCCTTTCTTCCCGCTATAGCCTCAGTGTCAAGCTACACATTTCTAACTTCATTCGCCATGAAGCGGTAACGAATCGGGTCGACCACGCTTACAATCAGCTGACCAAGCTGGTTTTACCGCACGTTGTCACTAAGATAAACGAAGGCTTTCATATCGAAGACACCATGCCGGTGGGGCATCAGGATGCTTACGTCATTTGCTTTGATATAGTGGGTAGTTCGCAGATTGATCACAGGGATTTTTACCGACGGCTCGAATCATTTCAAGCCCATTGTTTCGAAGCCATGAATATAAGTTACAATCCAAGCACCTTGGAAGGTGAAGCTTACCGAATCAAGGAAATGGGTGACGGCTTTTTGTGCTCGGTTGGATTCCCTTTAAAAACCCCTCGACATGAAAATGCAGCAGCTCTTGCCCACAAAATGGCCCAAAGGTTCCTGGAGATATTTGACCAGGATCTCGTGGAGATGCATTATCATCGACCTATTACGGGCGCGATTGGTATTGCTTATGGGCCAATTGAAGGATATTTTCCTTCGAGCGGGCCTCGACAATATGATGTGCGCGACCGCGGTCTTATTCTGGCTACCCGTTATCAGGAGTTGAGGAAGCTTATTCTTTTGAAAGAAACTCAAACCCATCACGCGATTATCATAAGTCGAATGGTGTATCAAAGTTTGCCGGAATCTGCTCAGGCTGCCTATAAAAAATTTGATATGGGGAACATGCAGGTACGCGACGATCAGGATGCAAGGGAAGCTTATGTAGCCCTCATTGTTCCTCAACAGAGTCGCAATACAAAGAGTGCGGCCTAACTCATGCGACGCGAGGCTTCCGACTTTGCTTGCCGGCTCTTGGCTGTTGAATTTTCTTGCCACGCTTCTTCTTTTCCATCTTATGAACCAGGGGAGCCATCAGGCCTATGAGATTGCGAACCGCATTCTCCATGCCCGAGAACTCCACGAGACCCTGCCTCTCGAGATGTTCGGTCATGTTTTTGAAGCCGAGCGTATAGTAAATGGGATTTATACCAAATCCTGCACAAATTTTCTTGCAATCGAAAACAAGAAGATTTAGTTTGTGCCCCTGCATAAAAGGGCTATCAAACCGCAGACCGATGTTCTTCGCTCCAAACCGTTCGTAAATGGGGACCAGGGAATCTACGCAGTTCGTCAACATATAGGCATTGCCTGATGTGAGCACGATGCGTCCCAGATGTTGGAGCATAAACAGAAATACATCTGCCCCTCGGTAATCGGGATGGGTACAAAGTCGGGAAACTTCAACAAAGCCGCCTTTCCAGAGCCGATCGGGAAGTTTCACTCCATATCCCGTGTGTTCAGCGCGCAGGTGCTCGCCATCGTTAAAGACAAGGCGTGCCGTACCCACTAGCCTTTCGCCAGCGACACACATGATATGTCGCGAATGAATATCGAAGGAATCCAGCATTTTCCTACTGTCCTGTGTGTCGAGCCAGCGTCCATCACTGTGAGCCCCCATAAGGCGCAGATCCAGGACCTGGATGAATTCGTCTTCGGAGCTGGCATATCGAAAGCGCAAAGCCCGCCGCAGAGCCATGGCCGGCCAGTTCTCCTTCACCAAAGCTTTCACTGAAATGCCCGGACAGGCCAGAAATAAAAATTCTGCTAGTGCCTCCAGAAAAGTCTTGCTTGGTTTTTCCCATTTCGCGCGGATCAAGTAGGTTTTTTCATCGAGCGATGGATTCACCACCTCAGTAAACCTAATAACAGAGCCGCCATCGACATGATCCGGCAGCATCACTCTCAGAAAAAGTCGGTGACCCGGATTCAATCCTTTGTTGGACTTTGATGTGCGCAACAGTACATCTGTGACTGAATAGGCAAGCACCTGAAAGTGAAGGAACTCCCCATAAAAGAGTTGATCTTCAGCATAGGCCAAAGGTCGAAAAAGTTCGGGCAACTCACGCATCTCGTCTTGTTCCGCTTTATCCGGACTATGCAAATCATGATGTGCGGACTCTGCCAGGAAACGGATACCAATCAGAAGACCTTGTTTGCTCTTCTTCTCGATGTGGCTGATGTGACAAATAACAGCCTGAGCAGTTCGACGACCGTTAGGATCTTCATTGTCAAAGCTAATCCTAACGACTTGGCCGGACTTGAAGGTCTTGACATCATCGGCGGTGGCATTCTCGTAAAACAGCCCAGCCCCAATGGGGCTCAAGTCGTACAGACTGGTTTTAATATCATGATTATGAGCATGCAAGGTTACCTGAGCATGATCTTTGGAATGAACGGTACGACGTTCCATTCTGCGCTTCGAAGTCTCGGCTGGCACAATACTCTCCCGTAAAACTCGTAATGACACGTAAAAAGCAAACTTATGTTCGGAGTCGCTGGCTAAAAGTTTACTTTTTTTTTAATCGTTGCGCCTATTGTAATGATAGCAGTTAGTTAGTCTCTAACACCTAAAGCGCTGGAGACTATCCTGAGGAGTGAAACGACGAAGGATTACGATGCTAAGTGTCTGATAACACAATATATTTCGCTTCTCTCAGGATAGTCTCCAGCGCTTTAGCCGCCAGAGACAGCTGCGATCATTTCCAGCACATCAGAGCTCACCATTACCGATAAAATTCTGGAATCTTGAGCGACGAGAGTGTAAAGAGAGGTCGCAGCCCTTCACTTGGCCTTGAAGGCCATCAGCGATCTAGCTTGACTGAAAACAGCGGGGCTAAGCTTAGAGCTCAAGGATGCATATGCTTCAAAAAAAGATTCCGCTCTGGTTCGGTCTACCTATCTTCATTCTAGGCACTATGGTGGCCAGCTGGCTCCCACTGAACCCTCGTTTCCAGAAACCTCAGTCAAATGCGGACTCCGCAGCTTACCTCTCGCTGGATGAACTCAACTCTAGCTTAGAAGCTAAAAACAAGAATCTAACGAAGCAACTGACAGAGCTGGCGCGAGTTGACCTTGCCGACTACCTTCGGCTCCAGAAAGAAGAGGAGCAGTTTAAAAAATCGAGAGAACTCTTAGGGAAAGTTTTTCTGGTACTCTTTGAGAATCTCCTGAGCAATATTCCACAGGATCAGATGGATTTTGCCCGTGCTTCGGTCAAGGATGCCAGCAGCGATGCTGCCGACCAAAAGACGGCCAACATCAAGAGCGAATCTGGGCCAGGACTGGTGCCGGCATCTCGCGCTGGTGCTGCAGGAGTCCAAGTGAATTCAGATCCGCAGCAAGGTCCAGTCTGGTATTCCCATGAAAAGGACTTGGCGTCGGTCCAGGCCGATAAGCCGGAACAGTTTTTAGCTTCCGCCGTGATCAAAGATATGGGCACTGAAATCAAAGGCTATAAGAAATTTAAGTCCAATGATTCAAGATTGAATGGCTTACAGGGTTTCTTTGCAGGCGATCTTATTTTTGAAGACAAAAGGCGCAAACCTTGGCGGATTGAAATGACCTTGAACAGTGAAATTGCCGAGGGTGTGCCCAAAGGTTCTATGAATCTACGCATTATTCAAGAAGACAACAACGTTTCCAATGGCACGGGAAGTGGCGACCTACGAGGAATTCAACAGACCGCTAGTGAATCGAAAGCCTTGATCATCCATGAGGGGGACAAAAATTTTCTGCAAATGTATCTGCTTGAGACTCAAGACTCGGTGATTGGCAACTATTACGAACAGACTGATTCCGGAGAGACGAAACTCTTGGGTCACTTTACCTTGCGCCGCTGAACGTCATAGCGTTCGTCCGAGTTCATCTCGTTGCGGGACTGAATTCAATTTCGGAGGGCGCTGACACCATTGCAGTCAGAGATTGGTCGAGCCAGCTGAATCCTTCAAAGGCTTGATCAGAGGACTTATGCAAGACAGGCAGGACGTCCAAGTTAGTAAGCAACGAACTTGCCGTTTTAACCAGCGATGATATCTTCTGGCCTAGAGTGAAATTGTTAGCGTGCTTTCTGCAAAATCCTCGTATCCTTTACCTAGGGATAATTTTGAAGCCGAGGTTTTGTATGCACGCGCGACTGTTCCACTCGAAGATTGATCTCTGGCTTCTGGGTGGCATCCCCTTCCTGGTTGGTCTAGCCCTTTGGTTGATACCGATGCAGGACTCCTTCAGTCCTGTAATCCACTTATCCCTGATTCTGCTTTCTTATCCGCACTTTGCATCATCCTATTACGCCTTCTATCGACAAAAAGCGATTTGGAAAAAGGCTTGGTTCCCGGCCCTGGCCGTGCCTTTAGCTTTGAGCTTTTGCCTGATGTTCCTCTTGCTGCAAAATCGCCTCGATGGGCTCCGAGCTTTGGCTCAGTGTTCATTGGCGCTTTTATATTGGCATTACCTGAAACAAAGCTATGGCTGTTGCATTTGGCTAGGAAAAGTGCGCGGCGATGCGCCCCAACTGTTACCTCGCAAACTCCTGCTTATCACTTGCCTCCTGGTCGGAAGTCTGGGATTTTTGGCCATTCAGAGAGGAGAAACGACCCGTCTGGTCTTTGGGCTCTATCTGGATTCGTTCAACATTCCAGCTGAACTTGTCCTGCTCTTTCGTGCTCTTACTCTGGCAGCTTTAGTGCTTTGTTGTATTTGGGCGGTCTGGAACACAGCAACTGTCTCAGGAGCCTTTCAAAGTCTTGGCGCTCTTCTGCCTCTATTGGCGCTTTGGCTGTGGTTTGAGCCCTATTTTCAAACTCCGCTGACACTGGCCATACTACCAGCCCTGCATGGACTGCAGTATCTGCCCTTTGTGGGGCGCACTCTCTGGAATGAACATCGCCACATGCTGCGGCCACGCATCGTGTTCGCAGGTCTGTGGATACTGCTGATGATCGGTGGCTATGTGGGATTTTATCTGCTGCCACGCTCGCTGGCAGCAGTGAAGCTCGAAGGGCTGCCTGCCAGCCTTTTGATCTTCCTTAATGTCCATCATTATTTTATTGATGCCAGCATGTGGCGCTTGAGCCGACCTGAAGTGCGGGCGAGGCTTTTAGGCAAACCTGCCTTAGAGAGATCCTTGGAGAATAAGCTCGCTTGAAAAAACCAGGACCTGCTCCTGAGTATAGCGATCCATAGACAGGACGTAGACGGTGGCCGTCTTGAATTGCTTTACTGATGGAACCACGTGAGCTTCGAACTGCGCATCAGCACAAAGCTTGCTCATCTTGGTGGGATCCGCCAGATCATAGGCAACAAAATCTGAAGTTTTCAAAGTGCTAGCAACAGGCGCACCACCAGCATCAAAGCAGCCCACGTAAGACATCGCCGTGCGTCCTCCATCGCGAGTCAGCGTTGGAAAGGTCCTAAGCTCGGCTACCAGATGAGAAATAGAACGGTCTAGAAGGTGGCGTGCCTTCATCCGCTTCTCCATGATATTGGTGTTCTCTTCCTGGAGGTTCATACGCTTTTGCGCAAAATTGATCAGCATTGCAAGAATCGCTGCAGCGATCATGACCTCGATCAAACTAAAACCGGCTTGCCTATCTCTCATAGCACAGTCTCGACAATATAGAGAGGGCCCGCGGACTCGAGCCGCAGGTTATTAAATCCGGGCCGATCATTCAGAGGCAGATAGCTGGTCTGGAAGTGACGATAGCCATTACCACAGGACGGCATATAAGAATCGGGAGTTCTAGGCAGAAAGGGTGTATTGGCCGCAATCGGCAGAAAGAGATTGTAGGCAGTGCTTGATGCCATGGATTTAACCTGACCACGGAACACAGCCATGCCACCGGGCAAGGCAACCTCAACCTGTCCACTGGCATCAGGGCTGTAAACATAAAGTTCAGCATCAGAGTTACCGTTCACCACTATGCTTCCTGCCAAAAAATGGCCGAATATCGCATATTTTCCAGGATTTGCCAGATTGATGCGCAGTTGTCCTGCGACTACAAGACCGCAGAAAATGTTATCACCGCTGGTCAGATTCAAGCTCAGACTATTGCTAGGATTCATAAATTGAACAACAGGAATCATCAGACTATCTGTTCCGCAGGACAGCGATGCCCGATCCAGACTGTTCGCCGAAGGAATCGTGTTAAAGCTGCCGCGACTGTTGTCATAGGAGTTGGCAGCACTGCAGTCGAAAGAACTCGAACCATTAAGGGTCTGAGGCAAGGCATAGCCGCTCTTTTGATTGATATGGTAGTAATCAAAACCATGTTGCCACGCAGCATTGTTCGCAGGCAGAAAAGGATTTAACACGGGAGAATTCAGCACATCAGTCTCGATGCCTTTGGAAAACACCTCCTTGAGCTTCGCCGTGTCCAGACTGCTGCTACTGGAGCTCAAAAAGCGACTTCGTACATAAAATGTATCGCGGAAGACGAGCTTACCCTTGGCTGCTGAATAGATATCCGTAATAGCGACAGCTCGTGCATTTGAGTGAAACACCGGGTCGGTAAAAATCACTTTGGGGCCGCTGCTGGTGATTAAAGGTGTTTGAGAGCCGGTCAGTATCACATTGAAATGGTCAAGGCTGGCGACACGCACGGTAAAGCCATGTGCAGCGGTCACGCTTCGGGGAGGACTTTTGCCGCTTTGATCGGCTACTGTCAGGCGGACTGTCACCCGCAATCCTTTTGACAGCGCGTCCTGATCGTTGGATATTTCCACAAGGTCGAGCTGAATCTTGCTCAGGTTTTTGGCCTCGTCCGGCAAGAGAAGACAGGGAACCGAAATACTGTTTCCCGACTGGGAAATGCTGTAAGGGGACGATTGCAGTGAAAAATTGCGAAAATTTTTGAGTGCCACGTTCAGGCCTGGGCAGGAACTCTGATTGGACAAACCGAGACGCACTCGACCCATGATATTGGTCAGTATGGTCTGCCCGACTGAGCCCAGCCCCACAGATTTATAGCGAGATCGGACGATCTGCTGGGAAAGACCAGCAATAGCAGCTATGAAAAGAGCCACAAAGGCGACGATTAAGATGGATGCGCCTCCGCGTTCCCGATGTGATCCCCAAAATCCCTGGAACCGTTTCATTGCGCTATCACGCCCCCTTCGTTCTTACAAAAAATAACGCCGTTGCTGCAACCAATTCCGCGAACGTTAAAGCGGAGAAGATAGCTTTTGGTCAGCACGGAGTCAGGAGTAGCCACTTGCCCTTCGGTCAAGATCAAGGGCTGAAAGGGCTCGGTGCTCATCTTAAAAATCGTATTATAGTTGCCATTAGCTCCGCGATACTTTTCGACTTCACCAATCGCCATGGAACCTTCAGGATGAACCATCGTGGAGCTGACAGAAGACTTGCCGGGAACGATATTGATAGGCTGGGAGCCCATAACCTTGTTCACATAGAGCTGATTGTTCACAAAGCAAGTATCTTTGGGCCGCTTATAGCTACTGGCGAAAGCGATCTGGCTTTGTTGCATCATCGCCGCTTTGCTCAGAGCTTTGGCTAACTCCAACTGGGCGGCTATAAACTCAGGCTCGGTCGGAAGATTCGCTGGCATCAGGAAAGCTTTCATCGTCACATCCAAGCTGACCCCATTGTAGGCACTGAGCGCCATACAGGAAAGATTCAAAGGCGTGAGCTCCCAGGGGAAAGGGCCGGAATTTTCGACTCCTGTAATCTCACTGCGGATACAATTAGCCTTGCCATAGAACTGGCCATGGAGCGTCGATAGTTTATCCCACACAGGGCCAGCGAGCGCCTGCTGATAGGTGGGCACGTCGGTGGCCGCGGTCGGAAACACCAGAGCCATGACGGATGTGGCCAACAGGTAGAACGGGTCATTGGCAACGGATAAGGGGCCACCGTTAGCGTTAATCTTCACTCCATTTTCGTCGCTTGAGAGACCAAAATTTTTCAGCGATTCAATCTTGTTGGCACTCAGGACAGCCGCTTCGATATCGGGTAAAACACGATTTTGAAAGGACTTCCCCACATCATAGGGTTGCGGCAGTGCCAGGGCCGCGTTGCTCGGATTGACCGTGTTCCTACACATGAGCACAGCATAGTAAAGCTCATGTTTCGCAGCTGGACCAGCCGAGGTCATCCGATATCCCACAGTCGATGCCAGACTGTTGAGCGAGTTATTGACGAGTTGAGAAATACTAACGACGGCGCCTTTTTTGCCAATTGCGGTCAGATCCTCTCGACTGCCATTGTTCGAACTCAAAGTCCCGCTTCCCAGTGGGTTCCAGTTGCTTTCCGTAGGCACAGGATTCGAGCCTTCTGGTACGATCCAATAGCCCAGAACAAAGGAAACTGTAGCGTTGCTGACGAAATCAAAACCAGGGTTTGCCGACGAGAAACTGGCGACGTCACTGTCCCCACAGTATTGGGTCGTGGTCAAACGAATCGAACCAAGAGCTGGATATTCGGCTATCACACGCTGATCATCTCTTGGCCGTGGCAGGTGATTGCTGATCGTGCCGCCAACAGATTGCTGTATGCCTGGAACTTTAGGTCCAGCACTCGCGTTAGGGACCAGAAAAAATAGCAAGGCCAGGAGCCCACCCAGAGGTGGCATGCTTGAAAACCTGAGGAATCCATGCAGCATCTTAGGCTCCTTATTCATAGATAAAGAAAGAAACGTCCTGAGTCCCGATTTTTCGAGCGAAGATCCCATAGGAATCCTGAGGCACATCATTCAGCACCACATCAGGCTTGGACATGGTCTCGTCGGTGAGTGTAGCGCACATGAGGCGCTTCTTGTTGCCACGAATTTTCTCAAAAAAGTAACCTTTGAATTCCACCGGAATGGCCAGAATCTGGCTCTTGAGCCGCTGCGTGTGGAAAAAGTGTAGGATACGTCGCGCATCAATAGGAGTTTCAAAGTCAACGTGATCAGGCAGCAGCAGAGAGGCATTCTCAGTTGGGAACATAAATTTCGCTTCGCTTTGACTTCCCCAGCTACCCAGGCCAGAGATAGCAAGCGGAATCTTAAAGGGTATATTTACCATGGGGCGCAGCTCAATGGCAACAAACTCGGCGAGCTTGCTTAAATCAGCAGCCGGATTCAAGGCCTTGGCTATGGTATCACAGCTGCCTTTCTGCTTACAGTCAATAACCCTTTGAATTCGCTGAACAAAATACTGGTTAGGGCTGAAGCCATTGAAGACCACCATGAGACGGTTACGGACCTTGTCCAGATCCACAT
This sequence comes from Oligoflexus sp., assembly GCA_041736645.1. Classification (GTDB taxonomy): domain Bacteria; phylum Bdellovibrionota_B; class Oligoflexia; order Oligoflexales; family Oligoflexaceae; genus Oligoflexus. The sequence goes on along the minus strand of JBGSTF010000184.1, from coordinate 28,237 downwards.
TGCTGCTACTGCCACGCATCATAACGAAACGCCCCGCAGCGGCACCCGGCTTACTTGTGGCATATTCATCAGCCACAGTAAAGTGTATGCCTTCAGCACTACGACTCATCAGCGGAAAAGGAGCACTGCTTTCATCTTTCAGCACCCAGGTTGCAAAATTTTGCGATTCCGTGTCGATGCCGCTGAGTTTCTTCATCTGGACGACGGTCAAGGGATCTGTCGCAGAGCCATTGACACCTAGTCCTTTCAATGAGGAATCAAGATCGCTGAAAAATTCAATGGCGCGGGCCTTATCAAATTTGGCTTTGGCCGGCTCCAGTTTTTTATCCTTTAATTGGTACACGCAGGGTCCTGGCTTGAGAGCAGAACCAACAAGGTCACAGCCACTCACAGGTATGGGCAGACGTTGAAAGGAAAGGGCGACGTCGGCCTGCTGCAAATCGAACATGAAGCGCTGGCCGAAACCACGGAACGAGCTGTCCTGCTTACCAAGATCCGCCGCTTTCTTAGCCTGTTTGACGATTTTCATCATCTGGCCATTGGCGGCCAGAACTACAATCAGCAGGATCCCGAGACCAAACATGACCTCTATGAGACTGAATCCATCTTCTTTCTTTGCAGTATGAACCTTCATTTGAATCTCGAGTTTAGCAGATAGAAACTTATCGGTTGTCACGATCCATCATTAAGAGAATTTATGAGAAGTCTTTCATTTCCCTAATCTAGCGGCTTCTATTGGAGGCTTAGTCAAGCTTGCCGGTCGACCAGTCGCGCTGAAAGCCTCGCAAAACATGATGGGGTGGGAGCAGTCATTCTTTGCATAAATACTTCTAGAAAAGCATGAGCCTTTCTTACCTAAAGTATGGCTTGTGCTACTCGCCGATCGAAAGCTTATGCTTCCAGCTCAGAACCATATTCTGAAGCAATTGAACCACTGTAAGCACCGACGATTTTTGCGAAAAGATGAGCTGCTATGAGATCCATCGGTCATGCGCCGATAAATTAAACAGAGTCTCACAATGAATAGAGGGTGACATGCCCATGCAAACAATCATTCTTTCATGTTTGGTCCTGGTCATTCTAAGTTCCTGTAGTCCAGGGCATAAGATTGACCAAGGCAGAACTTCAACAGGCGAAGCTTATAAAACCGTGGACGCCGAGGTGCAGGCGAACGCAAGTCCTGAACCAGTCGTTCAAGCAGCCGTGACTGAGAATGCTTCCCCGACGCCTCAACTCGATGCCGATGACGATGACAACAATCAGACAGCCCTAGAACCAGTCGCCATCGGAGGCGCTTTTCTTACCTGTCGCTATCAGAACGGACAAATGCAGGGCAGTGAAGCCTATAGAATGGAATGCGATGTCGCCCCTCTCACGGAAGTGAAAGTACCGATCGCCAGCGCGCTCTTTTATAAACTTGATGCGCAGGGCAATCGGAGTCCGCTGACGGTGGTGAGCCAGGACCTTTCAAACTTGAAATGGACGGTCGAAGAAGGCCTGAGTACCATGTCTCAGGTTCAAGTTCAGGTCGTTTTGAGTGCGACGGGCTATCCGCCTAAAGCCCTGACGACAACAGTCAGCCCTACTCTGAACCTCGTGCAAAATCCCGTCTTCTTTCTCGGCGGAGAACCCAATAGCCTGACCCCGGATGAGGACTGCGTGGAATTTGTGCCGGCCAATGGCAAAATCAGTCATCAGAATTTTACCGGCCTCGTATCAGGACCTCTGGGTCGCATGAATGATAATAATTGCACCCTCAGCTATAATTTTCTGTGCCGCAATAATAGCGCCGGAGCCGGCGCTCCGAAATGGGCCTTGAGCGCCAACGCCGGCCCTTTCGCGAACGGTGCTTTGGCCTGTAGTCCGGGCTACGCTTTCGGCTATCCCTTAAATGCGGCGGAAGTGAGAGAGGTGATCAGCCTTGTCGATCGATTGGATATCAAAATCTGGGTCAACATGAACGATATCGTCAACGAGAATACGTTCCTCATCAAATTCCGTTGAAGATGATACGGTCTATTTTCGCTGAGATGGGGCTCGCACGCACCCACTGCAGAAGCGATTTCGCTTGCCAGAGCAATATGACTAGGGTAAACGAAGCGAAGTCCAGCATGGGAGTCAAGCGTGCCCTTCAAATATGTTTTCACTTTAAGCCTCAGTGCCCTCATTCATTCCAGCCTTCTGGCTGCAAATTTTGAGATCCCAACTCTTTCCAGCTATCTATGGAAGGGCCAGGACTCGGTCGATGGACAGCCTTGTTTTGTGACGATGCGCAGCGATAACAAAGGGTTGATCAACTACCTCACCTACGAAGGCAGCTTCAGTGGATCGGCAGAAGCCCTACCCCAGGGCCTTTCGCTAAGCCAAGGCGGTTTGATCGGCATTGTGAATGTGATGAGAGATCTCTCAGCCGATTCCGTGAGCTATGTATCCCCTGATGCGCCAACCCCCGGCTTGATCCTGAGATCGTTGCCATTGGATGACCAGGGTCAGTTTCGAGAATTTGTCCTTGCAGGCCCTTCGCTCGTCCATCTCGAAAGCGCAGCAATCCATATTCAAGGGCCTGGTCTATCGCTCGATGCCAGCTGCACCCAACTGATCCGCCAACGACTGGATTGAGTATCATCAAAGCGGAAACAGCTCGGTCGCCAGACGCCTGAGCAGCGCTTGATAAAACTGCACAGATTTGACTTGAGCCTCTTCCCCCTGGCGCATGCTGAGGGGGATTTCCGTATGAAGAGCAGGGGCAGGTGCGACGTGATGAATGGAGCCACAGAGTTTGGCTTTTCCTGCTCGGAACTTCACCTCATCCAAACCTTCAATCTTTACCGCGATCCCTGGGATGCCGGCCCGATCCAATTCCTGCATCATGATCTCACGCACCTGGGCCGCCTCTCCTGCTGAAAGCCTTGCGGTGGCAACTTCAATTGTTGCCTTCAGCTCTGGATCATCCTGGCCATGAATTTCAAAATACAACTTTGGTTTTGGGACCATCGCATCGAGATGCTCGGTCAGTCTTTGATACACCAATTGGGAAACTTTCAGCTCTGGTGGATCCGTACATACATCCTGATGTAGCGTGCTGGGTCGATTCACATTATGTTGAAGGCCCGATGGAGAGTGTCTGCGAAAGGAATGGGCAATCAATTGACTCCAAGCCGGCTGCCCTTCCCCAGGCTGTGGAGGAAAGATATTGTAGGCTATGACATCGGTCCCTTTATCAAAGCGCCCGTGAGGCGCAACTAAAAGGAATTGCGCATGAGGTCTTTGGATCCAGAGATAAGACCCCTGATCGACACCATCGACCTGAAAGTTTTCGCAAAGCCAGGGTTGCGGGTAGGGATTCCGGCAGCCAAATCCTTCACCAGGAAATGGCACGGCCCATGCGGGCTGGGTTTTATTGGCCCGAGAGCTTTGCTGTGGAGGCGAGAGTTCCATGTTCTCTATGCCCCTTGGCGATTGACTCGAGCAGCAAAGGAGAGTCCCAAACAAGAAAAAGGCGGGTCGATGGAATAGCATGAGCTTCCTTTCAGCATTCCACATTGCAAGACTTACAAAGCCTGAACCAGTTTCGTCAGGGCATGCAATGCGTCTATATCGGTAAAAATGCCGACCAACGCACCATTTTCTTCCACAATCAAAGCGGAACTGATCTTTTGCTTTGCCATATGAGACGTGACCTGGTCCAGGGGGGTATCGGGCCTTACCAGATAGGGATTCGGCACCACAGCTGCTTGGACGAGTTTTTTCGGGAAATCACTAGGAGAATGTGCGGCAATTGATTCAACAACCTGAAGAGAGAGCATTCCTACAATTTTATAGTCCGCTCTTACCGGCAGATGCCGAATGTTGAATTCACGCATCAAGGCTCGGGCTTTGACCAGGGTTTCGTCGCTTTCTATAGTGTAAGGCATAGGCGTCATGAAATCCGAAATCGGGCGAGATGACTTTTGCATCGGAACGACTCCCAAATAGCAGAAGGACGGTTCATAAATGAATATCCTTCATTATAGCAAAAAGCGCAGCAAAAAACCCAAGCCCACTCGCTCCAAGCGGCACGATAAGCTTTCGATAAGAGGCGACTTTGAGGGCGTATGATTCTTGTCATAGGTAAGGAACGATTGGCTGAGCCAAATCACAAAACTGTCTGATTGAGATCACGCTCTCTGGGCTGCAAAAGGCAGGCTAAAAAACCCTTAGAGGCGAAGGTGTGACCCATGGGTTAGGTCACACCCGTTTTTGCTGGGCTGTTAGAACTTGTGATTGTATTCCGCTGTGATCCGTCCAAAGCGAGGGGCGGTGTAGCTGAGCACGCTGCCATAGGTCGCGCTTACAGTTCCGTCATCGTTGTTGTAAACTTCGTCGACAGCCTGAACGAGCTGCTGGTTAAAAACGTTAAAGACATCGAGTTTAATCGCCAGACCCGGAAGAGCGTCCGGACGATGCGTGAGATTGGTATCGACCCGGACATTCGCCGGCAACTCCCCAGCTGTTCCACGTTTGGAAGGCTGGCCATTGCAGTAATGATAGGCTGAGCCATAATCAAAAGGATCGAGGTCGGGATTATTGCCGAGGCAATTTTTCGGACGACCTGATTCGTAAAGAAAATTACCTGCCACGGTCCAATCTTTAGCCAGATCATAAAACCCGAAGGCCTTCAGCTGATGAGTACGGTCGTTCGGCAAACGGCCCTTGGCGTTCTGCATAAGTTCCGGAAAATCCCAGGCCTGGGTCGCCGCGACATCTGTTTGACCGATATCGGACAGGGTTTGCCCTTCGGTATTACCGATACTCTGGGACCAGGTGTAGTTGACTTTCCCATACCAGTTTTCCCGCATGGGATGTTCCACATAGAAATCTAGGGCCTTATAAATGCGCTGAGCTTTTGGAAAACCCAGTTCACCTTTACTCAGACTGACCCGAGAGTAGTTGGACCGAGTCCCACTGAAGTCGACAAGAAATTCGTTGGCTTCGCCGGGATTAAAGAAGGCACAACCGAAGCCGCCATTCTCTTCGTCAACTTCAACGCCGTTATTTGCAGCCCAGGCCTCGAAGGGGCGGCTGTCACACACATCATCAATAGTCGACTGCAGGGTCCGATAGGTGCCCTTCACTCCGAAGTTCCATGAGCTTGACAGAACCTGTTCCAAGCCCAGGGTGACTTCATCCTGATAGGTTGGTTTCAAATTCTGCGCCGCAAGAACCTTGACATCCTTGGCCTGACCATATTCCCTATTAGACGAGTAAGCTTCCGTGAGTGGAAGCGCTCCGGTCGGGACACCGTTAGCGTCGACACCCGTGTAGGTAAAGAATTGTCGTGTATTAGTCGAGCGACTGGCGCCCCGCACGGCCAAGTGAGTTGGCATCTGCAGATGATAGCGACCGGCACTGCCGAAGACCTTGGTCGTAGCGTCGCTGAAGACATCCCAGGAAGCGCCGAGCCGCGGGGCAATCTGATTGTCCATTTTGACAAAGGCTTCCTTTTCACCGTTCAGGTTAGCAAACTGCTCGTTGCGTAAACCCAAGGTCACCAGAATATCATCAGTCGCCTGGTAACGATCTTCAATGTACTGAGCCGATTGATTGGAATAGGCTTCCGTTGCCGAAGAAAAGAAGGATTTTCGCACATAGTAGCCCTGGCCGCCAAGACCACCACCGCTCGATATGACGATTTTTTTGTCACCCAAAGTGATTGGCGTGTCGGGGGTATCGGTCTTGAGATAAGTCCAGATTCCACCACCAGCAGTAACTTCACCAGCGTTGTGCGAAGCGAGTTCATTCTTGTCGATACCACCGCGCAGGGTATGCTGCTTCCATTTGTACTCCAGGTCCATGCGTAGCGACTGCACGGAGTCATAGGCCCCAGGAGGAGTGATATTGCCGGCGAGCGGCTGCGGATTGTAGTAGTCAATGCCTGGAGCCCGATTCTTGGTAGCGGCAACAACCTGAAAAAGCTCCGTGCTAGGGTCGAAGCCGTCGAAGGAATTCAGCCGCGGTGTGCGGCTACGTCCAGCAAGGACGGTGGCGGTCAGAGCATCAGAAAAAGTTCCCGTGTATTTCAATATACTCGTATCGGCACCAACAGCAGGCGTGACTCCGGCCATGTTTGTGTAGTGTTCCGACGAATAGACTCTATGGTCGCGGGAGTCTGAGGCGTAATCGTAGCCTGAAAGCTTAAGGTCGGTCGTGGAGCGATCGCCAATCTGAGTCCATTCCAATCGATGATCATCTGTCACGTTCCAATCGAATTTAGCCAAATAGCGCAGTGTTTCGCTTTTTTCATCGGACCACCCGGTTTTGCCACCGGCGGTTTCGTTGGCAACGCGATTCAGATTGACGGACGAAGCGCTTGTGCGATTATCGTCGACCGCCAGAAACATCAGCAATTTATTTTCAATAAGGGGACCCCCAACATAAGCGCCGATATCGACATCCGTAGTTTTGCTTGCTTGCCGTCTCAGGTAGATGGTCCCGTCGGTATCTGGGTTGCTGCCAGTATTGGGATAGTAAATGTTTTTGCGCCTAGCCGCGAAAGCCGGAATGTTGGAGCTGATAGAGCCACCGGTTTCCCATTCGTTGGTGCCGCTTTTACTGGTAATATTAACCACTCCACCGACCGACCGTCCAAACTCAGCTCCGTAACCACCCGTTAGGACCTGAGCCTGGGCAATTGCGCCAAAGGGCAATTCCGAAGCCCCCAACTGACTGAGAGGATTGGTGACTGGAAAACCGTTGATGTAGTAGGCATTCTCTGAGGCCCCTCCCCCACCAAAACTTGCGCCCCCAGAGTAACGAGGATCAGCACTGGTCGTGTTTGGTGCCAGCTGAATCACTGCACTCACGCTGGGTTGAACCGGTAGCTTGGTCAGCTCGGCAGCCACAAACGTTGTGCCGTTGTGAATGGTGGAAGTGTCGAGCTTTTTGCGCTTCGAAGTCACCTGGATCTGCTCGCCAGTTTTTGGCTCAAAGCTGGCTTCGACACCCTGCCCGAGAATCACCTCAACTTCGGCGGTTTCACTCACGACACCCTTACGGAGCAGTTCCACTTTGTAGCGACCAGCAGGAAGCGCCGTGATGCGATAGCGACCGGTTTCGTCCACTGTGATGGTGCGACGCAAACCGGAGTTGGTGTTGACAATCGAGAGCGTAGTGTCGACCGGTGTGCTGACTTTACCGTAAATCGATCCGGTGGTATTCGATTGGGCTAAAGTCGTTTGCAAAGGCCAGAACCATGAGGCCAAAGAAACCGCGAGAAGGACAGAAGGGGCTGCAAGTCTTTTCATGATGGCAAGGCTTCCTATAGTCGTGCGATGAACCTCTTGAACGGACAGCATTCACGCCACAGGCATGACCTACGAAGAGTCGTTTTGTCATCTGACTCATGAGCTATGAATTTTCAACAGGATCGACTGGCGAAAAGAAACAAGTGAAGCGGTCATAGATCGACCTGAGCTTGCGGTCAATTCATTTCTTAGTGGCCAGCTCTGTTGCTTTCGGATGCTAGTTACAGAAGAGACGATCGCCTACAGATTCGGCTGCCCTATCGACAAATGAGAGTGTTATACTAGGACAAACGCGCCATGACACCATTACCGCTGAGAGTATTATGCCGAGTCGCCAGCCCATGAAGCTGCAGCATTGTCTATTCTGGTTCTGTTTAGTGCTTGGTTGGTTTCAATCCTCTATTTTACAGGCAGAGCCTATGGTTCCCAGGGAAGGTTCACCCTTAACCATCAGTGAATATCCTGGATACTTGATTGATCCAACAGGCCAACTCACTGTTGATCAGCTTACAGCATCCATGCTCCCAAAACATAGCAAAGCCAATCCTACCTTTGGGTGGACCAACGATGCAATTTGGTTGGTCAGCGAATGGCACAAGCCCGATACCTTGGCCTACATTCTTGAAATCGGATATCCCTTATTGGACGAGATCGATATCTACCTGTTCCACCAAGGCACCCTTATCAAACACCTCAAGGCAGGCGACTCAGTGAGCAACAGTCCTGAAATCTTGGATCATATTGATCCGGCTTTTGCTTTCCCCTCCGCCCCCGGTGATTACCGGATTATGCTCAAAGTTCATACCTCGTCGTCCCTTCAAGCTCCTTTAAAACTCTACACGGCCAACGATTTCATACGTAAGGAGAAGGAAGAGTTCTTGATCACAGGTGTCTATGGCGGGATCCTCAGTATCATGGCCATCTATAACCTGTTTATTTTTCTTGCTTCTCGCAACTTCGCCTATCTCTTCTATTCCAGTTTTGTCTTCACATTTCTCTTGGTTCAGCTCTCTCTGAGCGGACACAGCGCAGCTTACTTCTGGCCAGGATTTCCAGGGATATCAGACATTATGATCTGCCAAGGGGGAATCATCGCGACTGGCTTTATGGTTATGTTTTCTAATCTCTTCCTCGACATCCACAAAATGGGCTATCGCCGGCGCTGGCTCATTCGAGGTCTTCTTACCTTTGGACTGCTGGCTTTGCTAGCATCTTGCTTCACGCCCTATGTCATCGGCGTTAAAATGATGGCAGCCAGCTCGCTCCTGTCTGTATCCTGCGTCTTTGTGATCGCGGCTTACCAGATGATGCAAGGCCAGAGGGAGGCCAAATTCTATATTGCAGCTTGGTCCATTTTCATCACAGGTTTTATCATCTATATGCTCAAGCAGATGGGCATCCTACCAATCAACCTGCTCACCAGCATCTCTTTTAAAGGAGGGTCGGTCATCGAAGTCTCACTTCTTTCACTTGCCCTCGCTGATCGCCTTAACTCGATGCGAGCCCAACTTAAGAAGGTAAATGACGATCTGCGTCATTTGAATGAAAATCTAGAGACGATCGTCCACGAGAAAACTCTCGACATTCGTTCCATCATGGCCAACATCCGTCAGGGAGTCTTCCAGATCAAAATGCAGGGCAGCTCACTTGAAATTGATCAGGAATACTCAGCCTTTTTACAAAAATGGTTCCCCGATCAAAAGATTGCCGGTAGCGATCCTTTGACGGCAATTTTTAGCAAAAGCTCGCTCTCGGACAATGAACAAGCGATGCTCACAAGCATACTGCAAAGCACCATCGGCGAAGCTCACCTAGCTTTTGAAATGAACGAATCAAATCTTCCTCGGGAAATGAATCTCGATGACCGGCTCATTGAACTCGAATGGTCCTCCATTGTCGATGCAAAGGCTATAACCCACAAGATCCTTGTCACCATGAAGGATGTGACAGACTTGAGGCATTATCAGAATGAAGCCCTGAAGCGAGCGAGAGAGTTCCAGCTGCTGGGCGAAGTCGCTCGCCAAGATGCGCGTCGGATGGAGGAGCTCATTCAGGTTATTGAGGATCTCTTCACCACATCTATCAAGCTCCTCCAGCCCCATTCCAAGCAATTGGCTATGGTGTTCCGCAATCTGCACACGATTAAGGGACTCGCTCGCAATTTCGACTTTAAAAACTTGACAGATTGCGTGCATGCCGCCGAGCAAAGCCTCAAAGATCTGCAATCAAGGCCTGATAAAGAACTTGCTTATGAGCAATTGCGGGCCAAGATACAAGCAGCTTTTGCCCTATTCCAAGAGTACAAGCATATCAACGATCACGTGCTAGGCCGTGGCCGTCTCGTCGACAACGTACTGGTATCTCGCGGTGAACTCAAAGCCATCCAAACCATGCTGCAGCAGGTCAAAAACCTGTCGGAGCTCAAGCAGATCGAGGCGCGTATACTGTTCTTGTTCGAGGCCAGACTGGAGCAGGTCATCGCCGATGAGATGACGATGCTAGGTTCTATAGCGAGGACTTTGGGTAAGCCCACACCTAATTTTTCTTTCCAAGGCGATCAGATTATGATCCCCAACGCTCTTAAAAAAACGCTGCGCAAAGCCTTTGTTCACTTGCTGCGCAACTCGATAGACCACGGGATTGAAAGCAGCGAAAATCGCCAAAAGGCGGGAAAAGCAGCCCAGGGGAGTATTTTTGTCGACATTGAAGAACAGCAAGATACCCTTATCCTACGCTATCGAGATGATGGCAGAGGCTTGGCTATCAAGAGCATTCGCGAACGGGCAACTCAGTTAGGTATCATCGATAACCAACGATTGTTCACAGCAAAGGAAATTGCTGACTTCATCTTTATCCCAGGATTTTCCACAGCTCAAAGCACAACTGACATCTCTGGCAGAGGAATCGGCATGGACGCAGTGAAATCATACATTGAAGAGGCCGGGGGGCTGATTGCCATCGAGCTAGCAGACGATGTCGCGCCGGACTATGTAGCCATGACTTTTGTCATGACCTTTCCCTTCGTCCAAAGCCGCTTGTCCGCCGTAAGCTAAAACTTTTCCTACCCACAGCCCGGCTTCGGCATTATAATTCCTGCATCACAGCAGCATAAAGATCGAACGTTCTCTCTAAGCGATAGTCGCTCCTATGAGCTTTTATAACTGTCCGGAGGTCCACAGCATGCAAATTCAACTGCAGGTGAACAAGGAAGTGTTTGTGATCGATGTCGAGGCTGACGAGCCTTTGCTCTGGGCCCTGCGAGATTCCTGCGGGATAAGCGGACCAAAGTTCGGCTGTGGGGCTGCCCTCTGTGGGTCCTGCACTGTTCTGATCGATGGCCAAGCCATACGCAGCTGCGTGACTCCTGCAGCAGATGTCGCAGGAAGAGCTGTCACGACCATAGAAGGCCTGAGCAAGGATGGAAAGTTGCATCCCGTCCAGGAAGCCTGGCTCAAAGAAAACGTTCCTCAATGTGGATATTGCCAGTGTGGGCAAATCATGGCCGCCGTTGCCCTATTGAAAAAAGTACCGCATCCGAATGAAGATCAGATTGAAGCTGCCATGTCGGGCAACATCTGCCGCTGCGGAACCTATCCACGTATCGTCAAAGCCATCAAGCGTGCGAGTGAGGCCAGCCATGAACAATAATTCGGATTCGACACGACGTCAGTTCCTGATTGGCTCTGGACTCTTAGGCAGCAGTCTTTTAGTCGGCTGCCGTTCCATGCGTGGATCCCTTTCTGAAAGCCTTGCCGCTAAAGCTGTTCCGCGTGAACTCAATGCCTGGGTCAAGGTCGGCAGTGATAGCCGCGTGGCTCTCATCGTCGATAAAGTTGAGATGGGACAAGGAGTGACCACACTTTTCGTCGGCATGGCCGTTGATGGCCTGGGTGTGCCGGTCGAAATGATAGATTTTTCCTACGCCCCGGCCGAAGAGATCTATGTAAACCGAAAAATCTTCGCCCGCACCCTGAACATCACGCTCAACCTTCAGCTGCAATTTACCGGCTACAGCACCAGCACCATCGATGCCTGGGAAACGGCTCAGGGAGCCATCATGGGGGCAAGGGCCAAACTCCTGGCTGCAGCCGCAAAACGCTGGCAGAGGAATGGAACCCAGGGCCTTTTCATGGCAGACGGCAAAGTTCAGGAATCCGACGGCGAGAAGCGATCGATAAGCATCGGCGAGATTGCTCAGGACGCAGCAGCCATCGACATCAAAAAGCTCAAGCTCGAAGCCCTGAAGCCACAAAAAATGCGCAGTATGCAGCGCGTCGACCAAAGGGATAAAGTCACAGGCCAAGCCGTATTCGGCATCGATGTGACAGCCGCTCTTATGGGTGTTGCAAAACTCCGTTACGCTGTGCTGGTGAGACCGGAAGAGATCGGAGCCACCCTGCAAGTGGTCAACGCCAGTGAGCTCGGTCGCATGTCTGGATTCTTTGCGGCCTTTCCTATTTTGAACAATAGCGCCTTCGCTGTGGTTGCTGATCGCTACTGGCAAGCGCGAAAAATCGCTCAAGCCGTGCGCTTTGAAGTTCGCTCCGGGCCTAACAAAGGCGTGTCCTCGGAAGCCGTGATCCAGGATTATCTTAAGATGCTGAATCACAAAAAAATTGGACTGCGAACACCGGTTGACCTTGGTTGGGGAGTACCGGAAAAAATCGCCCTTTCCAAGGAAAAACACGAGGCCGAATACGTCCTACCCTACTTACCGCACTCGACCATGGAGCCGATGAATGCCAGCTGCGCCCTCATCGAAGGCGTCTGGACCGTTTGGGTCCCTACGCAGTTTCCTGAAGCCGCCCAGTCGGCAGCTGCCAGAGTTTTGGGAGTCAAAGAAAAGTCTGTTCGGATCGAAAGCACTTTGATCGGCGGAGGCTTCGGACGACGGCTGGCGGTAGACTATGTAACCCTAGTCGCTGCTATAGCCAAAGAACTCGACATTCAAAAAGGGGCCGAAGGCTCGGCAGTGAAGATGGTCTGGTCCCGAGAAGACGACTTTCAGCATGGCATCTTTCGACCCATCGCCTGCCATAGGATTTCGGCTTCGCTTGATTCCAAAGGTATCGGTGCCTGGAAGCAGGAAATCGCCACCCAATCAATCATCGCTGACGCCAGCACAGATATCATGTCGGCATGGATCCCGGATAAGATAAAAAGCAACACACTGGTCAGCGTCGTCAGTCAGATAGGGACCAGCACTTTGAATCTAGCCAACCTGGATCCGCTAGCCGTGGAAGGTGCCGCAGACAGTGACTACAAACTCGGACGTTTTGCTCTCAACGCTGTCAGCTTTCCACCTGGCTCCATTCCTCGAATACCCATTGGGTACTGGCGCAGCGTGGGTCATTCTCATAGCTGCTTTGCCATAGAATCCTTCATTGATGAACTCGCCAAGAAACACAATCGTGATGAGATAGCCCTAAGGCGCAGTGCTCTGCAGGAATCACCACGGAGTCTGGCAGTGATGGAACGATGCCTAGATCTTGCCAAATACAGCAAGATAAAGGGTCCCGAAGGAGCCATGGGCTTTGCCAGGCATCACGGCTGGGGCTCTTTTATCGCCATGGTCGTGCAAATGAATCTTGATAGCAATGGAAAACCGCGAGTAAAGAGGGTTTGGGCCGTAGTCGATGTCGGCTTTGCTCTACAGCCTGATATCATCCGCCAGCAGATTGAAGGTGGAATTATCTTTGGACTCAGCGCAGCCTTGAAGCAAGAAGTGGTGATTGAGCAGGGACGCGTTCGCGAGCGGAACTTTTATGATTCAGGCGACGTGCTCCGCCTCTATGAAAGTCCGGAAATCAACGTTGAACTCATCGACCGAGGCCCCGACATGAAACCAACGGGCGTGGGTGAATTGGGCGTCCCGTGTGTCGCTCCAGCTCTGGTGAATGCCCTCCATAACCTGAGCGGCAAACGGGTGCGAAGGTTGCCCCTGACGGCTGAACGTATTCGGAGCACGCTAGCCATCTGGCTCCTACTCTTAAGCGGATGGATGCTCAGTCCACCGCTAAAAGCCCAGGAACAAAACTTCAGCGATGGAGTTTCCGCTTTTCAATATCTCTTCAGCGTGGCCAAGAGTCCCCGCTGTGTCAACTGCCATGGAACGGTGGACACCGCGAGCAAGGTCCACTATCCGATGGTCGGCGATCAAGGTCAGCGCCATGTGATGAATATAGATTCGCGCTTTCCGAACCTGGGAGGGGACTGCACTAGCTGTCACCAAAAATTCAACTTCACTTTGCCCCGTTATCCACCGGGCGCATTCAATCCGCAGCGTCCGGACTTTCTTTGGCACATGCCTCCCGTCAGCATGATACTAGCCAGCATCCAAACACCACGCGAACTGTGTGAGCTTTGGACGGATCCTAGTCGCAATGCAAAAAGCCCCGGTAGCAAAGGTGGAATTGACAATCTTCCGCTTTTCCGTCGCGAATTCCAGCTCCATACCACGACCGACCCCTTGGTTGCATGGGCCTTCCAGCCCGGGCCGGGACGCGCCCCCGCACCTGGGAATAAGGCTTTGCTGGCCGAGGCTATGAGCAGCTGGATTCAATGGTTGGAAGAGGGACATCGTTGCCAGGAATTGCCTTAAACAGCCCGCTTCGAAATGGGCCTATTCTGCCGACAGATATAGGCCCAACTGAGACAAGCAAAAAAATCAGGAGCTCTGCTCCGCCACCCACATCGCTGCCAGTGGCTGAAGCAAAGTGTGGACTCGATCGATTACATAGCTTTGGGAACAGGCGGCATCATCACAGCGTCGATCACATGGATAACGCCATTGGTCGCAAGGATATCGGTTTTGCTGACCTTGGCGCTACCAACCTTAACTGTCTTGCCCTTAACAGAGATCGTAAGATCAGAGCCTTCAACAGTTTTGGCGGTTTTGCCATCCATTTTCATAACGTCTGCTGCCAATACCGTGCCCGGTACCACATGATAGCTCAAAATCGAGCTCAGTTTGTCCTTGTTTTCTGGCTTCAAAAGGTCGTCCAGAGTGCTTTTTGGTAGTTTAGCAAAAGCGGCATCAGTTGGGGCAAAGACTGTGAAAGGGCCTGGGCCTTTCAAAGTTTCGACCAACCCAGCTGCTGTCAGAGCTTTGGCCAAGGTTTTGAAGTTGCCGGCAGCGACAGCTGTGTCAACGATGTCTTTGGTGGCGGCTTCATGGGTCGAGGCAGCCTTATGTTTCTCACCAGCGAAGCCTGCGAAAGGTAACAAGAGAGCGGCAGCTAAAACCATCAGTTTCATGAATAACTCCGGTTAAGAGAAAAATAATAACGCTTCTAACCTCGGATACTTCTTCCAGCGAAGCAAGAACTTTTTTGAGCTATTGAGCAAAGCGATCCCCGTCGACTGCCTTCGGGTTCTTGTTTTATCCTTAACAATATCGTTCGAGAGGCTGGCTTGCTTTGCATGCACTGAAGTCTAGGAAAATCAGCCATGTAATAAGGGAGTGCCTTTTGGCTTTTCTGCATCACTCTTAGGCGGTCTTCTGGAGCGTTTTGCTCAAGGGAATTTCAATGACAAAACAAGTCTCCGGCGCTGCAGTATCCACCGATAGTACGGACGAGGCTTTCTGAGCTAAGCGCCGCGAGACATAGAGCCCAATGCCTGATCCTTTTTGACCTTTCGTGGTAAAGCCACGATCAAAGAGCTTAGGGATCAGAGCTGAATCGATTTTTGGGCCGCCATTGCTCATGCGCAAAATAAAATGATCCGCAGTCAATTGACTTTCGAGGCGCACCCAACGCTGCTTTTTATCAAGCTCGCCAACAGCATCGACGGCATTGAGAATAAGGTTGAGCAGAATCTGCTGCAATGCGGAAGAGCTGATCGCCAGTTGGGTATCTATGACCTCTGCCGAGAATTCACAGCCGACTCGCTTCATGCGGACTCGACAGAGCTGATTGACGCTGGCCAACGCCTCTGGAAGCCGGCACCTTCCATCCTGTTCGGGTCGTCCGTAATTTAAGATGGCGTTGACGACTTCGTATCCACGTTGACTGGAAATCCGGATCTCCCGATAACTGTCCATAAGGCCGAGTAGATTTTCCATCGATAGGAGCTGCTCTTGATCAAGCGAAAGGGCATAATTCCAAAATTGCAGGAGTGCGCTATCGTCGACGGGACCAAAAATCAATTCGGATCGCAGCATGCGCAGGCATAATTGTTGGCTGGTCGACTTTGCTTTGTCAATCGCCATCAATTCGACTCTGCCGCCGGTACTCGATTGGCGGTTCGGATCGGTGACGATGGTCTGCAAAATCTTTTGCTCCGAATCGGGTATCGCCAGCAGTTTGAGCAAGCGATGCGTCCTTGCAGGATCAAGAGCATCATAGACATCCAAGCCCTGGTAGATGTTTTTCACTTCGTGACTTATATCGCCCAAGAGTTCGCCCAATTGAGCCATCCGATCCCGCTCTTCCAGTTCCTGAACCTGTTGGTGCTGTTCCAGCCTTAGTAAAAGGTTATGCACCCGAAGTCGAACTTCGTCGGCAATAATGGGCTTGGCCAGATAGTCATCAGCGCCCAGGGTGAGGCCGAAGATGCGATCCTCTTCGCTGGCCCGAGCCGTAATCAAAATAATGGGAATCGTCTTGAGTGTTTCATCGCCACGCACGGCGCGCAAGACGTCTTCGCCTGACACCTCAGGCATCATCATATCGAGCAGGATCAGGTCAGGCGCTTGCTTTCTGATTTTGGCGAGTGCCTGGTTACCGCCTTCAGCTGTCTCAACCAAGTGACCCTCGGCACTCAGGATTTCGGCCAGGATTTCGCAGTTGATCGCATGATCATCGACAACCAGAATGGTGTACTGCCGCTGCGTGCTGCTGGATTTTTGTCGAGGGATAGCGAGAGCCTTAGCGACTCCTGCTGGAAGCTGAGAGCTGGGGATTTCAACGAGATGTTTTTGGGCGCTCAGATCCAAGGTTATCTGCTTTTGTTCGGGGATCTTAATCGTAAAGGTGGAACCGACGCCCTCGCTCGAGTCGAGCTCAATCTTCCCACCCATAAGCCGCACAAAATCGCGAACCATGGCGAGTCCCAGACCTGTCCCCTCGTAGGACCTGCGGGCGTCACCATTGACTTGAACAAACTCTTCAAAGATCTTGTCACGCTGATCAGATGGAATCCCGATGCCCTGATCCTGAACAGTGATGGTAAGGCCTTCGGGCGACAGGCTGAGTTGCAGCTTAACTCGATTTTCAGCGCTTGGCCTGGTGAATTTAAAAGCGTTCCCAATCAGGTTGCGAGCAATAGCAAACAGCTTGTCCCGATCGTTGATGAACTGCTCACTGTGGCCTTGGAGATCGAGCTTGGACTGGTAGTGACTGCCTGGGTAGCGGACCAGAAGACCCTCTGCCAGGCTATCGCAATCGTCTTTGAAGGCTGAAATTGAAAGTGAGCTATTGAGCAGCTGAAGCTCACCGCGTTTCGATTTGGCCAAATCGAGCACGGTATTGACTTGGCTTTTGAGCGACTCGGCGAGACGCAGGAGTTTGCGCAGATAGTCATGGGTTTTCTCGTTGAAGCGCTCCGTGCGTTCGTGTTGAAGCAGATCCAAGTACCCGATGATACCGTTCAGAGGCGTGCGAAGCTCGTGAGAGCTGTTTTGGAAAAAAAGCGTGCGAGCTCGTTCATTTTCTTGGACTTCCCTCAGCAGCCGAATGTTGTCGCGTGAAGTGGCGGCGTAGCGTGAGGCTACAATTTGGGAAAGGCAAAGGAGGAAGAAGCCGAAGCCGAAGAGGTCTTGGATGGGTTTCATGATGGGAACATTGTAGTTGATATAAAAAGCGGCTAATCCTGTGACAATCCACACCGCTGTGCCCAAGACAATTTTCCCTGCGTCAGCCTCATGTTTCAACAGCGCAGCAATGCCAAAGGCAAGGCAGACGAAGCCACTTACATTACCCAATAGATAGAAAGGAGCTGAGATGTGCCCTATTAGTTCGGGGTTAGCTCCCATTGCAATCAACAGCATCACAGCAAAAATCATCTGAAAGACTTTTAGAACCCGGCTTTTGCCTGCGAGATAAAAAACACTTCGCAAAAATCCGAGATAGCCTAAATTAATCAGCAAAGTACCGGCGAGCGCTAGCTTTAACCATTGAAATCCATTAATAACTTCAATATTGTAATACTCTGCGAGCAGACCATTTGCCGGCGTCCATAGTAGAACTCTAACAAGGCCGCCTATGCCGCAGACCACAATGTACAGGTGATAGAATTCGTGCCTCGCTCTCATCCAATAGCTGAAGTGTATCAACGAAACATACAAGATCAAACCCATGAGAAGTCCAAGGGCTATACTCGCCGCTTCTCCTGCTTGTCTATCATATCGTTCCCGATCTATATTTCCAGCCGACCACATACCGCTCCATGTTGCGACGGGTGAATCTACCTCAGCAATAATGAGACAATCCTGTGATCCCAATTCGACCGCGGGCAAGGAAAGATACCATTGGTTTTGCAGACCTTTCCCTTCCCTTGGTTGATAAGCCCTGTTCATAGGGCCGACTTTCTCCCCCTGAGAGCAGGACGAAGAAATTTTGGCTCTGGGTTGAATCAGAAAGTTAGCGATAACTAAATTAATTCCGGCATAATTTAAGCGGAGAGTCATGGCGTAAGTTGCTTTGGCTTTATTGCCCCGCCCCCCGTTAATCTCTGTCAAAGGTTTGCCGGTGAGTGCATAGCTCACCCGCCCTTCGCGCATTCTGCTTCTCACTTCTTCGAGTCCAAGCAACTCATTATCAAAGAACATCCACTCGCCTTGCAGCTGCACAGGCTGCTTCATATCCCAATCACTTAGGTCCAAAAAGCCTTGTTTCACAGCCCCATAATGATGATCCCAAATCCGACAGCCCGCGAGGGTGAAGCCGAACAGCAGAATGAGGCCTAGGGATTTTTTTAGCAAGCTAGGCCGCATCTTTCGCCTCCTTCTTGATATAGCGAAAGAGTTGCATTTCGGATTCGATGCCTTTGAGCTTATGATGACCGGCATCGATCCAAATCTCGTCTTCCAGGTAATCGCGCACAGCAGCCGAGAAAAAGATCGAACCCGGTTCGGCTGCCGTTTGAATCCGAGAAGCGATATTGACAGTCGATCCAATAGCCGTGTAGTCAGTCCGATTCGAACCACCAAAGCTGCCGACGATGGCGGCTCCGTGATGGATGCCTATGCGCATATCAAAACGCTGCAATCCCTGGCCTGCCCAGATTTTATTCAGTTCTTCCAGTTGATTGAACATGGCGATCGCACATTGTACGGCGCTGGATATCTGTCGATCGTTTTTCTCAATGCTGGGGGCACCAAAGAGTATCAACAGCCCATCGCCCAGAAATTTATCAACCGTGCCCTGATGAGCGTAGACCACGTCAGTCATTTTTTGCAGGTAGCTATTGATGACCGAGGCGATTTTCTGTGGTCCTAAAGCTTCCGACCGGCTGGTGAAGCCAACCAGATCACAGAACAGGACCGTAATCGATTGGACTTTGGGCTTGTCATCCAATTGAGAGTGACCCGAAACGATGCTCGCCACCATACTGGGCGGCAGAAACCGGCTCAGTACATTTTCGGTAATATAGCGATTAAGATCGGCAATGCGCTTCTCGCCTTGCTTAAGCTCGAGCAAATTGGTGACGATGGATTGCAGTTCCATGTGATCAAAGGGTTTGCCGAGATAAGCCGAAGCCCCATATTTACTCGCCTCAAATCGAGTCTCGCTATCGGTCTTGGCGGTCAAAAGGATGGTTGGAATCGACTTAAGCCGAGGATCCGAGTGCATGGCGGCAATCAGTTCCGGTCCCGACATGCGTGGCATCATCCAATCGGTAACAACGAGGTCAATAGCAAGGCTACCGGATTGTTGCAAGCGCGCAAGAGCTTCGGCGCCATCCCTCGCTTGACTGAGTTGATAGCCTGAACTGCTGAGCATATCGCCAATGAGATTGCGGAGATCAGGGATATCATCAACAATAAGGATGTGATAGCCGCTCAGAGCGCCTTGAAAGAGCCCTTCGGCGACAGCTGGTTTCTCGTCCTTGGCGTCTATATCAGCAAGGTGTTCGGCGGCTTTCTCGCTGGAAGCCTTGGCAACAAAGGGTTGAGTGTCAGTGACTGGGCTCTGCTCTATCAGGCTCGCCAAAGCGGGCAGATCTTCGGCGAGTTGGGCGGGTTTGTAAAAGACTTTGTGAACCTGGACTTCATTGTGAATCTTTTCCAAAAGAGCCAGCGACCTTTCCCCACTAAGAACAATCCGCAGCGCTGCCGGCTGAATCTTGGCCGTGTAGGATAACAGTTCAATGCCTCGCTTCTGGGAATCGAAATTAATATCAGAGACCAGACAACGAATACGATACTGATTCAGCAGCTGTTCCGCTTCTTCTGGAGTGCTCACTGCTTTGTAGCGACTGATCGAGGTGTAGCGCTCAATACCAGCGACAAAGCGAGTTCGCGCCGATTCCTCGTCATCAACATAAAGAAGATCCAGAATAGGTTTGAACCTCAATTTTTTCGAATGACAGAGAGTCAGTAGGATATCTGCCAGCTCGGGACCCAAAGGCTTATGCAAGACCTTTTGCAAACCACCTTGATTGATGATGTCTTGAACAATTTTATGCTGCTCGCCGCTAGCCGTAACGAGGATACGAGCACACTGGTTTTGCTCTTCACCAATCAGTCGATAGAGTTCAAGCGTTGGTAAAACCTGCTGATGCGATTCGATCAGGGCGATTCCGATTTGACGAGTTTGTAGCAGCTCTTGCAACTGATCGGCATGAGTGACAAAGGCCAGCGATAGCGTCGCCTTTTGTTCGGTCAAACGCTGTTGCCAAGCCGTATGGGCCTCGGCTTCCGAATCAATGATCATCACGTCCAGACTAGGAACCTCGGGCCCCACTCGCGGCAGTTCGACCCAGAAGCTCGAACCGAAGCCGAGTTCAGAATCGGCACCGACCCGACCGCCGAGCTTGCCGGCTAGCTCCTTGACGAGAGCGAGGCCGATCCCCGTTCCTTCGCGCATTTTTTGGTCAGCATCTTCAAGCCGAACAAAGGTCTGAAACAGCTTGGACAAATTTTGTGGAGATATACCACAGCCACTATCCCGAACCGCAATCCGCACCCGAAAGCCTTGGCTGGTAATCGTAATGACGATTTTGCCGCCGCTTGGCGTGTATTTCAAAGCGTTCGACAGGTAGTTATAGATGATTTTTTCACAGCTATCGATGGACGCCATCACCCAAGGCACTTCGCCAGCAGGCAGACTGGACACGAGGCTGACCTCGACGCCACGATCGAGGCTGGTGTCGCGGCACGAATCAACGACACTGCGGGTCAATCTTAAAATGTCGATCAGTGATTCGGGGGCGTTTTGTTGCGACTCTAAACGCTGGAAATCAAGCAGTTGATTCACGAGCCTGAGCAAGCGACGGGCATTTTTATCGGCAGTGGCGAGATAGCTCATACCCGGACTCTGCTTCAGGGCTTGGCCCAGTGAACCAAGGATTAAAGTCAGCGGTGTGCGCAGTTCGTGGGAAACCTGGCGGAAGAAGTTGGTTTTGAGATGGTCGATTTTTTTAAGCTCTTCGTTGCTCTGATAGAGTTTTTCTCTTTGATCTTCCAACTGATTTTTTTGACTTTGAAGGGTGATCGTTGCCCGATTGACTTCATCCTGCAGGTGAGTGGATAGGTGCCTCGCGCGTTGAAAAGCGGAAGCGTAGCGTATGGAGACGATTTGACTTTGGATCACAGCAAAGAGAAGTGAGCCGATTCCTATGGGAATGCCCGTTGGGAGACCACTGTCAGAGTTATACATCGCGAAATATTCGACACCAGCAAACAGAATAAGTTGAAGACCACCAATCAGTGAAGTCAAAGCGCCTTCACTCTTAGATCGAAAGGCTTTTATCAAGGATACACAGCAATCGAATAGCGCTACTAAAGGTAAAAGAACACTTATCAATCGATTGTAGGGCCATTGTGATATGAGTGTTAGATCCAGAGCCAATATTAGGACTGTAGCAAAGACCAATGGCACAGACCAGAGAATGAGCAATCGCCGATTGACGTGACCAGGAAAGCTTGAATAGAGAAAACTCCAATACAGATAGATTTGCAAATAGCCTGTTACGAATAAAAATTTAAATGCGAATACAAAAGAATCTGTACCTTGGGCGATAGCTATTTGACCAAAAGTCCTCAACGCCAGCAAGAAAGAAAATATTGCCAACAGAAGGGATCCAACATCATCCTGACGCCTTATGAATAAGCTGAGATTAAAGAGACCCACAAGCAAAAGACCGCCACAAATAGTAAAGAGCATTGAATTCTGAACACTCGCAAATGATCTGGAAGCCTCAAAAGAAGAGAGCCGAGGCTCACGCCAGAGTCCTCCCCATCCGTAATGAAAGTTTGCGACTTGGATCACAAGCAGAAGATTTTGACCTGACTTAGTCCGGATCCGAAGATCGGATGGAACAGAAATAGCTGGACTGACCTTGGACTTTTCATTAGCAACTTGACCTCCGCTCACTTCAGAAAGAATCAATCTAGGATTTGATTGATCGACAACCATAACTCGAACGGACGAATAGGCGGCAAGTCGATTGATACCCAGTTCTAGGTTTTCGGGCAGATTTTTGATAAGGATCGCATAAGTTGCCAAGCCCAGATTCGAGTCATTTCCATCCTGACGCAACTCGGCAAAAGACTGACTCGGATGAGCCGTTCTCAAGGGGGTGGAACTCAATTCCATCCGTTCGGCTATTTGCGCAGTTTCCAGCAGCTCATTCCAAAAAAACAGCCACTCCCCGCTTAGCGATACCTGTGTTTCGCCATCCCAGCCCAGCAGATCGATGACGCCATGCTGGGCGCGCGGTGACTCCCACGTCGTGCCCAACGCGGGGCGAGCTATTGCTGCGGCCAAGACGATTGAGATAAACAGTACCAAACGCAAGGCCAACTCCTAAGATTCCTCTGAGTTGGCCTATCGGCTGGTCTTTTACGAAAGTGAGTCGAGACGAATGGAGTTACTGAGCTTTGCCTCGGAAAAGGCTGATAGCGTCCCTAAAGAAACTCAAGGGCAGACAGCTAGTATTCTGAAAGACTGTCATGCTTTGCCAGTTTTTAGCGTTTTTCCCAAACCTAAATAGATCGAGTCTGCCCGCCTATTCCTTGCTCTTAAGGGGTCTGGGTCACATTCCAGCTTGGAATGAAATTCAGCCTTGGCTGCAGAAAATCAAAACTTGGTCTGATTGGACAGATGCGATTGAAACCAAGCCCATCGTTAAAAAAGTACAAAAAAAAGCGCCCCGAAGGGCGCAGTCAAAGTTCGGAGACAATTATTGACGAGGTCCATTCCAGGGCTTAAAGGCGTTATCTATGCCTTCCAGAGCCGGAGCCAATTCAGGCATATGACGCAGAATCACATTCTTCAGCGAACTCTGCTTCACCCATTCGATTCCCTCGGCTGTATAGATTTCAGGTCGGAAATCTTCGGTATAGAAGCGGTCAGCCATCAGACGGCGAGAGGCCATGCCGACGAAGATTTGGAAGAAGGTCTCGCCAAAAGCAAAACCCTTCTGTCTTGGTTCGGCCAGAGCACCGATTTGCAGATCAATCAGCTCGATATCATTTTGATAAAGAGCCTTGAGCTTGGCGGTGGTTTCTTGGTCCAGACGGAAATCCTCGAATTTTTTAATAGGATTCAAATGAACTAGGCGACGGAACTCATTGTAGCGGGGAACACCGCGCTCACGATCACGCAGAACATCCACGGCGGCAAGGTCAAACTTTTGCACCAGTGGCAGCTCGAGATCTTGAAAAATACGGGGATGGTTGTTCAAAACCACAGCACCTGGATAGGCCGTCCCAAAACTAAAGAAGAGGTTACCTATGCCATGACGCTGCACAAGTTCCTGGCTATCGGAGTTGCGGGTAGCTGCGATATCAACTGTTTCGACGGTACTTTGCGACTGGCTATTTTTGATCGGCAGACTATCGCGAATCAGACTGTGCATCCGGTAGACCGACACAAACTCTTCGGTAATGCTATAAGGCACTCCGGCGAGGTCCGTTTTATTGCCGATAATGCCGCTCAATACGGCACTCGGTGTCTTGATATTGGCTTCCTTGAGTTCTTTGCCTAAAAGCCCGTACCAGTTAACGTTCATAGCTGCATGCATAGCAGGAGTATCGATCATCGCTGTCGACCAGCCAAACACATGAACCTTGGCCATCACAGCTGCATTGATCATGCGGGCTTTGTGGAAAAGCTGTTCATCGGTCCACGAAGGATAGGCCTCGGCCAGTCGCTCGGCTATAGCATTATGTTCACGCGTGAAGAGAGTGTGAATGAGTTCTAGACCCAACCACCAGTTCTCATTCATGCCGGTGACGGCCTTACCAAACATGTCGTAAGGCAGCGTCCCGTCCTGGTTGATTTTAAGTTTTCCCGCTTCGAAGCTTCGAATGCGGCTCGCAGCCTCTACGCTACTGCCATAGAGTGCGGAACCATCCCACCAGTGGGTGACCTGGTTACGATAGGTCTTGGCCTTGCCTGAAGCCGGATCCCAGCTTGGATCGATCGTGGTGCTAGGGATATACATGAAGTCCTGTTGAAACGGATCGTTGGCTTCCAGCGGAACGGCAATTGGCTTCAGATAGTTATTGGAACCGTGAAAGAATAAATCATGGGACAGAAACTGCACCCAAGCCGCGGTCAGAAAGTTGACGCTGGTCGCCGGGATAAACTCCTTGCGAGTCATCACCTCAAGACTGACCTTGCGAGGATTGGGATTGAGAAGATTTTTCTCGTCCTGAAAGCTTGCAGTCAGGGGAACGTTACGGCCAAAGCGCATGCCGACCATACCCATGGCCGGTTCGGCAAGATTGTTACAACTGCCGTCCATCATTCGCTGGCTGGCACTTTCCAACGGACATTCCACCCTGGGATAGGCTGTGTTGGTGTCGTGCAAATTGCTCTTAAAAAATTTATCGCGGATGCTGACTAACGACAAGAGACCGGCAAGAGCTGGTAATAACGGCCATTGAATCCAAATTTTACTGATGAGCATTGGGGTCAATCTCCTCTACACGTTCTAGGTCGACCCCTATAGCACGGCCATTGAGACCGCGAACAATGATTTGTATTGCTGCTCATCTCACAGTTCATTACCGAAGCTGTTGTATAAGACGCGGCTCTTTAGAGTTCACAGCTAGCCACCTCAAGGCCGTCCGCAATGCTGAATAATTGATATTTATTTTGGAGAGTTGGGATGCTCGCCGGCTAGCAAAATATTGCTTTTTGGATGGTCCGAGGCAGAGGCGACCTGCTTCATGCACGCCGCCTCGCCCTTCTAAGCTCCAAAAACCTTCAATTAGCGTAGATATAGTCCGTAGCCTTGGCGAAGACTGCTGGGTTGGATTGCTGCTTCTGGACTTCTTCACCGAGCAGATAGGTATCATAGGAACTCACACCAGCTAAAAACACCAATTGCCAGGCGGTCGCGAAGCGGGCGATGGAATCATGAAGCTTGCCGTTGTTAGGAATATCGCCATGGACCAGCTTATTGAACTTCACAAAGGCCTTGGGCATGCTGCTGCTCAGCCGATTAAAAGCTGTTTGAACACGACTTGGCGAGGCCACGGTATCATCGGTTCCTGTGATGAACATGGTCGCGACCTGGGCGGTCGGCGTGGTTGGATTGTATGCACACAGAGGAACAGCACTGCGAATCTTGTTGCCCAGCTGGTTGGCCGCCAGCACCACACCCGCTCCACCGTAAGAGAAGCCCATGATCCCAAAGCGCGATTCATCGATTCTTTGATAGAGAGGACTGCTGCTGATCAGATTTTCGGCGCTGAGTGTCGTCAAGGATGCTTTATGCCCATTTGCCCAAACCTGACCATCCAAAGCGTAGGGATTGGTCGGGGTGAAGACGATCGTGACAATCCCAAAACTCGCCAAATGCATGCCGAGCCAGGACATCTGCTCTTTGGTATTGGTGAACCCTCCGGACAGAGTCGTGGCCGGAAAAGACGTGGCCATGCTATCACTCGGGTAATACACGACTGCGGATTGATAACCCTTGCTGCTCGTCGATGGTGTAAAGGTTTTTACTTGGTAAGGACCTGTGATACCTGGATCCTGGACCGGCATGGACGCAAGTTCCAGGCTGCTCAGCTCGGACGAGGATCGATGGTAAGCTTGACCGCAAGACAAGAGGAATAGAGACAATAGAATCCAGACAAGACTCCGCATAAGCGTTCCCCCCAATTAATAAGACAAAATGTTAACGACATTTATGTATGATCTTATGGGGTGATAGCTGCATTTAGGTATTAAATAATTCTAAGTCGCTGGGTATTCGCGACAGTCTTGACAAACAACAGGCCCATGATGGGGTGAATAAAATCCGCTGCAAGCTTGGAACATTTTTTAACAGTCACCTGGTGTTCATGCTTTTGAAAATCGCAAGGCGCGGGCGGAAGTTCCTGCAGCAAGTGGAAGAGACAAGGCCATGCTATGATACGAGTTGGTAGGGAGAGCACAGCTCATGAATCAAAAAAGCTGTCCATAAACCAGCCCTATGGATGCTTCGTAAACCTTGGGACGAGACAGCACTTTTATGAAAAAGATCTGGCAGCGCGACATCGAGCAGGACATCCAGCAAGGGCGCTTCGTCTCGCATTTTTTCCTGATCCTCCTTTCGCTCGCCCTCGCTTCATGGCGAGGCGATCGCCAAGGCCCTGGATTGTTCAGGGCTTTTCGGCTCTTTTTCGTCAAAGATGCTAACTTTCGAGATGGCCTGATTCGCTTTGCCCATCTCAGCCTCTTTTTATTTCCGGTCTTTGCCCTATGCTTTTACCTTGGAATTGCTATCCAGGCACAAGATCCCTGGCTTGCCTTCAACATCATTTGGTGCAGTGCCGTCATGATGGGTTTAGCTATCTATTTCTCTAGAACCGAAGCATCACAGGATTACAGCAGCAGGCTTCGTTCCTGCTTGATTCTTGCCCTCGCAACGATCATGACAGTCTTCGTCATCGGCACCACATCCAAGCAATCGTATGAAGCCCATATTGAAATCTGGCTGTACATGGTCCTGACGGGGTTCACCATCGTTCTTAGCTTTCGCATGGGACTGATGCTGGCACTGATCAGCGCGCCTTTGCCGCTTTTGTTTATGGTGATCCACTCGGGTTCAGCCGATTTTGGTGGGTTCATGGAGTGCTTCGGACTTATCAGCACCTACCTCCTTGGGTCTCTCTTGAAATGGGTCTCGGACTCCTATGCCTTTCAATCGGCGCTGAATGAGGATTTGGCTAAAGCTCGTCAGCAGGAGATTCAGTTTCTCCTCGATACGATTCCTCAAGGTCTCCTCATGATAGACGAGGACGGCCATATCCTGCCTCATTATTCAGGCCATACGCCTGCCATACTTGAAGAAGAGAGTCTACTCAGCCAAAGTTTTTATGAGGTGATGATCAAGCACTGCAGCATGAATGATGATAAGAAAGATCAAGCATGGCAGGCGCTGATGGCCAGTCTCGGTCAAACCGCATTGTCTTATGAGGTGAATGAGGACTCCCTGCCACGCGAAGTTCATTTCAAAGATAAATTTCTTAGGCTCACCTGGACTCCGAAATTTTCCGAAGACAAACTCTGCATTGGGTTCCTCATCACCCTGCTTGATGTGAGTCGAGAGAAACAGAACGAGCGGATGCTGAGCATTCAGAAACAGCGCATGGCCATCATAGAAGAATTGCTCAGCATTCAAGGCGAGCATAGAGCCCAACGATATCTCAAACGCTGCCTTGAATCTTTAATGGAAATCTACAGCTCTCTGGACCCCCATTCAGCCTTTCTGGAAGTCCCTAAAACCCATAAACTTGCCCTGCATACGGCCAAAGGAGAGGCGCGCACCCTTGGCTTGCGAGAATTATCCAGTGCCTTGCATCTGGCCGAAAACATGCTGATTGAGTTGACTGTCTGCGTGCAAGAACTCAAGCGGGACAAGATAAGCGCTTATCGGACGCAGATGAAAGACTGTCTGGAAACAGCCGGTGAATATCTCAGCTGTTGGCAGAGGTTTCATCGCCATTCGAGCAGCTTCACACTCACTCATGAAGGTCGAAAGCTGCAGCTGACAATGGAGGAGCTGTTGACCATTGTTGCCGATCACGAGGTCCAAAAAACACAGTTCGCCAGCCAGCTCTTTCATAAGAAATTGAGTCAAATCAACCGGTCTTCGCTATTGAACTTCCTGGACAGCTACCTGGAATCGATCACCAATATAGCCGAAAAGCTCGGCAAATCAGTTCCACAGCTCAAGATTGAAGGCGAATCGATTCTGATCGGTCAGGAGACGGAAGTGATTCTTGATCAAATCCTCTCCCACATTCTGTCCAATCAACTCGATCACGGCATCGAATCGCCAGGGGAACGCGCGCGCCATGGAAAAAGCCAAGTGGGTGTGATAAGTTTCAAAGCCTATGCAGAGGGAACTCGGCTCATTCTCGATATACAGGACGATGGCCGAGGCCTCGATCTTGACAAACTTCGATCGATGGGTGTCGCCCAAAAAGCTCTTCCTGATCATGCCAGCGCTGAAGTGGTCGCCGAGCTCATTTTCCGCGGTGGTTTTTCCACAGCGCAAAGTGTCACCGAAACCTCAGGCCGCGGCGTGGGCATGGAAGCGGTCCGCGACATTCTGCAAAGGCACGGCGGACACATTGCCTTGCAGCTGTTGGCTAGCCCTGACGAGAGGTTTCGTCCGTTCGTGTTTCACATCGAGATTCCAGACGCAGTTTTAAGTCCCGATAAAGGGGCCACCTCACTGTCGCTGCTGCCGAAACCGGCTTAACAGGAAGAGGCCCTTGTTCTCTTTGCAGAAGGGTCACCAAAGGTTTTGATGCCCCACCCAGCCTCCCATCATTGTTTGAC
>JBGSTF010000165.1:0-3368 GCA_041736645.1 Oligoflexus sp. | reverse complement strand
GTCGCCCGCGAGGATCAACCCGGCAGCAAAAGGCTCGTCGCCTACGTCGTGACTTCGGATGGCCAGACCCTTGACCAGTCAGCACTCAGGCAGCATCTGGCCAGAACGCTCCCCGATTACATGGTCCCGGCCGCCGTCGTGATGATGGCCGCTCTGCCGCTCAATAACAACGCCAAGGTCGATCGCAAGGCTTTGCCGGCGCCGGAGACTCGGGATGATGCTGTCGAGATCGTTTCAGCCCGAACCGATGCGGAGCATATCGTTCTGGATGCCGTCAGCGAGGTACTGGGCCTGAAGAGAATCAGCATCATGGATAATTTTTTCCAGCTGGGCGGTGATTCCATTCTTCTCCTGCAGGTCGTTGCCCGCATGCAGCAAAAGAAGCTGAAGGTCAGCGTGCGGCAGATGTTTGAATCGCAAAATCTCGCTGACTTGGCATTGGTCGCTCAGGGACAAGAGACGGATAAGCCGCTGCTGGGCCCCCTGCCCTTGGCTCCGTGTCAGTTGCAGATCCTCGCGACCAACGACTCAGCTGCCAACCACCCAAGCCATTCCATCCTACTGCAGACGCTGCCTGGGCTTTCGGCCGATGTCATTGCCAAGGCCCTCCATGGCATTATCTCCCATCATGATGGTCTGCGTATTCTCTTCAAAAAGGATCATGAAGGCTGGCACTCCTCCATGGCGTCGCCCGATGACGTTGCGATCCTGGCCTTCGAGTCGTTTCCTATTCCGGATCATGCCAGCGATCAAGGCGTCATCGACCAACTTGTGGCAAAGGCAAGGCTTGCGCTCGATATCACAAAAGGACCAGTGCTCAAGACCATTTTCCTCACGTCAGCTTCGGGAATGCAGCGATTGCTGCTGACGGCCCCCCGGCTCCTCGTCGATGCCGAGTCATGGCGCATCCTCGTGGAGGATCTGACTTTAGCCTGCCAACAGCTCATGCAGGGCGAGGAGCTTCAGTTGCCGCCGAAAACCGCCTCTTATCGGGAGTGGTCGCAGAAAATTCATGAGTATGTGAGCTCTTCGGAAGCTCAATCGGAAATCAGTTATTGGAATCATCTGCTCTCTTTCGATGGCAGAATGCCTTCGGCCATGACTCCCGCTCACAGAGTTGGGATCCAAGCGGAAGTCGGGCATTGCCGCCAAGCACTCAGCGAGGAATCAACCCGGGCTATGCTGGGCGACGGGAATTCCGGCTACCGGGCGCAAATCGATGATATTCTTCTTTCAGCGCTTGGAGAGACGCTCGCGACCTGGGTCGGACGCAATGAGATCCTCATCGATTATGCGAACAAGGGACGTGAAGCCTTCGCGGACGTCTGTCAAGCGACGAGGACTATCGGCTGCTTCACCAGCCGTCATCCCTTGGTACTGAAGGTCCAGCCGGACCATCCAACGGAACTCCTAAAATCTGTCAGGGAGCAGCTACGGGCGGTCCCCAGGCGTGGGATAGGCTATGTCGCGCTTCGCCAGTTTCATGGCGATACTCTGAGGGACGTGCCGAAGATCGATCTTTCCTTCCAGTTCTTCGGTTGTCTTGATCGGATGATTGAAGAAGGGTCAGGGCCAATCGTTCCCGTTGAAATGCCAGGGCGCGATAGACCATGGTCAGCGACTCTGCGCGATCACCGCGTTAAAATCGAAGCATCGATTCACGGCGGCCGTCTCCATCTTGTATGGAGTTACCTCAAGCAGGATATTGAACCGCAGGCCATCGAAGGGCTCGTGCAGATATTCCATGAAAAGATCGAAGGATGGATTGCGCATGCCAGCACCCAGGATGCGTCTGGCTACATCGTTTCTGATTTCCCGGATGCTGGATTGAGTCAAGAGCAGCTCGATAGCGTGCTTGCCGAGTGGTCTAAAAAATTAGGATGAGGCCGGGACATGAACGAGACGAAGCGAAACAAGCCAACCGTTGAAAGTATGTGCCCGCTGACGCCTATGCAGCAGGGCATGCTCTTCCACAGCCTTTTGGAGCCTGAATCAGGCGCCTATATCGAGCACATGCGTTTCGCGTTGGAAGGCGAGCTCGACGAGGAGAAATTCCGGCGGGCCTGGCAGCTTCTAGTTGACCGTCATGGAGTCCTGCGCACGGGTTTCGTCTGGCAGAACGTGCCTTCTCCCCTGCAGCTCGTCAGCACGACGGTCGATATCCCTTGGACGCAACTTGACTGGAGAAGCTTGTCGGCAGATAAGCGGAAAGACAGCCTGGAAAATTTTTCGCGAGAGGATATCGCTCGCGGCATGGACATGAACCGGGTGCCGCTATATCGGTGCACGCTGATTCGCATAGGCGAGAAGAACTGGCATTTTTTCTGGACCTTTCATCATGCCTTGCTTGACGGCTGGAGTCTCCCTATCGTGATGCGGGAGGTTTTCAGCTCCTACGCGGCCCTTTGTAGGGGAAGCGCTCAGACACAGCCAGGCGCAAAACCCTTCAAGGATTACGTGCGATGGCTGCATGGGCAGAACCTGAAAGCGGCCATGGAATTCTGGAAGGACCATTTGCAGGGGATCACCTCCCCGACCCCGATCGGCCTTGAGCAGCCTTTACCTTCCAAGTCTCAGGATACGTCGCAACCTTTCGTGGAGTATCGGGTCCCGCTGTCAGCATCGTTCGTAGCCACCTTGCAAGCGGTCGCAAGGCAGAATCGTTTGACCCTCAATACTATCGCGCAAGGCGCATGGGCTCTTCTCCTCGGGCGCTATAGCCAGGAGAAAAGCGTGCTTTTCGGGGCCACGGTCTCTGGTCGACCTCCCGAACTGCCCGGCATCGAAACGATGGTGGGGCCCTTCATCAACACGCTGCCCGTGCGTGTGGATGTCAATCCCGACCAGCAGCTGCTGCCATGGTTGCACGAGCTGCAGAGGAACCAGGCACAGCGGGACTCTTATGCTTACAGCGCCCTGACGGATATTCAAAAGGCCAGTGAAATTCCTGCGGGAACGCCGCTCTTTAATAGCCTGATCATATTCGAAAACTACCCAAACGCTGAAAAACTCGCGGACTCCGACCTCAAAGTCAAGGTGCGGGATTTTAATCTACTGGAGCATACCAATTTCCCGCTGACCCTGATGATCCTTATCGATAGCGGCATCACGCTAAGATTCAGTTATCAGTCCAGTCGTCTGAAGCAGGATTCCATCGAGAGGATGGCCGCTCATTTTCAGAATATTCTGGAAGGCCTAATCCAGGACCTTCAGCAGACTCTCGGGAACGTCCCCATGCTGGGCGAGGCCGAACGACGGCAGATCCTGATCGATTTCAACGACACGGCGGTCCCCTTTCCGCTCGAACGCTGCACCCATCAGCTCTTCGAGCAGAACGCTGCCCGCACGCCGGAGGCTGTCGCGGTCCG
>JBGSTF010000156.1:0-5213 GCA_041736645.1 Oligoflexus sp. | reverse complement strand
CCTATCTCATCCCCGTCGATGGGCAGCAGCTTGATGTCCCATCGCTCCGCAACGGGCTGCAATCCATTCTGCCTGAATATATGGTGCCGTCAGCCTTCGTCGTTCTCGATGCCATGCCACTCAATAGCAACGGAAAGGTGGATCGCAAGGCCCTGCCGGTTCCTGATCTTGCGCAAGAGGACTTCGGCGAGCCGGTCGCCTGCACGCCCACGGAGCAGATCCTCATCGATCTTTTCGCTGAAATCCTGGGGCGCAAAGATATCAATCCGAAGAGCAACTTCTTTACGCTAGGCGGTCATTCGCTGGTGGCCATTCGCCTGCTCTCACGCATACAAAACATCCTTGGCATTACGATTCCGTTGAAAGAGGTCTTCTCGGCCAATACACTGGCTGACCTCGCGAAGACCATCGATGCGCTGGATCACAAATCCGAAGTTTCACACATTCCTCTGCAGAGCCGCAAAGTTCCGTTGGCCGCCTCATTCGCTCAGGAACGCCTGTGGTTCCTCGATCAGTTGGAGACGCAGGCGACTGGCAGGCCTGCCACGGCCTATCTTATGACCATGGCCTTGCGCCTTCGCGGTGCCCTGGACGTCGGCTGTCTGCAGAGAGCCATCCGTACCCTTGTCAACCGTCATGAAACCCTGCGTACCGGATTTAAGGAACACGATGGCCATATCCTGCAGATCATCAGTCCTGACTTTGAACCGGACGTCCCCATTGTACCAATCGAACCGGGCCTATCCTTTCACGATCTAGTCGCAGCCGATGCCACCCAGGGTTTTGATCTTACGGAAAAATCCCTCTTCCGGGCCCGCATCTTCCGGATCAACGAGGCTGATCACCTGCTGCTCATCAACATGCATCACATCATCAGCGACGGCTGGTCGCTTGGCGTCTTTGTCAGGGAACTGGGGCTGCTCTATGATGCCTTTCTGAAAAAACGCCCTGATCCCCTGCCGCCTCTGCCGCTTCAGTATGCGGATCATGCCGCCTTTCAGCGAAGCCAGGATTTTCAGAATGTGCTCACGGCCCAGCTCGACTACTGGCGCAGAGAACTAGCTGATCTGCCGCCACTTCTAGAGCTGCCGCTCGATCATAAACGACCGACCGTCCCCTCCTTTTCCGGAGCGCGCGAGGACATCGTCATCGATGCCGGCATCAACGCCGCTCTTAAAAAAATTGGCCAGCAGCAGGGGGCCACTCTCTTCATGACGCTGGCGGCCGCCTTTGCCGTTCTCCTGTCCCGTCATGCCCGGCAGGATGATATTGCCTTTGGAACGCCCATCGCCAACCGCGGACGTCACGACATCGAGGGGCTGATCGGCTTTTTCGTCAACACGCTGGTCATCCGCGCCCGAATGCAGGAAGGCCTCAGCTTCACAACCCTTCTGCAGCAGATGAAACAGACCTGTCTGCAGGCCTACACGCATCAGGATCTGCCCTTCGAACAGCTCGTCTCCGCGCTCAACCCCGTCCGCAGCATCACGCACACGCCACTCTTTCAGGTCATGTTCGTTCTGCAAAACGACGAGCGCCGTTCGCCTGACTTTCCGGGGCTCAGCATCGATCTGATCGAGACCGGGGATGACGTCGCCAAGTTTGATCTCACGCTGGTCTTCACCGAAAAGGACGGAGCCCTGCAGGCCTCGTTTCTTTATAAGCGCGATCTTTTCCAGGCGGAAACCTTGCGCCGCATGGCCGGGCACTTGACCATCCTCCTCGCTGCCATCGCCTCGCAACCCGATCGCCGCCTTGCCGAGCTGC
Organism: Oligoflexus sp.; assembly: GCA_041736645.1. GTDB lineage: Bacteria > Bdellovibrionota_B > Oligoflexia > Oligoflexales > Oligoflexaceae > Oligoflexus. The sequence goes on along the minus strand of JBGSTF010000156.1, from coordinate 3,446 downwards.
CTCTTCTTGCCAAAGATGAGAGGCAACTGCTGGCGACCTTCAACAACACCGCCGTGGATTATCCGGCAGAGCTCTGCCTTCATCAGCTCTTTGAGCGGCAGGCCGACAGAAATCCCCAGGCCCCGGCCCTGACCTTCGAGGGTCATACGCTTTCCTATGCCGAGCTCGATCAAAAGGCCAACCGACTCGCCCAGCATCTGCGAAAATTCGGAGCCTCGACCGACAGGCCCATCGGGCTCTGCGTCGAGCGCAGCCTTGATATGATCATCGGACTCCTTGCCATCCTGAAGGCAGGCGCGGCCTATGTTCCCATGGATCCGGCCTCGCCTCCGGATCGCCTCGCCCTCATGATAGAGGACGCCAAGCTTTCGCTTCTGCTCACGCAGCAGCATCTGCTGTCTCTCGTGCCCGATTCCATCCATGTGATCTGCCTTGATCGCGATCAGCAGCTTTGGAGTCAGGCAGCTGATCGGCTCAGCGACGGCGTCACACCGGATCATCTCGCATACGTGATCTATACATCAGGCTCCACAGGCCGACCCAAAGGCGTCATGATCGAGCACAGGGCGGCCACCAGTCATATGACAGTTATTGCCCAACGCTATCAGCTTGGAACGAGTGATCATGTCCTCGCCTTCGCCTCGCTCAGTTTTGATATCGCCACCGAGGAAATTTTTTCGTCCCTGGCTGCCGGAGCCCATCTTCATCTTTGCGACACCCGCTCCCTTCTCATGCCCGCGACTCTGCTGCAAAAACTATCTGAATGGGACATCAGCAAAATCTTTCTGCCAACCGCCTACTGGCATCAATTCGTGCAGAGTCCCGATGCGCATCAACTGCCTACCTCGCTCCGCCTCATCGTCATCGGCGGCGAGGCGGTCCAGGCCGCCAGCATCCGCGTCTGGCAGAACCACTGGCCAAAGGTCACTCTGATCAATGCCTATGGACCCACCGAGGCCACCATCAGCGCCACGCTGTTTGAAATCCCCCGCGACTGGGATCCAAAGCATGATGTTCCCATCGGCTTTCCCATCGGCAACACAAAGCTCCATGTTCTTGACCAGAACGGGCAGCCGACTCCGATCGGAGTGCCCGGTGAACTTCATATCAGCGGCGTACAGCTGGCCAGGGCCTATCTGCATCAGCCCGACCTGACCGCCGAGAAATTTATTCACAATGCGGAAGGCGAACGCCTCTACCGGACCGGCGACCTCGTCCGCTGGCGCCGTGACGGAGCCGTCGAGTATCTGGGAAGAATCGACTTTCAGGTCAAGATCCGTGGCTTTCGCATCGAACCCGGCGAGATCGAAGCCCGGCTCGCAGAATGTCACGGCGTTCGTGAGGTCGTCGTGCTTGCCCGCGAGGACGGACCCGGTGACAAAAAACTGGTCGCCTATCTCATCCCCGTCGATGGGCAGCAGCTTGATGTCCCATCGCTCCGCAACGGGCTGCAATCCATTCTGCCTGAATATATGGTGCCGTCAGCCTTCGTCGTTCTCGATGCCATGCCGCTCAATAGCAACGGAAAGGTGGATCGCAAGACCTTGATGGCGATCAATCCCACGCATGACAAGCTGCAGGTGAAGCCGCCACGTACCACGCTGGAGTGGCAGTTGGCGAGAATATGGGAGGACGTACTTGGCATCAGCCCCCTTGGGATCACGGACAACTTTTTTGATCTTGGCGGCAATTCGCTCCTCGCGGTTCGATTGCTCAGCGAAATCAGAAGACATATCGGCCCCGAACTTCCCCTCGCGCTCCTTTTTCAAGCTGGCACGATCGAACAATTCGCTCTGGCGATCGCGGAATCGTCGGACCACTCAAGGACCGAGATCATCGTTCCGATTCGCACCAGCGGATCCCATCCACCCCTCTTTCTTCTGCACCCAGCGGGGGGCACGATTTTCTCTTTTCAACCCTTGGTCCGCCTCATGTCGGCCCCTATTCCGCTCTACGGCCTTCAATCGGAAGGCCTGGACGGTCTGACGCCTCCAGCCACCACCGTCGAGGAAATGGCTCAACATTACCTCCAAGCCGTGAAGACTCTTCAAGCTCAAGGGCCTTATCACTTTCTTGGCTATTCCTTTGGCGGCCAGATCGCGTACGAGATGGGCCGCATCCTGATGGAGCAAGGTGAAGCACCTGGTTTCATCGGCCTTGTGGATGCCTATTGGAATCTTCCGCCCTTACGCAGTGATTCCGAGTCGATCGCCGAAGTACTGGACGTTATTTTCCCGGGTCAATCATTCGATGCTGCCCACATGCGTTCGATCGAGGAACTGGCGGAATTTTGCGATCGGCAAGGTATCGGGCTCCCAGGGAAAACCCTCACCTATCTCAAGGTGGTGAAAGCCAATATCGAAGCCGCGCGCCGTTTCCAACCCCGTCCGTCCCGCCTTCGACTTCATCAATTTCTGGCAGAAAAGCCTCGGGCTCTGTCAGCAAGTCATAACCACGGAAAGGAACCTCAGCATGACTGGAGCTCATGCACAGATGCGCCCGCGACCAGCCTGGTGTTGGCGGCGACCCACCAATCGATCATGGACGTCCCCGCCATCGACTCTATAATCAGCGCCTACAAACAGTTTCGAAAGGATTAACATCATGATTAGCGATCAAGCCTTAGGCCAGCACAGCAGGATGGGAACTTCAACGGTTGCCTTCGCCGTGGCTGTCGCCAGTTTTAGCGTCATGAGCATCGAGATACTGGCCTTTCGGTTCTTTGCTCCTGTTTTTGGTTCGAGCATCCAGACCACAAGCATGGTCGTCACGGTTGTGATGCTCGCCATGGCCATCGGTGCTTTGGTAGCAGGAAAAATGCGAAGCCTGCAGCACCGGGAGGCTCGCGCTTTGGCCTATTGCCTGGGAGCAGGAATGGCATTTACGGTCGTGATAGCGTTTGCCCACGTGAAAGTGCTGCAGTGGATGTCCGTGTTGCCTAAAGTGACAGCTTCGGCTCTTGCCGCTGTGGTCGTGTTATGTCCAATCGCGGTGTCACTCAGCATGACCACGCCGCTCGCAGTCCAACTCATGGCGACCAGGGGCAGCCTGGGCTCAACCACAGGTCGGCTCTATGCGCTCTCTTCATTCGCCAGCATCGTGGCCGTCTATCTTACGACGTATGGCCTAGCCCCCTATATCGGGGTGCGCAACAGCCTCCTGCTCAATGCGGGCCTCCTTTTTGCCTCAATGCTCATCTGTTACCAGAGTAGCCGCAGGACTTGACATCACAGAAATTGGCAAGAACGCATATTTAAGGCGGAGGACAAGCATGCCACGATTTTATTTGCAGCTCACGGCAGCCATCGGAGGCTTCGCCGTCATGGCTCTTGAAACGGTTGGATTTCGACTTTTGGCGACTACCTTTGGTTCGTCATTATACGTAACAGGGACCCTCCTTGGAGCGGTGCTGGTGGCCCTGACGATCGGCTACTGGATCGGCGGGC
>JBGSTF010000128.1:0-31829 GCA_041736645.1 Oligoflexus sp. | reverse complement strand
CACGACGGCGGCCGGGACCATGTAATCGGGGAGCGTTCTGGCCAGATGCTGCCTGAGTGCTGACTGGTCAAGGGTCTGGCCATCCGAAGTCACGACGTAGGCGACGAGCCTTTTGCTGCCGGGTTGATCCTCGCGGGCGACGACCACGGCCTCCCGGATGCCAGGGAATTCGACGAGCCTGGCCTCGATTTCACCGAGTTCGATGCGGAAACCGCGGATTTTGACCTGAAAGTCGAGCCGTCCGATGTATTCGACGGAGCCATCGGCCCGCCAGCGGGCAAGATCGCCTGTCTTATAGATGCGTGCGCCCGGCGCCGGATCAAAGGGATGGGGGATGAATCGTTCCGCTGTGAGTTCGGGACGATTGAGATAGCCGCGGGCGAGCTGAATGCCGCCGATGTGGAGCTCACCCGGAACGCCGATGGGAACCGGCTGACCCAGGCTGTCGAGAATATAAAGGCTGGTGTTGGCGATGGGCTGGCCGATGGGAATCACGGCGGGGGCCGTGTCGCTGACGAGCTGGATCGTGGCCCAGATGGTGGCCTCGGTCGGTCCGTATACGTTCCACACTTCGCTTCCCTTGCTGACCAGCGAAAGGGCAAGATCCCGGGTGAGCGCTTCGCCGCCGCAGAGTATTTTCAACCGAGGATGGCCCTTCCATCCTGCAGTGATGAGCATCTGGAAGGTGGCGGGCGTTGCCTGCAGATAGGTGACGCCCTGCGTGTCGAGCAGCTGGATCAGCTGGGTGGGATCCTGCGCCTGCTCCCGGCTGGATAGCACGATGGAGGCTCCGGCGACGAGCGGCAGATAAATTTCAAGCCCGGCGATATCGAAGGACAGCGTGGTGAGGGCGATGACCCGGTCGTCGGCCTTAATGCCAGGCTTATCCATCATGGTCAGAAGGAAATTGGTGAGGCCCTGGTGGAGCACCTCCACCCCTTTGGGCCGTCCGGTCGAGCCCGAGGTATAGATGACGTAAGCTCGATCCTCGAGCCGTATGGCGAGGTCTGGATTCTGCGCAGGTGCTTCATTCCAACGACCGGCGTCACGATCCAGACAAAGGGCCGGGATATTCGTGGCGGGAAGTTTGGAAAGGAGATGGCTCTGGGTGAGGACAAGGGCGGCCTGCGACTCCTGCAACATGAAGTCGAGACGCTCAGCGGGCAGAGCATGGTCCAGAGGCAGATAGGCGGCTCCACATTTGAAGATAGCGAGCAGCGCGATGATCAGATCAAAATTGCGATCGAGGCAAAGGCCGACGAGGGCCTCGCGGCCGATGCCACTCTTCAAGAGATGGTGCGCGAGCTGATTCGCCCTGCGGTTGAGTTCGGCATAGGACAGGGTGTAGGTGCCGAGGCGGACCGCGACAGCCTCCGGCGTGCGGGCAGCGTTCTGCTCGAAGAGCTGATGGGTGCAGCGTTCGAGCGGAAAGGGGACCGCCGTGTCGTTGAAATCGATCAGGATCTGCCGTCGTTCGGCCTCACCCAGCATCGGCAGTTCCAGAATGGATAGCTGCGGCCTGTTCACGATCGCTTCCAGCAGGTTTTTGAAGTGACCTGCCAGGCGCATCAGGCTTTCTTCTTGGAAGATTTCGCGATTGTACTCGAAATGTCCGCTAAGGTCGCCCCCATGATCCACCAGTTGAAGGGTTAGATCAAACTTCGTCGCGGTCGACGTCTGGTTCAGCAGCTGCAACTCAAGTCCAGGCAGCTTAGAGTCTTCGCGCGCTTCATTGAGCAGAATGAGCATGACCTGGAACAGGGGACTGTAGGCCAAACTCCTGCTTGGATTGATGGCGCTGACCAGATGCTCGAACGGAACGTCCTGATGCGCATAGGCCTCGAGGCAGACCTGCTTCATCTGTTGAAGGTAGACGGCGAAGGTCGGATTGGTTCCGACCTGGCCTCGGATCACGAGCGTGTTGGCGAAGAATCCAATGAGACCTTCCGTATCCTGCCTCGTGCGATTGGCGATCGGCGTGCCGAACGCGATATCATCTTCACTGGCAATACGAGCCAGGAGAATGGAGAAAGCCGCAGACAGCGTTATGAAGAGCGTAACGCCATGCTGCTGACTCAAATGCTTGAGATTTCTCGTCAGTTCCTGGGACAGCTCAAAGTGCAGAGAAGCACCGGCGAAACTCTGCACAGCCGGTCGCGGGTGATCCAGTGGCAGGTTAAGTAGGGGAGGCAGGCCCGTCAGCTGCTTCTGCCAGTACTGAAGGTCATTGTGGATCACGTTTTCCTGCTGCGGGCTGCGCTGCCATGCCGCGAAGTCTGCATACTGTAGGGCCAGTGGTTTCAAAGGACTCGGCAGGCCGGCGAGCAATGCCGTGTAGACCGCGCTTAACTCTCGCATGAAGACGCGCATGGACCAGCCGTCGCTAATGATATGGTGCATGTTGACGAGCAGCACATATTCATGAGGGCCGAGCTGGATCAATGCCGCCGCGAAGAGAAAGTCGAGCCCCAGATCGAAGCCACCTGCCGCGAATGCATCCATTTCGCTTCTCAAGCGCGCGTTCCTATCAGACGCTGGGGCAGCGGAAAGGTCGATGCTGACGAGTTCCAGGCTGCGCTGCGCGCTGATATCCTGCATGACCCGACCCTCGACATTGATGAGCCTCGTGCGTAGGGTCTCATGGCGATCCACCAACGTCTGCAGGGCACTTTGCAGGCAATCGCGCCGCAGATTTCCTTGGAGCCGCAGAGCCATGGGAAGAAGGTAGGCGTTGTTGCCGCCGCGATCCCCTTGATTCTCCAATTGATCCAGGAACCACAACCGCTCCTGGGAGTAGGAGGCTGGAAGCGGACGACCCCTCGGAAGTTTTTCAATGTGATCGATGGATGTCTGCGGGTTCGATGACTTGAGGAGATCGATTTTCGCTGCCAAATCCACCAAGACCGGGGCGAGGAAGATATCGCGCAAGGGTAGTTCAACGTGGAAAGCATCATGGATCCGGGAAGCTAGCTGCGTCGCCAGCAGCGAATGCCCGCCGAATTCAAAGAAGTTATCGTTAAGATGGACATCTTTGACACCAAGGACTTGCGTGAACAGCGCAGCGAGGCGTTGTTCAGTCGGCGTTCTCGGTGGGTTCGACCGCGTTCCTGGGCCGTTGCGCGATCCAAAAGCGACCAGCGACAGGTCGAGCTTCGCGCGATCAAACTTTCCGCTTGGCAGAAGGGGCATGGATTTGGGCACGATATACCGATGCGGGAGCATATAAGCCGGCAGCACCTTCTGCAGGATTGGGTTGAGCAGATCACGACCCAGCGGCCGATAGCTTTCGCGGGAGACCCCTTGCAAAGTGTGCTGCATCCAGACGGCTGGATCATAGTATTGTCCCAGGTCCTGATCGAGATCGATGCGCACCTCAGCCAGACCTTCGTCCAGTGGATAGGCGCCACTCTTTGAAAAGGATTTGCCAGTCCACTTTTCCCACTCCGCGATCGTACCTTGCACGATCTGCGACCGATCAGCCAGTTTGAGAGTCCTGCCCCCGATCCTTTGGTGAACGCGGACCCATGGGTCATGACTCAGACCGTCAGGGCGGGTTTTCTGCAAATATGCGGGAAGACCCTGCTCCAAGATTTCAGAACTGGACACCGGACGAACAGGGATGATGAGTTTTTCGAACCCGAGTGCCGACGCGACTTCGCGGAAGGCGTTCAGCATGAGCGTGCTCAGCCCTTGATCCCGCTGGTCCTTAGCGATCACGACCGACATGCCTACAAGCGTATTTGCGGTGCGCGCGCCTAGTTGGCCATCGATCGCATACTGGAGGACCTGATCCCAACCTTGCGGCAGGTCGTCCACCGACCCATCCCAGGCGATGGGCAAAGCATTGCCCCCTGCGACGACGGCACCGGAATCGTCGACTAACGCCAGCTGGAAGGCGGGATACCGCTCGTAGATTTGATTCCAGAAGTGTTTGACGACCGGGGAACCGGCGAAGAAAATCGGCCATGACAGACTATGGAGCCCATCGAGATCGCTTTTCAATGAAGGATTTTGCTCGACATTGATCAAATTGAATTTTGTGCCGGAGGGCGAGGTGCACGTATTGATCTGCGGCGAGGGTTTGATGAAACCGACCAGGAACGCATTATCGATCGAGACCTCGTGGACTTTGACGACGGCAGCTGCGATCCCGGGGATCCGCTCCAGCTGCTGCTCGATCTCCTCGAGTTCGATGCGGTGGCCCAGGAGTTTGATTTGCTGATCGCGCCGACCGAGGAACTCAACCTCGTAGCGGGAATTGATTCGGCCGAGATCCCCTGTGCGATAGACCTTGCCCTTATGGGTTGGGAAGTCGACCGACACGAAGGCCTTCTCCGTCTTTTCCTGGTCATTCACATAGCCCTGGGCAAGACCGATGGAATCAATGCAAATCTCGCCTGTGACGCCTACCGGGCATGGCTGCAGGGCTTCATCGAGGATGTAGACCCTGGTGTTGGCGATGGGACGTCCGATGGGGACGGAATCCTGGGTGGGTTCCACGGAGCAATCAAAGGTGAGGGCATCTATCGTACATTCCGTGGGCCCATAATGGTTGGCCAGGGTCAGGTGCGGCAGGAGCCGCAGGCAGCGATCGCGCAGGGCACGGTTCATGGCCGAACCACCGCAGGCGATGACCCTTAGCTGCTGAGGCGTTGGAAACTCGCGCATTTCGAGCGATGAAAGGAACGAGCTCAGCATGACCGGGACGAACTGCAGCATCGTGATCCCGCGGCTGACGCAGATCTCGCCGATGCTCTTGGGGGATTTGCGGTCTTTCTCGCCGGGAATGATCACGGCTCCGCCGCAGGTCAGTGGCAGCATGTATTCCAGAAGTGAGGTGTCGAATGAAAAGGATGTGATGAACAGCGTCCTCGTCGATGGGCCGAGTTCATAGCGTGCCCGCGTCCAGCGAAGTGTATTGACGAGTCCGCCATGCTCAATGGCGATTCCTTTGGGAACGCCCGTCGAACCGGATGTGAACAGGATATAAGCGAGGTCGCTATGGTCCACGGGGAAGGATTCGACATCCTGGCCCTGACTGCTATCCTTGCGATCCACTTCGATCCCATGCAAGCACGCGGCGACATCCAGCTTCAAACCTCGGCAGGACAGCACGATGCTGACGTTGGCTTCGTTGATCACCCGCAGAAGGCGTTCATGCGGCACGTCCGGGCTCAAGGGAACATAAGTCCCGCCGCATTGAAGGACGGCGATGACTGAAGCCAATAGCTCCGCGCTGGGTTCCATATGAATGCCAACGCGATCAGCCTTCCTGAGACCTTTGGCAAGCAATTTTCGGCTAATGGTATCGGCCAGAGCCTTCAGTTCAGAATAGGTCAGCTCGCCCGCCGGATCAAAGACCGCAGGACGGTTCGGGGATTGAGCGAGCGCGCTCTTGAAGAGGTCCACGACGCTGCCCGCGGGCAGGGGGCTCGACGTGCTGTTCATCGCCAACTCGATCAGACGCCTTTCATCAGCGGATATCATGGAAAAGGCTGCCAGCTTCAGGTCGGGCTGTCTAGCGGATTGAACAGCCAGATCTTTGAACTGGCGGATCATTCGTTTGGCCGTGGCGCGTGTGAAGATATCCGTGTTGAAATTGTAGTTAATCTCGATCACGTCGCCGATGTCGTCGATCGCCAGCGTGAGATCGAAACGTGAACTCTCCTCATAGAAATCGAGGAAGCGGAGCTTGACGTCAAGCCCGTGGAAATGCAGTCCGCCGACCAGATCGTTCTTGGCGTTCTGGAGCCCATACATGACAGTGAAGAGCCGGGAACGCGAGAAATCCGCCTTTTGCCTCAGATTTTCAATCACCAGATTGCTAGGGTAGACATGATTATCATAGGCCTCCAGCGCCGCCTTCTTGCTTTCCATCAACAATTCCATGAATCCCATAGAGTCGCTGATGTCGCAGCGCAGGAGGAGGGCGCTCGCGAACAATCCGAGCATGCGCTCTAACTTCGTGTCGTCGCGGTTGACGATAGGAGATCCGATGACGAAGCTTCTCTGTCCGCTGAGGCGATGAAGCTGCAGATTGAGAATGGCCAGGAAAAACATATACAAGGTTACATTGTGCCGCTCGCAGAATCTTAAGATTAGCTCCCGCTCGTCCTGTGGGAAGCGGTCGAGCACGGTGGCACCGCGGAAAGTCTGCATGGGCGGTCGCTTGAAATCCAGTGGCAATTCTAGCGGATCGGGAACGACGGCGAATTTCTCCAGCCAGTAGTCCTTGAATGAGGCGAGCGAACCCTCCTCCAGATTGCTATTCATCCACACCGCATAGTCGAAGTAACTGATTTCCACCGCTGGAAGGTCGGCTGGCAGGTCCTGTGCATAAGCGTTGTAGAGGCATTGGAACTCCCTGACCACATTGAGCGATGACGTCTCGTCCCAGATGATATGATGAGTGGCGAAAAGGAAGAGGTGCCGTCTGCCGGAATATCGCACCAGCTTTACGCTGAACAGAGGTCCGTGGACAAAGTCGAAGATCTGGTTGCCATGGCTGTAGGCCATCGCGACGATATCAGCCTCGACTTCTTCATCCGTGAAAGAGGATCGATCCATGAAAATGTTTTTCATGTCGACCCTGATACGCGAGTCGATCCTCTGCATGGGGATCCCCTGGACCTCACGAAAGACGACCCTCATGATCGAATGTCGATCCAGTATGGTTTCCCACGCGCGCTGGAATGCACCAAGGTTCATGTCGCCGGTGAAAATGGCTTCGAAACTGATATTGTAGAAGGGGTTTTCAGGCTCGAGCTTGTGCAGATACCATTCAGGCAGTTGCACCGGCGCCATAGGATACTCTTCGAGGACTGACGCTTTGACCAAAGGCAGGAGGCTTTGGGCACGTGGGTCTGCCGACGCCTTTTGCTGGTCGATATAGCCGCTTAGAGCACGAACCGTCGGCGTGAGAAAGATCTGCTGCAGCGGGATATCCATCTGCGTCATGTCACGGAGACGATTGACGAGTTTGAGGGCCAAGACCGAATGCCCCCCGAGGACGAAGAAATCGTCGTTGGCTTTCACATGCGAAAGGCCGAGTATTCCTTTCCACAGCTCCCTGACTGCTGTTTCCGTGTCAGTCAAGGTCTCGTTGTCTTCCTCTGCCGCCATTTCGGGAAGGAGCAGCCGATCGAGGGAGTGGCGGTCGATCTTTCCGCTCGTCAAAAGGGGCATGCTGTCCAGGACGATGAAATGCTTAGGGATCATATAATAGGGCAAGCGCTTGGCCAATCGGTTCTTGATCAGATCCAGGTTGCCGTCCGCTTCAAGGGTGATGACAGCCAGCAGAAAGGTGTCCTGATTAGGCGCTTTTTTCACCAGGACCGCTGCTTCCGACACATCGTCATCATCAAAGAGGGCATTTTCGATCTCGCCGAGTTCGATGCGGAAGCCGCGGATCTTGACCTGGCGGTCGATGCGCCCATAGAAATAAAGGCGGCCTTCGCGGTCCCAGCTGCCGAGGTCGCCTGTCCGGTAGAGTGGGTAGGACGAGACCGGATCGATGAAATTGGGAACGAAAACCTGGGCGGTTTTCTCCGGCATATTCAGGTAACCAGCGCCCACGCCGATCCCCGCTACGCATATTTCACCTTTCACACCGATGGGAACCAGCTGCTGATGGGCATCGACGATGTAAATTCGCATATTGGGCACGGGTTTGCCGATCGGCACAATTCCACGAGGATAGTTCCCCCGGGCCGACATCACATGATGGGTGATGTCGTCGGAAGCTTCCGTGGGACCGTAAGCATTGACCAGCAGGACATGAGGGAAGTGCTGGAACCATTCCTGGGCCAGCGACTTCGGCGTTTCCTCGCCTGTGACGAGGACGCTTCGCAGCTTGAATCCGCTCACGCGTTGCTTGAGCGAGCTGAATTGATCCAGGAACGCGTTCAGCAGCGTGGGGACGAATTCAACGACCGTGATGCCGTCCTGGATTAATCGATCCAGCAGCAGGCGTTGATCTCGAACCTCGTTGAAGGAGGCGACGATCACTTCACCGCCAATGACGAGAGCATTCAGAAACTGCCATATTGAAATGTCGAAACTCACCGACGCTGTTTGTAGGATGCGGTCGTCGGCATTCAGATCGAGATCGCTGATCTTGCAATAAAGGTGATTGACCATTCCGTTGTGTCGGATGAGAACGCCTTTAGGCTGCCCGCTGGAGCCCGAGGTATAGATCGCGTAGGCAAGATCTTGCGGCTTGGGGAAGTCGCCGAGGGGGCCGTCAGGCTGAATGTTGAATTGGTCCAGGCCAAGCATAACGCGAGCGCCGCCCTCGATGGCCTGCGGCATAGGCCCATGCACAAGGATGAGCTTGACGGAAGCAGGCAGATCTTCCTGCGCAAGGATCTCGCTACCGGGGCTGGTGAACAACGCGGCCGGTTGGCAATCGTTCAGGATATAGAGGACGCGGTCCAGGGGGAACTGGGTATCGACCGGAACATACACGCAGCCGGCTTTGAGAATGCCCAGAAGATGAATTAGGGTCTGGATCGAACGCTCGACGTGAACGGCCACGTACTGCCCAGCTCGAATGCCCGAGGCTCGAAGGAGCTGCGCGGTCTTGTTTGATTCAGAATCGAGTTCTCCGTAGGTCAGGCGGCGTGTCCAGTCCTTGGCTGCTGGCTTGGTGGACGAGGATCGTACGATGGCCGTGAATAGCTGCGGGAAACTCTGGTCGACCGGAAAGTCCAGATCTCTGCCACTGAACTGCCGGACGAGCTGCGATTTCTCGTCTGGCAGGAGCATATCCATCGAACGAATCGGGGTCCCATCATTCGCCACGGTCCACTCGAGGATCGCCAGATAGTGTCGGGCGATCTGCTGGATCGTGGCCTCGTCGAATAGCGCCGTCGCGTATTGGATATAACCTTCGATCGCATCCTCGGTTTGATAGAGCTCGAAGTCCAGGTCAAATTCCGAGGTGAGGATCGGATATTCGTATTTTTCGAAGCGCAGCCCCTTTCCTTGGTCGCGCCCACTTTTTTTGTCCACCTGCCAGTTGTGGACTTCGAAGATGTTAGTGAAGATGGGCGGCCGCGATAGATCACGCGGCAGGCGGAGCCTCTCCACGAGACGATCGAAAGGATAGTCCTGGTTTTTCTGGAACTCGTCCACGGTCTTCTTCATGGACTTGATGAGCTGGGTGAAGGTCTGCTCGCTATCGATGCTGGCCCTGATGGGCATTGTATTGATGAAGCAGCCGACAATGCTCGAAAATTCCTGGCGGGAGCGGCCTGACACCGAACTTCCGACGATGATGTCCTGGCTTCGGGTATAACGATGCGCGAGCACGATGTAGGAAGTTAGCAGGTACGTGTAAAGGCTGATCTCATGGCGTTGGCAGTAACTCTTGATTCGTTTCGTGAGATTGGCGTTTATGGTAAGGCCGAAGCTTCGCCCTTCATAGGACTGGACCGCGGGCCGCTGGTAGTCCTGGGGGAAGTCCTGACTCGGCATCTCGCCCTGAAAGCGGTTGAGCCAATATTTTTCGACAACCTGGAAGTCCTCTTCGTCCAGGAGATCGTTGTACCAGTGGGCGTAATCATGATAGAAGATGTCGAGTTCGGGGAGGTTCGGCGCCTTCTTCTGCTCCAGCATATGATAGATGGCGAAAAACTCAGACTGTAGAATATCGAGCGACCATCCGTCTGAGATGATGTGATGGTTGACGATGACAGAGACCCAGGCATCCTCTGCGACTCGGTAGAGGGAAATGCGAATGAGCGGGAGTTCGTGTAGCTTGAAGAAATGCTGAACAGCCTCGCGAATGCAACCGTGTAGCCGCTCCGTCGTGGATTCCCCCGACAGATCCATGACCTCGATCGGCAGCTCGACCGAATCCGCAACGCATTGGGTTGGAATATCGTTGTGAACTTCGAAGAAGGTCCGGATCGCGCTGTGGCGAGCTGCCAGCAGGGAAAAAGTTTGCTTGAATATTTCTTGATCCAGGCGGCCTTTCATCTTGAAGGCGGCTATCATGTTGTTCGAGCGCCGTGGGGATTCGGGATTGGCCTTGTAGATCTGTTCCACAAGCCAAAGGCTTTTTTGTGCAGGAGAAAGGTGGTAACGATTGAAAACAAGGCTCATGATATCTTCCCCGTGTCAGTCCATCTGGATCCATGCGATGATTGCCGCTGATGTGCATTTACTTACGTGATCGGTTTCGCCTTCCGTATCCCTGACGGTTTGGGCTTGTCTTCTGCCTGCGCCGTGTAAAGAATGGTGGCGAGGGCTCGAATCGTATTGTTTTCCAAGAGGTCGTGGAGCTTGATCGTGGTATTGAACCGTTTCGAAAGCTCTAGGATAATGCTGAGACCAGCGATCGAGTCGCCTCCAAGAGAGAAGAATGACTGCTCGATATCAATATCGGGTGTCTCGAGTTGCGACTCCCAAATGGCCTTGACGATCCTCACGGTCTCTTCCAGTGTAGCAGGCGGTGGTTGGGTCGCGTGGTCCCTTCGATCGATCGTTTGGACGTCCGCTGCCATTCTAAATGCAGGGATCTTGCCGAGCATGGCGCAATCCGCGCTACTCAACTGCGAGACGAAGAGGCCAGGGGCCTTCATGTGGAACGCGAAGTCGATTACCGCAGCACCTATTTCCGGGGAGAATCCAAGATTGAGCGGTGAAAGGTCGATGTCCTTATGGGCCGCCGCGAGGCTTTCGATCGATTCATTCTTCCGCCCCATTCCTGTTCCCTGCCACTGGCCCCAATGAATTGACAGGACATTGCGCCCCGCCAGCCTCTGCTGGACTGCGCAGGCGTCCAGAAAGGCGTTCGCGGTCGAATATGGGGCCGCATCTGGCAGGCCGAGGATGGCATCGACTGACGAGAAAAGCAGAACAAAGTCGAGGATGTCACGGGTGAGCAGATCAAGCAGATGCATCGTACCGAAGACCTTCGCGTGAAAGCAGCTGAGGAAATCCTCGGGCCGAAGGCTTGAGAAGGGCTGGTGCTTGGCAAGAACTCCGGCGCAGTGCAAAACCCCATCGATGCGCCCGTGAGTCCGGCGAATGGCCGTCAAGGCTTCGTCCAGCGAACGACGTTGACTGATATCAGCCTCATGGATTGTCACGGTGCAGTGCCTGGCTTTAACTTCGGCGATGATACGCTCGAGTTCGGTCAGACCCGAATCGGCAGTATGACCCGACATACCCCGACGGCTGATGAGGTGAAAGTGAGCAGGGACTTTCCTGCTGGCATATTGCATCAATTCCAGCGCAATGCCTCCCAGCCCTCCCGTCAGGACATAAACGCCGCCAGGCCGCCAGACAGCGCTTGTCCAGGCTTCTTTCGATGGATGGAGCGATTCGAACTGTTGGGCGTGCCATTGACCCTGACGATAAGCCATCTCGCGGAAAGGCCACTCGGTGTGACAGAGAATCTTCAGCGGCTCCGTTTCCCTGACGAAAAAGTCCCGACCAAGATCGAGAGTCCAGCACGGATTGCCTCCGTGATTGGCAGCCCTGCCTAGCGCGAGGCCAAGAATAGATCCTGTGGCCGGTCCTTCCAAAGGCGCGACGGGGAAGAGCTCCTGAGCCAAGAGAAGGACTCGGGCCTCGGCCTTACCCAGGTCGTTCAAAGTTTGCAGAAGCGCGAGATGGAATCCCAAATCATCCATCACGGCCCGCTCATCCTCGGGCCGCGCCGGTGTGAAGAAGCGGCTGAAATCCAGAATCAGCAGCTCGCGCTCCGCTGCCAGGTCCGCGGCATGTCGAAGCAATCGGCTTACATCCTGTCTGGGGTTGAATCGGATGGTCTCCTGCGCCGCCCAGGCGTCGCCGCAAATCGCGGCGGTAATCGGCACGGCGTCGGCTGTGATGTTTGCTCGAAGCTGCTGATACTCAGCATCACCAGAGAATATAGCCAGCACGTGCAGCGCCCGAGGCTCACGACCTGTGACTTCGAAGGGCTTCCATCGTAGCGTGTGTAGAAAGCCATCCAGATTGATGGAGGCAGTTTGGGTTGTCGTGTTTGGAGTTGGGCCAGCCCCTTCCTTTCGCTGGAACCAGAAGGGTTTGTTGGCGAAAGGCGCATACGGGAGATGCACTCGTCGACGTTCTTCAGCCGGATAAGCAGCTGACCAGTCCAGAAGGAAACCTTGTTCCCAAAGTCCTCCGATGGATTCCATGAGCCACTTGCTTTCATGATTCCCATACGATGACGTCAGCCCTTTCAGAACAGGTCGGTCCGGAACGAAAGAGCTGTGGCTTATGATCAAATGAGAAAGTCCTTTCCCGGGACCGAGCTCAAGCGGCACCAAGTCGGGGGCTGCAAGGATGAGCTCGACCGCCTTACGGAATTGAACCGGCTCGCGGAGATGGTCGACCCAGTAGATCGAGGGCAGGACGGCATCGGTCATGAGTTCGCCCGTGAGGTTCGACAGGTATGGCATCGTTGGGGCGCGTGCTGGGATTTGGCCCAATGCCGCAGCAAACTCCTCCAGTATGGGTTCCATCAGCCGGGAATGATAAGCATGGGACACCCGAAGCCAGCTGGAATCGATGCCACTAGCTTGAAGACGGCTCTGCAGTTCTTGAAGAGCGTTCTTCGTACCTGATACCACGCATGCCGTGCTGCTATTATCGGCAGCAAGGTCAAGATCGCGACCGATGAAGGAAGTGATAGCAGCCGACGCAGCGCGGACGCTCAGCATGGCGGCAGGTTCGGTGCGGGCCATAAGCCGAGCCCGGACATCCAGAACAGTCAGGGCTTCTGTCAATGTCAGCACTCCGCTGAGGCAAGCCGCCACGTACTCGCCAACGCTGTGACCGACCATGAGCGCGGGCTCAACACCCCAGCTCATCACTAGTTTCGCCAAGGCGAACTCAACGCAGAAGAGCAGAAGCTGGGTGTTCTCCGTGTTGGCGATGCGAATCGGAGCTGTTTCGCTGGCATCCCAAAGCAAGGGTTTCAATTCCGGTCGACCCACGCCCGCGAGGATAGCGAAGCATTCATCCAGGTGTTTCTGGAAAACCGGTTCGTTCTCATAGAGGGACGTACCCATGCGCACGAACTGGGAGCCCTGACCTGGAAACATAAATACGCAGCGGGGCTTCTTCTGGGCCTTTGTTGCTCTTGGCGTTCGGTCCATCAATTCAGAGAGCTGACTCACGACCTGGACCTGCCGATACTCGAATTCTTCGCGAGCCGTCTGCAGCGTGTGGGCGATATCGGCCAGATTCCGATCCTCAAAGTGGCGACCCGCCTCAGCCAGCAAGGTGCCTTGCCTGCCTAGGCTTTCGGGACTACGGGCGGATAAGGGAAGCAGATGCCAGGCACGCTTTGTTGGGGCCGGGCTTTCTTCGGGGCCCTCCTCAAAGACAGCGTGCACATTGGTGCCTGATAGACCGAACGAGCTGACCGTGGCATGGCGACGCCAGGGGTGATGATGATCCCAACGCCGGCTCCTGGTTTCCACGAATACCGGCGCACTGGCGAAATCGATGAATTCGTTGGCGACCTTGTAATTCAAAGATGGGAATATGTGTCGATATTTGAGCGAAAGCAGGACCTTGACGCTACCCGCGAGCCCCGCCACGCAATCGGTGTGGCCGAGATTGGTCTTAACCGACCCGATGGGTATCGACCCGGCCGCGACTGGGAATCCTTGCGTTGCTTGGGTGATGCCACGCACCTCCAGCGGATCCCCGATCTTCGTCCCGGTGCCATGCGCTTCCATGTAGCCGATCTGCTGCGCCTGCACTCCGGCTTCAGCCCAGGCGCGCCGCAGCGTTTCGGCCTGTGCATCCGAAGAAGGCGCAGTGATGCCATTGGATCGCCCGCCATCCTGCATGACAGCCGAACCACGGAGGATGCCGAGGATGGGATCGCGATTTTGTATCGCGTCGTCTTCTCTTTTCAAGACCATGCAGATGACGCCTTCGCCGGCAATCGTGCCGTCTGAATCGTTATCGAAGGCCCGCACCATCTCGGTTTTGGAGACGATGCCGGAACTCATGCACAGAGCCTTTTCTATGGGCGCAATATCCATATATGCGCCGCCGACGATCGCTGCTTCGCATTCGCCGTTTTGCAGAGCTGCCTTAGCCTGATGCAGCGCCACGAGACTCGAGGAACAGGCGGTATCGACAACCCACGCCGGCCCTTGGAAATCAAAATGATAGGCGATCCGACCGGCGAGGAGCGCAGGGATGGACGTGGCGAGGATTTCATCAAGTCCGGCATCGAGGTATTGGTAATAGCTTGGGATGATGCCAGCGATGAAGACGCCGACCTTCATACCGCGGAAATCGCTCCTCTTATGCCCTGCATTGTGAATGGCTTCGTCACAGACCTCGAGGAGCAGCCGTTGATGAGGATCGATCAAGCGCGCATCGCGATGGCTGATGCCAAAGGCTCCCGGGTCGAACCCATCGATTCCGTCCAGGTAGCCGGCTTTCAGATACTCTTTGCCGTTATGCCACGTGGGGTCGAGCGATTGCCGATCGGCGGGAATTTCGCGGATTGCGGTCCGACCCTGTTCCAGCAGATCGAAGTATTGTCCGAGTGTTTGGACTCCCGGCAGCCTTACGCCTATGCCTATGACAGCCACTCCTCCTGAGTATTGGGCCGGACGGCTTTCGGATGCTGAATGCTGGCTTTGCTCCTGAATGCCGTCGATCATCCCGATCTGCTGCCGAATACTGCTCTTGCTGAAGAGCTCGTCAACGCTCCAATGCACATGCGGGAACTCATGCTGCAGTCGGCTCAGAAGGTGTATGATCTGGATGGAATTGCCGCCAATTTCAAAAAACTTGGCGTCGATGTCTACCTCCTGGAGGCCCAGCAGCTCACCCCAGATTGTCTGGAGTCTTCGCAGGGTGTGCGGATTTGCTGCGGCGCTCGCTGCGGGCAAGGCGGACCGTGCACTGTCCGTCCGGAGTTTCCGTGGATCAATGAGCTGCTTCCGGTCAACCTTGGAATTGGGCCCAAGCGGCATTTGCTTCAGCGTGATGATGTCATCAGGGACCATATAGGCCGGGAGGCTCTTGCGTAAAAATTCCCGCATGGCGTCGCGTCGAAATTGGGGGCGGGGGACGACATAGGCGACTAGGCGTTGCTGGGCGCTTCCGTTGTCAAAGGTCGCCACGGCCGCATGTTCGATCTGCTCGTAATCCATGATCGCATTTTCAATCTCTTCTAATTCGATCCGATAGCCACGGATCTTCACCTGCGTGTCGCGTCGGCCCAGATATTCGATGTTCCCATCAGGATGCCAGAAGCCCATGTCACCTGTCAGATAGAGCCGATCGTAGGGAGCCGATGCGTAGGGATTCGGAATGAATTTGCGCGCCGTAAGCTCGGGCTGAGCCACGTAACCGATAGCTAGGCCTATGCCGCTGATGGCGATTTCACCGGGAACTCCGATCGGGACGATCCTTTGATTCTGATCCAGGATATAAATCTTCAGGTTCCGACGCGGTTTCCCGATCAGGCTCTTCTCGTTGCGCTTGCCCAGGAAGCGGTAGGTTGAAGCGATCACGGACGCTTCAGCGGGCCCGTACCCGTTGCTGATGTGTGCGTCGCGATTGACGAAAACAAGGCATTCACGCATGGTCTTGGCGGGCACGAAATCACTGCCAAGGGAGATGAGTTTAAGATCTGGTAGCTGGTTTTTGGCGCCGCTCAACTTCAGCTCATCGAGGATGACATTCATGATGACCGGGATTTCATCGATAAAATTGATCGCATGTGTCTTGAGATAGCCGACATAGGCCTTGGCATTCATTCTCACCTTGGGATCGAGGATGTGCAGGACGCCCCCGCTCGCCAAGGCTGGGAAAATCATCAGAATGGAGCTATCGAACGCGAAGGAATTGGTCAGAAGAGTGCGATAACCCGGTTGATGGTCGTAGGCATCGATCGCCCAGTCGACGAAGTCTGTGAACGCTGCATGAGAGATCGCGATCCCCTTCGGATCTCCGGTCGAACCCGAGGTATAGATGACGTAAGCTTGGTCGGATGGGTTGAGTCTGATTGGTGCTGGTTCATCGGCTCCTGGTTCGGTATAGCAGGCCGAGACGGTGATGCACTCCATAGCGCCGACTTCAGCGAGCCGGGAGGCTTCGTCGCTGAGTGCGACCTTGGCGCCGCAATTTTTTAGGATCTTTTGCACGCGTTCGGCCGGGTAGCGGGGATCGATCGGCAAATAGGCGAGGCCGCTGCGCAAGATCCCCAGGAAAGCGACCACGACGTCGATGGACCAGTCGACCAGAACTGGCACGACCCGCTGATCCTGCGGCACGGATGAGCGGATTCTCTGGCTGATGGCGCGGCTCTTCCGTTCAAGCTCACTGTAGCTCAAAACCTCCCCGTTGAAAACGACGGCTGGCTCATGACCCCGCACTCGGCTCTGTTCGCAGATCCAATCATGTACGAACTCATTGGCACGGAATTCTGCCTCGGTGTGATTGAACTGGTCGATGATCGTGGTCTTTTCTTTTGCCGTCAGAACGGAAATGGCCTGAATCCCAAGATTGACATGGGCGGGGAAGGAAAGGATCAGATCCAGGTATTGGTCGGCGAGACTTTGAATGCTCGCCTCCTCGAACGCCGATGCGGCAAACTCGAAAGAAACCGTGAACTCCGGCAGCTCATGGATAGCCACCGTAAGGTTGAAATTATTCTGCTCGAATGTGTCGAATAGTGAAGGCACGATCCCTTGACCTGCGGCTCGGCTCAGGGACTCATCGATCGGATAGTTTTCCACAACGACGATGCTGTTGAAAAGCGGTGCGTCGCCGGCGAGTCCGGCCAGCCTCTTCAGAGCCGCGACGCCCACCGTTTCATGACGGCGATGCTCGAGCATGTCCTGATGGGTTTGCCGAACGAGGTCAGCCAAGGTACTGCATTCATTGATCTTTAGTAGGATCGGCAAGGTCGAGATGAACATGCCGACGACGCTGTCCATGCCCTGCAGCGAATCAGGACGACCGGAATAGGTGGTCCCGTGGATGACGACATCGACCTGGCAGTACTTGTGAAGGATGAGGCTCCAAAGCGCGTTGAAGCAGGACGCCACGGTCACGTTGAGATTTGCGGCCTTATCCTTCAGATGGCGCAAAGTCTGCGGGGACAGGGTCCTTTGGACCTTGACCAGGTTTGACTCGGTTTCCTCGGTCGCCAGTTTTTCAAAGGGAAAGCGCGGTATCTCGGCGAAAGCTTCGAGATAGCCGGTCCAATAGGCCTCGATCTGCTTTACGGGAAGGTTGGAGAGCCAGGCGGCATATGCCTGGATCGATGTCTTTGCGCCTTTGTCGTGATGATCGGAGTGGGAGAGGCTGAGCATCAGCTCTTTGACCATAACTGCGAACGACCAGCCATCCATGATGAGGTGATGGAAATTGAAGATGGCGTAATGCTCGCTGTCAGAAACTTGGCAGAGCAACACCCAGAAGGGAGGCAGACGATCCAACTGAAAGGTCTTCAGTCTTTCATTCTCTGCGAGTTTGCGGACGTCGGCCTCCGGATCAGTGCTGCCACGGAGGTCGGCGAAGCCCACATAGGCCATGCGCGGTTTCAGGATAACCTGGTGCGGCTTGGAGAGACCTCGCCAGCGGAAGATGCTGCGAAGTGCAGGATTACCCGCCACCACCTCATTCAAAGCCTCGACGAAGCGCTGGGGAGACATCGCGCCTTTGAGCAGGATCGTGGTCTGCTCGAAATAGATCGAATCCGAAGGGTCGCGGATATAGTAGAAAAGCAGGCTTTCCTGGGCTGGGCTCAGACGAACGATATCTTCGACCACATCCTTGTTCAAGCGCTTCATAGGTCTTCTTATTTTGGATTGGTAAAATTCCACGAACATTCGAGACTAATTTATCTATATAATTTATCATGACCTGAAGAATAAGACTGCATAAACGCATAAGCTGGCTGTGAATCCGAACTTTAACGGTTCAGTTTTGCATTTTATTTGGAAGGATCCCTGGTTTTCTATGGTGCAAAATCAAATGGGACTGAACATGCCTGGTTTTTCTGATGATTATGCATTGAGTGACGCCCAAAAGCTCATCTGGACGAACGAGAACGTCTATCCGGATTCCCCTCTTGGCAATGTCGCCGGCATAGCCCTGTTCCGAGCGGCAGTCGACGGCGAAATCTTGCACGAAGCGCTGCGGAGATTTCTCGAGCAGACCGAGGCGTTCCGGACGAGATTCATAATGACGTCCGGGGTGCTGCGTCAGACCTTTGACCCTTCGCTTCCGATCGCGCTAGACGTGCTCGATTTCTCGCAAGCCGCGGACCCGAACGCCGCTATGGAATCCTGGGGCGAGGCGGAGGCTAAGGTTCCGATCAACCTGATCCTGGGAAACCCTTACAAGGCAGCATTGGTCAAGGTCTCGGACACGCGCTTCGGAATCTTTATCAAGGTTCATCACATCCTCGCGGACGCTTATGCGCTGTTCTTGCTCTTTAAGGGCGTGACGACCCTTTATATCCAAGTAATGGAAGGCAAGGATGAACCGTCTTTCCGGACCTTCGGCCAGCAGTCCATCCTCAATGGCGAAAAAACTTATCGCGCTTCGGAACTGTTCGCGAAGGATGAGGTCTACTGGAAAGAGACGCTGGTGAACTATAAGCCGGAGAATCTCGTGCAAAAAGACCTGCGCGACATGTCACCAGCCGCCGATCGGGTTTCGGTGCTGCTTCAGGAGTCGGAATTCAAACCGCTCGCCGAATGGATGCAGGCGAGGCGCATTTCCACGTTCCGCGGATTCATGGGTCTTTTTTGCTATGCGATGGGACGTATATCGGGCGAGGATACAATCAAGGTCGGATGGCCTTTTATCAATCGCAACAACAAGGCCGATATGCTGACCTTCGGCATGCGTGTCAATACCTTGCCTTTCCAAACTCGCATCGAGAAGTCCGAGCCCTTCGAAGAATTCATGCAAAGAACCAGCGTTCAGCTTGAAGGCATGATCGCCCATGCCCGTTACCCGTTTCACGAAATGCATGGCCTTTATGGGAAGGGCAGGCACGTGGATTTCGATCTCGGCCTATCCTATCAGAATGCGAGTTTTGACAAGAATTTCCTGGGTGACGGCGTCGATCTCAAATGGCTCTTCACGGGTGCGGAGATGAATGCGCTCACCTTGAACGTGAGCGATCGGCAGAGCGACCATCGCCTTCTTCTCGATTTCCATTACCGTCAGCAGGTCTTCTCCCACAGCCAAATGCTATCGCTCGCGGACTATATGCGATTCACGATCCGCAGCGTTCTGTCACGAAGCGAGGGTCGATCGACGCTATCGGATCTTTCCGCGCAATATCCCGCTCCTCAGCAAGCTCGCCAGCCTTGCAAGGCTATCTATAAACCTCTTATCGAAACGTTCCGAACGATCGCCGCTGCCAAGGGTTCGAGCCCTGCGCTTGAGTTTCCGGGCGGAAGTCTCAGCTACAGAAATCTGGAGCGCTGCGCGGCGGCACTGGGGCGGCTGCTGGCTGCGAAGGGTTTCAGTAAGGGTGATAAGGCGGTCATCCTCTGTCATCGCGAACCCGCGTTTATCGTGTCGATGCTGGCCTGCCTGAGTCAGGGCATCGCATATGTCCCACTTGCGGTCGACACCCCGATGGAACGCCTGCTTGAGATCCTAGAGGCGACCGCATGTCGCGTGATCCTTTCGGCAGCCGGGGCCATCGACAGGCTTGATGCCCTTCGTGATGGAAATCTTGATATCATGGACGTCGCCGTCGAGGAACTGTCAAAGGCCGACGGAGCAACTCAAGAGCTACTGTCACTCGCAGCGGAAGATGATATCGCTTATATTATATTCACTTCGGGTTCCACAGGAAAACCGAAAGGGGTACCGATCGCTCATCGGGCGCTGCAAAGTTATCTGAATTGGGGGCTACAGCGCTATTCATGGGGAGAAGCACTTTCCTATCCGCTGTTCACTTCCGTGGCGTTCGACTTGTCCGTCACCGCCCAGTATCTGCCTTTGCTCAGCGGGGGCACGGTGTTCCTCTATTCGGAGCGGCAGTGGGACGATGAGCGGGCGTTGCAGGACATCGTGCGAAATCCCAGGATCAACAGCATCAAGCTCACGCCGGGGCATCTGATGCTGCTTGCCGATCTCGGTCTGCATTCCGCCAGCTTGAAATTTTTCGTGGTCGGTGGGGAGCAGCTGACCTGCGAAGTCTGCCAGCGCCTTGTCGCTTCTTATGGCTCGGGCGTGACGATCGTCAATGAATATGGGCCGACCGAAGCCACGGTCGGCTGTATGAATTATACTTTCAATCCTGCGATCCATAAGCATGGCGTCCTGTCCATCGGCTTCCCTATCCAAGAGGTCGCTCTCCGCATCACAAATGCCTGGGGGCATTCGCAGGCGGTGTCATTCCCAGGAGAATTGGAAATCGCCGGCTTGATTCTGACGCCTGGTTATTTGAACGAAGAGGAGAACAGGAAGGTCTTCACGCTCGCCGACGGTGTGAGATGGTACCGGACGGGCGATCTGGTGAGGCTGGAAGGGGGGGACATCTTTTTCATCCAGCGCAAGGACAAGCAGGTCAAGATCAGGGGATATCGGGTCGAGCTTGCTGAAATCGAGCAGGTCTACCGGCAGCATGATGCGATTCTGGACGCGGTGGTGCCGGTCCTTGAAATCAACAAGCGTCCCATGCTCGTCCTCTTCTATCAGTCGGGGAGGTCACTGGATTCGAGCGAGTTGACCGCATTCGGCGCGCGACGCCTGCCTGCCTATATGCTCCCATCGTTTTTCGAGCGCTGCGAACGCATCCCTTTGACCAGTAATGGGAAGACCGATACGAAGGCTCTGGAGGCCCTGTTCCAAGCAGGGCGCAAGAAGCAGGTCGAGCCTGCTGGCGAGCAGCGGCATCTTGAAGGCATGGCCCGGGACTTGAAAGCGGTCCTGCAGGAAGTCCTCGGTCTGGAGGATATCGACTTCAAGGCAAAGTTCCTGATGCTTGGCGCGAATTCCATTGATGCGATTCGAGTCATCAGCCTTTTGCGAAGCCGCGGCATCGAAGGACGCATGCAGGATATCCTTTCCAGCGAAAGCATCGAAGCTTTCTTGAGATCCTGTCGGCGCGCCTCCAGCCGCAGGAATCTGACGTCACTGGATAAAACCGAGTTGCCCGGATTCATGCCGATGATGGATTGGTTTTTCAAGCAGGACCTCAATGAACCGAGCTTCTATTTGCAATCGGTCCTGCTGGATGTCGTCAAACCCATGCCAGAGACCGAGATCCTGAAGGCAATTCAGGCCGTGATGGAGGTGCATCCTGGCCTTTACCTGCACTTTGATCCCAAGGGGCATCACGCCTCGTTTCAAAAACCGTCCGATCCATCGGATTGGTTTCAAGTTCGCAACCTCGTCTGGAAGCAGCTCGGTAGCGCGGCGAAGGCCGAGCTAATGAAGCAGACTGCGACCGAATGCAAGGCCACGATCGATCTGAACAAAGGCTCCCTCTTTCGGGCGTTCTTCATCGCGTCCGATAGCAATGAGACCTTCCTACTGCTGACGGCCCATCACCTCCTGGTTGATGTCGTGTCCTGGCAGATCCTGATCGGCGATCTTGAATCGTACCTGAGCGGAGCCAACCCTGATGAGGCCCTCGAGAGGTTGGTTCCGGAGCACCACGGCGTAGATAAGATCGCGGCCCATTATAAGGTCTACCTCGATAACCTGCCGAACCAGACCCTGAGCCTGTGGCAGAAGAGGGAGGATGCGCGTGTCGCCAGCGCCATCAATGCAGTTCCAGCGGCTGCTGAGCGCTTTCAGCTCGACGTCCCATCCGAAACACTCAGCAGGATGAGGACCCATCAACCAACCCTGAATCTCCAGAGCTACGAGCTCATTCTTCTGGGGATCATGCTGGCGGCCAGCGATTGCCTGGAGAGGTTTCTCGTCTGCTGCGAAATCGAAACCCATGGGCGTTTTGAATGGCAACCTGAATGGGATCTGACCCGAGAGGTGGGATGGTTCACGAGCATGTACCCCATCACGATCGATGCTTCAAGGCCGGTTGCGGATCTGCTGGTTGACTTCAAGGATTCATGGCGGTCGGTCCGGGACCTGGGGCTTGCTTATTCGCTGCTCCGGCAGCATCACGATTCTACCGGCTTTAAACACCATAAGGAGGCGGCGAGCCTTTTGCGTTTCAACTATCTCGGTCAGCATGCAGATCGGCAGCAGGGGAATGTCTTCAGGAAGTCGGCCTATGATCATGGTGCTGATTCCAGCTCGGCGAATTTGCAAGCGGTTGGATGGGACATAATCGCCTTCGATCAGGATGGGGGTTGCCGCCTAGTCGTCAGCGCCCGTAACGATATCCTGCCGAGCCACCAGATCGATGTATTCATTGCCACGATCCAGGAGAAGTGGGAGCTCATTCTGCAAACGCTTGCGGAATGGTCCCGTCCTCGCTGGACAGCCTCTGATTTTCCCTATGCTGATCTAACCTTAAGCGACGTCGAGGTATTGTTTGGCGGCTCTCACGATGAAACCTAACATGATTCGCTGGCTTCCCCGGCTTCTCGCCTGCACGGTTTTCACTTGCATCGGCACTGCTCGAGCGGAAACATTTTGGGACGATGTGAGGATTCACTCAGCGATTCAGGCGGTCGTGGAGACCGGCGAGATCCCCAATCTGACCATAGTCTTTGTGGATCAGCAAGGACATGCGTCCGTGCATTCCTACCCGCCTGATGATGGCAGGTCCCTGGACGCGAACTACGAATTGGCCAGCTGCAGCAAATCCTTCACGGGCCTCGCCATTCTGAAACTCGAAAGCGAGGGCAAGCTCCGGCTGGATCAGACCATGAAAGAATTCTTTGCCGATGTGCCGGACGCCAGCCAGCCGATCACAGTCGCGCAATTGCTCCACCATACCAGCGGCATTGCCTGGAAAACCATGGATGTTATCCAACCTGGAACAGATCCCGACGCCTTGCAGCGCACCGCGCGAGCCATCCTCGCTCAGCCTCTCGGCCAACCCCCAGCGCAACGCATGATTTATGCAACCGGCAATTACGATATCCTCGGTGCCATCGTGGAAAAGGTGAGTGGCAAGTCTTTTGAAGACTACATGCAGCTCGAGATCTTTCCCCAACTCGGCATGGCGAGGACCTACGTTGGCACGGCCCCTAAGCTCATGCCTGGGTACAAGATCGGATTTGGGCGTCCGCTGAACTACACGCCGCCCGTTTATCGAGGTAATTATCCTGCAGGCTATATCACAAGCAATGCCCAGGACATGGCGCAGTGGCTGAAATTCAACCTGCAGCATCTCGATTCACCACTCGGGAGATTGCTACCGTCGATGCATGAACCGGATCGCTCTGTTCCACCCAATCGGAAAAACCTCTCCAGCTACGCGGCAGGCTGGGAAGTGCTGCAGCAGAAAAGCGGTATCGTATTCCATGATGGCCTGAACCCAAATTTTACCAGTTTTATCGGACTCTTACCGAAGGATAAAGTCGGCTTTGCTCTGCTCGCCAATTCCAACAGCGACTACACTTATATCCTTGGCAATTACCTTTTGAATGTTCTTCAGGAATGGCCGGCGAAGCTGCAGCTCAAGTCCGCCGACTTTAGCATGGACAGGGCGTTCACAGCCTTGTCGGTGGTGCTCCTCCTAGCGGTGCTGGCCAACCTCGTTTATCTCGGCAGTGTCCTCGTGCAAGTGTTGCAAGGTCGCAGTTCGCTGCAACGCGTTTCAGCGAAAGCCTACGGGAGATTCTTCATGGTGGCGGGCTCGCTGCTGCCCATCGCTGGCGCGATCTGGCTCCTGCCGAAGATGCTCGGGGATGTCGGCTGGGCGGTCGCCATCGTTTGGCAGCCCTTGAGCTTTGAAATCGCGATCTATCTCCTGGCCCTGGCCGCAGCCTCGGCCCTCCTCTGCGTTTTCGTGAGGATGCACCTAACGCGGAGCGGTTGGGCGGAAGATGCCCTCTTCCTGCTTGGTCTGGTGGGGGCCGTCTCGGGCATCGGCAATGCATTCGTCATCTTCATTGTCAGCCACGTGGTGAGTGTTGAAAACCCCTCCTGGATCGTCGCCTACTATTTCGTGCTATCGCTCTTGATCTATGTTTTCGGCCGGCGTTTCGTTGAGATGGGCCTTTTGCGGACGTCATACAATATGATTCTCAAGACCCGGCTCGAATTGATCGATGGCATCCTTTCCATGCGCTATGATCATTTCGCCAGGATCTCCAATGGCCGGATCTTTTCGACTCTCACGGAGGATGTTGAAACCGTCGGTCAATCAGCCAATCATGTCGTGACCTGCGGCGTGAATGTCATCACGGTGTTCTTTTCCTTCTTTTATCTGATGATCCTGGACTTACGGGCGACGGCCATATGCCTGGTCGTGATCGCGGCGATTGCCAGCCTTTATTCGATCGTGTCGCGGAGGGCTGACGAGATATTCGACAAAGCTCGGGAAGCCCAGACTAAATTCTCGGGAAGGATCAACGACCTCATTCAGGGCTTTCGGCTAGTGCGGCTCCACGCGATCAAGCGCAAGGGCTTCCAGGCGGATCTCCATGATATCTCCTTCGCCTTTCAGGATAAAAGGATCCAGGCATACGGGGCGTTTGTCGACGCCTTCATCCTGGGTGAGTCTTTGCTCATCATCGTGCTGGGTGCCATCAGCTTCGGCTTGCGCTCCCTGTTCCCCGATATCAGCATCATGCTGCTTGGCAATTTCGCGATGGTGCTGCTGTATCTGCTCGGGCCGATCAACGGGATCCTGGCGGCGGTTCCTCATTTGACCAGAATCAGGGTCTCGCAGAAGAGGGTCGCCAACTTTCGCCAATTGATCGCATGCAAAGGAAACCCTCCAGCCGTTTCAGGATCAGGCATCCCGAAGCAGGTGAAGACCTTGGAGGTTCGCAATCTCTGCTTTCGGCACCAGAACGAAGACGGCCAGACCGGTTTCGAGTTCGGACCGATCAATCTCTCCGTCCACTCCGGAGACATCGTCTTCATCATCGGCGGCAACGGCAGCGGCAAGACCACGTTGGCAAACCTCGTGACCGGTCTTTTTGCGCCGAGCTCCGGGAGCGTGTTCATCGACGGCAAACCGGTCACGGCTGACGAGCTGGGGGAATATTTCGGGCCCATCTTCAGCGACACCTTCCTCTTCCGAAAACTCTACGGGCTGACGGACGACCCCTTGCTCGCGGATGTGGAACGGCTGCTGGATCGGTTCAAACTCCGCGACAAGGTCACCCTGGAAAACAAGGAGTTCAATACCGTGGACCTTTCCACGGGTCAGAAAAAGAGATTGGCGCTGATCGTCTGCATCCTCGAGAATCGACCGATTTTCCTGTTTGACGAATGGGCGGCCGATCAGGATCCTTCGTTCCGAAAGTTCTTTTACAGGGAATTCCTGCCGGAACTCAAGAAGCAAGGGAAGCTGGTGATCGCGATCACTCATGACGACCATTATTTCGATGTGGCGACCAAAATTGTGAAGCTAGATATGGGCAAGATCGATCAAGAGACGGACCAGGAGGACCAGGGTCTTCTCGCATCAGAAATCTAAGGACGCCTTTAGGGTCAAGGACTGGTTGATCCTTCGGCCGACCGCCAGAATTTCCAGGACGTCGGAATCGGGTTCCAGTTTTTCCAGCGAGTACTTCCTGTTCGAGTATTGGTACTTCAAGGCAAGGTACTTATCGATCGTCACGTCGAAACCAGCCAGAATCCGGGTGTAATGGCCGGTGAGATTGCCGCGCTTGATCGTTCCGTCTCCCAGCGTCTCCTGCAGCCCCATCCTGTTGAGCTGGGCATACGCGGCGCCGGCGTTAAACTGAAGCCAGCTGGCTGCTTCCAGCAGGGCAAGGCCTTTGGCCTCAAAAAGGTCACCATCATTGAGCGGCTCGTAGACGGTGCCGGTATTGCTCGAGCTGACCTGGGAGAAGGTGAACTGGGGGGCGACTGGCTTGCTCTTTCCTGTGATGACCAGGATATTGCTGAGCTCGTGATACTGAGTCTCGATTTGGTTGGTCGTTTCCAACGAACTGCTGGTTTGCACGGAAACCGGGTCGAACCCGATCGCGATGGATACTTCCGCCTGCGAATCCGTCTGCAGCTCCTCGCCCTTCTTACCGGTATGGCGCCCATCGGCCGCGCTGGCGGAAACCTGGAATTGCTTGATCGTATATTGGGCAGCGATCCTGTTCTTCATCACATAGATGCCGGGATCCCTGGCTGAAAGCAGCAAGGAGAGATCCGCATTGGGATCCACTAATTTTATTGAGTAGTCGAAAGTATATTCTACATACCAGCTTTGCCCTAGGTTCAGACCCAAGCCCGACTCGGCACCCAGCCGGCTGAACCAGATGTCGTTCTTGTCGTTAAAGGACTCCTGGCCGTACTGAGCCACCTTCTGTGTCGAAAGATACTCCCGGCTGCTGTCCAGCCCAAGGATTAAAACGGGCACCGATCCGATCGGAAGATTCACCTTGATGGAAGCGCCAGTCTTCCCCCGCTGCTCCGTTTGCAGCTCATCATCGCCATTGATGTAGAGCTGCTGCTGCTGGGATACCTTGGCATCAGTATCCAGCGACAAGATGAAAGGGGACCCGCTGTCCTCAGAGGCACTCTCCGGGGGTAGAGCTTTGTCTTCTGGCAGTGGCACCCAGGGGTGCACTTTGGAGTACGGAAGTTTCCGAATCTTGAAGATCTTCGGTACTGCGCTATCCATATCATTGATGTGGGTTAAAACCCGATTGCGCTCGCGAATGAGATAGGCATTCTTGATTTGCGATGTCGCCATGGTTTGACGCGCCTCTTCGTATTTCCTCTGCCTTACATAGCCGAGGGCCGCTAAGAACATGGCCTCTTCGTGACATTCGGCAGTTTTATCCACCCGCCGAAGCATGGCGATGGCCTTCTGAGACTTCCGAGTGTAGAGCAGGCAGTATCCATAAGCGAAGATCGCTTCCTGATTGCTGAGGTGATCTTTGATCCGATCGTAGAGGGTGCAGGCGGTGTCGACGTCGTTGCGATAAAGGTAGGCTTGCGCCGCGATATGAATGGCCTCCGCCGATGGTTCGCTCGAATAGATGAGTTCATTGAGAATAGATGGGATCTTTGCGAATTTTCCCTGGGCCATCGCTTCATTCGCCTTGGATATCCTCGGATCCTTCATGGACCGGCTGCCGGCTTGCACCGGATGCAACGCCTCGAGCACTAAGATGCTCAAGATGAAGATTTTCAAGATGTCCCAGAGTCCTTGCATCAATGTTCCGTCCGCATAGGGCATAAATCAGCACGTTTCAACAGCTTTCAACTGCAGGTTTCAAACAATCGATGCCTTGAGTGAATACCGCGTTCTCACGTGGACGCTTTCGCGGCAGGCAATCTGCCTTGTAATGCCGGGCAGAGGTTTCATGGCGAACCATGTGGAATGGGGTGGAAACAAACGCCGACTCTTGGCAGCGTTGAAGATCTTCCTCACGCAGGGCGCCGCTGTTGCGATGCCAATTGCGTTGGTAAGCGTTCGGGATACTTTCTCGACTTCGGAGGTTCCGAGTCTTCCCTCGACAAACAGGATGCGAGTGTCCGTCTCTGGGCGATGGATCCCGAAGATAGCAGCGACGATAAGCTCTTGCACTCGCTCAACCTCGGTAAGGTCCGTCTCGTCATGAGGTATTCTGTACTGGGCCCAGGTCCCGTTCCCATAGACCGCGAAGGAGTTGGAGGGCATCACCGGCGAAAAGGGTTCCCGCACGAAGGCCCTACCAATTCTTTCAAGAATGGCGCTCGGGTCGCTCCCGGTCTGGATTACCCGGTTGTAGCTTGCGACTTCTGCGTCCTCGCAATGAATGATCATGGCGGGTAAGGTGACGCTTCCCTGGGCTTCCGCCAGGCGACTGGCCACGGCCACGCGGTGATGTCCATCGGCGATCACAAGCTGGCTGTCATCCAGGAGCTTTTCGCCGAGAAAGGCCGGGATTTCAAAAACTTCATGGATGATGTGATATGCATCGACGCGCCGTAGCATGGGCTTTCGGATGAGGCAATGCCATGTGATATGCTGGCGAAGCTCTCGGTTGATGCGACCGAGCAGGAAGACAGGGTCTATGCTCGTCAGGGCCACCATCGACTGCATGATTTCACCGTGCAGCGTATCGACCTTGCGGGACAGCGTGTTCTCATGCGGCATGATACACTCGCCGCTGTTTCTGTCGACCACGACGCGATTCAACATCGCTGTCTGCCGAAAGCCGTTGGGGCCTGTCTGCCTGTATATGAGAATGGCGTCGCTACGCTCACCCCTGGATGATTCTCTGAATGGAAGCAAACGGACCGAACCTGCTGCATTCAACATGGGAGATGTCCTCATCAACTGCCGTTTTATCCGAGTTTGGTATAGCCTTCCAACATGCTCATTTTTGAAATCACCCAAGCTTCATTGAAGATGGTGGGCAGATAGGCCGTCCCGCGGTCCGCGCAAATGAAGGCGACTCGGGGCCGGACATGGGACGGCCCCATGGCTTGGAAATATTTCTTGATGGCCATATAGCAGGATCCAGACGATCCACCGGCGAAAATCCCGTGCTGGCGAACGAGGTCGCGGCAGCCTTGAATCGAATCGAGTTCAGTAACCTTGACGACGTCATCGATGAGGGCACAGTCAACCAGCGGCGAGCGAATGGAAGCGCCGATCCCTGGGATGAATCGCTTCTGGCTCTGGCCGCCGAAGATCACTGAGCCATAGACGTCGACGGCGATAACCTTCACGCCTGGCATCACTTCCTTAATGGATTGGGAAATGCCGCTGATCGATCCACCTGAACTGACACCGACGAAGATGTAATCCAATTTCTCAAGCTGCTTTGCCAATTCATGGCCCGTGGTCTGATGGGCGAGGCGGCAATCATGGTTTGCATACTGGTTCGTCCAGAAGGCATCCTTAGTCTGACTGCAGATTTCCTTCACGCGATCAATGCGCGTCTTGAGGAAACCCCCATTCGAGTCCGCGGTCGTGACCTTCACGACTTCAGGGCCGGATAAATTCAAGAACTCCTCGTAGGATCCAGTTATATTAGGATCTATGACGGGAATGAACCGTATCCCGATGCGTCCGCAAAGAGTGGCCAGCGCAGAGGCGAAGTTGCCCGACGACGATTCGACGATCGTCGTCCCAGAGTGGACTTCACCACGGAGTATGGCGTTGCGGAGTGCGAATAGTGCGGGGCGATCCTTCAGGCTGCCAGAAAAATTGAAGTATTCGAGCTTCGCGAAGAGGTCCAACGAGCTGTCCTTAAGTTTGTAGACGGGCGTATTACCGATAAGATGCTCAAATTCAGCAAGTGCATCGATAAGCTCTGATTTCCGGCTCATGCTAACTCCTCGGATGGGTATGGGTCGAACATCTGCAAGGCCAGTGCCACGAGGGATGATCCATGCTGCGGCGACGGCCAAACTATTGCGCTGAATGTCTTTATGAGCGAATGTGGGCCGGAGCTTCATCGTTCAGACGATGCCGCTTGCCTCGGTCCGGTCGTGAGACTTTAGGAAGCGGCGGACATTGCAGGCGGTTAGAACGTTTGCGACTTCAAGCGTTCTTGCCGGTTACCCCTGTCTTCTTACCGCGCGTAAGCTGGGTGGAATAAGTGAAAAAGCCTTTTAGTTTTGGAAACTGAAGCTGGACGTCCCCATCGCAAAAACGTCAGCCGGGGCAGGGGGGTGGAGGAAGGCCGAGCAGACGATTTCGATGCCGCCTGCTAATGGGCGAAACTGTTTTGTTTTGGGCCATGCTACTATAAGTGCGAGGGCAGAATTCATACAAAAAAGATTGCAACGTTATGTGCGAAAGGAAGACAGATGTTGTATCTCTCAACAAAGGATCTGTTAACTATAGGTATTGATTGGAAAAAATGCACTGATTCCATCAATGGGGCTGTACAATGCCTTTACGAAAAAGACTTCGCGCAGCCGGTGAAGCCTTATTTGCGATTCCGAGATCTTACCAATCGAATCATCGCCATGCCTGCCTTCGTCGGAGGCAGCGTGAACATGGCTGGAATTAAGTGGATTTCTAGCTTTCCGGGGAATATCAATAAACAACTGCCGCGGGCCAGCTCGCTAGTTGTGCTGAACGATGTGAACACCGGAGTTCCACTTTCCGTGATCAACTCCTCGCGACTTAGCGCGATCCGAACAGCATCGGTGACAGCATTCATGCTCAATCGGTTTTTAACCGCGCGAGGCGGCGACCGTAGTTTGGTTTTTGGCATGACCGGGTTTGGCCCGATCGGGCAAATGCATTTGGAGATGATTCAGAGCCTTGCCGGCCAACGTGTCCAAGAAGTCCTGATTTTCGATTTGAGGCCCATCGATCTTTCAGTGATCCCGAGCGCGATCAGGTCCAAGATCAGGATTGTGAAGTCGTGGCAGGAGGCCTACGTACCGGCTGACGTCTTCATGACCTGCACGGTATCCAAAGAGCGGTACATCGATCTTCAGCCAAAGCCCGGCTCTTTCCATGCAAATGTTTCGCTGCGTGACTACGGGTCTTCGGTCCTCAAGCAGGTGCCCTGTCAGATCGTGGATGATTGGACTGAAGTCTGTCGCGAAAATACAGATGTCGAGGCCGCGCATAAGGAGTGGAATCTTACCGAAGCCGATTGTTTAACGATAGCCGACTTCGCTATTGATAACCCATTGAAACGGCTAGGAAAAGAGGAGTCTGCCGTGTTTCACCCCATGGGCATGGCTGTGTTCGACCTTGCGATAGCAGGGCAGTTTTACGCCAGTGCCATAGAAAAGGGCATAGGCACAACGCTTGAAAGCTGACTCTCCCTCGCAGCTCAGGAATATTTATCCCTGAAATCTCGATCTATTGCAAAAAATAAAGGGACCGGCACTCTGTGTTTCCGATACCAGAAAGTGTCGCGCCTAGGAGCCTCTTGTTAGAACTCCGGCCGAGATTCAGTTCGAGTGTTCTTGCACAGAGGTTGGTTGCATGTCTTACTACCAAGACCTTGCTGATTTTCTGGAAGTTCTTGAAGAGAGCGCCTTTGAAGTTTCTGTCGAACTGTCAGAAAGTTCCCAGGAAGCCCTTGGGAATCTCAATCAGAAGTTGCAATTGAACTGGAGTCGGACAGCGAAGCCCGGCAAGGAACCGACGCTCGGGGAAGCTGCGGCGATCTATTCCATTTTCAAATCATCACTGCTGATGTTGAAACAGCTTGATCGCGCTGTGGGCCTCAGCACCCCCTTCGTCGATACGGCTGGATCTGTTACGCTTCAGGCATATCGGTCAGACATGATGCTGAACAAGGGCCCTCAGGATTTTTCCAAAGCTATCGAATCGGTCCTGGAGAAGCTCAAAGTGTCATCGGCCATCGATCCACCGCCGATCGACGTCTCTTCTCAAAGGATAGAAATGCGTTCGGGCCTTCTCCAGGAGGTGCGCAAGATCTATCGGTTGTACCCTGACAACGATCAGCTTGACTGGAGCATCTACAAGCTGTTTGATGACCTCTTCCCACATTCCGGATTCAAACCCGGCGAGATCAAAGCTGTGGTGACCGACATGGTGATCAATTTTTTCCTGCCCTTCTCTCGGGAAACCATGGCGCCGAACCTGAGCCGATTCGTCGATGCAAGCGTGATTGAAAAAAGCCAGATCGAAGAGACCCTTCAACGATTCTGCGTATTCAAAGTCGAGAATTTCGCGAATTTCCCTGTGTTTGAAGAGGTGGACTTGGCAAAGGTTTCCAGTCACTTTCTATCGGCGCTTGGGAGAAGCCTTCATTACGATCAGGCGGCGATCAAGAACATTCTGTCCAAGTCTTTGAGCGTCCTGCCGATCC
>JBGSTF010000119.1:0-10746 GCA_041736645.1 Oligoflexus sp. | reverse complement strand
GCAGATGGCAGCCGTTTATATTGGATCTGAAAACCGAAGATCCTGATGGTCTTGGCAACGAGATCTTGTTCGGCGGTGACAGCAGCAACTTGTGTTTTTAGGGTCAGGTTTTCTTGGACCAGATCAACTTTACTCAAATCAAGTTCTGGAATTGTAAAGAAATTCTGCTGTCCATTTATCACCCATTGTCGCAGCGTCGATTTCGGAATGCCATAGCAAAGAAATCGACTGATATCTCCGGATTCAGCGACTAGGTTTTTGAGGCGTAAATCGTAGCGTCTGTATTCTTTCCTCGGCATCCAATTCTCCTTGATGCTAATGCAAGGGATATCGGACAGAAAAATAGAAATTGTAGCATTTCCGAATATTCGTGAAATTAGGCCTGAAAAGCCATGGGATAGCGCAGTGCGAATCCCGAGAAGTGGATGCCGTGGAACTATCGGTCCAATCTCTGTTTTTTATTCTCTCCGGAAAGCACACGATTCTACGATTTGCTCCTCTAGCTGACTGGATTGCTAGCCATCGCAAGTTTATTCCGAATGCAGCGTCTTGCCGGCTAACGTTACCGGAACAGTAGCAGCGATCAAAGATACGCTAAAACCCAAACAACTGACGGTAATTACCACTCTTGATTAAAGAGTTGCGACCGATGCTGCCAAGGCTGCCATTTAAGTGGGCAGGTCGTTCTTTTGAATTTCAGGATGGAATCAGTTCCGCTCTGCGAAGCGGGTCATTCGTTTTATGATGACTTCTGTGAAGAAGATCTTGATGCAGGCCGTGACGGGAACGGCGAGCAGGAGCCCGATGAATCCTGCGCATTCACCGCCGATCATAACAACGATAATGACCGTCGGCACACTGAGTTCCAACTGGTCGCTTTGAACCCATGGTGTCAAAACCCAACCTTCGAAGAACTGGACAACCAGGAAGGCGGCAGTAGGCCAAACGATAATGGAGATGAGATCAGCGCCATCTCCTTGCCTGACCGAATCAATATACTTAACGAGGACCGCAGCCGGCCAAAGAATGCCAGAAGCAAACGGAATGATATTCAAAGCGCCTGCCATGACTCCAATCAGGAACCAATAGGGAACGTCGGCCAGCAACCAACCGACAGAATACAGTACAATACAGATCATTGATACAAGCAGCCTGCCTTGGAAAAAATTGGCAACGGCTTCATCCATTTTTCCAAGAATTTCGAGTGTTCTCTCCCTTTCACTGATTGGGATTAATTGGATCAACCATTGGAGAACCTCATCAAAGTGAAGGGAAAAGAAAAAGAAAAAAAGCGGGATGATAAAACTGAGGAGCAGGAGATAGGCCGCTGTGCCAATGAATTGATTAATTAGATTAAAGGCCCTACCCGAGCGTGAAAGTATTTCCTGAACAATTCCCTCAGGATTTTCCAACCTTTGTACCCAAATCCCCAAGTCTCCGGTTAACTCAGGGATTCTAATGTTATTCCGCTCCGCGAAGGTCTGAATATAATCGGGCAAATTTTTTCCGAGAATTTTGAGTTGATCCTCAGCAATCGGCCAAATGAACACAATGATACCTGCAAGGAGA
Organism: Oligoflexus sp.; assembly: GCA_041736645.1. GTDB lineage: Bacteria > Bdellovibrionota_B > Oligoflexia > Oligoflexales > Oligoflexaceae > Oligoflexus. The sequence goes on along the minus strand of JBGSTF010000119.1, from coordinate 9,177 downwards.
AGGTAGGTCACTGCAATAATGATGATAGCCGATAAAGAGCGTGGTAAATTCCATTTTCGCTGGGCAAATCGCAAAGCTGGATTGAAAATATAGGCAAGCATACTAGCAACGAAGACCGGCATGAATGATTGCCAAAAGTAATCCACGAGATAAAAAGCAAGCGCCGCTATCAGAAATATGATGATATCCTGAAATGCACGAATCTGCCAAAGATGAGGACCAATGGATCGGTTCACGGCACAGCTCCATTTTAAGAGGGAAAATCGGGAAATGGCGCATTTTCTGATTTTTGAACCAAGTCATAATTCTATATCTTCCAAACGAGACGATGCTCACTGAACTCCAAGCGGGCGAGTCCCACCGGATCTCTTCAGCAAACGACGTGAGAACTGATCTCGCCAATCGGCCAGTGTCTCGTAAAACGTCGGATTGATCAGAAGCGTTGGAAATGATTGCCAACCTGAAAATCTTAAAAGTGGAATCCTGCGGCTATTCCCTTGCATTATGGCTGTCAGAAGTGGCGCGTGAGCGACGGGCGCTATAAATAGAATGTATCAGTTCATCACGGCTCATGTTATCGGCATTTGGAATCAGCAACTCTTCCGCTAGCCGAAGGAGTCTTTCCTTGCTGTCTTCTTCCAACCAGCGTTCACCAAGGGCAGGATGACCTTCAGTCTTATCCACTTTAGGCTCGTGATGTGATGAATTTTTTGCTCAGACATATTCGCCTCCAATAGCACAAATTGCCAGTCTTGGATGAATATAGCGCTAAACTTTCCTCCTGCGAATTCACAAAGTCATCCGCATATTATCAACCACGCTTTTTTTGCCTGCAGTGCGCCTGGCTTGAAGCCCAGCTGAGTTCAGATGTAGCGCGAAAGGCCCGCTTTCCTATCTTTTTCACTCATCGGCCATCTTTCTCCAGCACCATCATCAGGCCAATGAGCAGAGGAGCCAACCGATTAACGTAGGGGGGCGATATTTATAGGACAATCAATGACATGGATGGCAAGTTCTTGCGCCTTTCTAATTCCCCCTCCTTGTTATTATGTAGAACTTTTCTCTGGCTGGACTTTCTATAAAGGAGGCATAAAGTAAACATCGTTGATACGAACGACGGACCGCTCACGATCATCGGTTTTGTTGCGTTTGCAAACTCCGAGCAAGAAATTAGCTGGATTCGCGAGGTATCATGCAGCCATTGAATAGAAGATTTCAGCAGAGGTGTTACCCTCTGCTTTGACTTGCCGCTTTCGAATTATTCTCATCGACTCAAAGCCACCAATCGTTATCCTTGCTGACTTAAATGACTTGAATCCCAACGTGGCTCTGCATAATTGTTTTATGGCCTGTGGTCCTGTTCGATCATGTTGTTCAAATACTTATTCTGACGAATCTCGATGTCAGTTCCTTCGTCATCGTTATAGTCATTGATGGCGGCGGTGTTGGCTCCGCTTTTGTCAATATTGATTTTTGTCGGTTCATCATTCAGCTTGATCGCTTTACAGAGAAAGCGCTTGGCGGCTTTCCTATCTCGCTTTGCCGTCAATAAATAATCAACAGTATTGCCATCTTTGTCGACTGCTCGGTAAAGGTATTTCCAATGTCCTTTTACCTTGATATACGTTTCGTCCAATTTCCAACTTTTGCCTGCTGGCCGCTTAAGGCGGCGCACAGGCTTTTCCAGCTCTGGCGTAAACTTGATAACCCAGCGGTAGATCGTGGTATGGTCAACTTCAAGCCCTCGTTCCGCGGACATCTCCTCCAAGTCGCGATAGCTCAGTTTGTAGCTTAGATACCAGCGGACGTTGAGCATAATAATATCCCGCTCTAAGCAGTGTCCTTTGGTATCAAAAAGCATGGGCGATCTCCCTTCGTAAATTGCCCTATGATATCATGACACTTGGTAGCTGCAACAGAGCCTACATTGACGCTATTTTGTGATTTTAGCTACCTACTACTTTTGATAAAGCAAACGCAACAGATCCAGATTCTTTAAAATGTGGGGAGGACCGATGATTTAGGTTTCACAATCGTCTCAGGATACATTCCTCTATCGGGTATCAGTCGCCCGACGAGTTCGAGCAAAGCTTAGCTTTTTGAGTGACCGGAAAAGTAGTACCACTTCATTTCACTTATTCCAAGACGGTCCGATCTTAAGCGAATCCATCGATGCAATCCTGTATCCTGGTACCTCGATATCCCGCAAGGATTTCGAGGCACCTGTCCTGTGTTTTCACTGAACTCCAGCGGAGGAGGTCTCTGATTCTCCCCGCGTTCCTACAGTGCCACTGGACGATCCTGGAATCTTGAACTCACGCGGTCCGGGGTCGTTCCCGGCCGTTGGCCAGCCTTCACGCTGCGATTTGCGATGCCCATCCGTTGACTCTGTTTGATCATGGAAAAGAATCTGTTGGGTTGGGAATGGAATGTCAATGCCGGCCCCAAAGAGTGCCGGCTTCAAAACTTCAAGAACAGCGTCTGTCATATCCAGAACATCCCGACGCCTTGGAGGTGTGAGCCAAAACCGAAGTTCCAGATCAACGGAGCTCCCTCCATAATTCGTAACCAGCACGTAGGGCGGCGGTTCCTGGAGAATGCCCTCGATTTTGTTGACCGCTTCAAGTATCACCTGTTTTGCTTTGACGATGTCGTCACCAAAGCCGATGCCTATGATCGCCGAGATGCGGCGTTTATCGTAAGCTGTATTGATGATGACTTTACTCGAGAAAATATCGGCATTCGGTATGATCACGCGGCGATTGTCGTAGGTTTTGATAATGGTAGCTCGAATCTCGATGTCTTCCACGGTGCCTTCGATGCCATCGACTTCGATCTGGTCTCCGATCTTGAACGTTCTCAAAACCAGGATTAAGATCCCGGCCAGAAAATTCTGAAAAATATCTTTAAACGCAAAACCTATGGCCACACCACCGATTCCAAGAAGACCAAGCAAATCTGCTGGAGTTACCGAAGGAAAGATAACCCCTGAAGCAACGAGAAAACCTATGACGACAATGAGGACGGATGAAAGCCTGGAGAGAACATGAGCAAGGTTTGCGTGTTCTCTGTTTCTGCTCAGTATTGAAAAAAATGATTTTTTGACGAACCTGGACGCTATAATGAAGACTATGAAGATGGTCACCCCTATGGCGATCCTCGGAGCGGCTTCAACGACTGTATTCGCCATTTCATTGGTCTTGGTGATCAATCTCTCAATATGAACGTTCATGGCTACCCTCACTTTGTTCAAACCGGGAATAACGTGTACAGCTTGCGATCAAACTGGCTGATCGGCATGCTGCGGTGGGCATTATTCCATCACAAATCTTGGCTCGTCAAATTATGGATGGACCGACTGCATTCGGCGCAGGAATACGGTGCTGAAGGGCCACCCGGAACTAAAGGGAAGGATCACGGACAGGCCGATGAATGAGCATCTCTGAAAAGGATTGCTCGACACGGAGGACGATGTCGGTTTCCGCCGCCACCGTCGTGAATATTCAGCCGGTGATGGACCAGGTCATTATATCGGCAAAATCGGCCGAAAAAATCCTTAATGGCAAATGCAAACGGCAGGCAGAGGCGCGGTAACCCGTGGCCGTCGACCGCTTGTCGCGCCAGACGAAATCGATGCTACCGCCGACTTCCATCAAGGCGTATCGCACGGAGGCCATGCCCACGCCACGCCCCGAAATGTCCGACACACTCGCCGCTGTCGTGACGCCGTCTTTGAAGACGAGGCGAGCGATAGTCATATGTTGCGCGTATGTTTCGCCCTTGGATCGGGCCAGCTGCTCCAGACGATCGAAAGCCAATCCACGACCGTCATCCTCAACTTCCAGAATCAGCTGATCACCTTGCACAAGACCGCGGATGCTCAGCTGACCCGCCAAGGGTTTGCCGCTGGCCTCGCACTCGTCGCTAGTTTCCAGGCCGTGATCCAGCGCATTGCGCAGCAAATGGACGAAACAGATGCGCAGGCGATCCTCCAGCTCGTGGCCTGGGTGAGTAGACCCACCGGATCGCTCCAGTAGGCGCCGGGTACAAGGGGCGCCTTGCGGCGCCCAAAGCCCCACAGAACGTGGCGTGCAGATTTCCCGCACCACGCTCTTCATCAGATGTTCTTACAGCACAGCATATTGTTTCATCCCCATATAGGGGATGCTCAATTTAGGCCGTTGAAGTGGATAAGACGTTTTAATCTTCTGGAATTTGTCCCAGTCGAGTTTGCCTTTCCAGCAGCGTTTGTTTAAGGCTCTGTGCCACCACTTTTCCGCATGTCTGTGAATCTTATGCAGACTTGCCTGATTTCCACCAAGGCCATAGTAAGCATAGTGTCCACGAAGGAAGAGGTTGAATGATAGGGCCTGCTCTTTGAGAGATTTGTGCCGATTCGTTAGCGCAAGATCACTGACTTTTGCAAATCCACGCCGCAGTCGCGACTTCTCAGTCTTACGAGCTACTTGAAAGTTGCCTTTCCTGTTTCGTGTGCAGTAGTGAGTGAATCCCAGAAAATAAATCGTTTCCTGCTTTCGACCTCGTTCTTTCGCATGCTTCTGTGAGAATCGTCCAAACTCGACAAGTTTAGTTTTGCTTGGCTCTAGAGCTAGGAAAAATTTTGCAAGTCGCTTGGAAATTACTTCTTGGAATCTGAGAGCGTCAGCACGGTATTGAAAGCAAACTACAAAGTCATCAAGATAGCGGATCAGGTAACATTCACCTTGCATTTTGGGCTTCACGACCTTGTCAAACCAAAGGTCCAAGACATAATGCAGGTAGACATTGCTTAATAAAACGCTAATTGATCCGCCCTGTGGCGTACCCTCAACACTCGGAATAAACCTCCCTTCATCCATAACACCAGCCTTAAGCCATTGCTGTACCAATTTTAGGATTCTTGGATCTCCAACTCGATGTTCCACAAAACGGACTAACCATCCGTGGTCCAGGCTCCCAAAGAAATTCTTGAGATCAGCCTCGTAAACCCATCCGACTTTCTTTCCTGCGATAATTTCATTCAGGGTGCATAGTGCATGATGAGCACTTAAATTCGGTCGCCCCCCGAATGAGCATTGCAGAAAGTCTTGCTCATAGATTTCCGATAATACGGTAGCGACGCTTCGTTGTATCGCCCGATCAGCGATGCAAGGCACGCCCAGTGGGCGTTTCTCTGCATTACCTGGCTTTGGGATATATACTCGCCTCACTGGAGGCGGGCAGTAACCTTTGCAATGTATAGCTTTGATAGCATCGTCTACCCAATTCTCAAAATCTCCTTTTACCGCTTGAACGCTCAGCCCATCTATCCCTGGAGCGGAATTATTTGGTATGTGCTTTAGGCATTTTCCTATCAATTCCTTGGTAATATGATGAGCCAAAGTCGTGAAGCGAAGTTTCGTTTCACTTCGAGCTTTAGCTGCTACCCGTTCGAGTCCCGTTTGCATGACTGGTTTTGTCTCTCTTTGCATAGAGTTCCGCATCCTCCCTTTGAATGGAGCTCATGTTTCTTTCGAACAGTTCATCTCATGCTGACCGCTTCCCCATGTAGTTGGCTCTCCCAACCTCAGAGTAATATCAGTCAGTCCGACTTCCGACGCATCTTCGGCACATCCTCGCTTGCGGCTCGTCTGCACCTACTGCTTCCATTCAGAATGCGTCGGATCTCCCTTGTTCACGCTCTAAGTCTTTGTCAGCATGCCGTGGGTACGAACCCCGGAGACACTCATGTATCCTTGCCAGAGCGGATACATGAGTACAGCCTTCCCGAGAGAGAGAAATGGTCGGCTGTCTCACAACACGTTCTATATCGGGGCTAATTATCCCATTCACTTTATTCCGGCCTACTGACTCCCTGTTTACGCTTTACGAAGTTTGTTCTACGTGGTATTCGTTTGGGTATCCCAAACAGGCTTCCTTCAAATCCCCCTCTCCGCCACCGTTCATATCCGCACTTCGCACAAAACTCGGTACCCAAGTGCTGGCTAGGCTTTCTTGGTGCGATCATTTCAGACCACTAACTTATGCGCACTTTGCAAGGCGCAACCCTCCTCAGAACGCAGCATGCGAATTTCCCGCACTACGCTCCCGATCATCAGTTACGCTTTCGCGTCATTCGGGTTAGGAAACATGGATTTGGTTTTCCATCTTTCGGGAAAGCCAGCTTGCTTAAGGAGTGTGTTTAAACGTTGCCAATTCATTTTCTTGCGATCGCCACGACGTCTGAACCATTTGAAAAGAATGTGTTTAGCGGCATGGATGAACCCCTTGACTCGGCGATCGTTATCGCTGATCCCATGGTAATTAATCCAGCCTTGGACCACTCTGGCCACACGTTTCAGAATGTAGTTGGTGTTACTGGTGGTAAGATTTTCCCAAAGGTACTTTTTGAGCCCTTTGAGTTTAGCCGTGAATCTGTCCCGGCGACTTTTGAGTTTCAAACGCCACCATTTCTGATTTCTTGCAAGACCCCAGTAACAGGTGAAGCCCAGAAAGTTGTATGTTCCCAGTCGTTCACCTTTTCTGGATGCACGCATGGCAGCAAGACTCCCGGAGGAGATAAGGCTTGATTTGTCAGCGTGCATATCCAGTCCGAACTTTTGCAGTCGCTTTGGCAAGACCCTGAAGAATTTCTCCGCCTGTAGTAGGTTTTCAAAGACAAATACCATATCGTCCGCGTACCTTATCAGTTCTGCCCTACCTGTAATGTGAGTGATTTTGATACTCTCAAACCACTCGTCGATTACGTGATGTAGGTAGACGTTCGCAAGTGTAGGCGAAACGATACTGCCTTGTGGGCAGCCGCGATCATTCGGTACCAGTTTCTCATCGATCATTGTTGGAGCCGTAATTAGCTTGTTCAACAAGTGGAGGAAACGGTTGTCAGTGATTTTCTGCCGCAATATTTCGTTCAGTTCCTTCAGAGGGATTGAGTTGAAATATTTTCGGATGTCGATTTCCACCACTGCCCCGTTGGGGTGTTTGTGTGTGATGGCCATCAGACGTTTCAGGGCATCGTGACAGTTTTGGGCTGGACGGAAGCCATAGGAGCAGGGCAGAAAGATTGGCTCGCAAGTCGTACTTAGATTAGCTTTCGGGGTTTAATGCGTTCACCCTTTCGGATTTCGGCTCGAATGCTTCACTGTCTATGCTTCAACCCTCTCGTTACCTCCAGGGCTGCAAGACTGGCTACGCGGTGGAGCTGACCTCTCCTTCCGCAGCGGGACTTACACCCGCAAGATGCACCCGCTTTTCTTGGCGCACTAGGCAATCCAAACCGTACTACCGCTTTCAGCTACTTGGCCTTTGAGATGTGCGGATAGGGCTGGGAATTTGGGTCAATGGCTCAAGGCCAAGGTTTATCTGGAAAATACAAACGGTAGCAGCAAGCAGCACCCACACATTCCCTATCGCAATTGGGTTAATTCTTAATTCAGAGTCAATGGGTCTCACTGCTAGGCCGAGACTATCACAGCCTCCTAGCACCAATCATCACAGAGAACTTTCATCTTGATGCCGGCTCGGGGCGGAGGTGCTGCCGGCATACCAACGTACTTCAGATAGCGGGAAATCTGCTCCGTATCCAGCACGGCACTTATAATCTCTAGATCGGCACCGCAGCGGGGATAGCCGTCGCGACCGCGACGGCCATGACCTTCGAATTTATCTGATTTTTCTTTAGAACTATCGTTGTCAGAAGCCTTGAATGGTGCGGATTTAACCCCGAACATTCGTCTTAGTAGAGTGAGCAAGCCGAGGCTTCGTTTATGAAGGAGTTGGCGAAGGGTCGCAAAGAGAGCCAGGATTTTGAGCAAATGCTCCACATCGCTCGTGGTCAGTTGACCCGTGCGCAGACGCTCTTCGAGTTGTGCTGTCTCGATCCCGCTTAGGTCGGGATGGAGATTTTTTTTCGAAGCCATTCGGCTCGACTCTCTTCCATGATTCCGGTATTGTCCCATGCGGATCACCACCACGCAGTAGGACTAGCAGCTCGCTGGATTCCACCATGATTCCAGGCTCTTTCTGCTGCAAAAGAGTTTTAGGCCAAAAAGCGAGTCGTCCGCTAGAGAGTCTTCTATGTATCAGATAATATCCTGAGCCATCATAGACGAGCATTTTTACTTCACTTTGACGGCGGTTTCGAAACACAAATAGGACGCCTGATTGAGGATCTTCGTCAAAAAGATCCTTGGCAATCTGAGCCAGTCGATTCATGCCGCATCGAAAGTCTATAGGATCAAAGGCTAGGAAAATGCGCAAATGAGGCGTAAGAGCCAGCATATTCAAGCCTCCCGTAGAATGCGCAGAAGCTCCGCCACCTCCGATACGGCGGACAGCCCGCGAATGCATATCGTTTCGCCTCGCGGCAAAACTACTTCGACCATGAGTGGATTCGATGGGCCCATAAAGGTAACAGGTGCCAGACGAATCACCTCACCAGAATTCTTCGGCTCGCGAATACGCTTCAAAATGGATTCCGATAACTTGAATTCGCGTTGAAGCTTGCTGATTGGGATGGACTTGGACAGAGCCTTTAGATTTGAAATGATCTCATCTGGGACGGGCTGTTTGCGATAGGACCGTGATTGTCGATAGGCTTCGAATTGTTCTTTGACTGAGTTGATGGATGGTGCCTGCATTCCTGATCTCCTTCTTTGTTTCAGAGATCTTCGAACATTGCTCGGCTCAAGTCACGATTCGTTGCGGAAAGGACACTTTCGTTTTACCTATCCGCAGCTTGTAAAATTCGCTTCGCAAGCTAGCAATGCCCGCAGGTACCCGTAAATGGATGGGGTTCGGCCTACCCGAGCAGGCAAGCCGCTTTTCCTTATAAGAAATCGATAGTGCAGGTTGCTGGTAGGGCATCAAATGCTTTGGTTTTGGTCTTCAATGGATTTGAACCGAAACTTAAGGTTTGAAGTTTGCCTAAACCTACAGAGCCTTGGTCATCCACATTGCTGATTTCATTCGAATACAAGTCAAGGCTTGTTAGAACATTCAGATTCTCAAAAATCTTAGGTGGAATAGCAGTCGCTTTTTTCTTTGCGTCCAACTATACGGACCACCGGTTGGTGGAATCAGGACTTCCCTTCTTCTTTCAATTCTTATGAACCTTTAAGCGCGAGTAAGCAAGTGTCACTGTTTCTTTGCAGCTCAGTTATCGCAGTTGGAATTTGC
>JBGSTF010000118.1:0-14883 GCA_041736645.1 Oligoflexus sp. | reverse complement strand
TCTATCTTTGGCAACAGCAGGATAAAGAGGTACAGTTTTTCCGAGAATACGTCAGACAGCTGAAGGGACCCTATGTTTTTGGCGGCGATTTGAACGCGGTTCCTGCATCAAGGACGATTAAAAGACTCAATACAATTGGCTCCGACACCTACATGGCCCATAACAATTGGGGCCAATTTACCTTCAAAACCAAGATCCTCCCCAGTTCTAAAGACAAGGATCTTCCTGTAATGCGTCTCGACTACATTTTTTCCAGTTGGGATCTGACAAGCATCTCTTCACGAACAGCGAGAGAGATACAGAGCTCTGATCACTTCCCAATACAAGCCGTCATCAATATCCCGCAAAACAACTTAAGAAGCCAAGCCTCTATGCCTCATTCCGAAATCAAACAGGTCCAGCTTGGATTCCACACGCCTCATAGATTCACTGTCAGCGACTAAGTCCGATCTGCAAATCAAAAAGTGAACTCTTTATCGATCTTTTAAGCGCCTTTTCTTTCAAGTTTCCTCATGCATGAGATAGTTGCCGCACAATCTCTTGCAAACAGGATAATCCTATGCGGAAGTATCTGATCTTCGTTTTGCTTTGTGTGCAAACATCAGCGAATTCAGATCCGAAGGCGAGTGGACCGTATCTCCAGCTACTCACATCATCGAGTGTATCGATTCAATGGGAAGCAAAGATTCAAACCAATGCATCGCTTACATTTCAAGCGGCAGGCGATGATGCCGCTCAAACCGTTCAGGCAGAAATTGTCGACTTGCCTGATCCAGCGCCAAAGCTTCAAAGACTCTACATAGCCCGCCTCACTGAACTAAAGCCTGGCACCAACTATATCTATAGCGTGAGTACAGAAGGATTGGAACCCAGCACTCATTCATTCACCAGTCCACCCGAAGATGTGGGCGACTTTAGCTTTCTGGCTATGTCCGACGCTCAAGATGGGTTTCGAGTGACCGAGAGGAATTTGCGTGAAAGCATTATTCCTAGAGCCTTCCATTCAGACTTGCTGGCGCCATCATTTGCCGTATTTGCCGGTGATTTGGTCCAGAATGGCGATCGATATGCGGAGTGGCAGCAGCATTGGTTTCAACCCATGGCAAGTCTCTTGAACCGAATACCTGTGTACCCGGCGCCAGGCAATCATGAGAAGAACAATCCCCTCTATTTCACCTACTTTTCTACTCCTGAGAACGGTACTCCCGGCTATATTGAACATTGGTATAGCTTTGATTTCGGTAATACTCGCTTTATCAGCCTCGATACCAATGACGGCTATCGCATCCAAGAGCAGCTTGACTGGCTTAGCCTGCAACTCGATGAAGCTGCTGCTGACGATCGGCTCGCCTTCGTCATCGCCTATTTTCATCATCCGTTTAAGTCTGAGGCATGGATTCCTGGCGAATTGGGCTACTCGGGTCGCATCCAATCACTGCTGGAAGATTTCAGTCTCAAAACCGACAAGCCAAGCTTTCATCTTTGCGGACATACTCATGGCTATTCGCGAGGACATTCCTATCGCGCCAGACACTCGATGATCTCGGTGGCCGCGGTAGGGGGAGCTATTGATGATTGGGGCGACTATAAGCAGCAGGACTATTCAGAGTATGTCAAAAGCCTAGCCAATTTTGGTTGGATGCACTTCAGCATTCGTTCCGGTGAAAACCCGACCATTACGCTGCGGCGCTTTGGATTTGGGGATGATCGAAGCCAAGTCGATCAAGGACTCGTCGATAGCTATACCATCAAACGCTTCAATCAAGCTCCTCTTGCCCCACAAGTTATCGGAGCGAGCTTTGATTCCAAGGGTCACTTAAACCTTAAGCTCGGGACCTTTGAAGATCCAGATGGTGATTCTCATTTGACGACTCATGTGAGATGGATGAATACGCAGACTGGGGAACAGGTCGGTGAATTTTTTCAAAACAATGAAAATTGGTATATGGGCAAAAACTTGGAACAAGGACGCTCACTCCTCGAACCAAGTCCGATGGTTCCAGACCGGCAATGGACCTCGCTTAGCTACCAGGTTCGATTTAGAGACAGCTCCATGACTTGGAGCGATTGGGCGGATGTCGCTGCTGCTCAATTTTCCGAAAATCAACCCGCAAGAGAATACCCATGAAAGACCAAGGCCGTCGACTGATTGATCGCTTTAAAGACCTGCCTATGAGCTATCCTGAATGGATTGTCTTGGGTTTTTTCATAGCCCTCTATGTACCATTCCTGGGTGAGCCGGTTCTGCGAACTACCGGTGACGAGAAAGTCTATATCGCCCAAGCTTTGGAGATGAAGGCTCGAGGCTCGTGGTTCCTCCAAACCTTGGCCGAACAACCCAACTACTTCAAGGGCCCTTTGCACTATATCTTGATACGAATGGGAGTCGCCCTTTTCGGTGAGCACAGTCTATGGGCGGTTCTTTGGATGAATGCAGTTGGCTTGGGGGGTATTGCCTTCCTGCTCACTCGAACATTGAAGCACATCTGGCCTCAGCAATTCATGCCGTTTATTTTTGGGCTTGGACTAATTTTGTCCCCTGGTGTTTTCGCTCATATGTTTGCCAGCCAAATGGAAATTGAACTGATCACAATTTACGGCTTATGTTTGCACTTTTCTCTTGGTCTGATGAACCCGCAAATGCAATCGAAGCGATGGCTATGGCTATGGCTGACGATAGGTGCAGCAGCCTGGATAAAGTCGCCCTTACACAGCGTTTTACTCGGCAGTGGAGCGTTCCTCTATGCTCTGATGAACAAGAGTCTACGTCAAAGGCTAGGGGAAAAGACCGGCTTGCTGTCGATAGCCATGGGAGGGTTGCTTGGATTGAGCGCCTACTTTATCCCCTGGTACCTGGATGGAGCAAATTTTTTTAGTACCTATGTCGTCAGAGAAACCATGGGCAAAGGCGCAAATGGAGTTACAGTTTTACAGTCTATCTTGCCCAATCTCAGCTATCACCTTTGGCCCCATGCCTTGATGCTGGGAATCGGATGTATCGCTTTGCTTCATGATTGGATTCGCAGGGACTTGGATCGAACAGATAGACAGCTCATAGGGATTGGCCTCGCCAATGCTCTTCCAACCTTCCTGTTCTTCGCTTGGCATCCTTATCGCAGTGAAATCTACTGTCTTCCGGCCCTCCCTTCTGTACTCTTATGGGCCTGTGTGGGCTGGCGACGCGCTCTCGTCAAATGGCCTCTCTCAGCTGCCATGTTTCATAAAGCTTGGCTGGTCGCGACTCTCATTCCGGCAGCCTTGGTTCTGCTCCTGCAATGGCGCTTTCAGCCTTCAAGCGACTGGTGGCCACCTGCTCTCGCCCTGGCGAGTTCTTTGGTGCTGCTTGGCCAAATTGGAGTCTTAATTTCCCTATGGAGACGAAGTTCCAGTCAAAGAAAGTTAGCCTGGTCATTGACTCTTTGGGTGCCAAGTTTCATTATCATACTGTTTTTGATGAGAACGATCGGACTTTCCGATGTGCGTGATCTTAAGCGATATGCTCAAACACACCAGGCTTCCCAACCGTTCGGCTTTTACAACGTTCAGCGCTTTGTTTGGAGCGAGTGGGGTTCTCTCAACTTCACATCAGAAATCCCTGTCAAAGGCCTGCACCGATTGAATGATGCTTTGAGCTGGATTGAGGCTGGTCATGTACTTATCGTCCCTGACAAGAAAACAATGGAGCAACTCCGCCTGCAATTGAAATCGGAAACTCCCCTGCAAGTGGTCCTGTGGAAAAGATGGCAATCTCACGGTGAACATTCGGCAACCCACAATCCCCGGCAAGCCTGGCTGAAGTCAAACTTGAAACTTCTGCAGGGAGAGGCCTACATCGTCACCAAGGCCTTGCATGCAGAAGCACGAGACAAGACAAACAACGCCTCCATCTTGCCGGCAGGTTGATCGACTTTCGTTTGTTAAATTTTGTGAGGCGATTCCACTTTTTCTTAGCGAGGGAAGGAGTACTTAGGCAGCACGGCTGAGGTTGTCAATACCGATCAGCAGAGCCCTCCCTTCGAAGATTTTTTTCAAAATTAAGCCACCTTGATCTCTGTTTCAAAGATTGTGAAGGCGCTCGGCGGTAGTATCATGTCCAAGGCAAAAGGAGCTGCTTGCAAAAAGCCCAGCTCTTTAAGAAGAGTGATGTGAACAGAGCCACCCTCCTGCTCCACATACTCGCGCACAGCACTCATGCCGACCCCGCGCCCAGAAACATCTGTGAGACCTTTGGCTGTAGAAAACCCGGGAAGGAACACTAGCTCAGCCACTTCACTTGGTTTGAGCTGTTGGTGTTCACCGATAAGTTTCTTTTGCACTCCCATTTCATGGATATGATCAAGTTTGATGCCTCGACCATCATCTTGCACGCGAATCAAGAGAGCTCGTTCGATTGTCAAGCTCGAGGTGATCGTGATGCAGCCTGTTGGATTCTTGCCAAGCAATTTACGTTCCTCGGGTCCTTCCAAGCCATGATCCATAATATTTCGGAAGATATGAACAAACACGTTACGGAGAGCATCCGAAGCCTCTTTGGTCAAACCGGCTTTGATACTGTGGACCTCGACGATCGGATCGTTCTTTTGGAGATCACGAGCGAGCTGTGGAAGATTCCCGGTCAATTCAGCAAGGAGCTTATCAAATTCCAGGTAATAGAGTTGATAAAAAGTCCTTCGCACCGTGTCTACAAATGGTGTCAGACGCGGGTCGAGATTGACCTCTCCCAGCGAATCCAAAGCCCGAATATTGGCTCGCACAGTTTCCAACTCAATGCTGACGACGCTTTTATTCTGACCACGACGAAGTTTTTCGGTATGGATGCGTTGATATTCTGCAAAGGCGACTTCCACAGCGCTGAGCTCGGTCATAACCAGCTGCTGATTCCATGGCTTTTGGGCCTTTTGAATCTGAGCTATGGTGTTTTCTGCGTCATGGATAAGGCTGGTCATACCACTGAAATGATAGGTTCGCGCTGCACCTTTCATCGTGTGGTAGTTGATAAACACAATACGGAGCGAGTCATCGGACGGCTGCAGATGGCTATTGAGCAAGCGCCGAACTTCAGAAAGAAACTTATGACTGGCTTCCATGAAGTAGGCAAAGCGCTCCGTTGGTATCTCAATAATTTCCGAAATAAGCTCCATTTCCCTTTGCTGCTGGGTGTTCTTAGCCTCCATCTGCTTTAATTCGGTCACATCACGAAGGGTTACGAGAACTTTTTCGACTCTATCGGTCTTGCTGTCAGTGACCGGTTCCCAATCAGCGATGAGAACTTTGTCCAGCTGTCCTGCTTTTTGCAAGACAAACTCGCGAGGTAGGTTTTCCGTATTCATTTCAAAATTCACCAAACTTTCGTTGATACTGCTCGTCATCACGGACTCAATCATGGCCTTCTGTTCATTGCTTAGGTTGGTTGATTGAAACACTAAACCTATCAGGCCCTGGTGCGAAATATCTCGGGTGCCAAGAATTTGCTCCAAATAACTTGAGTAATCGTCGCCGACCAAGAGACCTTCACGGACCGTGAGTATCCCTTGATGGATATTGGCCAGAATGGTTTTGACGTCCCGAGTCTGCCGTTCGACCTCAAGCTGAAGATCACGGCTCAATTTTTCTGCAGTTCGGAATGCATGAGCGAAATTACTAGCGACGACTAACGATTGGGCGAAAATGAAGGTGATCATTCCGTAATGGCCAATATAAGGAACACTATAGAACTGCAGATAGACAAAGACATCGTTGGCCATGGCTCCAACGAGCAGAGTAATGCCTACGAGCGAAAGTGCGGCGCCTCGGGTTCCCTTCAGAGTGATCCTGATCAAGCGAATAAACATGAGAATTCCAAAAATCATCATCACCAGCATAACGGAGCTGAAGATACTTGACAGAGTGGGAATGGCAAATCCTAGGGCGATATGTGCAGCATAGAATGTGCATGTAGCCCAGGCTCCTATGAGCGCCCAGCGAGGATACTGACCACGGAAGGTAAGATAGAAAAAGCTCAGGTAAATGGAAAGTCCAAGTGGTAAGGCAAACGCCATCAAAACATAAAAGAACACAAAGCTCGACTCATGCGGCTCAGGAAAAAGACGAGGCCATAGGCCCTCGGTACCAAAAAAGCGAAGCAGCATCACTAAGGTGAAGATTGCCATGACGAGGCTCGGCTTGTCTTCTGGCCGAAGGACAAACAGTGAGACATTGGAAATTACCAGCAAGGCAAACATACCGATCACGAGCCAGGACTGCCACATAATGAAGTCTGCGTCTTGGAGAACTCGCTGGGTGTCACCCAAAGTAGGAACTGTACCCATCCCTCCCATGATTCGGTATGATGCTACCTGCTGAATGAGCAGCAGCCGATCCTCGCCTTTGAGCGGAATCACGGCAATGCGCTTGACATCTTGCATGACTGAAGTGTCTCGGGTCTTGCCGACCACTCCCGCTTCAGCAACCTTGAGCAGAGTCTTGGATTTGGGATAATAGATGTAGCTTCGATGCATATTTGCAAATTGAGAGAACACCATAGCAAGGTCGGGAGTGGCAGGATTGAGGCCCTTGATTTCGAGAACATAGGTAGCGTAACCAAAGGGTTCAATCGATCCCGGCTTAACGTCAGTCCAAGGCGTTCCTGGCCCTTTGATATAACCATCCTGCGGCTCGCTCTCAATACGTCCCGTTGCCAGATCGGCTTCACTGTCCATCCGCTGCCAATAGAACCGCCAACTCCCTTGCAAATTGACAAAAGGATCCGTGGCTGAATTCCAGCGCGAAAGATCAATAGAGCCATCTATGGCCTGCGGTTGACTCGGTTGTGCTTGGCCCAAGGCCGAAAGCATCAGGAGGAAAGAGCAGCAAAGAAGGTTTTTCACCCTAAGGTAGCCCGTGGTCCTAACTCCATTTACATGTTGTTTCATTGTACGCGCGCGATTGGACCTTTGTCGAGTCAGACAGGCTGAATGACAGCAGAATCAAGTTCCAACAACTTACACTGTAACTGAATATTTTCCTAAATAATCTGGCTTCTTACATAAAGTATCTTGCAAGTTCGGAGCCTACTTTCTACATGGCGTATGAATTGCAAAATCTCGTCAGCTCGGGGTAGACCCCTTAGGGCACAATCATTTGGAGATAATCGTATGGATAAGCGTTTAGGCAGAATTTCGCAGGCCGCCGCCCTGCTCGTGTTCGCTTTAGGTCTTTCAGCTTGTGGGCAAACCAAATCCGAGTCGTCGGACTTAGCTGAAAGCAGCTGTAATTATAGCCGTTGGACCGACTGCCTGATCGAGCTCGATCAGATAGAATATCGCCCTGGCGACAGCGATCTCACCCACATGGCTGAATACAGTCGCAAACGTGCTGAATGCCGACGCTATGAGTGTCGCTGATCTCGCAACGGGAAGGGCATTTTTAAGTGAAAAAATCTGTCCCCACATAAGCTAATGCTTTTTTATGTTTTTACCAGCCAGAGAGTCTGCTTCTGACCTGTGAGCTCATCCCCGATATCCTTACGACTAAGGACGTTGAACTCCAGCGTCTTCAAGATAAGCTGTGGAATGCCGATTAGAAAGTGGTTAAAAACCGCAGGATCGGCCAAGAGAATGTACTCAGGACCCAGCAAAAAACATCAAGAGCTCTTCAAAGAGCGCCTCAGCCGCCAGCTGCTGCCTTTCAGTTGCTTGATGCTCAGTGGGATGGCTTTTCTTCTTTACCAAAACTTAGGCCATTTCAATACCGCGATTATGACGATAAGCGTGCAGGCCATGCTTACAACGCTCTGGACTTTGCTTTTCGCCAAGCGTTGTTCACGACATTGGAATAATGGCTCTTTAATACTTGGCTGTAGCGTGGTTGTGATGCTGGTCATTCAAGGCAAAGCTCACCCTGATCTAACCATGACCCATATCTTCATCGCGCCCGTGATCTTCATTTCCGTTTTAGTAGGAGGACGCATCTGGGGCGTTTTAACCTTTGTGATGTTCATGGCCTTCGAATGGGCCATTGAACTTCAATGGCTCGGGTTTTCCCAACCCCAATATCCCCAGCTGGATCCAGACGCCTTCCTTGCTCGGGTGAGCGCAGTGATTCTCACCTTCGGTATCGCTGTGCTGAGCGATTATGTGTATACGCTCGCGCTCAAGATCATTGACGAACAGCATAGTGAACTGGAAAGCAAAAATCGCTTCGCATCCTTGGCAGTGTTTGTGGGTGGAATTGCCCACGAAATCAATAATCTCTTAATGGTCGTCAAAGGAGCCCTATCTTTCTTGCGACCGCAAGGGAGAAATTTTCATGTGTTTACCATCATTCGGACCATAGTCGATAACGCCTTTGACGCTTCGGTTTCAGCCGAAGCCAAGATTCATATTTCAGTGAGTCGTGAACCTGAGGCTTATGTTCTGAGAATTATCGACAATGGCAATGGCATTCCACTCGGTATCCGCGATCGCATCTTTGAGCCGTTCTTTACGACTAAAACTGTCGGCGAAGGCAGCGGCATGGGCCTCGCTCTGGCCTATGGCTTATGCCGTAACCTTTCATGGCATTTGAGCCTCGCAGCTCGAACCGATGCCACAGAATTTGATGTGAGCATCCCCATCTCGATGATGGTCAGCTGCGAGGCTTTAGATAGCCATGTTCCCGTTAACAGAGGTAGCCAAAGCAGGACTGATGTCAAAATCACATAATAGGCTCCGGGCAATTTTTGCTTATTTTGGATATGATAGCATCAGGGTAGCGCTATATGTGTCAACTACTGTCCATTAGTGGCAACCAAAGATCGCCGCCAGGATGTAAATGAAGGTCCTCGAGATTTGGAAAAAATCAGCTCAAGGCAGGCTTGGTAGGCAGACCGCGCTGCTGATCCTATCCGTGAGTAGTGTGTTGACTTGCATTTCCATTCTCTGGCAGATAGGCAGCGACTTTAGTAGCGAACTCACTCGCGTTAAGGAATCGGTCGCTAAAATTGAAACTACGACTCTGCCCTCACTAGGCCGTTCCTTGTGGAACCTCGATCGTGATCAGATTCACCTCATTCTCGATGGGATTATCAAGCAGCCTTCGATAGTCGGCGTTCGAGTCATCGATATCAGCGGTAAAATGTATGAAGAAATGGGCCGTGCAGCCGACAGTAAAGAACGTGTCCATAATTTTCCTCTCTATGCACTGGTGAACTCACAAAATCAGCAGGTCGGTAGTCTTCAACTTTCTGAATCCTACGAAAGTCTCTACCAACAGTTATGGATTAGGCTCATCAATATAGCCTTTACCCAACTTATCAAAACTTTTTTAATGAGCTTCATTATCATTGGAATTGTCGAGCGCCTTATTACAAGACATCTCCGTTCTCTCGAGGTTCAGGTGAAGCGCATTTCCCAACTGAGTAAGCCTGAAACTATTGCCGTTAATCGAAAACCAAGCAAAGAGCCCGACGAGATAGACCAAGTTATCGAAGCAATCAATCGTCTACTCAGGGAAAACTACCAGAACATCAGCGCACTTGAAAGAATCCATAGTGAGCGTTTGCTCATGGTCGCAGAACTGGTTGAAGCTCAACAAGGTGTTGCAATTCAGGAATTGGCCACAGGCATTATTCACGACCTCAATAACTTACTAACAATAGTCCATGGGAACGCCGCCTTGCTCCAAAACATTGCTCGGACAAATTCTTTTTTCACTGATGCAAAGTTTGATAAGTTGCTTAGCTCGCATCTAGAAAAAATCATCAGTGCTTCTGACGGTGCTATGAGAATCGCTACACTTCAACTCGATAGCGCCAAAAGCAAAACTCAAGCAGAGCAATTGAATCTCAATGAAACAATAAAATCGGTTCTTCTTATCGAAGAGAGGGATCTCAAGCGAAGCCGTGTGGAAGTGCAGGTTGCCATCAACCCAGAGCATAATATCTGGATGCCCAGCGGAATTATTCTAACAATACTGATCAATATCTTAAAAAATGCGGTAGAAGCTTTCGAATTGATGCCGGATGGATACCAAGCTCGATTGAGCATTCGCTCTTGGCAAGAAGAAAAGGGAACCCTTGTACTAAGCATTAGCGACAATGGTCCCGGGTTGTCGAGTGAAGTAAAAGACAAGCTCTTCAACCACGGATTCACCACTAAGAAAACTGGCCATGGCTTTGGGTTGCACTTCTGCAAATCACTGATTGAGGCCAATGAAGGATCCATTAGTGTTAACAGCGAGGGAGCAAATCAAGGCACGACTTTCTACTTAATTTTGCCGACCAACTTGTCTCAAAAAATGCTTCTTGAGCAAAAAATTGGCGCATAGAAGTAGCCAGAGTCATGAGTTGCTTTCGAGTTTAGTGTTATGGTTTTACTATCCAAGCGTCTTTCATGATTTAAGGAGCCAATATGCGCAAATTTCTCCCAATTTCCAGGATACATCTGGCAACAGTTCTTTTGCTCGTTCATGCGGCCCTGACATCTTCCCTGGCTGGAGCACAGGTCCTTCGTATTCTCTGCTGGGAGGGTTACGCTGACCAGCGGTACTTGGATGGATTTAAATCCTATGCTAAAAAGAATTTGAAAAAGGACGTGACCTTTATTGTAACGAATGTTTCGAATCCAAACGAATGGTTCGAAGCCTTGCGCTCAGGCTCACACGATTTGCTCGGCGGGGTCGCTCACAATCTGCCGCGTTCCGATCGCTGGAAAATGATCGACAACGGATTACTGGCAGAAGTTGATCTGAAAAACGTCGGAAATTATCAGCAAGTTGTCAGTGCTCTGCAAAAGGCTGACTATATTACAGAGGCTGGAAAAGTCTATGGTGTCCCCTATACCTATGGTCCCTATGCATTGGTTTACAATTCGGCGATCATAAAGGAAGAACCTAAGTCTTGGAGCATCTTATGGGATGAAAAATACAAGGATCGATATAGTTTGAGTGCGGATTACTACGAAGCCAATATCTATGTCGCAGCGCTCGCTGCTGGAATCAATCGCTCCGATATTTTTAGTTATGACAAGGTCAACAGCCCGGACGTGCAAAAACGCCTGAAGTCCCTGGCACAAAATGCCAAGAACTACTGGACGGGCGTTGATTCAGCAAAAGAACTCAAGGGTTTGGCACTGGCTGCCGCTTGGGGCTTTTCCTTGCCCGAACTCAATCGTCTCGGTGAACCGTGGAAAGTCGCTCATCCCCGCGAAGGAACAACGGCTTGGGTGGATAATTGGGTCATGCCTAAACAGATTGAGAAGAATCCCAGTTTGAAGCTCTTAGCTGAGCAATGGATCAACTACTCTCTCAGTCCTGAAGTCCAGCTTGGTCTATTGCGAAACATAGGGAGTTATCCTGTCATCGATCGACTGACAAAGCAGGCAACTGCTGACGAAATCAGTCGATTCGGTCTAGATGACCCAACACACTTTCAGAAGAACTTCATTTTGTGGAAGCCCTTGGATGCTCGATCGACCAATGGGTTTAAAGGCCTTTGGGAAGATGCGCGCAGTCCAAAATCCTCGCCATGAAGGCATCTTGGGAGTCACCCGCTGAGAGGAGCAAGATCACTCAGGACTCGGGAGACTGTTCCACCGCGATCTGATCTGAGGACTTCGCTGGCGCTGTAGGAACATCCCGGACATGGTCTGGTCCAGACGATCGCTGTCCGCGCTTGGCCTGGGCCTAGAACTCTTCAGCTTCCTCGGACCACCCCCACTGCTCATCCAGCCAGGTTATGAACTGCTTTGTTCACGATCCCACGCAGTCTTCACAGCTCTAGCAGGAGCGGCCAGGGCTCTGACAGCCACCCTGGAAGGCTTCTTCAGACGATTTCGCTAAAACAATAGCGAAGATTGCCATATTTCGCGAAACTCGGCATATTGATGCAAGAACTTTGAACAGTTTCGGTCTGCCATGGCCCATTTTGAACGAAGAGGTTTCAATGCTGCCTGTGATGATGCGGACCCTTGGGCTGATTCTGGTCCTTTCAACAAGTGCTTTTGCGAAAGATAAGTGGAAAATTGCTTCCTTTGAATGGGCTCCCTATCTTTGCGACAAGGCCTGCCCAGACGAGGGTGGAGGAGGCAAGGCTCTCCGTAAGGCCCTGCAGGCTGTCGATGTAGATGTAGAATACACGTTTTTCCCCTGGTCCCGAGCTATTCGCGAAACCAGAGCGGGACGCTTCGATGGCTTTCAAACAGCCTGGCCCGAGGATTGTCCGCAGGACTTCTTTTTTTCCGAGACACTGTACAACTCGCCGTTTGGTATCATCGAAAATAAGGCCAAACCCGCCGCGCTCAAGAATATCACCGATCTCAAACAGTATCTTGTCGCCGTCGTTCAAGACTATGGGAATACACGGCAATTTAACGAAATGGTCCGTGCAGGTGAAATCAAGACACAGATGGTTGCTGTCGAAAACCTCATTTTGGGAATGGTGGCCAAAGGACGAGTCGACGTTGCCGTTATGGATCTGGTCAATTTTCGCTATTATCTGAAAACCTCCCACAAAAAATACGAAGGAGTTCTCCAGGCCAACTCCCTCGTGCTGGAAAATCTACCGCTCGGCCTATGCTTCCCAAAAGGCACGGGTGAAGCGAAAAATGAGAAATTGAAGATGGCCCTTAAAAAAGTCAACACGCGAATCATCGTGAAGGAATATCTGGAAAACTTCTTCGAACCCCGTCCGTGAACTAAGATAGAAGACTCTCGTTCGGCTCTCGAATCCTTCGAAATTAAACCAGAAGGTAATTAGCCTTTCCAGCTCTGAGCTCCGATAGTACTCATTTGCAAGTGATCGGGTCAATCATGGGTGCTTTGTGGAAAATGGTTTGGGCTTTCCTTGTCCTCTTTCCGGCGTATGCACGGGGGGCAGAACCGCAGATTTCCGTGCTCGATCCGACTGAACTTTTGGGCCAGAAATTGCTCTATCTGGAAGACCCCACCGGCCTGGAAACCTATGAGACAATTCAGAAACAAGCCGAAACCTCCTGGAAAATTTCCAGCCAGGACACTCCAACCTTTGGCTTCACGAAGTCGCGCTATTGGTTGAAAATGCGCATCATCAACCCGAGCCCCCAGACGGCCTTCCGCTATCTGGAGGCTGAGTATTCCCACTATGATGAGATTGTTTTCTATGTCCGCAAAGGAAGCACGACTCAGGACATTCACCTCGGTGACCTCAAAAAATTTTCCGAGCGAATCATACCTTTTCGAAATTTTATCATTCCACTGATCGTCGAACCTCAGACCGAGCTTGAAGTTTATATAAGCTGCAAAACCTCAGGACCCCTGTTTTTTCCCATCAAGTTGTGGACGACCGACGGTATGGTTGTAGCGAAGGCCAACGCTGACCACTTCGCCGGATATTATTATGGTCTGCTGCTGGCTATGCTCTGTTATAACTTCTTTCTCTTGATGACTACACGCCGGCACTTTTATCTCTACTACTGTCTGTACATCGGTGGCTTTGCCATGTTTCAAGCATCTTTGCATGGTTTCACCTTCCCCTTGCTTTGGCCCAATTCTCCAGGCTGGGCGAACCTTTGCGTGGCTTTTTTCCTCGGACTTTCCCTTTTCTGGATGTGTGTTTTTACCCGAGACTTTCTGGAAACAAAAACCCAAATTCCACGGGCGGACCGGTTCATTCAAGGCTTGATGGCCGCCTCACTGCTGGTGATGATACTTGCCTTGTTCGTCGGCTACGCTATCGCTGTGCGACTCGGCACTGTTGCCGCACTGGTCTCTGGTCTTTATCTCTTGGCCTGCAGCATCTACCTTCTTAAACGTTCCTATAAGCCGGCCTATTTTTATATGCTGGCGTTCTCCATGTTTCTCTTTGGCATCGTTATCAATGCTTTGAAGCAGCTGGGAGTCCTACCACAAAGCTTTTTCTCAGAGTATGCGATTCAAATTGGCTCTGCACTTGAAGTCATACTGCTGAGCATGGCTCTCGGTCACAAGATCCGCTTTGAGCAGATCGCCAGCGCCCGAAAAATTCAAAATCTCAATCAGTCACTGGAAGAATCGCTGGATCAGGTGCAAATTCTCAATGCAGAGTTGATAGAAAAGGAGAAAGCTCGAACCGCTTTCTTTCATAACACTTCGCACGAGCTGCGGACTCCCATTAACGGAATCCTCGGATTTGTGCAATTGATCATACAAAATCGCTTTGGCGAAGTGAGCTCGGATGTGAGTCAGCAGCTGCGAAAGGTTCACGGCATTGGCCTCTCGCTTCTGCATCAGGTCAATACCATTCTCGAACTGGCGAAAAGCAAAAAAGCTCAGCAGGTCTTAAATTGGCAGTCTATCGACCTTAATAGTGTCACATCCGAGCTGCGTTACCTCATGGAAGGCCTGAGTTTCAAGTATCCTTCCACCAGCTGGAGCCTCGACACCTCCTGGTCGTATGAGCAGTGTCAGGTGCCGCAGTACATTGCTGATCGAGAAAAACTGCTGACCATCCTCCGAAACCTCATCGGCAATGCCTTTAAATTTGAGCGCCCTGGTGCAAGTAACGCGGTCGAAGTGAAAATGGATCTCAGCGACCCGTCCAGGCTTGTCCTGGAAGTCAGCGACCGAGGCATCGGCTTATCTGCCGAGCAGATTCCACGCATTTTCGAAGAATTTTACCAGGTTCAATCTGATGCTCGTCGTCAGTACGAGGGAACTGGCCTGGGCATGGCGATTGTTCAAAAGTTTGTCGACCAATGGCTAGGCACAATAAAGGTCCAGTCTCAGCTGGGAGTTGGTTCCAGCTTCCGCATAGAACTGCCCTGTGGTGAAGCAGCATCCATTACAGCCCAACGCGCTCCAGAATTCGCGGCTGCTGTGCCAAGGGCGTCTTCCCCATCCTCGACTCCCGTGCTTTCGACTGCAGAGCCCAAATCAGAACAGATTCTGGTCATCGACGACAATCACACCAAC
>JBGSTF010000072.1:0-4716 GCA_041736645.1 Oligoflexus sp. | reverse complement strand
GTCAAAGCAAACTTGGAAACTTTAACCGCTTGGGACAAATCCCGCCTCCAAAAATCGAACTTGCAAAGGAGCGATAATCCAACCGACGTGACCCTACAGGTGAAATTGCGGGCTTTCTCAGTCCTGCATTCAGCCGAGGCGGGTGGGCAGAGCTTTGACATGCAGATCACACGAGATCCAAAGAGCCCGGTTCTTGATCTCGATGCCACCCCAATGCCGGCGTTCCATTCCATCGAAAATGACCAGGAACAGACGATCAGCTTCACGATTCCCGGCAAGGGGCGGGATCGGCTCCTTTTGGGCCCGGACCCGCACTTTGCGTTCAGCGCACCGTCGTGCGAGGTGAAAAGCAGCGTCGAAGGCGAGATATACAAGGTGGTCCTGGCCTGTTCCGGGCCTGAGGCTAGGCGTCGCCTGAGCATCATCCCACAGCTGAAAAAGGTCCGTGAAGGATTGCAGCCGCCCACCTTCGGCGCCGAGCTCTCTCTGCGTTTCCAGGACTGCCGTTATAAGGGAGCGCCGTTCTATGCCTTGAGCGAAGTCGGCATTGCGGAGCCTTACAAGAATCCTCTGAATGGGCGTCCTGTCTGCCGGGGCGATATCGATGCCACGAAGAAATTTTCCGACGCGAATTATGTTTACATGCCCTTCAAAGATGAGCCGAAAGCTTTGGCCATACCCCGCACCTTCGTACCGGGCCTCGTTCGGGACGATGATTCGGGAGGCCTTGTCATCGGTTCATTGAAAGCTGTGATGCCCTGGCCTCAAGCCGTCAATGGCTATGAGATCCTGAATAAAGACAAAACCATGCTCTTCATGTCGGGCAATAGCTCGGGCTTCGGGGGCAAAAAACCGAACAATTCCGTAGGTTTCGTGGATATCTGCAGGTACCAGACCTGCCGCGGCGGCAGCGTTGGTGCGATGTTCGCGAATTTTAACGATAAAAAGGCTTTCTACTGCTACTACTACCGATCCCCAAAGGAGCCCCTGATCATCCTGACGAATAAGGATCCGGAGCTTGGCATCGATATCAAGGCTGAATTGAAGCTGGAGGCTCCTCTGATCGGCACCAATCAAAACCTTGCCGTCGCTGACTGGTTCGATAGTCAAGATGTGATGACCTATGATCTCTCAACCTGTCTCTAAAGGCCAAGGCCTATCCTGTGCTGGGGATTTATACGGCCAGCTTAAATTCTGTGACCAGCCCGTGCAATATTTTTGACTTTTTTACTTTCAGATTCTGGATGTCTGGCGACTTTAGATGGTGTGCATCAGGAAAATCAGGTATTGCGCCGCCGATCCCCTGATGAGGTCTTTTTGAATTATAGAAATTCTGATAGGACATGCAAAGGCTGCGAATTTGGTTGTTGTCAATGAGGATCGAACGATTGAGCAACTCAGTTTTAATTGTCAGGTTAAATCGCTCGATGAAAGGATTCTCCCATGGCGACCGCGGCGATGTTTTAAGGGACTCGCACCCAAATTCCTGCAAAATTTCAGGTAGCCATTTCCCATAAATTCCGTCTCGGTCATGAACCATCGCCAAGGGAAACTGGTGACCAAAGGTCGTGCAGTTTCGAAATTGCTGCAAGGCGTCACGTAATAGTCCCAAAGGTCCATGACCAATTCCGTAGCAAGCCTTAGGAAATAGCCAAACGTTCATCTGATCTTAGAGCGAAATGTGTTCATGGCTTGCTTTAGCACGATATTCGGAAAAAGGTCAACAGCACTGATATTATTGGGCCTGGATTAATTTGTTTCTGGCGCTTAAGCGCCAGAAACTAGCTATCACACGAATATCTCT
Source organism: Oligoflexus sp. (assembly GCA_041736645.1). GTDB lineage: Bacteria > Bdellovibrionota_B > Oligoflexia > Oligoflexales > Oligoflexaceae > Oligoflexus. The sequence goes on along the minus strand of JBGSTF010000072.1, from coordinate 2,912 downwards.
TAAAATTATGACCCGTCAATAAGCAAAGATCTTTCGCAACCCCGACACTCAATTGCTAAGGTGCGGATATTGCCTGTTTCTATCTATTTTCTATTTTGAAAAACAAACTCCGAAAAATGACTTGAAGGGTAATTTTAATCCCATTATTCTTTGAGCCGATTGATATCGGTCAAGTTGTCGAATTTTACTCGAAATAAGTTGTTGAATTTATCAGGTTTTTTTGGGGAGAGATCTCTGGTCAGCCTGGTTGCAAAGCTTATAAAAAAGACCCCGAATGGCGCGAGCTGTTTGGGGGTTTTTGTTTTTGAAGATGATGCAGCTATGAAGTGCTTATCCGCATCAGACCTTTTGGCCAGCAATAGGCATCAATCGAAGTCTGTAGGTATTCGCAATTAAAGTTTGCCTCCAAGAAAAATGTTAAGCAGCCTGGGATTTTCGAAAAAATTAGACAGCCATATCAGTTAGATAGTAGAAAAAGTAAGACTTGCCTACAGACTTGAATAGAAAGATTCAAACTGAAAAATCTTGCTCCTTATTTTCTCCCATCACGAACCGATAATTCCTTCGTTAGTGGTCCTCATCGCAAGAGGTTTTCTCATGGCGATCCGATTATCCTCATTCCTGGGTCTATGTCTGCCCTTATGCAGTTGCTTCAATTTGCCGGTTGTTTCGAGCGGTAAGGTTTCGGTACTCGATAGCGCACCTAGACTTGCCGAAGGCCGCGAGGTTTCGACTGGCAAAACTGTATCAGCCTATGATGTGAATTCCAAAGTAGCGACGACGATCGCTGCTCCTTCCGGCGCCCTGGCCGGAAGTGCGATCACGATTCAACCTGGTTCGCTCGGCATTGCAGTCGACCTAGTCGTCGAACAAGCAGTGAGTCTTTCGCAAACCTCTCTAACTTCGTCGCTGGGTATTAGCACAAGCATTGCTTTGACTCCCATCGGTTCAGGGTTGATCATTCGTCCTTCTGCTAATGTTGATTTGACCAAACCTTTAACTATTGCGATGCCTCTGGATCCGAAAGCGGGGCTAAGGCTGGGCCTAAAATTTCCGCAGTTAGCGCTGGCCGGCAAGAGCTACGCTGTTTTCTACAAGTCATTCGTAGGTGGGGAACTGAAAGCTGGGGTCATCCCCTCCTCCGTTCTTCAGTTTTCCGAAGATGGTAAAGTTCTGTTTGAGGGCTACTTTGGAGCCTACTGGTTAGTTGAAGTTAGCGAGCCAATTGTCACTGCTGTGGAAATCAAGACCGAAGAGCCGATTGTGAATATTAATAATGTTTCCGTGGTAGAAAGCAGTGGAATAGTCACTGAAGAGTCAATCGTTGCCAAATCAGCGATTCCTGTCGTGCAATGGAAAGGCGTTAGTCTCGTCTATAATGAAAAAGATCGCAGCGTGACACTAAAGGGAACCCTTGCCAGTACGTCTTCACTGCGGAATTGTCAGGTCAATATTTTCGAGTCAAAAGATGATTCCACGGGTTGGAACGAAGCAACCGATTCGTCTCTCAGCTATACGTATAAGATTGAGAAGCTCAAAGCCCATGCGCTGGTCGGTCGGTTTCGCTGCCTCGACGACCAAGGAAGGTTGACAGTTTCGGACTGGAGTTCTTCCGTATCAATTCCTGAAGCCGTAATTTATGGGCCGAACATTAGCGAGGGTGTTAAGAGTTATCAGTTTGATGTGGGGCAAACAGCTCCGGCTCTTAATTTTAATGACCTGTCTACGGGAACAGATATCGATCGTGATGGCAATGCCATCACCTACAGCTGCCGCTACGATCAGAAAATCGATGGGACAATGGGCTCGACAGCACAAACTTGTGCAAACCTGGCTGCATTTGACAGTGCTCGGGGCATCCTGGCCAGCTGGTTGATTCGTGCTAGCGATTCTGGTGCAGAATTAGAATTCCAAATCATCGCCACTGCAGCCAGTGGACTCAGTTCATCAACCCTTTTCACTATCAAAGTAAAGTCCGTTCAAACAGTACCGAGCAATACGCCGCCAACTATCACGCAAATCGCTAACCAGGTTCTAGCTTTTAATACCAGCAGCGACCCCTTGTCATTCACCATCGGTGATGCCGAGTCAACTGTAGACCAGTTGAGTGTTTCCGTAACTAGCTCGAACACGGCCTTGATTGCCGCTTCGAATATCTTCTTCAGTGGAACCGGTGCCCAACGCAGTGTGACCCTGCTGCCCACTGCCAATCAATCGGGAACGACGTTGATCAAAATCAATATAAGTGATGCTTCCCTAGTGAGTTCCATAAGCTTTCAAGTCCAAGTGAATTCGCTAAGCTGTCTTAATAACTATCTGCTGATCCCTGGCAACAGTAGCCTAGGAACGGATCCTTTTTGTGTGATGAAATATGAAGCAAAATATCAAACTGGCTTTGTGTCTTCGAGCGCAGCAGGTCCTCCCTGGGTTTATATAGGTCGCGGCATCAATAGTAGTGAGCCAGGTTCAGCTTGGAAAACCTGCAAAGACTTAGGGCCAAACTTCGATATGATCACCAATGCTCAATGGCAGACAATTGCGCGCAACATTGAATCGATTCCTGCTAATTGGCGCAACGGTGCGATTGGCAATGACGCTATTAATATCGGTAATTCCGATGATGCAATGGCCTTAGCTGCTTCGACTTTGGACACCGAGGGTTGCATTAATTTCATCTTTAATGGGGCGCCTGCCGCAGATTGTGATGGTGGCTGGCACATAAATAAACGAACCCATAGTTTATCGACAGGGGCTATGATTTGGGATTTTGCTGGCAATGTTTCCGAATGGGTCCAAGACGACAATGGAGTGAGCCAGGGTTCGGATAGCTATATATCTCAGCTCACGGCTGGGTCCTATAATCTTTTGCAATGGGGACCTCTTGGAGACTATACTAGCCTCAGTTCGGGTGA
>JBGSTF010000013.1:0-40383 GCA_041736645.1 Oligoflexus sp. | reverse complement strand
GGAATTGATGACCTGGGACCAGTGTTCGCGCTTTGTAGGGCTGGATCGCTTGCTCATTGTCACTCCTGTGTTGGCTACAGAAGCGAGACTATCGCAGGTGAAGGGTGGGTTTTAGGTGTATTTCCCTAAGCGCTTACAAATATATTCTATGGTGCGACCGAATTAGTAACGTCAATCCATGAACACTCATATTATTTCATGCGCGAGCGTCGGCATTTGCCCGACCCAACGGGTAGTGCAGATCCGAGGCTTACTTTTACGGTAGATTTGGATGTAAATGGCATGATTGATACTACACAGCATGCGGATATCGTTCGAATCATTGATCGGAATGATACTTCTGCATCTCATGCCTACATTCTAGAAAATCCCTGCGATTCCCTCTTGTATCCAAGTGCTCGCCATCCTCAAGGGAAATGCGTGGCATGTTTTGAGATGACAAGACTAGGCAAGATGCCACTTTCTCGTGAGCAATTTCGCTTTGTTTACGATAAAAAATGGATTGCTGCGAAGTACAAAGCGAAAGCCGAGTCGTAGAATTTAAGATTGCTTAGCAATCGGTTTCCTGACTTGGCTTCTGTATGTCTTTTCAGAAGAGGTTCTAGCTTTGACGGACCTTCGTCACGTCTTCTTAGTTGGCTCGGCTCTTCAATAATTTCAGCATATCTTCAATCGTCACATCATCCAAATGCCAGCTGCCTGGATTTTGGGTGACCACCCAACTGGCCAGCAGCAGAGCGCCTTGCGCGAAGAGCTGTCTTGAAAGCGCCCGGTGACTGACAAGCAATTCTTCATGATCGCCGAGAAAACGAATTTCATGTTCCCCAAAGACCGATCCTCCGCGAAGACTCGCGATACCGATCTCATTGGTTTCTCGGAGTCCGGTTCGGCCGTAGGTGGTGCGCTTATCAACCGTGCGAGCCAGCCCATCAGCAAGAAAGGTTCCCGTTCCGCTGGGAGCATCGATTTTCGCGCGATGATGAGTTTCCAAGACTTCGATGTCGAAGTTCAACTCATTGAGGACGCCAGCCAATTGCTGGGAAATCTTTAGAGTCAAAAGGATGCCAAGGCTGGTATTGGGAGCCAAAAGCAGCCGAAGGCGCCGATCTTTGGCCACCTGGGCCCAGGCTTCTTTTTGAGCCGGAGCCAATCCGGTTGTGCCGATCAGCACAGCTTTGTCGCGTAGATTGGAGTTTTCCTGAAAGACTTTCAGCAACTCAGCATTGGCGCTATGAGCCGAAAAATCAACGAGGACATCCGTTCGGGAGAGACACTCAGGCAACTTCTGCCAGTCGGTGTAGGAAAGACCTGAAACACGGTCGACCAGCTCTCCAGCACCCGTACCGCCGATCAAATCCCATCGTTCGGAGGAAGCGATGAGAGTCTGCAGTTCCAAACCCATTTTACCGGAAAGACCATTGATCCAAAGGCTGAGTGATTGGCTCATGAAAGGGCTCCCAATTCCCGAAGCTGTCGCTCGGTTTCTTGATAGGACTTGACGAGCCGCTGCGCTGTCTCTGGAAGGACAGTGACCAAGGGCAAGCGCAGGCTATCTTGAATGATGCCTTGCGATGCCAGCACATGCTTCGCCGGACCTGGATTGGATTCCATAAAGAGATGCTCGGTAAAGGGCAATAGAACCTGGTGAATCGCAAGAGCACCACCTAGGTCGCCGTGACGGAAGCGGCGAGTCATCTGCACAAAGGCTCTTGGAAACACATTGGTCCCAACAGAAATGACTCCCTGACCACCTACGGCGAGACTTGGCAAATAAGTAAAATCATCACCACTCAGATAGTCGGTCCCTGAACCTGAAAGCATAACAGCTTTGGCAAAGAGTGGCAGCTCGGCGCTGGCTTCCTTGACCGCAGTCACCTGCGGAATAGCACAGATGTAAGCTAGGTCTTCGGCACTCAGCCTTTGTCCTGTGCGACTGGGAACATGATAAAGACATAATGGAATTCTGGTGGCATCAGCTATCGCTTGGTAGTGAGCTTTGAGACCTTCACGAGTCGGTTTATTGTAAGGCGGCGTAACGATAAGGAGAGAATCGACGCCTGCATCCTGGGCTAATTTCGATAATTCGATCGATTGCTTGGTGCAGTTGCCGCCTGTTCCAGCCATGACTTTGACACTGGCAGGAAGAAATGCACGAGCGCGGCGGTACAAGGAAACTTTTTCATCGACGCTTAAAGTTGGTGACTCCCCTGTTGTCCCCGTTACCACCACACCATCGACTTCGGCTTGAGCTTGCAGCTGCAAGAGCTTATCGAAAGCGCCCCATTCGATCTGTCCGTCCCGAGTGAAGGGGGTGACGATGGCCGTGTAGACGCCTGTGATACGCGATGCAGAGCCCATGCTTCATTTCTCCTGTTTGACTGGCGACGTGGGTTGTGCGGGTTTTTCCGTACTTTTCTGGTTCGTGCGTTGCTCCGCATGGTAGGGGACCGCTGGTCGCAGGTCAAGGACGTCTGAGCGAGGTGCAGTCTTTACTCCGCAGCCTGTAAAACAAAGGCACAGAATCGTCAGAAGCACACTACGACCCAGGTTTGTCTGGATGACATGCAGCAACTTGTCTTTACGGTGCAACACCACCTGCTTCTCCTGGCTTAAGGAATGCCCAATCCCTCTATCCATAGCTATTTTACGCAGGATCTGCAAGGACGCCTCGTCCAGCTGCGGATGAATTCGATTCAGTTCGGCACCAAGAAGTTGATCGGGTGCAACCAGATGCTGCCGGCAGTATTGTTCCAATGATTCCATAGCAAGTTCGGCATCGGCGAGGCCCACCGAACGACTGAGCAAGGCGCTTAAGAGCTGTCGACGCTCAATCATGGGCCAGAGCCATTCTTCTTGAGGACGGATGCGACTGGTCCGAAGCATGTCCTGAAAGTGCTGTCTTGTCTCATGAATACCCGACCGCATGGCTAACAGAGCGCCGAGCAGTCGATGGCGTCGATTTTCCATTTGCGGTAGCGCTGACACTGTATAAACCGGGGTTTCATGCAAGCGACCAATCTCGCCTTGCAAATCTTCCAGAATAAGTTCAATGGCTTGGTCCTGCGGTACCGCATCACAGTTGGCTTGCAGTTGCACCAAGCTTGCTCGCAGCAGAGACAGGAGACTTTCCATTTCGACATAGATTTGTCGGATGGAGTTTTGCAGTCGTTGGTAGGGAAGTGCCTCGGCTTCCCCGAGCACAAAACCCAAGTGGGTCGCCAGACTTCGATCGATTCCATCCAGGCGTACATCCAGCGCGGGGAGAGGATAGAGGATGCGGAGAGTGCTGCTTGAAGTCTGCAGCTGCTCGGCACATCCGCCAATTTGCGTCGCTACATCGACCAGGAAGATGGAGAAAAGCGAGCGTCGCTCCCGCCTATTATTTTCAACGAGGACCATAGGCTGGTTGAACATCAATTCTGCCTTGCGGACCAAGTCTTCGCTCATGCTCCAAAGCTCGGAGGCGAAGTCTTCTCCGGCACGGCTGATGGTCCAGCGGAACAGCATGGTATCGAGTCCACTGCCCCCATAGCGGGCTTGAAGGAGCGCCACGATATTGTTGTTCTGTTCGACGAGTTGAGCCAAGAGAGGCTGAGTCTCTGTCCCTCTGAGCCTTTGGTGATCTTTGATGGTTTGCCGTAAGGCATCCGCGTCACGCTCGGTGGCGAGACCAAGCTCACAGAGCGCCGATGCGCAGGCTGATAGAAAGGGCAAGGTATAGGCGATATCAAGTCGCTTCAAGGCAGGCCAATCGCTGAGATGCATAGGCTTTCTCCGCTCATGATGTCAGAAGCCAGGGCTTTGCTCGCGTAAGAAACGCAAAAAGCCAAGCCATCCGATTAAAGATACCGGTTGGAACTCTTCCATTATAGGGAAAAATCTTTCGCTTGTGTGACAAAATCCAAGTGGAAAAAAAGGCTGGGAAAAAACTCCAGTCGAAAGCCTTCAGGCCTCCAACCGGAGTTGCGCAAGTCTTAGAAGTTGAAAGTGACGTTGGACTGGAGGAGGTAGCTGCTTTCGACTTTCTTGTCGGCAGCAGTTTTCCAAGCGGATCCAGGCAATCCCAGAGCACCGGCAAAACCGAACTCCATTTCCTTGCCTAGCTGACGCGTATACGAGAAGTCGAGTTCGAAACCCAGGGAGCTGCCCTGCGAGCCAATGCCGACGTTGCCTGCATCTTTCAGTTCCGTTGGCATGACTTCGTTGAGCTTCGCGGTGACGAATTTAGCTTCGAAATTGCCGTTTTCTACGCTGGTATAGCGATAGCCGGCATCGAATACTGTGGCGTTGACGACGCGATAGGGATCATAGACGCCATCAATTCGCGTGCTATCACTTTTCTTGCGACCATTAAATAAGAGAAGTCCTGGCTTAAAGTTCGGATGAAATGCAAAGGCTGTGACCTTGCGGTCTCTTTTGGTAGCGCCTGTCGCCGACGAATACTCTGGATAGTAGCCATCGCCATCGCCTGGTGCATAGGCATAACCGGCAAACAAAGAGTGGCTCGTTGCATTGCCCTGATTGTATTCTTTGGGACCTAGGTAGGCGCCACTACGAGAAAGAAAATATTCCAATGATCCTGCCAGTGCAATCGATTGCAATTCATTAGAGACTTTATCTTCAGTGTCAAGGGTTCGAGCCGAACCTAGCAACGACCAGCTTGGATCAGCGGAACGACCGAGGCGAAAGACAGCTTCATTCTGCACGACCAGATCTTGCAGCAGGAAATTCAAGTAAAGGTCAGCGATTTTTAGATCGGTGCGGGTGTTGTCACCACCGACGACATTGGCAAAATAGATTCCAATCTGCTTGGAAAAGCCTTTGCCAGCATTGGCTCTATGATCATTGTATTCGATGGTCAGAAAGAATTGATCGAGATCATCACCGTTGTTGGTCGCACCATAGACGCCAGTGGGTTTGCCATCGGCTAATATTGATCCGCCAGTCTCGGAAATTTTATCGTAGCCGACCGAGAAGCCTAGCGTTTGCGATTTTTGAATGTTGATGTCACAGGTCACGCCATCAAAGATGCTGGCATCGGTTGTGAAAGGTCGGGTGCCATCGTCAAGCAACACGCCCATACCCCATTGGCGACCGCGACGACCTGCAGTCAGGAGGCAGTAGTCCATCGAATATTTTGCATAGAGCTTGGTGACTTTGGGAGAGTAAGGCTGGTAGCGTGGTTCACCACTGTTCTGATGATCGATGGCGCAATCGGTCCCGGCAGGCGTTTCGGCGCCTGATGGACAAGGCTGGGTTTTCGCCTTATCGCCTAGGAAAGCTTCACGCTCATCATCGAAGACCTTGAACTCAACGAAGACACTGGATTTGTCGTTGACGCGTAGTTCGGTATCGAGGCGGAAGAACTGGTCGACTGCTTGAAAAGCACTCGTATTGGATTCGAATTCTGGTTTTGTGCGGGTTTCACCGCGCAAGCTGTAGGAACCATGGCCGTCCACGAAGATGGCGGAAGCGGAACCACTGATGAGGCAGGTGGCGAGGCCAAAACTGCCCACGATGAAGGATCCTCGTTGCATGCTGTGTTCTTCCTTCAAAAAATATGCGGCTCACCGGCCCAGTCCTGAATCCGATCCAGGAAAAGGGAGCGTGGCCCTTGTGTCATCCGGATGAAACCCCAACACCGTGGGGTTGACCCCACTTCATAGCATGGAATACCGAGTCTTGGCGATAGGAGTTCGGGCGGTTAGCGAGAGGATTTGTAAGGTCTTGCAGCCTATTCGTCTTCATCCGTGACGTTGATCTGATCCTTCATCTGTTCCCACTCCCAGCGCTGTCTCTGAATGGCGATGCAGCGCCCAGTCGAGGGATCGATTTCAGCTAGAATAAAGCACAGCCACAAGTCGTTTGTGGCGGGCTCAAATCGGCGCTTTTCACCCGTCTGCATTCTTTGTAAGGCGGCTTCAGTTCGTATGCCGATAACAGAGTCATAGGGGCCGGTCATGCCGATGTCAGTCGTAAAGCCTGTGTAGCCGCCGAGAATACGCTCATCAGCCGTTGGCACATGACTGTGGGTGCCATAGCAAAGTGAAACGCGTCCCTTCAAAAAGTGACCAATACCCTGCTTTTCGCTGGTTGCTTCGCCGTGAAAGTCGACGATGCGAACCTTGCATTGATCGGGCAACTGACTCAGAATGGTATCGACAGGCGTGAAAAAATCCCGATTATCGGGGTGCATAAATGCTCGTCCGATCAGATTAATGACAGCGAAGTTGTGTCCCGATTTGCTTTTCAGGACCCGGTAGGCTGCATCGAGCCGGCCTACGTTCATCATATTCGCGGGCAGCACCATGCGTTCGGCCCCCGGGGCAAAGCTGTGAATCTCCGGCTTATCATGCCAGTGATTGCCCATCGTAATGCAGTCGATGCCAAAGTTATCAACAAATTGATTGTATATTTTCTTGGTAATGCCAAAGCCGCCCGCTGCATTTTCACCATTGCAGATCACAATATCCGGTTGAAAACGCTCACGAGCTAATGGCAGAAGCTTGCTCAAACAACGGCGACCAGGCTTACCAATGACGTCGCCTATGGCGAGAACCTTAATGGTCATTTTGCGAAATCAGCGTACTTGCTCTCACGCAGCACGATGACTTTCACCTGCCCTGGGAACGTCATTTCTTTTCGAAGACGATGGGCGATCTCATTGGCGATATCGATCACCTCAGCATCGCTCACACCTGTAGGAGTGACCAGAGCACGCACCTCTCGACCCGCTTGAATCACATAGGATTCCTGAATGCCGCGGATAGAGTTGATGAGAGATTCCATATCCTGCAGACGTTTGATGTAGGTTTCCAACACTTCACGGCGTGCACCCGGACGGCGTTCCGATAGAATATTGGCCGCCTGCACCACAACAGTGAGTGGGTAGGCATAGTTTAGATCTTCGTTGTGATGGTTGAGTACGGCATCAACCACTTCCGTCGATTCATTGTACTTGGCACAAAGATCGGCCCCAATTTTAGAATGGTGACCTTCGGTCTCTTGATCAACGCCTTTGCCAATGTCGTGTAGAAGACCAACGCGCTTGGCTCTTTTCACGTTAAGGCCCATTTCGCCGGCCATGATTCCGCAGATATGAGCAACTTCTACGGCATGCTGGAGTACAGTTTGCGCGCCTGCTGTGCGATATTTCAATTTACCAAGATAGCGCAGGAGCTCAGGGTGGAGGTCCGTGATTCCTGTATCAAAGGCAGCCTGTTCGCCGTTTTCTTGAATGATCTGGTCAAACTCTTCGGTGACTTTTTTAACCGTTTCATCGATGCGAGCGGGATGGATCCGACCATCGGCAATGAGTCTTTGCAGGGAAATGTTGGCAATTTCTCGGCGAACAGGATTGAAGCAGGAAATGATCACCGCTTCAGGGGTGTCATCGATGATAAGGTCGACGCCCGTTGCTTGTTCGATGGCCCGAATATTACGGCCTTCACGACCGATAATACGGCCCTTCATTTCGTCTGACGGGAGACCGACGACTGTGACGGTCGAGTCGTTGACGTATTCGGACGATACCCGCTGGACCGCGAGGCTGACCATCGAGCGGGCAATGCGCTCGCCCTCAAGCTTGGTCTCTTCTTCAATTTTCTTCAAACTTTCACGAGCGATGGCTTTCGCTTCAGCTTCGAGCGATTGAATCAACTCGCGTTTGGCTTCTTCTTGGGACAAATTAGCTATTGTTTCCAAGGTCTTGCGGCTATCTTCAACGACTTTTTCGTTGTCGCGAATCAGCTGTTTGAGGCGCTCCTCCTCAGTGTTTAGATGGCCGGTCATTTTCTCAAGGTCAGCCTCTTTCTTTTCCAGCTGACTGAGCTTCTTCTCTAGGGTTTCTTCGCGAGACTTGACTTTGCTTTCCAATTTGGCCAGTTCAGTGCGGCGTTTCTTGGCCTCCTGCTCGAACTGCAAGCGGCGATTTTTGGCCTCTTGTTTCACTTCATTGTGCGCCTCTTGAACGATTCTTTCCTTTTCAGCATGAGCTTCTTCAAGGATTTTTTCGGAATCGGCCTGAGCCGTTTCAAAAGCTTTTTTGAAGTTTTTCTTATTGAAGGCAATGAATCCAGCAAAGCTGACGATAACTATAACAACCAAAATGGCTAGGAAAATGAGTACATCCACTGTGAGGGGCCTCCAGACAGAATAGAGCGGGACTCGCATCGGGATCACGAGCTAGTCTAATGAACTTGTGATGGTAGCCCGAGACTGCAAAGAAAGCAACGCAGTGCTTCGCGAACTTGGTGTGCCGCTGGAGTTGCGCGGGCAAGATGTAGGGCTGGGAAGAGGCCTGACCTCTGAGTCCAGGACTCAGAGGTCATGGAGCATTAAGGATTGGACAGAACGAATTCGTCGCGGCGGTTTTTCGCCCAAGCGGATTCGTCATGGCCTTCCACAGCTGGCTTCTCTTCGCCGTAGCTCATGGTGGGGAGACGGCTAGCGTCGATACCGAGCTGAACCAGATAGTTCTTGGCAGATTGGGCGCGGCGTTGGCCCAAAGCGAGGTTATACTCAACCGAGCCGCGCTCGTCGGTATGACCTTCGATTTGAACAACGGCTCTGCCGCTCGACTTCAAGAATTCGCCGAGTTTGTTCAGTTGGCCTTGGCCTTCGCCGTTCAACGAGTAGTCGTCAAATGCGAAATAAACGGCCTGGGTCACTTCTGCTGACGAAACCGATGGTGCTGGCTCGGGAGGAGTTGCGGGTTGTTGAGTTGGAGCTGGTTGCACAACTTCTTCAGGTTTTTTGTCTTCAGAGCAACCAACGATGCCAATGCTCATGGCCATTGCCAATGCAGCCCAGGGTTTGCGAGTCTTGAGAATCATCCTGTCTTCTCCTGAGAGTATATGAAAAAAATAGAACACAACAAATGTCGCCAATAACGAGGGGTAATCGTAATCACGAAAGGGTGGAAAATGCAACCTGGAATTCGCTCAAAAGGCCGCGCTCCTCACCCTCGGGGAGAAGTTCGACCTCTTTTTCTGAGCAAAATGAGGTGTAAGTGGCATTTCGTCAGGTCGGGACTTTTTTTAATAAACCTTAGAAGCTTTGATGGCTGAGTCTTTCACCCAATCGATACTGAATGCCGGAGAAACTGCCACTCGACATGAAGATTATGGCATCATTGGGTTTCGCCTGCTGTAGGAGCGATTCCAGTAGGGCTTCATTGTCAGCAAAGGCCTGCGCACGCTCGCCGATAAGGCGTGCCATCTCTGACGTGTTCATGCGCTGATCTGCAGGAATCCTCTGATCAACAGAACATGCGCCGATTAAGACTCGATCGGCCAGGCCGAGGGATTGAGCAAACTCCTTCATGAAAATGCTGCGACGACTGGTGGCATTCTTCGGTTCAAAGGCAACAATCAAGCGACGGTTGGGGTAGAGGGTGCGTAATGATTCCAGGACCGCCTTGACTGCCGTCGGATGATGCGCGAAATCCTCGAACACATCGATATTTTTGAAGCTCGCTAGGCGATCGAGGCGACGCTTAACGCCAGCAAAGGCTTGGACAGCCGAAGCAACCTTGGCAAAGTCGACGGTTTTGGCATCGCCCGCGGCTTGAACGAGATCTAAGCAAGCCAGGACCTGACAGATGTTGGCAGCATTGTGGGGTCCCGCGAGCTGGGTCAGGACCTCTCTTCTCTGGCCGTTCGCCGCCTGCAGCTCGATTTTCCAGAGATCACCTTTGCTGGGTTCTGGAGCGGTCAGACGCAGCAGTCGAACCTGTGCTTTGGTGTTCTTGCCCATGGCGGCGACCGTGGTGACTTTTTCTGTCAAGTGCAGACGATCGAGCAGGCTGGCGACACCGGGATCATCGATATTGGCGATGATGTGTTTGGGGTCTGCCACCAATTTTAGCAGCCTTGTGAACTGAAGCTCAATGGCAGCAAGGTCTTTAAAAATATCGGCATGATCGAATTCGATATTGTTGAGGATTACATATCGAGGCCGATAATGAAGAAATTTGGAATCCTTATCGAAGAATGCCGTGTCATATTCGTCACCTTCGATAGCAAACAAGGGTCCTTTGCCCAGGGCAAAGCTGCGTGGAAGGTCGCGAGGAATTCCTCCAATAAGGTAGCCTGGTTCCCAGCCTAGGTCTTTGCAGACACATGCCAAAAGGGAGGTTGTGGTGGTTTTTCCGTGGGTTCCGGCGACCACAATACTGGACCTATGCTGTAAAAAATGATCGCCCAGAAACGCTGGGAAACTCGTATAAGAAATTCCACTGCTGAGCATGGCTTCGAGTTCGACATGACCGCGCGAAAGCGCATTGGCGACAACCACAAGTTTTGGTTGAGTCGTGTTGAGGTTTTCGGCGGAATAAGGCGTGAGGACTTTGATCCCGAGTTCGTCCAACATCGTCGACATCGGTGGATAGATATTCGCATCGCTGCCGCTGACCTTATAGCCGGCTTCCTGGGCAAGTCCGGCGACCGAAGCCATGCCTGTGCCACCGATTCCCATAAAGTAGACAGCTTCACCTGATTTCAGCTGCATCTTCCATTCTCCTTCTAGTTGTTCTTGGCAATGCGGGGTTCAAAAGTCCATCGCAAGCGATCTCCAGCGACTTCCACAGGCCAGCCGAAGGGCAAAGGCCAATTTGGAGAACAATGCCCGAAAAGTGGGCAAAACCAAATAGGAAGAGGCAATCTTTCGCTGAGAGCTGCGCGGAGCTGAGTTTCAGTGCAGACCTGATCGACGTCACAGCCGACAAAACGCCCAAGGACGATGCCTTCAACCCCTCGAAGAGCGCCGCTCTGCTTCCATTGATTGACGAAACGAAGAATGCGAGCCGGATGCTCGCCGATATCTTCCCAGTACAAAATATGACCTGCAAGGGTCTGCGGAAAATAGGGGGTACCGATAAGATTGGTGAGGACCGAAAGGCAGCCGCCGAAGGCAGGTCCTTGAATGTGGGGAGGCAGGCCGCGGCCTTCGTAGAGGAGTGGCAGTTCCAAAAACTTTCGATCGCCTCGAAGGACATCCATAAGGACTTTGATGTCTTCGTCACCGTTTTTGCCCCAAAGATCCGTGGCGGGCATCGGCGCATGAAGTCCATTCCATGCTAACTTGGTATAAAAGGCCGAATGCAGGGCCGAGATATCGGAAAAGCCAACGATAATTTTAGGAGCAAGGCCTTGGTAAAGATCCCAATTGAGACCATCGAGCAAATCACTGACCCCATAGCCTCCTCGAGTGCTCAAGAGATAACGGGCATCAGGCGCCAGCAAGGCGGCCTGTAGCTGCGCCAGTCGATCAGCTCGGGTGCCAGCCGTGAAGGGCCAGCTTGGATCGGGACTCAGTTTATGATAGCTCACCGTAAGCCCGGCAGCTTCGATGTCTTGCAGGCGCGCGTCCAACAGACTGGCCTGATATTTACTGGCCGGGCTAATGATACGAATGTGAGGACGAACGCTAGCCGTCATGATGTCTCGTTTTAATGAATTCTTTCCAGCACTATACCAGCTCAGGATAGGTCTATGGCATACAATTTTGACTGTCGATTGTTTTCAGGATACAAGCCCTGCGTTCACAAGCGTGACTGCGCTGGTTGTCCGCACTATGACCAAGTTGAAACTCGTATTGTAATCTTGAGTTTGGAAGCGATGGGAGCTGTCCTTCGTTCGACCTGCCTTCTCCCGGCGGTGAAGCGGATTTATCCGAAAAGTCACATCACCTGGATCACATTGAAAAACACCAAGGCTCTCTTGGATCACAACCCTTATATCGATCGTATCCTGCTTGCCGATACGACGGCTCTTAACACCGCTCTTCATTTGGAATTCGACCTGCTTTTGGCCGTGGATAAATCCTTAGAGGCGGGCGCACTGGCTCAGCGTTTGAAGGCCAAAGAAAAACGTGGCTTTGGCCTTGATCTAAATGGAATTATCGTGCCACTCAATCCAGAGGCATCTTATCAGTACGACGTCGGCCTGAGCGATGAATTGAAATTCTTCGTCAACCAGAAAACCGAAACCCAGCAGATCACCGAAACGATGGGCTTTGAATGGCGAAGAGATCCCTATATCTTGGAACTCACCGAGGCAGAGAAGCAGGAGGTCCGGCGGCGTCGGGCCCTGATGATGGGCGGCAAAGGCAAAGGGATCATCGGTTATAACACTGGATGTTCACTGCTATTTCCATATAAAAAGTTTACGATTGAAAGATCCGTTGAACTCATTGCCGCCTGGCGAAAAGCCTATCCTGACTTTGCGATTGCCTTACTCGGCGGTCCTGAAGACACGGAACGCCAGCAGCTTATGAAACAAGCGTTTGCCAATGATCCGCAGGTGATCAATACCCCAACCAGCGAAGGCCTGCGATCCGGGGTCTTATGGATGGATGCAACCGACATGGTGCTATCCGCTTGCTCTTTGGGTTTGCATATTGCCCTGGGACTCAAAAAGCCCGTCATTGCCTGGTTTGGCGTGAGTTGCATCCAAGAGATTGATGTCTACGATCGCGGTGTAAAACTCCAGTCTGAAGTCACTTGCTCTCCATGCTGGAGGAAGTCATGTGATCAACCCATCAAATGCTACGACCAAGTCAAGGTAGCGAGCATTCTCAAAGCGACCAGCGAATTGATGGATCAACACATCCTACCAAAAAGTTAAGCAAAGCGGGTGATTCCTTTGCCTCTGGGCGGCGGGCCTATTCGCCCGCTCTTCCTTCCCGTATAATTTAATTATGAGCTCACACCCATATTTGGTTCTTGACTAGCCCTTTCCCCCACAAGGAGGATTGATTAAATGTCCTTTATCACTGAGCGGTATTTCCAGATTTTGGAAAACCATAAGCTCTATGAACGAGTCGCAGATGAAGCTTCCTTGCGACTGTTTATCGAGCACCACGTTATCTGCGTGTGGTCCTATAACTTTTTGCTCAGAGATATCCATCAAGAACTTGTGACGATGATTCATCCATTGAATTCACAGTCGCAAAAGGAAGCGATTCGTCTGGTGTCAGAAATGATTCTGGAGGAAGAAGTTGAAGAACAGAACGATGGCACCCTCGTCAGTCATTTGGAAATCTACCTAGAAGCTATGCAAGACTTGGGTGCTAATATAAGTCCTATCGTCAGTTTTTTCGATCTGCAAGACTCTGGTCAAACCTGGCAAACAGCTTTGAAGCATGCGCATTTTCCGACTGCAGTGAGTCGCTATGCAAGAAAAATGAGTCGCATCGCCGAAGGTCCGTTGCACGAACGTGCCGCGGCGCTTTTTTATGAAGGTGAGCCCTTCATTCCAGATGCTTTCTTGATGCGACTTGGTCTGCTCGGCAACGCAGTGAAAATCGGCAGACTGCTGGACTATTTCGAAAGACATATCGAAGGCCTGAAGCGTCCCGGATTCTCGGCTTCCGGTCGATTAGTCGAGATTCTCTGCGGTGATGATGAGCAGATGGCTCTGGAAGCTGAAAAAGCGGCGGAAGAGGCCATGAAAAACAGGGTCGATCTTTGGAATCAAATATCCGACAAACTGGAAACTCTACCCCAGCCCATCAAGCCTGCACCGAAGACCAGCAATCTTCGACTCATTTCTAACAGCTCGCTCTAGCCAAAGAGAGCAAAAGCTTCGCGCATATTCTCGAAACATTTCACGGCTCCTGCATTGTGCAGGATGTCCGGCCTATGCTGAGAACAGATTCCAATCGGCGTCATGTGGGCAGCTACGGCAGCTTCAATTCCGTGCGTACTATCTTCGAATACTAGAATGCTAGCAAAGGATGTGAAGGTAAAGCCCAGCTTTGTCGCGCCTTTGATATAAGGTTCAGCATCGGGCTTGGGCCTGTGATAGTCATCTAAACCTAAATAGAAAGGGACGTTCAGCTGATGCTGAGTAATGGCGGCCCCAATAAAGTCACGCGGTGCGTTGCTCACGATCCCAAAAGGCAGGCGTTTTTGCTGCATAGCCAGCAAAAAGTCCCGAGCTCCCTCAATCAGCGTAATGGACCCGAGGTTGGAGAATACATGAATCTGCTTGCGCTTGATCAGCTGGGGCTTGGCAGCGGCATAGCCGCTTTTTTCGGCCAAGATTCCGCCAATGGCCGCCGTGGATCGCCCGACCAGAGATTGCAAGGTCGCTTCATCAAGCGACTGCTTAAACATATCAAAATAGGCAATCTCCCAGCCCTTCAGATGGGTGGGCGTACTATCGACGATAACGCCATCAAAATCAAAAAGAGCCGCTCGAAATTCCATAGATATCCCCAGACGTTTTCGCCGTATGCAATATAGTGAAGCTGTGTTGTTCAGGCAATCGTCTTTCCTTTCAGGTATAATTCTTCCATCATAGTTGTCCCTTCTCGGGGGATCCCTTATAACAGCCGGAGGCCAGCATGGTGCAGAGATTGCTGAAAATTTCCACGGTAAAGGTGACAGAGGCTCTCCAAGCTGCGTTGATGGAATATGCCAATCAGCGTAAATCGGTGGTGGGTTCGGAAGGGCTTTTGATGGCCCTTCTCGATCAAAAAGACTCCATTGTTGTCAAGATTCTCAATGAACTCGAGAGGGATGCTGGCGAGTTGCGAGCTGAAATTGTGGATCTCGCTATGGCCTCAATCAATGAGCTGCCTCAGTTTCATCAAGGGCAGGTTGGACAGATTCGTATGAGCAAAGACGTCGAGAATCTATTTGAAGCGGCGGATCGGGAAAGGCGTCGCCTGGGCGATAGTTTTATTTCGACAGGCGCTCTGTTTCTCGCCTGTTTCGATCGAACCGTCCCAGGAACCAGCAAAATTCTGGAACTTGTCAAATTACGCTATGACGACTGTGCAAAGGTCCTGGATCAGATGCGAGGCAGTCATAAGATCACAGATCGTGAGGAGGAATCCCGACACAGCGCTTTGGATGAGTATACCAACGATTTGACAGCGCTGGCGCGCAAAGGTGAGTTGGACCCTGTGATTGGGCGCGATGCTGAAATCGAGCGGGTCATTCAAATACTCTCTCGCCGCAAGAAGAACAATCCCTTGTTGGTGGGGGAGCCTGGGGTCGGCAAGACCGTTATTGCCGAAGGTCTGGCGAATCGAATCGCCGCTGCCGATGTGCCTGAATATCTACTGAACAAGCGGATCCTTTCATTAGAGATCGCCACGCTCCTAGCCGGTGCGAAGATGCAAGGTGAGTTTGAAGAGAGACTGAAAAATATCCGCGATGAAGTGGTGGCAGCTTCAGGTGAGATTATTCTCTTCATTGATGAAATTCATACGGTGGTAGGAGCCGGTCGTGCCTCGGGAGCTTTGGATGCTTCGAACATGCTCAAACCGGCTTTGGCCAGGGGCCAGCTGCAGTGTATTGGGGCTACCACGAATCGTGAGCATAAGCAGTATATAGAGTCGGATAAAGCTTTGGCACGACGGTTCGAGGCCGTGCGGGTTGAAGAGCCAAGCGTCGAAGACACCATTAAAATTCTTAAAGGCATTCAACCGAAATACGAAGAGCATCACCAGGTGCATTACACCGACGATGCATTGGTCGCTGCAGCCGAGCTCTCTCATCGCTATATTCAGGATCGCAACCTGCCGGATAAAGCCATCGACTTGATTGATGAAGCCGGTGCCGTCAAGCGGCTCAAGGTGATCTATACGCCACCTGAGATTCGCAAACTCGAAAAGAAAAGACAGGAACTTTCGGAAGCTAAATCCAAAGCCTTCAACTCCCAAGACTTTGAGCAGATGTCCCGCTTCCAAATGGAATTGGTTCAGCTCGAAACCGAGATGGAACAGAAAAAACTTGAGTTTCAAAAAGAACGCGGCAATCTGGATCGAACAGTCGATCGTGAAGCCGTTGCCACCGTCATCAGTAAAAAGACGGGTATTCCCCTCAATAAAATGGTGGCAACCGAAGCCGATAAACTTCTGCATCTTGAGGAGCACTTGCAAAAGCGGGTGATCGGCCAGAACCATGCAACCAAATCAGTTGCCAACGCCATACGTCGCAATCGAGCCGGACTGCGTCGACCGAATGTCCCCATCGCTTCGTTTCTCTTCCTCGGCCCGACAGGGGTTGGTAAAACCGAATTGGCCAAAGCTATTGCCGCAGAAATTATGGACGATGAGAATCGAATCATTCGCATCGATATGTCTGAATATATGGCCAAGCACGATGTGAGCAAACTGATTGGTTCGCCCCCCCGGCTATGTCGGTTATGGCGAAGGCGGACAGCTGACCGAAAAAGTCAAACGTCAGCCTTATTCCGTAGTGCTTTTTGATGAATTTGAAAAAGCTCATCCCGATGTTTTCAATATTCTGCTGCAAATTTTGGATGAAGGTTGGCTCACGGATTCTGAAGGTCAAAGAGTCAGCTTTGCCAACTGTGTGATTATCGGGACTTCGAACATCGGATCGGAGCTTATGTCCGATCGGCGAACACCCATCGGCATCGGGGCTCAGGTGAATGAATGGTCGAAAGATCAGGAAACCAAGGAAATATTTAAAATAGTGAAGGGCTTTCTGCGGCCTGAATTCATCAATCGTTTGGATGAGATCATAATATTCAATAAATTGGAAAGCGACCAATTCCGAGAAATCGTTGAGATCATGCTGCGTGATCTCAGTCGGCGTCTGAGTCGTCTTCATGTCGAACTTCAGGTCAACGATGGGGTTCGCGATGGTTTGGTGCAAAGCATCGATACGGCTAACTATGGAGCGAGGCCGCTCAAAAGAAAACTCGAAGAGAAAATTGAAAATCAAATTGCCAGTCTTTTGATTCAGGATCAATCCGAAGGTCCAAGGGTGGCTATTGTGAATTGGAATGAAGGCGATGTTCAGGTGCAGTTGCACAAAACTTGAAATTAGAGCCTAGAATCCCCAGGTGTCAAGGATTTGGCTGACTTTTAGAGGCTTAGGGCCTGCGTTAAAATGAGAAAGGCAGCAAAAATCAGCTTGCGCGTGAGGGATTCTATGGCTGAGCAATGGCTTTCCATAGTGGAGTATGCACGGACTTTCGCCGTCTCAGATATGACGGTCCGTCGCAGAATTAAAACAGGCAAATTACAGGCTATCCTGAAAGAGGGGAAGTATTACATTCCCATCGGTCCAGGGTCTGCGGCTGAAGCCGCGGCTTTTGAAGCTGCCGAACGGAAGCCTAGTCCGCCTTTGGATGTGCCTCCGGCGCCGGTGAAACCAGCCGCTGTTGCCAGCCAACCGCAGGATGAGCGGACGTTTACCCATTTTCAAAATTTGAAACCTGGGGCCAGCTATCGAACTTTGCCGGGTCACTTGAGCAATAACTTGCAGCAGTACGATAATACTCTGGTCGATAGCCAGGCTCTTCTGCAATTCTGCGAGCATAGTGTCACGCGCATCAATTCGATCGAGCGTCATCTTCAGGAAAGCTACCAGTTGCGTCTGCAGAACCTGGAAGCTCAACTCCGCCTCAAAGATGGTCAGTTGGGTGACTTGAAGCAGCAGGTCGAGGATCTTCAGATGCTCGTGAAGTTGATGGAGCTCAATGCCTCTCGGTGATGCTTAAGGCAACCAGAGGAGACTTGTATCCCCATAGCTAAGAAATCGATACCGTTCTGCCAGCGCCGTCTGGTAGACTTCTTGCATATTTTCAAAGCCTAATAAAGCCGCGATAAGCATAAGCAGCGAGCTTTCAGGTTGATGAAAGTTTGTCATCAAACCTTGAATAGCCCATGGTTTATAGCGGTCATCCTTGAATTTTGGATAAAGGAATAGCTGAGTTTCCTGCCATTGATCAAGGAGTGATTCCGCCCCTTCCTCTTGCATGCGCTGCGCAAAAGACTCCAAACAGCGAAGTGTTGTCGTACCCACGGCAACGATGGGTCGACCCTCTTGCATGGCTGATTGAATTGCTGTGTAGGTGCTCTTACTGAGGCGGAAGCTTTCCCTGTGCATGCTATGAGCTGATAGACTTTGGGTTTTGACCGGCAGAAAGGTTCCTCCACCAACATGCAAGGTGACAGGAGCCGTTTTAATTCCTGCCTGTTCCAGTCTTTGCCACATTGCAGTATCAAAATGAAGACCCGCTGTTGGTGCGGCAACCGAGCCTCGTTCTTTTGCATAAATCGTTTGGTAGCGTTCGCGATCGGCACTGTGAGGAGCACTGGCCGCATCCGGACGGGCGATATAAGGAGGCAGGGGAATGTAACCCTCAGCTTCCATCCAAGTAAAAAAATCTTCGTGTTGCAAGTTGAATGAGACTTCAAGATAGGGTTGTGCTTCGCCTTCAACTCTTCGCTCAACCGTTGCTACGCATCCGGCGGGTAATTCTATAGTAAGACCTTCCTGCAACTTGCGAAGGGGCCGACCAAGGGCTTCCCAACGATTGCCCGCGCCAGCAATAGGTCGAAGGAGCATCAATTCGAGTTTGCCTCCGTGCTCTGTGTGACCAAGCAAGCGACCGGGGAGGACTTTACTATCGTTGTAAAGCAGAAGGGTTCCCTTCGGTAGGAGCTCGGGCAAATTCTGAAACATCGAATGCTGCAGAGTGCCATCCATTTTGCGCACGAGGAGCCTGGATCCACTGCGATCACTCAATGGTACCTGAGCAATCAGGCTTTCGGGCAAATCGTAACGAAAATCTTCCAGATTTAAGCGTTGCTTATCCATAATCTCTCGATTCGCAATCAAAGGATAGTGAGGTCCTTGAGTTCCCTTTTGAGTAGGGAACTTGGACATCATTTGGCCCCGGAATATGGCATGGAAAAGCTTCGACGACAAGCCTTCAGGAACGGTCTTTAGGATTGATAGCTAATGGCTCGTAATGACTATAAAATTTGAAGGTATTGAGCTTTTGTTCAGGGGTTTTGCGAAAGGGGTAGTCGATGGCCTCCAGCATGCCGGGAAGAAATTGGCCCCAATATTCTTCAACTTTTTTTGGATCGGTCGTTTTCAGTTCTAGGGTTACGGTAGGGATATGCCGCTCATTTCCGGCGAAATTTCCCAAAGATCCTGGATAAAATGAATAATCTACAACCCTATAATTATTAGCTTTTTTGGATATCGCCGCCGCCAGCATTTTGGCCTGAGTTTCGGTCATTGTCAGGGTGCTGGGCTTTTGATCGCCTGGACCATCGTAGTCGAGAAATCCTAGTGGAGCATGAATGGAAAGGATCTTGTCGGGTTGAAAATCATCGATCAGACGCACCTGAAAGATTGTTTCAATTTCAGAATTTGGAAAATGCCCAGGAAAATAAGCGATGTTTTTATTGCGGCCTGATTGCCACCAGGAAAGTGA
Organism: Oligoflexus sp.; assembly: GCA_041736645.1. GTDB lineage: Bacteria > Bdellovibrionota_B > Oligoflexia > Oligoflexales > Oligoflexaceae > Oligoflexus. The sequence goes on along the minus strand of JBGSTF010000013.1, from coordinate 21,166 downwards.
CTTCTCATACCAATCGAGCGTGAAGAAATTGCGATTGGGATCGACGCCGCGAGCATTGGTGCGCAAGGGTTTTTCTAGAAAGAAGCCATCGGGATTGATCAGGGGGGCGATCACAACGCGTTGGTCCGCTTTGATCAATTCGGGATGTTCCGCAAGATGTCTAGCTAGCTTGAAACCCATCGGCACGGGCGTCAACTCGTTCGGATGAACGGCACTCAGCAGAAGCGTCGTTTCGTGGCCTTTGCCAAAAGAAGCGTACAGCAAGGGACGCTTTTGCACCGTCTGAATACTCGCCTGCCAGGCAACGGATCCGCAGGGATTCGTGTCCCATCCATACTGCTTGAACTGCAATCCTAATTGATGACAAAATTGGTCGATAGCCGCTTCCTGTTGCCCATCTTCCAATCGAAACTCTTTGGTGTTCTCTGGGTTCACCGAAGCAGACTTAATGAAGGCACGGCTGAGTATAGGCGAATATTCTTGGTGAGCGTTTCCAGACCCCGCATACAGGAATAATCCCAAGCTGAGAGCTAGAATGCTTCGATTTTTCTTCATTCGTATCGATCCCCTTGTCGTATTCCAGAGTTTGCTCTAGCTGAGTTCGATCTCTGTTCCATTATACTTGGGTTGCCTTGGATTTTGGGCGGCCAACCCGGGAAATTTTTTCTGCTCAATGAGCGATCAGAGACCAAAAAGTGCTCGTCCTTGGTGAAGACCATTCCAAATGGGTGCATTGGCGTTTCCATGATCGACGATTTCGAATCGATCCGAATCAAGGGAAAGCCGAGTCGGGTCCTTCACATTGCAGGCGATCTTATGCACGCTTTTTTGCTGACTCAGCCAATTCGCGAATTCAGTGGTTCTCGCTATTGGGACTACGACCACCGGCAGGCACATGGCTCGATCTGCTAAATAGTCCGAAATTGGTTTGGCCGCATGAAAATCTTCCACCAGAAACAGCGGTATCCCTTCCCTGTCACGAGCGGGAGTCTCCCATCCAAAGCAGCGTCGGGCAAAACTCCCATGCTCCAAAGCTGTTTCGACGCCCAGAGGCCAAGGTCCGATTGGTCTCGGATCTTTTTTGCACTGAGCGAGTATTGCCGAATCTGCAGGGCGGCCCTCACTGATCAAAAACAGCAAACGACTGGACATACAACCCATTTGCATAAGGCTCCAGGCATCTTTGCTGATCTCGTTTCGCCAGGACTCCCAGGCTGACCAAGATACAATAGAGACTGTGAGCGAGCTGCCGAATCCTTGAACGGGTCGATCTGTGTGTTGCTTGATTCGGGCTATGGTTTCATCAGATCCGTACACCAGAATAGCATCAATCGCAGGGAGCTTATCCACTCCAATCCTGTGACTGGCATCCCAAATACGTAAGTTATTGAAATTTGACAAGCTCTTCTGCACAAGCTGCAGCATAGGGTCCTGGGTTTTAGCCCTCACATAGAGGTCATAGGCAAGTACGGTGCCGAGCAGAACCGGATAAAGCCAAGTCACCGCATGAGCTTCCGGCGGTATCACCAGCCAGCGTTTTGGGCCTTCGGCTCTTGCTGCAACTTTCGCTGCCAAGAGCCACTCGGTCGGAGATTGAGGAAGGCTCTTGGATAAATCGGCCAACATCCATTGGGTCACCGTTTCATTGCCAAGCTCTTCGCGCCAAAGGGCTCGAAAGCTTGCATCCACAAGTAGACTTTGGGCGATCGAATGAATCGCTTCGGCTCTCTGTTCGATGCCGACCTGTTGGATTTCGTTCATTGGAATGGAAGAAACACCTGAAAATTCGGTAATCGCTATGGACTCTGCCAACATCGAACAACCCTTCAATGGGCTGGTCGGAACGCGGCCGATGAGTTGAAAGGATCCATCCGGTCTTAGCTGAGCGAGATCCTCCGTTCGAATGGGCCAAGGAAAATCGAGTCGAAGTTGATCGAAGATCACAAGGGTGCCCTCACCAGACAGTTGCTGCTGGCTGAGGCGGTCAAAGACGGCAACGGGCGTCCATTCGGGAAATCGAAACCATCGCTCGCTGAGCTTTTGTTCAGGTCCATCTGGATTTAACACAAAGTCATAGGCTTGGCTGGCGAGTTCGCACATGCCGTATTCACTGACGATTCGATTTTTGGGCAGGCCCAAATGCTCGGAAATTAAAGTATAGAGTTCTTCTCGGGTCACCGATCGCGAGCGACCTTTGGTGCCGCCGGTTTCGATCACCAAGCTGCCTTTGGGCAGCTTGAGTTGAATACCGTCGTCGGCCAGATTCACAAAATGGAATGCCGTGCCAAAGATCCAAACGGGCTCATTCGGCAGAGGGCTAAGACCGTCCCAGTAGCTTAAATTGTACTCAGCATGAATCCATTCAAGCATCTGAGCCAAGCTTGAATCAGGCCACTCTATAACTTGAGGAATAAGGCTGAAACCTCTGATTTTATCAGGTTCGGGATAAAAATTGCTGAGCACGGCTTGAAAGGTAGTCAGTGAAAATTGCCGATAGACTTCAAGGCCCGATTTTGAAAAGTGGCTTTGCGAGCGATCGGCACGTGTTGTGCCACTGGATAGAAAGGTCCGGGCTGAAGGAGCCAGCATCAAGCTGCGTAGAGCATCCGCATGCTGCTTAAAAAATTCAATAGGCAGGAGATCAGCCGTTCCATAGCTGGCGAGCAGAGCTTCGGTTGCCAAAGGCAGAGGCCGCTCACTCGGCTTGGGGCTGTGACGTTGGCTTGTGAAAATGTTCGGCCTAGCCCCGTGTCTCATGGACTGCAAGGTTTTCTGGATATCGAATGTCGGTCGATCCATACGTCATCCTCCCGGATCTGCAGCTTATGCCAGCCCTGGTGTTTCCTGTAAACCGGCAATTGCAGGTTAAGCCCGGCCCATCTGCGCTGCTATCCAAAGTCGCAGCTTTTCGCTAGAATCTCCAGATTGTTTAGAACCGGCTCACCGAAGCGCCAGGGACTCAAGGCATGACGACGCAGTATTATCTAAAGCTCGAGCAGTTTGAGGGTCCCCTCGATCTTTTGCTTCACTTGATTCGGGTGAACGAGATCGACATCTTTAATATCGATATCTTCAAGCTTACCCAGCAGTATCTGGCCTATCTGCGTATCCTGAAATACGATGATTTGGCCGATGCTGGTGAATTCATTGAAATGGCCGCGACACTGATTGAGATCAAGACCAAAATGCTTCTGCCCGGCCAAGAGAGCCAGGATGAGGCCGGACTCTTAGGTGAAGACGATCCGCGCTATAACCTGCAGGAAAGGCTCTTGCAGTATGAAACTTTTAAAAAAGCTGCCGAGTACCTGTCGTTCAAGCCGCAATTCGGTGTGCAGATTCGCTCGTCCATGGAATGGCAAAGACTGGCTCCTCAGTACGAAGCCATAGAAGCGCCTTTGATCGGGGATGCTGCCGCACTCGTTGTGCTCTATGAGCAGATGCTGCGGGACCTCGCCGCCCGTAAGCCGGTGGCTAAGGTTGAAGCCAAGACCCACATGGTCACCGTCGAAGAAAAGATCACGGAATTGGCGCGCATTATGGACAATGTAAATTTCGCTCTATTTCAAGGATTTTATAAGACTTTTCAATCCCGCTACGAATTAGTGGTGTATATTCTCGCGGCCTTGGAACTCTGTAAGAGCGGTCAACTCAAGATTCATCAGGAAGCGATGAATGGACCACTCTGGCTCTATCGCAGCGATCTGGATGCTGCTCAGTTGCCGCTGCAATGGGAAGAACCCGAACGACTCGCTGAGTCTTCTGATTTGCAAGGAGTTTGATTTTGGAACACGATAAGCCGCTGGAACCTGAAGATGAAGTATTGTCCCTAGAGTCGCCAGAGGGCTTGGAACCAGCTGAAATCTTAGAGTCCTTGCCTGATGAAGCAAGGGGCCTCGTTTCGGAGTCGGACGCCGGCTCTGATTCTCGCGATGGTTTGATGCTTTGGGAAGAAGCCTTGACCTTGGAAGGGCAGATTGAAGCTGTCTTATTTGCAGCGCCCAAGCCTTTTTCGGTGCAGGATATTGCGGAGATCATTCAGGACGAAAACGGTCAACCTGAAGCTTTGGAAATCGAAAGGGTCGTGCAGAACCTTTTGCGTCTTTATCGTGAGCGCAATGGTGGATTTCGCTTGGAGCATGATAAGGGCGTCGGTTTTCAGTTTCGAACAGTTCCCGCCGCAGCGCCGCTTATGGAGCGCATGTTCTCCGCTCGGCAAAGGCCCCTGTCGCGTGCAGCCTTGGAAACCTTGTCTATCATTGCGTACAGGCAGCCGGTTACACGCGCTGATATTGAAGCCATTCGTGGTGTTGATGCCGGCAGCATCATAAAAAATCTTTTGGATCGCGAACTGATTAGTTGTGTGGGCCGCAAAGAGGATTCAGGTCGACCGATGATGTTCGGCACGAGCCCGGAATTTCTGCGAGTTTTCCGAATTGCCAGTTTGGACGATCTGCCACCACTGGCCGCCTTCCAGCCCGCGCCAGAAACTATGGCGGAGGCGGAAAGCCGCTTGGATCTTGGCGAAGAGGTGGATGTGGATGAATTTATGAGTGATCCAGATTTGGAAGAGCCTGACATGTCAGATGGGCTTCCTGAAAGCGCGGTCTCGGGCGATTTTGCTGACATACACCTGGATTTTCAGGTAAGAGAGCAGCTTGAAGAGCAAGAGGACCCATCGCCTGCTGCAGCGGAGCCGCGGCGCGCCGGCGCCCGACAAGATGCGAAAGGCTTTGACGAAGATGAGCGACAACTTGATTCGAATACAGAAGTGGTTATCCCAGCTGGGCCTAGCATCACGCCGGGAAGCGGAGAGGATGCTGACGGAGGGACGGATCTCCATCAACGGCAAGGTCGTGAAGGAACTGGGGACCCGGATTGATCCAGAGAATGACCAGGTGACCGTTGATGGTCGCTTGGTGACGGAAAGACCACCTCTGGTCTATTGGATGCTCAATAAGCCTGATCTCTGCCTGACCAGCCGCGCCCGTGAGGAAGGCAAAACGACCATCTATGATCTACCTTCTTTGCGGCATGTGAAATTCCTCCTCTATCCTGTCGGACGTTTGGACTATCGGACCGAAGGCCTTCTCCTTCTATCCAATGATGGCGAGCTCGTGCATCGACTGACCCATCCTAGTTTCAAGGTGCCGCGAACCTACCAGGTCTTGGTACAGAAGCGTCTGAGCTCTGAAGAAGAGACCCAGATTCGCCATGGCGTAGCATTGGAAGATGGCGCCACCCAGGGCGCTGAATTGCAATTTATCCAGAGCATCGACTTGGGACAAAGTCGTGGCGCTTGGTATATGATCACGGTCCGCGAAGGACGTAATCGTTTGGTAAGGCGTCTCTTCGAACATCTTAATAATAAAGTCGTCAGGCTCATGCGCTATAGCTACGGAGATTTGCATCTTCCGGAGAGTCTCAAACCAGGTGATTACCGCCAGTTGAATTCTCAGGAGATACACGCACTGAAGCAGGCTGTAGGCTTGAAGGACTAGGACTCGGAGGGGGCACAGTATGAAGTTCGGCACACGCGTAAATGGAACACGCGATGGTGAGTTGATGGTGGTCAGTCGGGATTTGCAGCGCTGTTTGCCAGCTGGTCCGGAGCTGGCGACTTTGCAGGATGCACTGGATCATTGGGATACAACCCTGCCACTTCTCAAAAAACTTGCGGAACGCCTCGAGCAAGACCAGCAACTTGGATCGAAAACTACCGATCAGCAATGGATGTCACCGCTCCCACGTGCCTATGAGTGGATTGATGCCTCGGCTTATATCAATCATGTGGTGTTGGTTCGTAAAGCTCGCGGCGCTGAGCCACCGGAAACGCTTCGGACCGATCCTCTGATTTACCAAGGTGGATCCGGCATATTCTTGGGACCTAAAGATGATATTCCTCTGGAAGATACCAGTTGGGGCTGCGATTTCGAATCTGAAGTGGCTGTTGTTCTCGGCGATACACCGCAGGGTGTGAGCAAGGAAAGAGCTGCTGATTATGTTCGACTTGTCATGCTGGTCAACGATGTTTCCTTGCGTAACCTTATCCCTAATGAATTGGCCAAAGGTTTTGGTTTTTTCCAATCCAAACCAGCCTCTGCCTTTGCACCCTTTGCTGTAACTCCGGATGAACTTGGCTCGGCTTGGCAGAATGGTCGAGTCCATCGGCCCTTGAAAACATGGCTCAACGGACAGCTTTTTGGAGATCCTGACGCTGGCCCTGAGATGCATTTTTCATTTTATGAGCTCATCGCTCACATCAGTAAAACAAGAGCCTATACCGCCGGGACTATTCTAGGCAGTGGCACTGTTTCGAATGAAGATCGTAGCCGTGGTTCGTCTTGTCTGGCTGAAAAGCGCATGCTGGAACTGATCGACAATGGATCGGCAAAAACAGCGTTTTTACAGCATGGTGATCAGGTCGAAATCGAAATGTTTGATGAAGCTGGCAAGAGTATATTTGGCAGAATTCAGCAGAAAGTTGTCCCTCTCGTTCACTGAGGGACTTGAAAAATCTACGGCTGCCGATGCACTTTGTACACGCTGGCCTGAGCCAGCGGCATCACAACGATACTATCGATGTTTACATGCTGGGGCCGTGAGGTCATAAACTGCACGCATTCAGCAATGTCCCGACCGTTCAAAGGTGTCAAACCCTTGTAAACCTGCCGAGCTTTGTCGCTATCTCCACGAAAGCGTACGATGGAAAACTCCGTCTCCACCATTCCAGGATCGACGGTTGAGACGCGAATTCCAGTGCCGTTGAGCTCATGCTTCAAGACGCCCGTCAGCGCTCGGACGCCGAATTTGCTGGCACAATAAGCCCCCCCATTTTCGTAGGGTTGATGGCCTGCAATCGAGCCAATCATAACAATGTGTCCTTGGTCTTGCTTGCGCATATGCGGAATAATCGCCTTAGTTACGCGCATGATGCCGAGAACATTCGTGTCCAGAATGGTTTCCCAGTCATCAACCCGGCCTGTTTCAACGGGCTCCATGCCAATGACAAGGCCAGCATTGTTGACGAGTATATCGAGATGTCCATACACTTGGATGGCACTGCTCACCCAAGATTTCACGGATTCTTCTGAGCGAACATCGAGGGGAAGGCAGAGGACAGAGGCCGCACCCTTCTCCTTGAGAATTCCCTCCAAGCTCTGGAGTTTTTGCAAACGCCTCGCGCCTAGAACCAGGTGATAGCCCTGTTCGGCATAGACGAGCGCCAGGGCTTCACCGATGCCTGATGAAGCTCCCGTGATGCAAACCACCGAACTCATGAATTGTCCTCTTGTTCCTGCTTCTCGCGCGTCACAACTACAGAACGTTGCATGCCTTCTCCGGTGGAGAAGGAATGAAAGCCCTCAGCGACCGCCTTCTTATGCTGAAGTCGACGGAAAAAGCTATTCGACGGGTCAAGTTTGATCTCGCCCAGGGCCGGATTGTTACGCAGCTTATCCACAGCATCACGAACGGCTTCCAATGCGGCACGTTCCTGATCAGCATGGTTGTTCCGAGGTGCTACGTCTCGGCGCGGCCCGCGATTTTTATCTCGATCGAAGCCGCCGCGCTCACTGCGGTCGCGTCCTCCGGCATGAGGGGGTCTGCCTCCGCTGCTACCACCTTGGCTATTGCCACCGCGTCTTGGGCCGCCCTTGTTGTCACCAGGCCTTCCTCGTCTTTGGAAGGGGGCATAGCGTCCAACGGGCGGGCGATCCCCTACGTCCCAGGCCTGGTCTTCTTTTTTGACGAAGACCCAGCGGAGGTAGGTTTTAAAATGCGAAGAAAAGTTGGGGAGATGACGGTCGAGTAAGGCATCGACCTCCTCCCAAACGCCATTATTCTCGGAAGCCTGCAGAGCATCCACGGTATTCTGGCTGTCAGCGGCCGAAAGCATTTTCAGATCGAGGCAAAAATACACCGATGGAGCGGTCAAATTGCCTATGTTGTCGATCGTCATGCTACGATCCGTTGTCAGCGCTGGAAACTGCTCGATATACCAGCTTAGGCAAAGATCGAGCTGCTTTTGAAGATCGCCCAAGTCTCGAAAGCTTTCGCGCTCTCCGTCCAAAAAGGCCACAATGTAGGGCCATCTTTGCGGGCCCATGGCTTTGCCTGGAAGGGCTTTGCAGGTCTGTTCGAATTCGAAGCAGGAATAAAGAAAATAATCCAACTTCAAGGTACTTGGCTTATAATTCGCTTGTGTCGTACTAATGGCAGCACCCTACTGTGAAATGGAAGATGACACTCGTCGCAGGTGAGTCGTCGAGGCTGACGTCGCGGACTGCGACTGCTTGCGCCCGGGGGCGAGCTGCAGCGTATATGGTGAAAATTATAACAAGATTCCGACCAAAGGTAATCGTCAAAAAATATCCATTAAGACATTCTTCAATTTGGCGGAATGCACGATCGATATTTCAAAGTTCAGTAAGCCAAGCGTCTGGCAAGACTCAAGACTCGTGAACTGACTTGTGAGAGCTCTTCAACTTCGGTCCACTGGTCGGTGTCGCGCTGAAGGGTATAGGCCATGAGCTCGTGATCGCCTTCAAAGGCTTCGATGATCGAGTCGATGGCTTCTTTCCATGCTGAGCTGGTCTCGCTTGAGCTGCGCAGTTGGTCGGCTGCTTTGCGAAGATCAGTGACCGCGTCAAATTCCTTTTGTCGCTCCAGGAGTGGACAGAGTTTCTCGATAGCGCTTATCAGATCGCTATTCGTGGTTACGCGGTTACGTTTGATAATGGTCATGCGGCGCTTACTTTCTCTCGAACAGAGGCTGACTCTACGTAGGTGGAGCCATACTAGGAGAAAGCAGCCTAAAAATCAATCTCGGCGAGGCAGCAAATTATCTGGAAAAACAAGTTGACACAAAAATCGTGCGACTGTAGATAGTTAACTCCCAACGCAAGGCGTTAGGAAATGTTCGGGCTCTTAGCTCAGTTGGTAGAGCAGCACACTTTTAATGTGCGGGTCGCTGGTTCGAATCCAGCAGGGCTCACTTTTTTTCTTCCTGGTCCCCATCGTCTAGTTGGCCCAGGACACCGCCCTTTCACGGCGGCGACAGGGGTTCGAATCCCCTTGGGGACGCCATTCCGCTCTTTCTTTTTTGTTCCGTTTCTGAGCACAATAGAACTGATCAAACAGAACGCGTCAGCGTGTTGTTGGATTGACCTTATAAGGCCATCGTAGCTCAGTTGGTAGAGCAGCTGATTCGTAATCAGCAGGTCGTGGGTTCGACTCCCGTCGATGGCTCCAGGTTCTCTTCCTCCTCTTCAAAAAATGCCATACATTTGTAGATGTCACTTGCCAAGCTTTGAATCCTTCGAGACATTGATCGAGTTGCTTTGCTGCGGCTTGCTTGTTCCTTCGACGGAGACTCATGCTTATGATCACCCAGCTGTCCATACGTGGCCTCGCGATCATTGAAGAGCTGCATATTGAATTTTCCCCGCAACTCAATGTCATCACTGGTGAGACGGGCGCAGGAAAATCTATTCTGATCAAAGCCTTACATATACTCCTGGGGGCTAAGGCCGACCCTGATGTGATCCGTAGCGGATTTCCTAAAGCGCATGTGTCCGCTGCATTTCTCCTGCCTCGGAGTCATCCTTGCGTGATTATCATGGAATCCCATGGTATTTGGCACGACGATCAGGACCTCACTGAGCTGATCATTCGTCGAGAAATCGCGCATAAAGGTCGTTCTCAGGCCTGGATCAACGATCAGCCCATAACCCTTTCTCTGCTCAAAGAGTTGGGTCAGACCTTGATCGATATCTATGGGCAGCATGAAAACCATCGCATGCTGGATCCTCATACCCACCTCGACTATATCGACGAATTTGTGGTGGATCAAAGTCTGCGAACCCGGGTGCAGAGCTTTATGCAGCAAGCCCATCAAATTCTGCAGGACTTGCGTAAAGGGCTGGAGCAATACCAAACCCGGCGACGAGAGCAGGACTATCTGCAGTTTCGCTTCGATGAGCTAGCCAAGTTCGCGCCGAGTCTCGAAGATTATGAAAAGACGGTTCGTCTGTGTGAAGAATCAAGCCGGGTGCTAGCCGAACAAAAAGTTCTCGACCATGCGCAGAGAATCTGTGACGAAGGCTACCATGGGCGGGCCTTGAGCTCGGCCTTGCAAGAGTTGCAAAAGCTCTTGGACCCGGCGGCGCAACGTTTAGGCGATGAATCGCTCAAGGCTAATCTGGTTCAATTGCACGATCTGGGGAGCACCCTCGATGAGCTGAGTTATGTCCTGGGTCGGGTCACATCAAGGCAAACTCTGGATGAAGAGGAGCTGGAAAGTCTGCAGGCTCGTATGGCAGGCTATCAGGCCCTCATAAGAAAATTGGCAGTGCGCGGCATTGACGAAATGCTCGCGGAGCACGATCGCTTGGAAAAAGAACTGTCCTTTGTCCAGCAAGGTCCTGAGGCGATGGCGGAATCCCTGGCGAAGATGCGCACACTGTTGGAACAAGCTGATGAACTCGCTCATAGCTTGTCGTCAGCTAGGCGCGAGGCGGCCAAGCGAGCTATCCAAGCGGTTGCAACCGAGCTCCATGACTTGAATATGAAAGGTGCACGCATCGACTTTGATTTTCAAGAGATTCAGAATGCCGTTGCTGATTTGGGCATCAATGAAATTGATCCCATTCTCATGGATGATTGGTCAATCTGTGTGCAGATTCTTAGCGAGACATCGCGGGTGGGTCGTGAGCGCGGCCAATTTTTGCTTTCGGCCAACCCTGGGGAATCGCTTAAACCGCTGGCAAAAGTCGCTTCGGGGGGAGAAATATCGCGCATCATGCTCGGTTTCAAAAAAGCTCTCGCGATGGGGGCCAATACCTGTGTCATGGTCTTCGATGAAATTGATACAGGTATTTCAGGTCATACAGCCCATATCGTTGGTAAGAAACTTAAGGAGCTTTCCACGAGCTTTCAGGTCATCTGCATTTCCCATTTGCCTCAAGTCGCGGCCTATGGAGATGCTCATTTTCTAGTGCAAAAGGCGCAAAAAGGCGAATCGACCGAATCGCAAATTCTAAAGCTCAATCGTAAAGCCAGTGAAGAGGAAATCGCTCGGCTCCTGTCGGGTGATCAGGTCACGCCTTCCAGCTTGACCCACGCTCGTCAGCTCTTGAAAGCGGCTCGCGATCGATCTTAATCGTAGGACTGTTTCAATCAATCCGAGTGGGAACCAAAGGCTTAAATCGACTCTGCATCAATTTAAATTTCTTTTGAATCTGCTGCTGCCGATTTTTTGCTTGCAGCTCGCGGATCTGTTTCAATTTTTTCTCAGAAACATAAACATAGTATGGAATTTCTATCGTTTCCTGAGCCGAAATTTGAATGGCCTGTCGACTGACGCGACGATCCCAGTCAGCGGTGGCCAGGGCCGTAAATTGAACGAGATGATAACGCCCAACGATCAGAGGCATCAGCACTTCACCTTCGACTGGCAAGTCCAAGGAGTGGCCCATCAAAGGTGCCCCTGCAGCTTCAATGCGGGAAAGGTCAGTAACCTGACCGGGTCGGTGCAACTGCCTGGGTATGAGTTTTATAAAGCCGACTTTGAGTGATACGTCCTGCGTATGGGTTGGGATTTTATAGCGAATATCGCGCGAACCTTGCACGCTTAACCACACCTCGTCCTCAAAGAAGAGCAGGGGAACATCAGACGTCCCTTCAGAAAAAGGGTAGGATTTTTCATTCTCATAAAGAAAAATTTCGCGACTGCCCAGACAGTTCCAATCCCAAGGGGAGCAGTCGAGATCGACCAGAACGGATCGAACTTTCTTTTCGGTCAACTGGGCTTCGGTGAGCAAAATCTTGTGTTCGTGCAGAGAACCATTGAGCTTGATCGATGCTTCTCCTGGAAGGACCGGATAGGTTTCGTTGAGATCAAGCCAGTGACCTTGGTTCAGCTCGACGAATGAAGGCGTCCCCGAAATGCTGGACGAGGCCTGAATGTTAACGTTTTCCGAAACGCCAATCTTGAGAAAAGCCGGTTGAATTTGGTATTGCTGACCTTCGGCAAGTTCGACATCCATTTTCGTGCCGTTGACTTCCACGCGATAACGACCTTTGAGCAGGAATTGCCAGTGACCAAATTCCTGCGTTTCGGTGATCGATAAAAGCCCATCAGCCGGCGATACAAAAAAACTTGTCGACGGCTTCATGTTTTCGTAGGAAGCAATTTTGATCCCAGAAAGATTGTAGCTCAAGACCTGCGGGCTGGCTTTGTCGCTGATTTTACTGAAATCAATCGACATAGGGATCATACCGACCAGAAGATCTCGAGCTCCGTGCAAAATATTGAGTGTGTAGCGATTGTGGAGGTGCTGACGAGATTTGGTTTTGGTAAAGCGATTGCATTGAATGGAAAAATTGTCGGTCGCTTCGGGCACAACGGGTGGATTGAACAGCACCTGGTGAGCGATCAGGGTTTGGCTGACCTGGGGAAGGACAGTGAGCGTTTCATAGCTGCAGTCGGCGAGAATGAGGTAGCGACCGGGAGTCAGTTTGAGAGGTTGGTTGTATTGACCAACCTGTTCCGAAACAAACTGTAAGGGCTCTTCCGACTCGATCCGATAGATTTCGTAAGTTCCAGGGTTGGGAGCTCGCACGAGGACTTCGCCGGTCACTTCTTCCATGCGACAGCTGGATAGAAGTGAGACGAAAAGGAAAAGCACTCCAAGCCCGTACCGGATGTTATTTGCAGCTTCGCTTCGCGCTGGGCTTGTTCTCATTGGGATCCATGCTGAGTCACTTGGGGCAGAGCCTGGATTTCAGCTTCAGAGCACGAATCGCAGATCAATGCCGATTTGGATGGACTTATAGGCGCCTGCGCCAAATGCTATTTTGGAACCAACGCCAAATTTGTCCAGGACAAGATACGATACCCCAGCCCCCAGGCTCAGATCAACCCCCGATTTCTCAAGGCTTTGGTCGACTGTACGCAGGCTATCATTGGAATTCAAATGAGTCTGAGTCACGCCGAGTTCGGCGGAGGCCTGCAAGGAAAGTTTACTGTTCAGAGCCATTCGACCTTTGGCGCCAAACAAATAGGTTTCGACTATTCCTCGATACTGACGCTGATCCGAATCGACCAGGACTTCAACGGGGCGATAGCGGAAGCTGCCAAAGAGATCGAATTTTTGCAGAAGAGTAAGAAACTTGTAACCTGCTTCAAGGTCACTTGTCGCGCCGCTGTGCCAACCGCCTTTTGATCCTGAGAGATTGATCCAGGACAAGCCCGATGCCACATAGAACTTATCGGGTTCATTGTTGATTGCAGGCGGCGAGGCGGCTGCCGCTTGGTTTTGTACAGCGGGTTGTATTGGATTTTCCGCTGCAGCTGGAGGAGTGGGAGCCTCCGGAGTCGCAGGAGCCGCAGCTTCATCTTTTTTATCGGGCTCGGCTTGCAGCGAGTCCAAGCCTTTGGCAAAGCTAGCCTGGGAAAGTGCCAGGGCTAACACATACAGAGAAACCTTGAAAGGCGATAATAGAGTCATATTCATGCTCATTGTCCTCTATGGGCTGTGTTGTTTGTTCAGAGTAACAGTTTGATTTGAAAGGCATAGCGGCGGTCTTCTTTGAAGCCAGCCACCGCACCGAGTTCTTCGGAATAGGTGATAAGGCGAAGATTGATGAGGCCGACATCAAACTGAAATCCACCCGTGAAATACCCTTGATAGAGCCCTGCCTGGAGCTTAATGATGCTGCCGTAACCGAGCTCAGATCCAAAGTTGAGCTTCTTGGAAAATGAATAGGGTTGATTGACGGAATGCATATCAACGGAGGTCAGCAGATACAGCTTGTCGCGTTGAATGGGTTTGAGGCTGAAGCCAAAGTTAACGCTTGGCAGTGCGATGGGAGGAGTGCCCAAAGCTTCTCCGCCGACATCCATCTTCGTGTAAGGCGTTCCACCGAGATCAGTGATGCTAACGCCAATGGTCGGTTCCATTGTTTTGGTCGGGGTGAAGAGCACGCCGATATCGGCGCCGTAGCCCATCCCGCTCAACACGTAGTCATCAATTTTTTTGGAATCCGTGTCCGTTCCGCTGGTTTTAAAGGATTCGATGTCTTCCATGCTGAACTGGCGGTCAACTCCTGCGCGCATTCTGGCCTTCACCGTCGCACCAACACTCAATCGGTCATCAAGAAAGTTACGAGCGTAGCTAAAGGGCATCACCAGGCGGAGTCCCGCATCAAAATCAGTCGAAATGTCTCGATGGAACACCATGGTGGCGCCCAGTTCCATCCCCAGGCCGAAACCAAAATTCTTAAAAATCAGGTGCGGTGTGAGATCGAGCCCCACATGGTAGCTTTTTCCGGTATTGGACTCGATCAGGTCCAAAGTATCAGACACCTCGCCGCTCTTGAGCTTGTCCTGAGCGTCTTTCATCAAAGAACCCAGGCTTGTCGAAGCCGTGACAGCCGGATTGAGAAACTCTCCATCCCACTCCTTCAGACGGGCTAAGCCCGCTGGATTGTAGAAGATGGCATTGTAGTCATCGGCTACAGCCACATAGGCATTGCCCATGCCGAGGGGCCGAAGACCGAAATGGGTCCAATTTTCGTGATCTTTTGCCTGAGAAGTCTGGGTTGAGAGGGCCAGGATACTGGCGAACGTTCCCGTCAAGGTCTGCCATCGCATCATTTGCTCCAACGACATAGATTCTTGAATGAACCCAAGTCCAAAAATAGAAAGGTCTCAGTTTATGTGAGTCAACTGTAACACAGCTCATATGCCGGCGCCAAATCGGGTTGGACAAATTCATGAGCTTACGCAAGTTTTCGGACAAAATTGTGAAGTTGCCAAAGAGGCTCAGAAGATGACAATAGACCAGAACTGAAGCCGGTCTGCTCTCGTTGCGAAAGCACGGAGCCCGTGCTAACATACCGTCTTCGTCTCGACCTCTGTCCCGAACAAGGGCTTGTCACCAACGAGCTTGAAGTCTATTTAGGTAAGCGGATAGAGGATGGTAGCGCCCGACAGGCCTGGGCTCTCGCAAGCACTTAATGGTGGCAACATGTCTAAGCCAGATGTAGCAGCAGAACGTAAAGATCAAATCGTGCGGGCAACCGTCGAATGTATTACCAAGCACGGGTATCACAACTTCTCGATGCAGGATGTCGCGCGCACCGCCGGTGTGAGCAAGGGCATCATCCATTACTATTTCCTCAATAAAGACGACCTGATGATGTCCGTCCTCGATCGCGTGGCGGGTGACATCGAGAATGTTCTGGTTGCGGATATGGGTTCCATCACGGATCCGGTCCAGAAGCTGCGTATTTTTATGTCGGTCAGCTTCGATATCGTTCGTGGAACGAAGGAATACTACCAGGTGAACATGGACTTCTGGACCCAAATCAACCAGAAGAAGGAAGTTCGTCAGGTCATTTCCCGCCATTACGCGAAGTTTCGTGAGAGCTGTGCGCGGGTGATTGAAGAGGGCGTTAAAGCGGGGGTCTTTAAAAACGTCAATCCGCACTACTACGCGTCCCTGGTCATTGCAGCCATCGATGGGATCAGCCTGCAGTGGCTCTTTGACGAAACCGTTTACGAGTACGACGAGGTCGTTAAGGTGGCCAGTCAGCAGATCCTCGACGGGCTCCTGGCCCCAGGCACCCAAAAATCTTGAGCGCAGCCCATCCCTGCCTCCTCTCGCCGCTTTTCTATTAAAGATGCGCGTCCTTTGCTATCATGGAACTTAACATTGCATAGGCAACACTGACCCTCCCTCTCGTCACTGGGAGGAAGGGGCGCATAGAGGTAGGCCAGCCCATGGACGTATCCCTTGCCTTGGATATCAATGAGCTTATACTTCAGTTGAATAAGGGAGCGTCGATCCCTGAGCAGAGTTTTGAGCTCATTTTGGAAAAACTGCAGGACTATGAATGCTGGTCGCTCTACTTTCGTCTGCTGGAAGCCCAGATAGACAATCCCAAGAAGCGGCAGTTGCATTACTATGTTAGGACGGCTCGTGCCTACGCCGTGCATCTGGAGGATATCCCGCGGGCAGCCAAGATCTGTGTCAAGCTCCTCAAAGATTTGCGGCTGTCCTACAGCGAATTCCGTGAAAAATCGTTGTCGGTGATTATCGGCGAACAGGATTTTGAAGCCGAAGCGATTATTCTTCAGGCCGTACTTCCACGTTTGAAGAGCAAAGAGGATTCTGCCGCATGTTTGGAACGGCTCTGTCTCATTTATGAAAAAAAGAAGTACGATGAGCTGCAACTCAATCGCTGCTATGAACGATTGATTGATTTGGAGCCAAGCAACTTGAAGGCTTTACGCTACTTTAAAGTGGTGTACACCCAAAACAACCAGTGGGATAAAGTTGTCCAGGTCTTGCAAAGCCTTTTTCAAAATGCGAAACATATCAACGATCGTTTTCGCAGTGCCCAGGAACTCGCCGCTGTTTATCTGTACCAGCTTGATCAGGCGCAGAATGCGGTGGATATCATCGAGAAGTACTGTAGCGATAGTCCTCTGAATACCTTTACCATTCACTACGAGGCGTACTTTCGCCAGCAGAATTGGGAGGGGTGTTTAAGAGTTCTTCGTAATTACTTGAAAAAGATCGAAGGCACTTTGAACAAGGCGATCATCCATTACAAGATCGGTGAGTTGGAAGAGCAATTGAAGAGACCGACCGATGCCGAGGAAAGCTATTTGAAGAGTCTTGATATGGCTCCTAAAATGCTGGAACCATTGGAAAATCTCATTGAGATGCATCTGGATTCTCAACGCTGGGACAAAGTTCTCGCGGACCTCAATAGACTCTATGAGTTGGTTGAAGATCCCTATCTCAAAGAGAAAGTTCGGGAAGGTCGGACTCGTCTGCAGGATGCTTATGACGCCAGTCGCGTGTCCGAGGCCAAATAGCAGAATGGCCGGCCTAAGGCATGTGAAGCGGCGCTTCGACAAAAAGGCTTGGACATGTATCTCTATGAAGCGTCTCTCTCCATCCAGGGCAGCGTCTTTCGCTGGCCTGTTCCTCCGGTTGATCGTGTGTTGCAAAGAGCCCGTGCTTTGGATTCGCTGATTTTGAGTCGGCTGCATAGTCTTGCGCATCGACCCAATCTCCTGCTCTTTGCATCCTCTGACGCCCAGAGACCTCCCGTTTCTTCCTTGTTTTCTCGCACCACAATTCTCAACAGTCTGGCCGATCTTTGGAACGCGCTCCTGAAAGAGCCCTATGGTCATGCTTGCTTTGCCCAACTTGTGGATCAGGCACCGGGTTTGAATGAGCCGACTCGGATGGCCTTGGAGCTTTCCCTTTCGAAGGTCAAACCATTCGATATGCAAGCTTTTGAGCAGCTGCTCGAAACTCAGGAACGTCTGGACCGAAACACCGAAACTCAGGCACTTCTGCAAGACAATCTAGGACGACTCTTGAGTGTTGGCGCCGGCACGAAGCGCCGAGCATCAGGCTCAGAACACTTTCGTAGTTTGACCTGTATCGAGGCTTATCTGGAAACGGATGCGGTCGATCGAGGCAGCGGCAGCTGCATTCTACGTGGACGTGATGTTCCTGTGACTGACTTTCGTGAGAGCTTGCAGGGCATTCAGGAATTTTTTCAAAGATGGACGTCGTGGCTTCAAGACGAAGGTCTTGCAGCCTCTCAAATCGATCTCGTCTACGTCTACAGCCATATTAAGAATATGCTCCCCGCCTGTTGGGATGAAATGCGGGCCCGGGGAATTGCTGCGGACCAGGTGCGGCTGCCCCAGTGGTCGGGACACGCCAATGCTTTGAGCAGCTTTATGGAATTCATGCTGACGGACGCCAAGCGGGCTGTGTATCTCTACTTTCCGCTGAATGGTCGTTGTCACATGGCATATGTGGTGCGGAAATCATGAAATTTGAACAACATGATAATCTCATTCTTGCCGATTGGACCTTTCAGGGAAGTATTCTCAGTCGGGGTGTGGATGAGGCATTGGATGTTTTTGAGCAACTGATGGCCCTTGTTTACGAATCAGCAGCCAAAAGCCGGCTCGATGCCGTGATTTGGATTCAGAAAGTTCCCGTTCAGGATTTTCATGATTCATGGCTTGAAGAGCTGCATGGATCCATTCAGCGTGATGAGCTGCGCTGGCGTCTCAGGCGCTGGTACCGTCTCAGACAAAACATACAGTACTCACCTGTCCCTTGGATTTATGTCACGGAGCATAGCTGTCAGGGGACTTTTTTCGAGATGATGCTGGCTTGCCACAGGCGATTTGTCTTTCATCGCGACAGTTGGTTTGGATTTCCGGAAATAGCTATTGGCACGATGCCACCTCTTGGGTGGGTGGCTGGGCAGCTTGGGAAGAGACCGCGGCTTCTCGAATCTTGGCAAAGACGGCCCCTCGTGCGGGCCGAAGAAGCTGTGCAGCTCGGGGTGATCGATGCGGCTCTTAATTGGAAAGATTGGCGTCTGCAACTGCTGCCTTGGGCGGCAAGACAAATTGAAAGCTGGTACCAGGAAAATCCGCAAAGAGTGAAAGGGACCTTGGTCCAGGATCCGCCCTCGGCCCTTTGGCCAGATAAGGCATTGAGAGAGCAGGGAAAAACGCCTATTCAGCTGCACCTGAGTGCGCCCAAAATGCGCGAGTCGGTTAGTACCACAGACTATATTCTGCTCGACACCAACGCTCACTTCTATTGCCAACCTTTGTATGAGGCTTGGCTGCAGCGCAGCCTACGTCAGTTCCGTGCGTGGGGAGAGCCGATTCACTATGAATTGGTTTTTCTCGATATCAACGAAGCGCTACCTCCTCTGTCCTTAATCAGTCGCCTCTTGGATACAGGCTACCGCCTATGTTTTCTGACCAATGATGCAGAAGTTTTAAGGCAGGGATTGGATGTTCTTTTCGCTCAGTTGGATACCTACTACCGCCGTGCGGTTTTGCAGCAGTTTGAAAGACAGCTGGCTTGGTACGTTGGCGAAACTCCCAAAGAGCCTCAATATCCGACCCTAGGTTTTGGGGCCTTCCGTAACTTTCAATTCAATCTGGGGGAGCTGCGTATTCGCGGTTGGGCCCTGGCGGCTCAGAGTATGCCAAGGCAAACCGCCGAAATATCGGACGAGCATGCTTCCAAAGGCAGTCTCCTCAGGACTTTTTTTGACGGCATTCATTGTCTGGCTTCGCCGCAAAAACCAAGACCGACTCTTTATTATGTAAAATCTCTAGCTTTGCAGGCGCTGGTCGCCTATGTCGAGCAATCCGGAGAAACCCTCCAGAGTCTTTTAGAGCAGCTGAGAAATCTCGGTTGGCATCTTTTGGGGAGTGAAAGACACTGGCAAAGATTTATAGAATATCGCTTCACGATCCAAAGCCGAGTCCCTGTTACAGATCCGGATCTCATTGGTCGCTTGAGGTTGGATCGAAAGCTACTCCTGGCGCCCCATTGGCGAGCTGTCTGCGAACTGGCTTTGGCTCGCCGTATGAAGGGAAACCCGCAGCGAGGGCAAGGCTATTTGCAGAGCTATCTTGTAGGATTTTGCGCTCGCCTAGCAGAATCTCTCCTGCAGATTTCCGCTGTGCAAAATCTAGAGCAGGCTCATCTCTACGTTGCTGATGCTATAGGCTTCCCGGAAAACTGGGGAACAGCGACCATCTTCATGGAGCGCACAGGAATGGATCGACCTTATTTCGCTGATCGCGATGCTCTTCGTGTCTAGTCTTGCGAGAAGCGCAAATGCTCTCGAAATGTTGTGCTGCTGCAACGTCATTCTGATTAGTGTGGTGCCAGAGCCACACTTAAGCCTCCAAAATGCCCCGGGGCCTCGGAAATTCCTCATCTTTCCGGGGGCTTCAAATTTTGCCAAGGGGAAGAATGTGGCATGTATTTTGCTGATTAGAACTTGTCGTTTCGTTCTATTTTCTTTTTAGATTCGAGGCTTGAATGCTTCTGGCGCAAAATCAAACAACACTGCTCAATACGGTAAGCTTCACAGGCAAAGGTCTTCATAGCGGACGAATGGTTCGCATGACGGTAAAACCTGCCGCGTCTTATTCGGGGATTCAATTCCAAAGAATGGATCATCCGAGCAGTTTGCCTGTAAGAGCCATGGTACAGCGTGTCACTGCCACAGCATTGTCGACGACAATCGGCAATGGCATCGAATCAGTTTCCACGATCGAGCATTTGATGGCCGCTTTTGCCGGACTTGGTATCACCAATGCTCTTGTGCAGATCGATGCGCCGGAACTTCCGATTATGGACGGCAGTTCCGCAGCTTTCGTGCGACGCTTTTTGAATGCGGGCCTTAAGGATCTAGCTGCACCAGCTAAAGCTTTTCGCCTCAAACGCTCGCTCTTGATTCAGGAGGGCGACAAAGTCATTCGCCTAGAGCCATCAGATCGCCAAAGAATTAAGTGTTCGATTGAATTCAAAACGCCGGTCATTGGTGTTCAGTCCATCGATTATATAGCGAATCTGGAAAATTTCCTGAGCATTGCAGAAGCACGGACTTTCTGTCAGTTGAGTGATGTGCAGGCTATGCGTGAGCAAGGACTGGCTTTGGGCGGTGGTTTGGATAATGCGATTGTCATCTCAGAGCATGGCGTGATGAACGAAGAAGGCCTGAGAGCTCCTGATGAATTTGTGCGCCACAAGCTTCTTGACCTCATCGGAGACTTTGCTCTGCTCGGCGCTCCTCTGGTTGCCGATATCTTTGTCCATAAAGCAGGCCATGCTTTACACGCCAGGGCTATCCAACAGTTGGTTGGCCAAGCCGATTTCTATTTGGAAGAATTCTATCCAGATTTTAGCGATGTGGCTCTGTCGGTCGCCTTGAGCCAATTGATACCTGTGGGAATCGCTAGCTTCGCCTGAAGTTCAGGCGGACATCTCTATGCCTTCTCCTGTCACGCGAAAATTCTGAGCACCCCTGTTAAATCTAACGCTCAAGCGATGGATGTTCCGGGGGTGGCTTTGCCTTTTCTTCGACCCGGCAGTTTCCTGGCCGGACAAATCTTTGTAGCGCTGCTTCTACGCAATCCATGGATCTCTTTGGACGTCTGGCCTTGGTTGGGATTCAGTCTTTTTCTGACCAAGTCCCTCCAGTGGTTACCCTTTATATGTGGTGGTCTTTGGCAAACGTATTGGGCGCCCTTGGGACAGATTTCTCAATGTCACATTTTTTTTTGGTTTTTGTGCAATGGCGACTC
>JBGSTF010000007.1:0-8698 GCA_041736645.1 Oligoflexus sp. | reverse complement strand
GCGTGGCGACGGGTGTGGCGAAGGTGTTGTCGACGGCCAGCAGGGCGCCATGGGCATGAGCAACCTGGGCCAATGCTTCAATATCGACGAGGCTGAGCAGCGGATTGCCGGGGTTTTCGGCCCAAATCAAGCGAGTCGTTGGCCGCATGGCTGCCCGAACCTGGGCGATATCATCCAACGGGACCAGCGAAGTTTCGATGCCGACTCGATTGAGGATCTTATGCAAAATTCTATAGGTGCCACCATAGATATCGGTCCCAGCAATCACATGATCACCCGACTTGAGCAGCATCAGAGCCCCGTGAATAGCGGCCATGCCGGACGCATAGGCCAGGGCCCCTACGCCCTCTTCCAAGGCGGCGATGGTTTGTTCCAATCCAGCTCTGGTGGGATTCCCGCTGCGCGAATAATCAAAGACAGCTTCGCCGAATTCGCCGGGAGGAGCGAAAGTCGATGACAGGAAAAGTGGTGGGATCACAGCACCGGTCAGAGGTTCTTTATCATTGCCGACATGAATGGATCGGGTGGAAAGATGCATGCTTGGGTACTCCTGAGAGTCAGTGTCATTCAAACCAAAAATCAGATGCTGCCAAAAGCTTGGTCGAGGTCGCATAAAAGATCCTGCGCATCTTCGATGCCAAGCGACAGGCGGACCAAAGCAGAATCGATTCCCCAGCGCTGACGATCGGCTTCGCTGGCGCGATAGTAGCTCATGATTGCGGGCTGTTCGATCAAGGACTCGACGCCGCCCAAGCTTGGGCCAATCCTTGGAATTTTGACAGAATCTATAAAGCGAGCGCAGCCTTCGCGATCGGTCTTCAGTTCGAAGCTGATCAGACCACCGCAGCCTGTGAGATACTTTTGAGCTTGCTCATAGCTTGGATGATTGGGCAGTCCTGGATAGTAGACCTTCTTCACCAGCTTGTGCTGGTTCAAGTAGGCTGCGACCGCCAGACCTGTTTTGTTTTGTTGCTGAACACGCAGGGGCAAAGTTTTCAAGCCGCGTTGCAAAAGCCAAGCCGTGTGCGGGGCGGCAATCGCTCCGATAATGCCCTGCAGGGTGCGGATCGGTTCCAACCGGGCTCGATCACCGGCCAAAACCCCAGCGAGCAAATCATTGTGACCACCGAGATACTTGGTGGCGGAATGAACGATATAGTCCACTCCCCATTTGCTGGGCAAATGGTTGACGGGGCTGGCTAGGGTTGCATCGATGCAGGTCGCCGCGTCTTTGGCCTTGGCAACTTGCACAAAGCGTTCGAGATCAATCACGGTCAGATGGGGATTGGTTGGTAACTCGGTGAAGAGCAGGCGGGTGCGATCATCCACGGCACGCTCAAGAGCTTGAAAATCACCCGTTGGAACTTGTTCACAGATCACACCATAGGCCGCGAGGTATTGAAAGCAGAACTGCCTCGTGCGGTGATAGCACTGATCGAAGAAGACCAGTTTATCACCAGGTCTGAGCGTCCCTAAAAAGAGCAGAGTCAGGGCCGACATACCGGTGGTGCAAAGAATGGCATCTTCCGTGCCTTCCAATTGCGCTAATTTTTTTTCCACTGTTCGCGAGTTGGGGCTGCTGTAACGAGCGTACTCATCGCGTTCTTCGCTTTCACCTTCGAGCATAGAGATGATCGCGGCGGTGTTGGCGAAAGTGTAGGTGGATGAACAGTGGATGGGATCCACCAAGCCGAAGTCACTTTTTACAGTGGATTCGCCGGCATGGACAGCAAGGGTGGAAAGACCTGGTTCGCGAGGCTGAGACATGGAGTAACCTTCCGAAATCAAAAAGTGAATGAGAACCTGGATTTGGGCGAAAAAAAAACGCCACGCAAAGGCGTGGCGAGTTTTCTCGAACTCATTCGGCCCTTTAGCAGAGAAAGCTGCAATCGGCCACAAATCCTTTACTCACCACCTTAGGCGAGACCGGGGGAAAGGAGCAAGATTTTTTTAGAGCTCTTGCCTCTTGATTCCTACCGAGCTGTTGCAAGTCGCCTTGCGAGTCAAAAGAATTCATCATGAATTCACGAGACTAGAAAGATTATGCATCTTCATAAAGCCAGGTGGAAAGATAGCGCTCACCTGTACTCGGAATGATAACCACAATCTGCTTACCTTTGGCTTCGGGACGACTGGCGACTTGAATAGCCGCAGACAGCGCTGCACCCGCCGATATTCCAGCGAATACACCTTCTTCTTTAGCCAGTCGGCGGGCCCAGGTGCCCGACTCCTCATTGCTCACCTGAATCACTTCGTCAATCAGCGAGGTGTCGACGATCTGGGGCACAAATCCAGCCCCGATGCCCTGAATCTTATGAGGACCGGCTTGGCCTCCGGACAGGACTGGGGAATCTTTGGGCTCAACAGCAATGGCTTTGAAACTCGGTTTGAGTTTCTTGAGAACGCTGGCTGTGCCGGTAATGGTACCACCGGTTCCCACACCTGAGATGAGGTAGTCAGCCTTGCCATCAGTATCTTCCCAGATTTCCAAAGCCGTAGTTTTTTGATGAACCTCAACGTTGGCTTGATTTTTGAACTGTTGAGGCATGTAGTATTCGGGATGCTCGGCCTTGATTTCTTCAGCGCGGGCAATGGCGCCTTTCATGCCTTTTTCTCCGGGCGTCAGCACCAACTCAGCACCCAGAGCTTTGAGCAGTTTGCGACGTTCCACGCTCATGGTTTCTGGCATGGTGAGGATGAGCTTATAGCCTTTTTGGGCTGAAACAAAGGCCAGGGCAATACCAGTATTGCCGCTGGTGGGCTCGACTATGGTTGCGCCCGGTTGCAACTCTCCACTCTTTTCCGCGGCTTCAATCATGGCCGCTCCAATCCGATCTTTGACGCTGGAGAGGGGATTGAAATACTCGAGCTTCAGGAGAATTTCTCCGGGCAAATTTTTGCCGATTTTGCTCAAGCGCACGAGGGGAGTATTACCAATAGTCTCCAAAATGTTGTTGGCAATCTTGGGTCTGTGACGACGTTCGGACATGATATGTTCTCCTGTTTGGTGGTTCGCCCGGGGGGACGCACGATACTTTCAGACCTATGATTTTAGATGCCATCGCCGTCGGTGAAATAAGACGACAGATAGCGCTGTTGAGTGACTCGACTTCGCGGGGGCACACTTTCCGTTAGCCAGACATTGCCGCCTATGGTGGAGCCGGAGCCAATGGAGATACGCCCCAAGATGGTCGCACCTGCATAAACCGTAACATCGTCACCTAGAATGGGATGACGAGCTTTGCCTTTGATAACGACGCCTTCTTCATCTCGATGAAAACGTTTAGCACCCAGTGTGACGCCCTGATAGAGTGTGACCCCGCGACCGATCTCCGAGGTTTCACCGATCACAACCCCTGTGCCATGATCGATGAAAAAATGAGCATCGATCCTAGCTCCTGGGTGAATGTCGATTCCGGTTTCCTGATGCGCAAGTTCAGCAACCAGTCGCGGCAAGAGGGGAATCCCATGCCGGTAAAAAACGTGAGCGATCCGATGGTAGCGTATGGCTTTAAAGCCAGGGTAGCAGATGATCACCTCCAAAGCGTCATCGGTCGCCGGATCATTGTTAAGAGCCGCTTCGATATCGGAACGAACGAGAGCTTCGGTAGCGCAAATATCGGCTACAAGGCTTGGGACATCCACCTGCTTCAAAAGTGGGTGGTCTTGACCATAGGTCTGCCGCAGATAGTTGATCAGTTTACCTATGAGCGGCTGCACCTGAGCCTGAAAAAAACTTTCTTGCTCGAGTTCAAAAAGCAAACCCGCAGTGACCAGACGCACCAAGCGGTGAATATCTTCTTGAAATTGGCAAAGGACCGAATGCTCCAACTTGTGCTCGCGGAGTCGTTCGTTGAGATTTCTTTGACTGGCCATACTTCTTCTCCTGCGTATCAATCGGGATCTCAGCATCCCTTTATACCGTTTCCCGATTGGTGTTTCCAGATGCTTTCGTTGATTCCATGGGGAACCTGAGCTCACCTAAGACTTGCAGCATTCAACTGCCATGGATCAGCCAAAGATACATCTGAGATCTCGGATAACCAGGAACCACTAGATTCCGAGTCCGTCTTCATAGACTCCAATGCCCCGGCTTGCCAACCTCTTGCGGAGCAGTTGAGCCTTGGCTCCCTCTTCAACTACAATATTCCAGCCTAAATCCAGCAGAGTTTCGATCGAAGCTTGCTGGATCTCCAGACTGTTTCTATGCAGGAAATCCTGAGGCAAATAAAGCCAGCCGGTTTCTCCCGCATGGTCGTTCCAGATAGGGTCAGAAGATGCAGCGAGATGCAAACGATCGGGTCGAAGGCCATGGCCGGTCAATGGCCGATCAATCATTCCAGCGGCAACGGTTCGATAGCTGCGTGGATCGATTAAAATAAAAGCTCCCAGGACGTGTGAATCCTCATAGGCAACGGCATAGAGGGGTCTGGAACTTTCCACTTCGACGCTGGCGATATCGTTCAGGGTCAGGTGTTCAGTGGGTTTTGGTGCCAACTCCTCAAGATCAAAACGATGGAGAAGTTTGGTAACCTGAGCCCGAGCTGTTTGTGTGCCGAGCCTCAGAATATAGCGTTCATCGGCGCGGAACGGCTCTTCATCAAACCACACCAGCTGGGCTTGCCAGTTGCGAGTGGGCGTGGGTTGCGTCTCGAGTGGGACTAAAAGGCTGCCACGTTCCAAATCGCGTTCATCGGCCAAGGCAATGGCGACTGCATCACCCGAGACGGCTGCTTGGCCCTTAGCTCCGGAAATAAAGATCTCGGTGACATGACTTTCCTGACCCGAGGGTAAAATTCGTACGGAGTCGCCGACTTTGACTTGGCCTTGAGCGATGGTTCCTGCTGCCAGACGTTGTCCATCGCTGTCGCGAAGAATCAATTGGATGGGTAAGCGAAAGTCTTGCTCCACTTCTTTGCGAGCCGGCAAGGAGTCCAAGGCATCGAGCAAAACGGGGCCGTGATACCAGGGCGTACGTTCACTGCGTATGCTGATATTATCGCCACGCAGAGCACTGACGGGAATGACCTGAAGGGACTGTTCGGGTTTGAGCCATTGCAAAGCGCGGAACTCGTGCTCAATCGCTTGAATTTTCTGGGCATCATAGTTGATGAGGTCGATTTTATTGATGGCTAAAACCAAGTGCCGCACACCCAAAAGATGGGCTAAGTAGGCGTGTCGGCGGGTCTGTTCCAAAATACCTTGCGCCGCATCCACCAGAATAATCGCCACATCAGCGAGCGAGGCTGCGGTCACCATATTCCGCGTGTACTGCACATGACCAGGGGCGTCGGCCAGAATATATTTTCTCTTGCTACTGGAGAAGTATTTATAAGCCACGTCGATGGTGATGCCCTGTTCACGTTCAGACTTGAGTCCATCCGTGAGCAGGGACAGATCGAGTTCCCCATGAATTCTTTTGCCATTTTCGATGGCTGCCAGTTGATCGTCAAAGACCGCTTTGGCTTCATAGAGCAGACGACCTATAAGAGTCGATTTACCATCGTCCACGCTGCCAGCCGTGGTGATCCGCAGCAGATTTCGGGTGGATGTCTGTGTCATTAGAAGTATCCCTCTCTCTTTTTTAGTTCCATGGACGCGTCCTGATCGTGGTCGATGACGCGCGTGGCACGTTCGGAGCTTTTGCTTGCAAAAAGCTCCTCGATAATTTCATCCAAGCTGCTGGCTGTAGAACGCACGGCGCCTGTGCAGGGACTGCAGCCTAGGCTCCGAAAACGACAGAGGATGGTGCGAGCGTCGGGACTGTTCCAGCGTGGGTCGCCCTTGTCGACAGGGATCAGACTGAGCCCTTTGTCAATGACTCGCCTCTCATGGGCAAAATACAGGGGGACGATGTCGATGCCCTCGCGCTTGATGTACTGCCAGATATCAAACTCGGTCCAGTTGGATAAAGGGAAGACTCGCATGTTCTCGCCTTCATGGACTTTGCTGTTATAGAGATGCCAGAGCTCAGGGCGCTGGTTTTTAGGATCCCATTGGCCATGTCGATCACGGAAAGAAAAAATGCGCTCTTTGGCCCGCGACCGCTCTTCATCTCGCCGGGCGCCGCCCAAGGCCGCATCGACCTCATAGCGTTTGAGTACCTGCAGGAGGGCTTCGGTTTTGAGTAGAGCGCAGCAAGCCCTGGTGCCAAGGCTAAAGGGATTGGTGCCGTTGGCAATCGCCGCTTCGTTGCTATGCACGATAAGTTCAAGACCATAGCGACGAGCGATATCATCACGAAACTGATACATTTCCTTGAATTTGAAGCCGGTGTCGACGTGAATTAAAGGAAACGGAATCTTGCCGGGAGCAAAAGCCTTCAGTGCCAAGTGCAGAAGCACCGAAGAATCCTTGCCTACCGAATAGAGCATGGCCGGTCGTTCGAAATTGGCTACTACCTCCCGAAACACTTCAATACTCTCGGCTTCCAAATCATTCAGATAGGTATTGTCAAAGGGATGATGAGGCATTGGAATTCTCCTTGGCTTGGGCGGCATGCAAGCCGCATTCTTTTTGGCTTTGTTCTTCCCACCACCAACGACCCGCGCGTTCGTGTTCATGAGCTTCAATAGCCCTGGTGCATGGAGCGCAGCCTATGCTGGCAAAGCCTTTGTCGTGCAAAGGATTGTAGGGCAATTGATGCTCCTTGATATAGTTCCATACGTCCTCGCGTGACCAATGCGCCAGTGGACTTATTTTGACCAGACCTCGATCGTCTAGACTAAAGAGTTCGACGTCAGAGCGTCCTTGCGATTGCTCGCGTCTGAGTCCGGTCAGCCAAGCTTTTCGCCCGGTCAAGGCTCTTTGCAAGGGAGCTACTTTGCGAATCTGGCAGCATTGCTTACGCCTTGCAGCACTTTCATAGAAAGCATTCGGTCCGTGAGCCGCCACGAAAGGTTCCAGATGCGTGGGATCTGGATAATAGAAGTGAAACTGCAAATCATAGCGCAGACGCCAAAGCTCGATCAGGTCGTAGGTTTCTGGATTGAGGCGACCCGTATCAAGGACGAAGATATCCGGCTTTCGCTTCAAATTTAGGGTCAGATGCATGAGCACTAAATCTTCAGGTCCAAAGCTACTGGCCAGAGTCAATTGTGGATGAAACCAGCGAACAGCTTGCTGAATGATGTCAATGGCTGGCAAGCTGCGGTAGCGTTGATTCCATTCCTCGGGCGAACCGATCTCAAGAATATCCAAGGTTAAATTCATAGCCATCCTCCCAAGCGTTCCAAGCCGTATCTTTGGACGAAATCACCGAGCAGTTCTTCTGGCGATCCTTCGACTTTCCAAAGGCCAAGCAGCCTGTCAAAGACCTGCGGTAACTCTTCGGTTTTAACTTTGTCCTTTACCTTGGAGGCCAAACGTTGGCCTTCGGGTTCACCGCCGAGGAACAAGGCATAGTGTCCAGGCAGTTGACCTACTAAACCGATTTCCGCAGAGAAAGGTCGAGCGCAACCATTGGGGCAACCGGTGATGCGGACGACAGGAGCTCTATCGTTCAGATCATAACGATCCAGGATGTCCTGCAGCTGAGAAAAAATACTAGGACCGGCGCGTTCGGCCTCGGCCAAAGCTTTCACGCAGGTGGGCAAGGATACGCAGGTCATCGCTCTGTCATAGAGTTTGCGTGGGCTCAGGGGATTAAGCCCTTGGCCTTCGAGATAGGCTTCAATCTCTGGTTTATGCTCCTGCTGAATACCAAGTAAAATGATATCCTGCTCGGCCGTTAACTGAACATCCAAATGATACTGACTGATCACATGTCGAAGGGCTGATTTCAAAGGTTTTTCGCCATCGATCAGACGTCCCGAGAGAGTATGAAAGCCGAGGGCCAAGGTCCCATCGCGACTTTCAATCCATCCTAAATGATGGGGTGTTTTCCAGGGTGGGAGGGGGCGATCCTCAAAAATGACTTTGGCCCTAGCGCTGACTTCGGCTTTAAACCAAGGCAATCCCCGACTATCGAGCAGATACTTAAGGCGGGCAAAGGTTCTATTCTCGCGATTGCCATAGTCGCGCTGCGTTGTGATCACGGCTTCGGCCACTGGAATCAAGGCTTCAGCGGGAATCCAGCCCAAAAGATCGGCCAATCGCGGATGGGTTTCGCTATCGCTGTGGGACATGCCCATGCCGCCGCCGACCAAGACAAAGTAACCTTCCAAACGATCCTGCTGGTCGAAGGTGGCTGCTAGACCAAGGTCTTGGGTATAGATATCGATCGAGTTGTTGCCAACTTCGGTGATGCCGATTTTTAATTTTCGTGGCAAATAGGCGTTGCCATAGATGGGATCGAGCTTTTCTTCGATGACAGGCTCACCGTCCAGGAAAATTTCAAAGTAGGCATTTGATGTTACTTCGAAGTGTTTGGACAGCAAATCGGCTGGAGCATCAAGCTGCTGCAAACGAACATCGCCCCAGGGATTGACCGACTGGGCAACGTTTCGCACCACATCGCCGCACGCTCCTGTTGTTGAACTCAAGGCTTCATGAATGTCCTTGAGAGTTTGTTTCACATTGTGTTTGAGAACACCATGAATCTGCAAACTCTGGCGCGTGGTGATCCGCAGTCCGGAAATCGCATAGCATTCGGCGATGGTATCCCAAGCCAGCCATTGATCGGCACTGAGGCGGCCACCCGGAATCCGGCCACGGACCATAACAGTGAAAGGCTTGGGACCTGTGGCTTCGTCGCCGG
>JBGSTF010000346.1:0-9710 GCA_041736645.1 Oligoflexus sp. | reverse complement strand
GGATGCAAGTGAAGACACGATCCTCTCCTTTTCTCACTTCCCCATCGCAGCTGCGCAGCCCCCCTTCTTGAGCTTTTATCTCCTTCAATCGGACTAAACTCCCTTAGCCGTGATGATCTCTGTGAAAAAAATGCTTGACCTGACTTTGAGCAGTGCAATTTTTCGCTTGTCTTCGCTCGGTCTTGTGAATATAGATGCCAGCTGGAAAAGCTGAGGTTTTTGAATAAGGTATGGCCCCTGGCCGCCTAATGGCTGACTGGAGTGGGGAACTATGACAACACAACAAGTAAGTACAGAGAACCCAAGCATCGAAACATCGGAAGCATTTAGCGAGCAAGCGTTTCGCAAGCTTATCGGCCGGATGCATAAGACAGTTGGCAAAGTTCGTCGCATCGATTTAGCAGAACTCCTCGAGTTTGCTTGGGTGGACGGGGTGTTACAACCCTTTGCCGAGCGATTGGTACGCTCAAGGCCGGACTTGAAAGAAGATGTTGAAACGATTGCCAAGGAACTGACCGCCGCCGAGTAAGGGCTGAAGCAAAGTCCGCAGTGTCTTGCTCATCCGGACTCTCCGATCCTGTAGCTCTTTCTATTCCCTTTTTAAATGAATGAATCTTGCTGAGTGTCGGGCCTGACGGGCTCTCACTCGTCTTTTGCTTTAGTACTTCAAGTCCTTCCCCTCCGAGCGAAGATCCCGAGTTTATAGCCCTTTTGGACTGTGTCATTATTGACTTGTAAAGCCTTCTGAGCTGGTTTACAAGGTGTAGTCTTTTTGAGGTAATGCATTTGAAATACCCTGTATGCGGCAATTGTTAGGGGTTTCAGAGCTTTGCGGGGATCCAAAGGAGCGACGCCATGGAAACTGTTGATGCCTCCCACATGCGGGCAATGAACTGCAGTATTCTTCTTAAACTCATCTGGAAACATCATCGGATATCTCGAGCTGATATTTCCCGGATGACGGGAATGAGCCGTTCCACGGTGTCGGCTATTGTATCGGAACTTATGGATCGGGGCCTCGTTAAGGAGCTGGGAATAGGTCCTTCTAATGGCGGACGTCGCCCCATGATGCTGGCCTTTCAAGAGGATGCTTTTTCCATCCTTGGTCTTCATATCAGTGCGCATTCGATTGCGGCTATGACGATGAACCTCAATGGGGTGATGCGTCGTTGGTTTGTCCAGCCTTGTGCGGTCTTTGCCTCGCCCGATGCTGCCTTCGATCTGCTGAATCGAATTATTGATGATACAGCTGCTCAGGCTCTCAAGGTCGGTACACCCTTGGTGGGTCTGGCCTTTGCTTGTCCTCAGCAGCCAAGGGGCACAGCGGAGGATTTGGATTTTGCCGAATGGGAAGCCAAGCTCAAGTCGCTTGTGAATATTCCTGTTTATCGTGAGAGCGATGCAAATTTTGGAGCCCTTGCTGAACTTTGGTGGAATGTAGATTCCCAGCCTCGTCACCTCGGGTACTTTGAATTGGATGAAACTCTGAGTTTTGGTTTGATGACGCGGGACAATCGTCAGGAACAAAGCTTTGGTGTGTCGGGACATTTGGGCAAACTCTTGGTGTCATCAGCCTGCGCCAGTAACTTATTATCGACTCGTAGCTTGGATCAGTTGGCAAGCGGCAATCATTTGGTAGAAGCAGCTCGAGAATTTTTACCTAAGGACGGTCTAACGAGTGTCGCCGATATCTTTGCCGCAGCCATTGCCGGTAACTCGGTCGCTGAACAAATCTTGGATCGGGCGGCTGCTCCCTTGGCGATGACTTTGTATAATACCCAAGCGCTGCTGCAATTGGATCGCGTCGTGATCGGTGGACTTTGGCGCCAGGAAACAGTGCGACTAGGGCAGCAACTGGAAAAGCTTCAGGATCTGCACGGCCCGGCGAGCCATCTGTCCATTCAGGAATGGTTAGTGCCGAGTTTCCGTGGGGACCAGCAAATAGCCCTTGGCGCCGGCACTCGGGTCCTGGAGAAGGTTATGGAGGACCTAAGCCTCTTTCCTGCCAAATGTGCGGATCAAGACACCTTAGCTGAAGAATTGTTGGACCAGCGGAGCGTTTTTGTGGAATGATCGGGCGTTCTCTGGAGTTTTGTGGCGCCATATGGGCGCGCAAAAGTCCACTGGGATCGATTGGATTCGTTCTAAGCGAATTTTTCAGGCCTTTGCGGCCTGCCAACCCTATATTTTCATTGATTAGAGCCGGGGAATCGTGTAAATCTCGCCACCGTTGACGAGAAACCGATGCTCTCTATGAGGTTAGAATGGCTCGATTCAAAGGCCCCCGTTTAAAAATCATGCGCTCTTTGGGCGTTCAATTGCCCGGTCTCTCCCGTAAAAAATGGGATGAGCGCAAAGCTTACCCACCCGGTATGCACCAAGGTCGTCACCGTAAAAAAGTGAGCGTTTACGGGACCCAGCTGCGTGAAAAGCAAAAGCTTCGTTTTAACTACGGTCTCGGCGAAAAACAACTCCGCCGTTTCGTAGACATGAGTTTCCAGATGAAAGGAAACCCCGGCGAAAATCTCCTTCAGTTCCTTGAGCGTCGCCTGGACAACTTCGTCTTCCGTGCTGGTTTCGCTTCGACGATTCCTGCTGCACGTCAGCTCATCGTTCACGGCCACATCAAAGTTGATGGCAAACGCGTGAACAAGCCTTCTTTCTTGATGAAAAAAGGCCACAAAGTGGGCCTCGTTGAGAAAGCCACGAAGTTCACCCACGTTCAAGGAAGCTTGGAGCAATTGGCTCTGATCCGCCCCGAGTGGATTGGCTTCGATGAAGCCGCTAAAGACGCAACCGTCATTAGCCTTCCAACGCGTGATTCGGTTCCTTTCCCGATTGATATCGGTCAGGTTGTTGAATTTTACTCCAAATAAGTTTTTGATTTTATTGGGTTTTATTGGGATTCAGTTTTCGGTTGGCCTGATAGCAAAGCTTATAAAAAAGACCCCGAATGGCGTGAGCTGTTTGGGTTTTTTTGTTTTTGAAGACGATGAGGGAAAATCATTGGCCCATGAATCCATGGGGATGTCTTTGAAGATTTGAAGATGTCATTGTCAATTTTTTTTCTCGAACGAATATTTCCTCCAGGGCTATGGCAGAAATCTATGCAGAATACAAAAGACATGAGCCTGAACATACGATCCTACACCGAGTCGTGGACGAGCATACCCAGATCTTTTTCGATTTGATTGCCGGGAATCCCGATGGAAAAGTTTTGCCGGATTTTATAAGACGCGAGTTTGACAAGTTTTTGAGCTGCGGTATTTTGTCTGAAGGATTTGTCCGACTGAAATGTGACGATTGCATCCATTCGATGATTGTACCATTTAGTTGCAAATGCCGTGGCTTTTGTCCATCTTGTGCTGGTTGTCTATTATGGATGCCTTTCATCGCACAGTAAACTCAGGCCACTGATCGTTCCCGGTCCCGGAGTCGATACTGGGTCTTCGGAAAAAAAAGCCGAGCCAGGGAGTTTCTTTAGAGAAATTGCCAAGCAGTGATCCGGAGGAGGAAGCTGAGAAGCTGTCCAGGTATATTCCGTGGGCCGAGCTTTTGAAGAGGACATTTGGGATCGACTTGACGGTTTGCCCTCACTGCGGAAGGCATGTGAGGGTGATTGCTGCGATCATCCGCAAGGAACCTATCCAAGAGATCCTTGGGCATCTAAATCTACCGACAGGGCCGCCCAAGGGGGCAAAGTCCTCCGGAAGGGAATATGTTTATGAGAGCTTTGCCTAGCAAGGCGGGCTCCTTGCTGGCATAGTTTTATAACCTACTGTTTATATTGCATTAAAATAAAGTTTGCGGCGTAAAAGTGGCGACCTTATGGTAAAATAAGACGCCGAATAAGCTCATAAAAGCGGTATGCTGTGTTATAATGGCTACTGCGGCAAAAGTGGAAAATTGAAAATTACCGGATCAATTTTCCTATCCATGGTTCGATCCATCCTGTCTCCTCGTAGGTCCCTTGGGGGGGGGCGAAATTCATGATCAATTCGCTTCAAATTTGGAAAAAGCTGACGACTCTGGGTCTGCCAACACAAAATCGCATCCTGGACAAGAAAGTTCAATTATCAAACTTCGTCGCTATCATCGCTGTTCTAAATTCCCTTTTTTGCATCTTTTATTTTGCAAAAATTGCTAACGGCTTTGTATCTATTGTTTGTTTTTTCAATCTGCTCACTCAGTCTTTAACCCTCTATCTTAATTACACAAAGCACTTTTTCTTATCACGAATTCTATTGGTCTATGGAATCATTGCCGGGTTATTAGCTTCGACCATCGTCGCTAATCATATTTTAGATGTCATCGGCTATTTCTTTGCTGCCATCGCTATACCATTCCTTGTATTTCGGGCTCAAGAAAAATGGCCCATCAGCCTCGCTCTGGTCCTTTCCATCCTGATTCCATGTGCAATTAAATTGGCCCGCATCTTGTCCATCATGACAGAACCGAACATTGTAAATCCTGCAGGGTTACCGCTCACTTTTCTGGTCAATGCCCTTTCAATTTTTTCTACGCTGGGATTAACCCTCTACTTCTGGTTCGTCAATATTCAAAGCGAGAAGAAATTAAGGTTGTCCTATGAAAAAATAAGCCAGGAGAAGAAGAAAACCCAGTCTGTCATGGATTCGGTGGAAGAAGCCATTCTCATGATTGATACTCATGGTTTAATTCTTCCGCAATTTTCCCATTTTACCAAAACTCTGTTCAATCTTGACAAAAACCAAATCACAGGCCAGGCAATAGCTCGACTCATCAGAGGTTACGTCATCGAAGAGGTGGAAAATCTAGATAAAATGGATATGACTCTGAAAAATATCCTGGGCGGGAGCCTTGAAAATTTCGAACAGCATCGTTCCTTACTGATCACAGATTTGATTCTAAATATCGATGGTGTAAAAAAAATCACCAGAGCTAAATGGCAGCCGATTGTCCAGGATCGCAGCGTTATCGGCTTATTGCTTATTCTCCGTGATGATAGTCAATATCTCTATTTGGAAGAACAAAAACGGGAATTGCAAGCGAAGCAGCGATGGGAATTAACCCTCATTGAAGAGATTGTGCATTCTGAGCGCAAGGGAATAGAATCCATACTGGAACAGCTGAAAAAGGCCTGCCTCAAAGTGGAATTGGCCGATTCCCAGCAGTTCTTAAAGACTTGCCAAGACCTGGAAGGTAACAGCAGTATTCAGCATTTGCAGTCCCTGAGAAATTTAATCAGCAGACATGATCGGCAAATAGCCAAACAAAACGAAGATGGAAAACCCGTCGATCTAGCGGAAATGGCTAAAGAACTAGATATTTTGGTCTCTGACTACCAAAGAATACTGTATAATATTTTGTCCCAGCCCAATCGAAATATGTACAAAAATTCAGAACTGAATAATTTGTCCGATTGCCTGCGGCCGGTTTTTCCTCTGCTGGAAAAGTATATGGATTCAACTCATCAACAACTAGCTTCGGTGAGCATCGAAAGCAAT
Source organism: Oligoflexus sp. (assembly GCA_041736645.1). Lineage (GTDB taxonomy): Bacteria > Bdellovibrionota_B > Oligoflexia > Oligoflexales > Oligoflexaceae > Oligoflexus. The sequence goes on along the minus strand of JBGSTF010000346.1, from coordinate 4,224 downwards.
TTCCATCATTGGCAGAGCTGGCAACTTGATCTCATTCTTGAATTTTTACAGAATTCTTTCGCTTTCAGCCTTAATGATCCCAAACCAGCAGCAATGGTGGTAGAAGGGGCGGGGGTCGACTATCAGTGCATCTGTTTGCAGGAAGGTAAAAAGGTTTCGCTTACTTTTAAAATTCCAAAGGCTGCCACCCTAGGTCAAAATAGAATTATTCTGGAACAACTGGTCGAATCCAGGAATGCGACAGCGCAATTCACAACCGATCAAGACAGGCATTGGATTGAAATTTTCCTGAGCATTCCCATTGCGCAGGAAACAACTGGTCAAATCCCTGGCTTAAAGGAGCTTATTGGTGCTTAAATTCGCTCGAAAATTTCTACAGCTGGGGATGCAAAGCCAGCATTCTGAACTCAATCAGCATATTTTCGCAACAAATCTCATCGTTCTGGTGGCCGTATTCAATGCACTTCTGATCATCGCAATTCAAACTTTGTTTAATTGGGTAGAAACAAGAAATAATCTACTGATTGAGATTCTCATCATAACATTAGTTCCATTGATGCATATTTTCAAATTGCAGAATTCAGGGCGTATATTTCTTGTGCTGTTCCTGAATTCTGTGATTTTTTATAATAGCTGGCAGCGAGCCAAAGAAGCCGAAATCAGCTTTTACTTCTATGCTCTGGCCTGTTTGCCTTTGGTTCTATTTACGCCAAAAGAAAGAAAGATGATCTTCAGCTTTTTGATCCTTTCGGTCTTTCTCTTCCTGATGATTGGTTTTTTACGCCTCGAACATATTCTTCCTCCTTTGAGCGATCGCAGTCTGTCCAAAGCAGTTGCGGAAATTATCCAGTTATGCATATCTATGGGCATCATGACCGCCATCATAGGTTTCTTTTTTATATCAAATCATAAAAAAGAAGAGCAATTAGAACAACTCAGCGATAAGAAGAAAATTGAACAGAGTAAACTGCAGAAGATACTCGACACCATGGAACAGGGTCTTATCGTTATTGATCAGGAAGGAAGAATCACCCCTCTTTTTTCGAAGCACACGCTGAAGAAATTCGAACGAACAGAGGATTCCATGATCGGTGAGAATGTTTTTAACTGGCTCTTCCGGGATGTTAAATTAAGCCTGGACTCTATTCACCAGATCGAGCAAGCCATCATGATGAGTATGAATGAGGAGGTTTTCAATTTCGAAGTCAACGCCCATGTTATCCCTTCTCTCATGCAATTTAATATTGACAGCAAAATTCTCTATTTCAGAATCAACTGGCAGCCATTGCTCAAAGATGAAATTATAATTGGCTTTGCCATCCTGATTCAGGACGATACCGACGAGCATATTCATCAAAATGAAACTGAATTATCCAATCAAAAACACAGCGAGCATTTATGCATCATCGCTGAGCTTGCGCGCAGTAAATTGCCTCAGGTTGCTCAATTCGTCCATTTCAATGCAAGCAGAATTGAAAATCTAAAAATATCGGATGCAGACACTTGCCTGCAACAGATACACACGATGAAAGGAGTGGCTCGAACCCTTGGACTGACAACTCTGGCTAATTTCGTGCACATGACAGAGACCGGGATCATAGAACAAAAAAAGACCGGTATTTTGACCGATTCCACCCTGCAAAATATGCAGAATCACCTTCAGGACATTTTTCAACTTTATGACCAGACTTTAGCGGAAACTTTTGAGTACACTGCTGCGGGTGCAAGTCAGTCACTCTTTGAAAATCTGTCTCAAACGGTCGATAGTTTGATTCCTGCACTCATCGAGCATACTCAGCGTTTGAAATTACAGCTGGGCACCATCAAAGTAGCGGATGCTGTTCTGGATTGGAATGCCAGGGATCTTGAATATTTCCGGGATTCCCTTATGCATGGTTTTGCCAATGCCATCGATCACGGCTATTCCTTTCCCCTTTTGCGCAATGAATCTCTTGAAACGTGTGTCCGATTGTCTGTCAACGCCTGGCGGGAAGGTGGCTGGATTTGTTTCAGCATCGCTGACAGCGGCGCCGGACTTGATCCCGATCGACTGGAAAAAATAATTAAAAAAGCAGGTTTCATTCCCAAACCAGGTCAAAGCAAAATTGATGTGCTCTTTGCAGATGGAGTATCTTCCAGCAGTACGACGTCCATGACCAGTGGACGAGGAGTGGGAATGGGTGCTATTCGATCAATCGCTACCCAATTGGGAGGTCGTGCATCGATCGTGCCCAATGAAGCAGAAGGACTCAAAATTCTCCTGTCCTGGCCGGAATCCGCGTGAAAAAAGAGAGCCGGAAAGTAAAAAGAAACTCAATTAGGAGCAGTTGACGTTTGGCTTTGCCAACGTCGGCTCCTATCAGAAATGGGAGCGGTTTGCAGTTGCTCGACCTTGCGAACTGTGCGATTGAATTCTGAAATCTGAGCAGAGTTTTCCTTAGGGCCTCGACGGCTCGCGGATGAGATTTTTACGGTTTGGTTTACATTGTGAATTTGACAACGTAATGTCTACCCATACAGGTAGACATCCTGCAAGAAAGCCTTCCCGAAAACCTTCGTTTTTGGAACTCGATGACAAATTTGCCCGGGACCTGATTTTTGGGATGGACTCCCCACTTTTGCATAGGGGAAACCTTCGACTATTAAACTGTGTTGGGGATTTATGTGGACAGCTTAAACTCTGTGACCAGCCCGTGCAATATTTTTGACTTTTTTACTTTCAAATTCTGTATGTCTGGCGATTTTAAATGGTGTGCATCAAGAAAATCAGGGATTGCGCAGTGCGCTGAATCCGGACATTATAACAAAAAACCTACGAACATTCGCTATCTCCCCAAAATTCCGAATACCCGCTAGCATAAAGAAAATGCCACATTCGGAAATCTCATGTCATCACGCTATCGTCGTTACGATCACAGAATAAAAAATATGATTGCCGAGACTGGCGATCCAAACTTATTTCCTGATCTCGCGATACCGCTCTCGACGGCCAGAGAGTGGATTAAAAAAGGTCCTCAAAAAGTCGTCAGCATAAGCAGCTTTGATTCGAGCAAGGAATTTTATCCGCCAGGGAGTCATTTACGAAAGAGAAAATACCCTGTGCTTTACATAATAACCTTTGCTGATCCAGCGTAGAGCGCTTGGGCAATTCAATTGCCCGTAGATTTTGAGTCGACGATGCCCGCCATATTCGCCTTTTTCATTGGAAAATAAAATGTTCCCCTGTGAATTTAATATCTTATAGATTTTTATTTGAGGATTCATGGAAGCTGCCGACTCAAATTCAAGAAACTTCAGGCATGGTACAAGCTTTCAAAATGAAATCCGACCAGCTACTCGTTACCTTGAGTTCGGAACAAGTCATCGGACTGAACCGAAACGCCATAGAGGATCGTCAGCGAAGACATCCGCATTCCAAGCAGAAGCACCTACTGATAATACCTGCTGACTTGGATGGCTGCCTCAGAGGCATCTTCTACCAATCCTTGGATGGATATATTAACCAGCGGATTGAACGGGGCTTTAAGAAGGCGAAACGTCCTAAGGGATGTCTTTACTCGCTGTCGCAGCCTTGAACAGACAGGCCGCGTCCCGACAAGATTTTTTAAAATACATGAAGAGTAACAATAACTTATGAGCGGCCTATTTGCTGCATTGGCCAGCGCAGCCGGCAACGGGCCTGGCTGAGTGCACTTCTGCTCATAAGGATCTCCCGATGAACCTCCTCCTGTCGTCTCGTGCAAAGCTTGTTTTGTTTGTTATGCTTGGGCTTGCCTGTCAGAAAAAGTCAGGTTCCAAAGCGGAACCCATTCCCTGTGCCGACCCTGCTCCATGCAACGATCCGGTGGATGATCTGACACCAATACCCCAGGATGGAAAGGCCGGTTTTCAAGTGGCTCCGACCTTTCGCATACCTAGTGAAGCGCCGAATGAAGGGCAATTGAATGATACCCGTTTGCCCTTCGGAGTCGCATTCGGCAAGTACTTCCCCATGGCCCGATTGGTTGTGCCCGCTCAGGCCGGCGAGCCCCGCTTGACTTTTACCGCTGATCCGGCCGGAGCCTGGAGCTGTGAATTCCGCGTGGGGAAAGGCATTCCTGTCAATGACGGTGAAGGAATCAGCTATTTGATCGAAGGCCTGATCAACCTGGAGCAGATCTCCGATGGGGCATCCTGCCAAGTAAAAGCCGAGGCGGCGATCGAGGGTTGCCTTGGCCTCTTCAC
>JBGSTF010000328.1:0-4448 GCA_041736645.1 Oligoflexus sp. | reverse complement strand
GAAATCGGTGCTCGAGCTGGGATCAAACGACGCCTACCTGGTGCTCGAGGACGCCGACGTTGAACTGGCTGTGAAGACCTGCGTGCAAGGGCGCATCTATAACAACGGTGAAACCTGCGTTTCTGCTAAGCGATTCGTCGTCACGGCTGCGGTTTACGACGCCTTCGTCAGTGCCTTCGTCGAACAAATGAAGGCCATCACGATGGGCGAGCCGATGGACGAGGACACGCAGCTGGGTCCGGTTTCGAGTAAGGAACAGTTCGACACCTTGTCCGGTCAGGTCGCCAAGAGCATCGACGGTGGCGCCACGCTACTTTGTGGTGGCGTCCCCAGCGAGGGCGTCGGCTATTACTTTCCAGCTACTGTTCTGGCTGACTGCCAGCCAGGGACACCAGCCTATGACGACGAGCTGTTCGGACCAATTGCATCGATCATCAAGGCCAATGATGACGCCGATGCGATGCGAATCGCCAACGATAGTCGTTATGGTCTTGGCGGAGGGATCTTCACTGAAGATGAGGACATTGCTTTCCGGCTCGCACGCGACTACTTCGACACGGGTATGGTCCGCATCAACTCTTTTGGCACGGCCGACCCCAACATGCCGTTCGGCGGCGTCAAGAATTCTGGATTCGGCCGTGAGCATGGCGGCTTTGGTATCAAGGAATTCGTCAACGCCAAGGCGATCTATCTGCCGTGATCGCCCGCAGCGCCGCAGAAGCTATTTTGCGGCTCGTGAAAATCCTCGCTTCCTTCGTTGTCGAACATTGTCCGTGATGAATCCTCGGCTGTCACATCCATTTACGGAATTGGTGATGGACTTTTGGGACTGTTAAAATCGCAAGTATTGAACGGGTTGGTGACAGAGTTTAGGCTAGCGCCAATATCCCTAGCACACGTGTCAGATTTCTAAGTCCGCTTCAGCGGCACTTCAAAGTCCTCTTCACTAATAGAGCGCGGTAATCACGGATATAGCCCGAAATGGCAAGGTAGTTTTGTGACGAATTAAGGAAAGGTTCAATGAAGGTGGCTATTTAATCTGGAAAAAACCGCATTTTCTTCAAGGTGCTTTTAAAAGGGTGTGGCGGAGCAAAAACTTCCGCTTTGATAAAGCTTCTTGATGGCGTCATTAAAGACTTTCAGTTGAGCAGGAACTTTCACGAAATTTTGGACGTCTTCGATTGGCACCCAGCAATAGTCTTTGACCTCTTCTTTCTGGATCGTGACTTTTGTGTTATTGGCCACTTCTACTAGAAATATGTCTGCCAACTGCCCGTCATAGTCAAAACCTCGTCTTAGCTTTTCGTCGGCAGAGAATTTAAAGAGGTGCCGACTTTCAGATTGTTTAACATTGATGAAGTTCTCAATGCCCACCTCTTCCAGAATCTCGCGAATCACGGCTTGCAGGGCCGTTTCACCATCTTCGACACCTCCGCCGACAAAGGTCCAGTTGCCGTCCTTATATTGCAGCGGCTGAATCAGGAGCGTTTGCCCACTTTCGTCTACTATGATGGCTCTGACCTTTCGCGTGTAAATAGATTCATCGATGTTCTCAAATTTGGAATTCATTTCAGCTCCAAAAATTTCGAAAATCTCACGATTCTGGGGATTCATCTCACTAAAAGTAGCGGTACCTTGGTTTTCTGAAGCATCTTTGTGGTGTTGCTTCCGACAAAGAATCTTCGAAAGGCAGAATGCCTGTATGCCCCCATAATGACGAGACCAATGGAATTCTCTGAAACATAATCATTAGCAGCGACATCGAAGTCGCCGTGCTTTTGGCTGCTCTTTACGCTAAGTCCAGCCAGCTCTAGACGAGATTTCTCCTGGTCCAAACCTATAGGTTTGGATTCGCTGACCCACAGCAGGTGAACAGGAATGTCTTTGAATAGTGGAACATACGACAAAACAAATTCCACGCTTTTTTGCGATCCCTCGCTTCCATCGTATGCGATAACTACTCCCTTCGGATTTTCAAATACTGGCAGCGAAACGAGGACGGGTCGATGAGTAGCACGAATGGCGCTTTCGAGATGAGATCCCAACTGGAAGCCAGGATGATCCGAGGATTCCCCCCTTCGGCCCATCACTAAAAGTTCAATCTCAGGCTCTAAATCGATGAGGGTTTCGACCAGATTTCCGTGCTTTTGGAGCAAATTTATCACCGCCTTGCTTTTTGCGCCTACGTTTTGCGATGCTTCTGCCAGAAGAAGTTTGCCGTGTTCAAGAGCCAGCCTGCTCCGCTCTGCATCCAATTCAGTCATTTGCTTCAATAATGCTTCCTGAGAACCTAAGCCAATTGCTCCAGAGAGGTCATTCTCGTGTGCGTGCACGGGCTTTTCTAGTACATGAAGGAGAGTGACGGGCAAATCCCATCTGAGCGAGAGCCACGCAGTCCAATCACAGACTGCCCGAGCAGAAACCGAATCATCGATACAGGCAAAAATTTGCTTTTTCATATCTTTCCTTTCAATGTCCGGCCATAAATTTTTCAATGAGTTCAGGCTTATTATGCACTCCAAACTTGTCTACAAGTGTAGCGCTGGCCTCATTGAGCCCCAAAACTCTGACATTAGCACCTTCCCTCTGAAACTTGATGACTGCCCTATCGAGCGCTCCCACAGCAGTAATATCCCAAAAATGAGCCATGGAGACATCGATGACGACATTTTCCACAACTTCCTTGAAGTCAAGTGCCCCAAGGAATTTCTCGGCTGAAGCAAAAAAGACCTGCCCCTCAATTCGATAGACTCGCGAGGCTCCCTGTTGATCGAAAGCCGAATCGATTTTTATGATCTCGCTTATTTTGTTCGCAAAGAAAATCCCTGATAGTAGTACCCCTACGAGAACTCCGTAGGCAAGGTTATGCGTGGCTACGACTACAACTACTGTCGAGATCATCACAATCGAACTGGAAAGATGATGACGACGTAGATTTTTGAGTGAACTCCATGAGAACGTTCCAATAGAAACCATGATCATCACGGCAACGAGGGCAGCCATGGGAATGCGTGAAACCCAGTTGTTTAAAAAAACGACGAGAATAAGCAGAAATACGCCTGCGACAAGCGTGGAGAGCCTTCCCCGCCCCCCAGACTTCACGTTGATGATGGACTGACCGATCATCGCGCAGCCTGCCATACCTCCAAGAAATCCAGATGCTACGTTTGCTATGCCCTGGCCCTTACATTCACGGTTTTTATCGCTTGATGTGTCGGTTAGCTCATCAACAATAGTTGCCGTCATCATCGATTCCAAAAGACCAACTACGGCCAGGCCCGCAGCATAGGGAAAAATGATTTTCACGGTTTCAAAATTCAAGGGCACGTCCGGCCACAGAAAGATAGGGAGAGAGTTCGGCAGGGAGCCCATATCACCAACAGTCCTGACGTCGAGACCAAGCACAAGGGAAATACCTGTGATTGTCACGATGCAGACCAATGGTGAGGGTATTGTTTTGTTCACGTAAGGGAAGAGGTAAATGATGCCAAGACCACTCGCGGTCAGCGCATAGACTTGCCATGGGACATTCGTGAGTTCGGGCAGTTGAGCCATGAAAATGAGGATGGCAAGCGCGTTTACAAAGCCCGTAACGACGGAAGTCGAAACGAAGCGCATGAGACTTCCGAGCTTTAAGTAGCCCGCGAGAATTTGGAGCATGCCCGTAAGGACCGACGCTGCCATGAGGTATTGGAGACCATGCTCTTTCACTAAAGTGATCATCAAAAGCGCCATGGCCCCTGTCGCTGCGGAAATCATTCCGGGACGACCACCAACAAAAGAAATGACAAAAGCAATGCAAAATGAGGCATATAGGCCAACTTTAGGATCGACCCCGGCGATTATGGAAAATGCAATAGCTTCAGGAATCAATGCGAGGGCTACGACGATGCCTGCAAGAACATCGGCACGCACGTTTCCAAGCCAGTCCTGGCGTGAAGAAGACAAGAACATAATGATGTGAATCCTTTTTGGATTGATAGCAATGGGATACTTTGGAGACCAACCTCATCGATTGACGCAAGGGTGGTCTGCTTTGAAAAAGCAGAGAGAAGAAGGTGAGGTTATGGTGGATTGAATCGCATAAAATTCGTGTCCTGATAATAAAACGAACAGAACCTCTAGCTTACAGTAAGATGAGAAGATAACCAACCCTAAAAATGCCGCTGCGGATCTGCAAGGCCAGAGCCAATGCGGCATCTGAAGACCAAGTTAAACTAACCTGCCCAGATAGAGACCGCCTATCGCGGCGAAAATTCCGCCCGCCATGCTTATAGCAATGTAAAGTCCAGCGAGCACATGACGCCCTGCGTCGCGCCAGGACTTTTAGTCATCAGCTAGACGAATAATCGTTTCGTGCGAAAGTGATCTCCCAAACTTTCCCGGATTTTGCAGGGACCTTTTAATTAGGCTGAGATTTTTGCCCTTGCTCTGAGGATGATAATGGG
>JBGSTF010000313.1:0-31188 GCA_041736645.1 Oligoflexus sp. | reverse complement strand
CTGGCTCCTTAACTGCTACAGGTTCTGGCTCCTTAACTGCTACAGGTTCTGGCTCCTTAACTGCTACAGGTTCTGGCTCCTTAACTGCTACAGGTTCTGGCTCCTTAACTGCTACAGGTTCTGCCTCCTTAACTGCTACAGGTTCTGCCTCCTTAACTGCTACAGGTTCTGCCTCCTTAACTGCTACAGGTTCTGGCTCCTTAACTGCTACAGGTTCTGCCTCCTTAACTGCTGCAGGTTCCTTAAGACTCAGGCCTAACTCCCTCTCTATTGACAGATCAGTTGGCGCTTCCAGATCGAGACCGCGTTTAGATGCGTTGGGACGCCGCTGGAATTTTCTATCACTTAGATTCAGATTGAGCGCCATATTGGTCCTTCAAGATTGCAGCCCAAATTTCCTTTACCAACGAAAAATAATCGCCCGCCAGCTCACTCGTGACATCATACTCAATCGGACTACATCCAATCGAGAAGGCCTCGGCTCCTTTCACTGTTCTTCTGATCGAACTGTGAGTGACCAAATCTGGGTACCTATTCAAGTAGCTGGCATGAATCTGTGAACTCAGCTTATTAGTATCCCGCAGAGTAGGCACCAAAAATGTCTTTCGCCACTGCTTGCCCATTCGATCGCTAAAATCAAAGGCAGCATTCAAATTGTTTTCAAGTACCTGATAACTTCCTGGATCACATGCTGTAGGTGCAATCAAATAATCACTTGCATATAGGCTATTTTCGATCAGAAAAGACCAGGAAGGGCTGTTGTCAAATATCACGACTTCATAGTCACGAATTAACGGCAAAAACTTTCTAGAAAAATATTGGTAGCGGTGTATATCCGGTACTTTTTTAGCAGTAGCGCCCATTGCTGCTTCACTACCAATAATATTATTGACGTCAGACAATGAATCCGTTTCGGGGATAACGTCCAACGTTGGTAGAGAAGTATGTTCAATTACTTCTTCTAACTTTGCTCCGTTGAATAAAAGATCACCAATATTCTTATATGTAGGAATTTGATCTAGCGATTCAATATTATCCAGAGGGTTCAGAGCTAAGGTCGTAGCAGACCCCTGGGAATCCAGACCAACTAGCAAAACTTTAATGCCATGCAATGCAAGAATTCTCGCCAGGGTATAGCTAATTGTTGTTTTCAGGACTCCGCCTTTGGCGGTATAAATGCAGATTCTCACCTGAGACTTTGGTGGCTTTATAAATCCGTAAAGTCTGCCTATACCCGGCAATGCCTCTTGATCCCAGACTCTTGCTTTGACTCCTCTTTCCATCCTGGTAGCCGGAGGAATTCGGCCCTCTCTTTCGGCCGCGATAAGAGTTTGGCGACTAATATCAGATTGGAACAATTTCAAAAGATCATTGATAGTCCATTGACTAAAGTCTGTTTTCATAACGGCCCATCTAATCAGTTGATAGCAAAATGTACGCTTTTGATTTTATATTTAGATACATTGATTGTACAACTTCAAAAACAAAGAAGGGCCGGGAAGTTGCCAAAAGCTCTCAACGATACAAGAACCGCGTCATAAATGGCCGCACTGCTTCTGGGTAAAATTCCACTGAAATAATTTATGAGTTCAACCGACAAGCCTCTTATAGTGGAGGCCCCAGCACATGGCATCATTTGACGAAGCAGTCGAAACTATCCTGCGGCTTGAGGGTGGCTCGAAAATAACCAACGATCCGAACGATCCTGGTGGTTTGACGCGGTATGGCGTCAGCCTCCGAGCCAACCCGGAGCTGGGCGCTGATGGCATTCGAAAACTCACCAAGGCCGGGGCCAAGGCCATTTATCTCGAAAAATACTGGAAACCCTCGAAAGCGGAGAGTCTGCCTGAGGTGCTCCGCCTGCCGATATTCGACTCTGCAGTGAATCAGGGTGTGACCGGATCCGCAAAACTCCTGCAGCGGGCGCTCAATGAGCTCGGCTACGGACTGGAGGTGGATGGCAAAATCGGTCCGCGAACTTTGGCTGCGGTGAAAAAAGCCAACGCTTTGGATCTGGCGGCGGTCTTTCTGCGGCAGCGGTTGATCGCCTATCGCGGCGATAGAAACTATCAGCTGTATGGCGCCGGCTGGGAACGTCGGGTTTTCACGATTGCACTGGTCGCATAGGGGGAAATGCACTTGAAAGTGGGCTTCGTCAATCGCTCGTCAATCAAAAGTCAGGATTTCAAAAATGCCGTGCGGGCCTTCAACACTCAGGCCCGAAAGGACTTTGGTCCAAGCTGGTCAATAAAGGCTTCGGCGGCGGCTCTTCCAAAGGACTTTGTGGAATCTCTCGATCGGGTGGATGCCATCATCTATATCGAGGATAAGCCAAGTAAAAGCGATGGGACTCTGGGATTTCACGACAAGCGTCTCTCGGGGATGCCCTACGGCATTTGCTATCAGAGCATCAGTGAATCGCTCGGAGAGCCATGGACAGTGACGGCGAGTCATGAGCTGTGCGAGCTCCTGCTCAATCCCTGGATCGGCTCCTATGAGTACGGGCCGCACCCTGAAAACGCCGGGCGTTTTGTGTTTCACTGGCGTGAGGCATGCGATGCCGTGCAGTCTCAATCCTACACGATTAAAAACAGTAACGGCTCAAAGATCGAGGTAAGCGATTTTGTCCTGCCGCTCTATTTCACGATGGAATCCGAGGCGCCAGGCCCCGGCCGCTATAAGGCCAATGACTGGCTGGAATCAAGGCTCAAGAGCTTCGGACTGCTCAAGGACGGCTATGTTGGCTTTTTCGATCCAAAGACCGGAAAAGAGGGAACCGTTTTTGCCAACCGTGAGGCCGAGCGCCGGCACAAGGTGAAAGGGGCGGCGGGGCTTTCGCGGCGCAAGGTTCGGATGAGCAAAGCCCTCGATCTTTTGCAGACTCCCAAAAGAAAAGCCGGCTAGACTCCAGAAAAACCACATAAATATCCGTTACTATTACTCAAAATAATGTGTAAAATTTATATTTGACAGCGCCGATAAGTCTCCTATATTGTCCGTCTGAGACATGGGGGACGGCGGATAATGGGTATCGTTTATGAGTCCAGCGGCATGCGAATCGTGGTCTATACGAACGATCACAATCCTCCGCATTGTCATGTCATCCATAACGATTGGTGGGTGAAACTCAATATCCAAAACGGGTTTTCCGTGGTGGATTATGGCGGAAAAAAGCTGCCGCCTTTCAAGGAAGTCATCAGCATTGCCAAAGAGCTGCGGTATGAAATTGGCAGAACTTGGAGAGACTACCATGGGAATTAAAAAAACGGCGAAGGGCTATGAAGTCGATGGCATCACCTTTGATTCAAAGGCTGTGGCCGAGCGTTATGTGAAAGATCAGTCCACTAAGGCCAAAGCCGACACAGCTTGGCTTGATGAAAAGATCGACTACGTTTCTGATCCTCAAAAACGTCAGCCGAGCCTCCGGGTTTTTATGGAAAAGCTCGCTCAATCGAATTCACTCAATATGAGTCAGATGGCGGAACGCATCGGGATCACCCGCCAGACTCTCTATAACTGGATGGACGGTAAGGTCATTCCCGATCCGGCTAGTATTGACAAGATTTGTCGCGCCTTTGCCGTCGGAAAGGATGAGGTGACGATGGCCACCATTGATAACTTTGCAAGTGCCTATCCCGAGCTTGTGGCGAAGATCAAGGTTCAGGCTCAAGGCGATGGACACATGAAAATGGCTGTGGTGTTGCGGGTTCTCTCTCAGGAGCTCGGTCCCCTCGACATTTCCGATGTTGGAGGCGATCTTGCTCTGGCCATGCATTGGAAGGAGCACAGCATTTCGCTGGTATTTAAGGCTGACAGTGTCATTCATGTGTCGATGGAACCCGTCAAGGTCAAAGGCGGCCCATCATTTGAAGCCCGATCATTGGACGAACTGAAAGAGGTTCTATCCAATCTGAAATCGTCCTACTTTATCAAATGAAAACAGGGATTGAATACGGTAGAGGGGCGGGAAGGCCCGGAAATTTCCGGGCCCCTCATCTCACTTTTTCCGCGACTTTTTTTTGCTGACTGTCTTGGTTTTTCTAGTGGCTGTTTTGCGAGTGGCGGCTTCAGGAAGCTTGACCATGGCCATCACATAATTGGCCGCGGTCTGATCGATGTCTTCGACCTGAAAGCCCCCTTCGAGGGGCTCCCAGCCATCACTTAAAGCGGCCTTGACGGCCACCGTGAGCTCATCGGTGGTGCGGCCTGTGAGGATTTGAAAATCGCTGATCTTCGTCATGTGCCCTGCCTCATATTATCGAAAAGTTTTCTGCCACTCACCGAGCGAGCCGGGGCTGGTGAGCCTTCGCCCATCCCACCCTGGGGCGCCGGTGGCCCTCATATGGACGTCATCAGCGGCAGCCATGGGGCTGCCGTAAAAACCGTGGCGCTCGTCATCAAGCCAGAGCTCCCAGCGGCCCCTTATGTTCTGGAGGATTTGAAAAACTCCGACCGGGGATTTGAAAAAATAGATGACCTGCCTTCTTTGCCTGGGATCGATTGCGTGTTGTTGGGCGCGAGGTCGCATGGTGATTTGGTCCTGTAAAACATGGGGATTTGGAATAAATTCTGCCACGAAATAGGGGCGTTCGGCGAGCTTTTTTACAGGAGCAAATCGCGCGTGATCAGAAGGCTTTGAGGATGGCAGTCCAGATCACCTGAAGGATCCAGACGGCTTTGCTGCCGACGAACTGCCAGCCGATGACGATGGCGGCGGTGGTCATAACGAGCTGAAAAAAATCCTTGAAACTGCGCACGAGGGTGACTTGAAAGTTCATGGGTGACTCCGTTTTGGTGTGTGAATTGTGTTCATTTGTATCTGTGAAATAGCATGATGTGCGCCACTCTGCTTGCCCATGCTTGCGCCGCGCGGCGCCCTTTCACTCGATTCCAAGAGAGAAAGTCATGGCCCGGCATTCGATGTCCGTGGCCGTCCAAAACCCAAGTCCTATAGTCTTTGGATACTGGAGGTGAAAAACATTATGTTTCACGAATTCATTGAGCAGATTGAGATTTATGCGACCTGTGAGGATTGCGGAAAGATGAGCTTTGAGGTTTTTTGCGAAAAATCCTGCCCACGCTGCAAAGGTGGAGTGAGGATCATTGACGAGAGGACGGTGATGATCAGGATTCCGAAGCGGTGACAGGGGGCCTGGAATAAGCTGCTTATTTCAGGCCATTTCCATCTTTATCAGCCATCGCCTTTTCCGCTTTCGAGCGAGAGCCGCCACATCTCCCCATACGCCCGCTTCAGCTTTCTTCGGTCATAGATCTGGGTCGTCCAGATATGCTTGTGCCTAGCCAATTGCTGGGCCTCCTCAAGTCTTCCGCCTGAGTCCAAAAAAGCTGTGATGCTCGTCGCCCTGAAAACGTGCGGGGTGATGGAGCCGTGAAGTCCGGCGGCGTGAGCTCGCCTTGTGATCATCTCGCTGAGGTTGGGGGCTTGCAGGCGCTGGCCGGTAAGGAATTTGCCGCCTTTTTTGCAGGATTGAAACAGTGCGTCCGACTCATACGGAATAAGCGCAGCATCAAGATATTCACCCAGGATCCGCGCGAGCTCGGGCGGCACCGGAGCGTTGAAAACGTGACCGCGTTTTTCGCGCAGGCGCAGAAGCCTTTGATGTCCGTGGGGAAAATAATCGCCGCGATCCAGCAAAATAAGTGCCCCTGAGCGGCAGAGCGTATAGTGGAGCGTGCCGATGATGGCTCGATCACGAAGGTCGATGAGCTTATGTTTGGGGATGGAGTCCATGAGCATGGCGATCTGCTGAAGGGTGAGGGTGGGCGTTGCGCCTTCGTCGATGGTTTGTCTTCTATTTTTCACGCGGGTGGCTGGGTTGATAGGGATGAGGCCGCGTTCGACCAAAAAATCCAGAAGTGTTCTGATGGCGGAAAGCCCTGTATTGACCGTGCGCGTGCGCCTTTTATCCTGCTCGGCATAGGCGCTCATGTCCCTGGGCGAGACTCTTTCAATAGAGAGCTGCTGGCCCTGGCACCATTCGGCGAAGTGTCGGATCTCGTTCCAATAGGTTTTTCTGGTGTGAGGGTTTTGCAGCTCGACGATGAAGAAGTCTCTGAGGGCTTCGATGACTGCGCCATTTTTACTTGCTTCACTGCAAAGAAAACTTGGTCCTGGGGACGGGGCCAGATCGGAGGGTGACACGATGGATTACCTCGGGACTGGTGGTGAAGTTGCCGCAGCTGGAAACAAGCCATGCCTGCAGCGCCATATTTAACATAAGATAATGTTTTTTGTTTTATGCTTTCTCGAAGGTATCCAAGTGCAATATCAGTGTCAATTTGTTATCTTTGGGGTGCAATAGTGGAAGGGCCGAAATGGACTATAATGTCATCACCGCCGCAAAAATGCCGGATCTCATCTCCCAGGTCAACGAAGCCATCCAAGATGGCTGGATGCCCATGGAGGGAGGCTTTCAGGTGCAAAATACGCCAGAGAGTTCGACCCGTTACCTTCAGGCCATGGTCAAGGTCTATCCCTGGTCGATCAAATCCATGGCCCACATGATCGGTGCCTCAGCCGCCGGACAACCCCAGCCGGTGATCGAAGCCAAGGGCAGTGCATTGGCCGCCCCAAAAAAATCCGGCGCCACCGCAAAACCAGCGGCTTCGAGCACCGGCAAAAAAAATTCGGCGCCCAAAACAGCACCGAAGAAAAAATCTAAACGCTGATATTTTTTCAGCTCTCAGCCGCCGAGGCTCAACTTCGCCAAGATGGTTTTCATCGAGAAAAATCGGGAATTTCCGCAATTATTGCATGTGACCACCGCATAGCCGGCAAGATTTTCCAGCTGCGCCTCACCCCCCTTGCCCGTCGTCGGGATGCCATGCAAATCTTGCAAAACCCAATCCGAAGCGCCGCAAACGTTGCAGCGTGATGCCACCGAGGACTTTCTTTTAATAAATTCGAGAATGTCCCGGGTGGTGATTGTTATCGGCTGCTCACTCATACCACCTCCTTTACAACTTTAAGACTTCCGTCACGGGAGGTTTTTATTTCACCACCACCCGCTCCGGTCGAGATCTCGACCTGCTGGGAGGAGGGCTGGTTGCGGCTGCGAAAATGCTGGTCAAGACCCTGGAGGATAAAACCCTTGATTAACGCCTGACGTGTGCTGCCGAGATACTCGGCGAGCCGATCCAAATCCACTACCAGCTCAGGCGAAAGGTCCAGGTTGGTTTTTATCGTTGCCGCACCAGCATCGGGTTTTTTAGGGCGCCCCGATTTCACCGTAACATTGAGCGCCTGCTGCCCCTCCTTCAGTGCCATCGCTTCGGCTTCCTTGTCGAGTTCATTCATGTGTTGATCCCCTTTTCAAAAATTCTTCCCTCCTCACGCGATGCGGGCCAGTAGGTGATCAAATGAATTTCAAACGGATCACTTATCAGCTCATAGGCGAGTGTCAGAAGACGCCCATCGCAAAAACCGATCGCCCGACTCTGCCCATCGTAGTCGGGGTGAGTGTACTCGACGTGAAGACCGTCAAAAATAGCGTCGGCGACCTCAAAGATGTTTCTGCCGCGCTCAGGATTTGCCAGGAGCAGGGCATTTTTCTCGTCATTCCAGCTGTAATCACCACTTTCGCCCATTGACCCTGGCCCCCCATCAATGAAGCAATTATACCACAAACAATCATAGTTTCTATGATTGTTTTATTTTTGTCATAGAAATTATGATAAAATCCTTCCGCTCTCAAGCCGTATCGCCATTTTAGCCCTATCGCCAAGTCCCAAAACTCCCGCTAGATTGTTTAAAAATCATAGCGGGACGATATATGGCATCGGAAGATCTACGGCGGACGGTTGAAGTCGCGCTCTTCACAAGGCCCTCGGAGTTCGGCGGCACCGCGTTCGCCCCGACCTCCATCACTCACATCCTCGATCAGGGCGTCATCAGTCCCAGGTCGCTCAGGGAAATCGAAATCCGCTGCCGACAGCTCACAAGTCAAATCCCTGGCCTGAACTTTCTGCAAATCAAATCCATTGGCACAAAAAAAGATCGGCTTCTGCTCTCCTTTGAAGCGGCCGGCTCGCTCATTGATGTGGAGGCACCGCCGCGTGTTTAACCTTTCGCTCAGAAATGTTCCGATTCCCCAGGCGGATCAGGCCGCCCTCAAAAAAGCCCTCGAAGAGTCGCTGAGGCTCCTGGATCTCAAGCTCGAATATGCACAAAAGCAGCAGTTTCCCTCCTCCTCCAACGCCGAATACACGCTCGTTCACGCTGCGATTCGCGGCATCATCCGCCGCGATCCCGAGCGGGCGATCGGCACCCTGATTTTTCCGAGTCCCATCTCTCTCCCAAAGGGAGCAAAGCTTTTCACCGATGATGGCCGCGAGTATCAGGTGAATCCAGCCATCACATCTCAAAGGGTGGCCGTCATCGAAAGCATCCTCACCGGCGCCGGGCAAAACCTTCCGCCAGGAGAAGTGCTAAGTCTTTTTTCTCCAGTCGGATTTGTCACGGGCGGCACCGTCTCAGAGGGTGGCATCATCGGCGGCACCGACATCGAATCCATAGAATCCCTCCGGCTGCGGGTCATCGACCGCTGGCGTCAGAACAGTGAGTATGGATCGGTAAAAAACTATTATGAATGGCTCGGCCAAACAAGGATCATCAAGGCTGGTGTTTTTCCTGCTTATCCGGTGCCAGGCATGGTGAGCTGGACGGGCCTTGTCGAGGCGGCGGGCGGCGCCCTCTCGCTGCCCAGCCCTGAGATCGAAGCCGAAATCCAGGCGTTTTTGGAAACAAAACGCCCGCCGGGAGCAAGGGTTTTATATCTCCGCGAAAGCAAAATCACGCTGATCAGTCTGACGATCAAAACCCAGACAAGGCTGGGGGCGGACAGCGCGGCCCTTCTCACCCTGACGCTAAAAAATCTATTCCTTGATCGGGCATTTGCCAAGGGTGCCAGTCAGTTTGAGGAGACGCCGCCGCTCTCAGAAAATCTCGTGCGGCTAACCATCTTTCAGTTTCTGGGTGATAGCAATCCGTTCGAGCTCTCCATCACGCCGCCCCAAAAACTCGGCTCAAAAACGCTCGCCCTTGGCGAAAATCTTCTCCCCGGCGGGGTGAGTTATGTCTAACGAATTTGAAGATCTTCTGCTTTCTCACCTTCCCTCAGGACCGGCGTGGCCAAAGGATAGGGAGTCAGCGGCCCAGGCCGTGGCCGAACTTTTCTCACTGCCCTTCATCTCCGTTTCGGCGTCGATCGACGTTCTACTCTCAACCATCGATCCGCTCACCTCGCGCAGCAGACTCGCCACCTGGGAGGCTGAGCTCGGGCTGCAGGGCAATCAATCTCTACCACGAGCCGAAAGGCAGAAAAAAGTCCGCGAGAAATTCACCGGCATTCCGATTTTTAACATGGACTATCTCAAGAAATCACTCAAGGAAATCACTGGCAAGGACGTCCAGATCAAAGAGCTCGTGCCGCGCGGCTCGGGCGAGCTCACGGCCGGCGAGCCGATTGAGCCCGACTGGGACATCCATGTGATCGAACTCCGGGGATTTACCGTGACCAAGGATATTTTCTACAAGCTCAAAAATCTTTCGCAGGGCCATATTCTCTTTATTGTTATTGATGCAGAGAAAACGCAGCCCATCTGGGGGACATTTCCACAATGAAACGCATCGACAGCGCAGGCTCACTCAACGGACGATGGGCCGACAAAAATCCTGCCACAGGAGCCCCCGGCACCACCCTTCAGGCCGACTGGCTCAACCAGGTGCAGGAGGAGATTGCGAGCGTTATTGAAAACGCAGCCGGCGGCGCCACCCCTCTCAATCCGGCATCACAGCGGCAGCTCCTCGATTCGATCGTAAAACTTATCGCCCAGCGCCGTGCCCTGCCGACCAGACTCGAGCCGGCGCAGCGGGGAGGATTCGCCTTTCCCCTCGTTCAGACTCTTGAGGAGATGAGAGGGACTATCCAAAGTGATTCCTCGCGCGTCACGGTTTCGCTGACGCTCGATCTTGAGGAGCCGCGTTTCACTGCCCCCACATGGCCCACGCGGCAATGGGCGTTTATTCTAAGTGATGGTGCTCTGCCCAAACCCCTCGAGTCAACCATCGGCCGGCTACTGCGCTGGGCGTCGGGAAGTGGCTTTGTCATTGGCGCCTACTTTGGAGGCGGAAACGCTACCCTCGCCCAGACCATTTTTTCCGACGATGGAGTCCTCACAAGTCAAAATACGGCGCTCGGCCAGTGCTTTTTTTGCCGAATCAAGGAGGCGTCGGATGCGAGAAATGTTGGAAAGTATGCAATCCTCATTCGTCAAGGTGATGGCAGCCCCGAGCTCCAGGCCGGAAGCATCATCTGCGAGTTCAGCTATTTTATTTGAAAGGGCGGCCATTGATTGAAATCACTGTGAGGCGCGACCTTCTGCCCCGTCTTTTTGATTTGAAAAAGGCCGACATTAAAAATGCGCTCTTTCGCGTCACGCTCAAGACCACCGATCAGACGGCGAGCTTTGCTGCAAAACTGATCGGCAAGGAAACAAAGACGGGCTATCGGGCCATTGTTCGTGGCATGAAAGTCAAGCTCCCCAAAAAGGGAAGCCCGGCTCCGAGGGGCGAGATCAATGCGCGAACGGGGGATTTTATCCCACTCGCCGGCTCGAGAACGCGCGTCCGCTACATAGAGAAAGTGCCGAAAAACTACAAGGAAAAGCGGACCCAAAGGCGCTATCAAACGCTGGCCGTCAAATTCTTTGGCCGAAACAGTTACACGCAGATTCCAGGAGCGTTCGTGGCCCAGCTCATCGGCGGCAATCAAAGAAAGATTCAGGAGGAGAAGAAGCGGGTGAAGCAGAGCGGCGGCAAAGTCATCGGACGCCGGCACAAGGCCATCCTCATGCGGCGAGGCAAGGGGCGCCTGCCGCTGCGCGAGCTCTTCACCAATCAGCCCGACATGGCTCTTTATCTTCTCAAATACGAGGCCGCCATCAAAACGTATGCACAACAAACTCTTGATGACAAACTCAATCACGAGATAGAGTTCCGCAACATTCGTCAAGTCAAAAGCAGACTGAAGTGAAATCCTTATGAGGCATGAAAGCCTTGGCTGACAAGGCACTCACGTTAAGCGAAGGCTACAACTGATCACGCTTTCATGGCGATAAACGGCAAAGCCTTTAGTACCAGGACACGCAGCAGCTCGACAGCAAACCCTTGATGGACAGGAGTTCTAACTTTGGCGAGCGTAAAAAATGAAAGCCTTGAGCTGCAAGGGTTTGGAGGAATTGACGCATAGGTTCTCCTGGCGACCGCGATGCCTACGGGGCGGAGCACGCTCAAACCGTGTCACGCGCATGATTTTTTTTATGGGGGGGGTGACCATTCACCTCTGAAAAACACTCCGACCGGGGGCGAAATGCAAGACGGATTTATATTTAATCAACTTATTTTTCCGAGAGGGGTGACTCCATGAGCCTTTTTAAAGACGAAGAAAGTCCCTGGATTTCAATCAAGGAATTCGCCAAAACTTTTGACATTCAGCAGAAAGTTCTCACCCGCTACATCAACAGTGGAAAAATAAAGACCTATCGGCTCGACGACGGCACCGACAAATACTTGCTGCACATGATCCACACTTACAATGAGCTGAAAGTATTATCTCCGGGACGCATGTATGTCGTCGGCAATAGCAAGACAGAGAACGCTAAAAAATCAGATAGGTCGCCTGCAAAAGCAGAGCAAAATGCTGGCAATTCGCCAACGAGGGAGGAGCTCAGGCAACTTTATCAGGCGGAAAATCCTGCAAAAACTGAGATCACAAAAGTGAAAACAGAGCTCCTGCGGATGGAGCTTGAAGAGAAGCGAAACTCCCTGATTTCAAGAGAGTTCATCGAGTCCACTGAGGTGGAATACATAGCAAGGCTTAAGGCTATTATACTACAAACCCCGTCCCAACTGGCGCGGAAGACCGGACTTGACGAAAAATTATTCGAGGATGTCATCACGAGTGCCATCGAGCAATTCAATGGACCTTTGGAAGCTAAAAAAAAACTTTATCAGGATTACTATCTGACCAAGAATTCTATGAGACCATCATCCTGACAAGAGTCCTGCATATTCATCGCCCCCTGTCCATCCTCGCATGTGCGGAACGCTTTCGGATCCTGCCACGCACGACCAGTAAGATCGAGGGCCCCTACCGGGCTGACGTCATCCCCTATCTCAGGGAAGTCTATGAAACGCTCGAGCAGGATTCCGGCTATGAGGAAACGGCCGTCATGAAATGTACGCAGAGCGGGCTTTCCGAGGTGGCCAACAACCTGATTTTCTGGGGCCTTCTAGAAGGCCAGGGCCCCATCATGCTCGTGATGCCGTCGGATATCAAGGGCCGCAATTACGCAAAAAAACGTATAAAACCCATGATCCAGAGTTGCCCCGAGCTCAGGGCAAAGCAGATTCTGGAAAAAAACAAAACCGATTCCGTCACCGAAAAAGTTTTTCTAAACGCCACGCTTTCGATCACCGGCGCCCAGACTTCGACCGGGCTAAAAGCCGACCCCATCAGGCTCCTCATTCAGGATGAAATCACCTCCTATCCGCTCGATGTGGATCAGGAGGGTGATCCGGTCGAGCTTGCCTACCAGCGGACCAAAAGCTATCAAGGGAAGCGCAAAATTTTTTATATCTCAACGCCCGGACTTCTCCGAAGCTGCCGCATCTATAAAAAATTCATGGAAAGCGATCAAAGGCGCCTTCATGTTCCTTGCCCCCACTGTCAAGGGATGCAGACCCTTCGCTGGGAGCGCCTGCGGTTTTCTGAGCAAAATCCTGCCGACGCAAGATATGAGTGCATGCACTGCAAGACTCTGATTGATCACAGCCATAAGACGTGGATGATCGAGCGTCATGAGTGGCGAAAGACATTTCCCGAGCGAAAGGTGGCGGGCTTTCAGCTCTCGGCCCTCTATTCGCCGGTGGGCATCGGTGATGACTGGGGAACGCTCGCCAAGCGGTTTATCGAAGCCGGCAAGGATACGATCAAGCTCAAGTCGTTTTACAATAACGAACTTGGAATTCCCTGGGACGACTACGACGAGGGGATCGAATGGAAGGAGCTTTACATGCGGCCGGCCGGCTTCAAATACCAGTCGGGCACCGTGCATGATGAGGTGAGGCTCCTGACCATGGGCGTCGATATTCAAAAAGGCTACATCGCCTATGAAATAGTCGGCTGGAAGCCTGACAAATCAAGCTTTTCGGTCCAATATGATGAAATCGAGGGCGACACCAAGGATGATGAGGTCTGGCAAAAGCTGCTCGAAGTGATCAACGGCAAATACTACGACTCGCGCGGCATTGACTGGACGATCGCCAAGGTCGGCATCGACACCGGCTACCGGGTGGACCGGGTTTATAATTTTTTAAGAAAACTCGACGGCATCAACCGCGACCGCGTCCTGGCCGTGGACGGACGAGCCGCGAGCTCGATGAACAGCTACATCGGAACTCCGTCGATCATCGATGTGGACATCGAGGGTAAAAAGGTCCGCCAGGGCCTCAAAATCCACCCTGTGGGCACCTCGATCATCAAGAGCGAGCTCTTTGCCATGCTCAAGCTCGAGCCCTCAGAGAAGAAGATTTACCCCAAGGGCTACTGCCATTTCCCCGAGGACTATTCGGAGCGGTATTTTCAAATGCTGACGGCCGAGCAGCTGCAGGTCGTTCGCACCAAAACCGGCGAGCGGTGGGACTGGGTCAAGATCAGGAGGCGAAACGAGGCGCTCGACTGCCGCGTCTATGCACGCTCGCTTGCCTATCTCTATGGACTCGACACCTTGCCAGCGAGTTATTGGACCGCCATAGATAGAAAAATCGACGCATTTGTCACCAGACGTCAACGAAGGGAGTCAAATTGAGCTGGACAAAGAAGGATTTGGAAAAACTTGAAAAAGCCTATAAAACTGGAACAGTTGAAGTCGAATACGAAAATAAACAACGGGTCCGCTATCGGTCGATGGACGAAATGCGTTCGCTTATCGAGGAGGCCCGGATCGAGCTGGGGCTATCCAAATGGTCGGACCAGGCGCGGGCTTTCGTGCCCAGATATCGCCGCTAGAAAAACTCGCCCTCTACGAAGCAGCCCGGCCCGACGGCTACGCCGACGGCTGGGACACCCAGAGCGCAACGGCTGCGGGCGAAACCTCCGAGATCGAAAAAATAGTCGGCCGCGTGCGCGATCTGGCGCGAAACGGATCGCTCACGGCGACCATCATCGAAGTGCTCACCAATCGGATCGTGCAGCCCGGCATTCACCTGTCGGTTCAGGGCAAGGGGTCCTCGCTTGAAGCCATCAAGGAAGTCATCTATCAGGCGTTCGAGGAGAGCACCGATCTCGACTACGACGGCGAATCATCTTTTCAGACGCTGATGGCGCAAATGGTGGCGGAGACCATCGAGGGCGGCGGCTGCATTGCCATCAGAGTCTTTGATCAAAGTGCTCCACTCGGCTTTCGCATCAAGCTGGTCGAGCAAAGTTTTATCGCCCGCTCCCTAAGCGAGCAGAAGGGGCGAACACGCCGGGGCATCGAATACGACGCGAGCGGCCGTAAAAAAGCCTATATTCTGCAAAGTCACGAGCCCTCCGCCGATGGCATTCTCGGTGATCGAAAGCTCCTGCGCTACCTCCTAAAAGACGTCGCCCATTTTTACGATCCGCCGCGTATTGGTGCCGAGATCGGCCTGCCGTGGCTGGCCAATCTTGTGCCAGACATTCGCCTGCAGGAAGACTTTGTCTATAACACAAACGTACGAAATAGAAACGCGAGCGCCATCTCGACCTTCATCGAGCAATCGGGCCAGAGGATGCCAATTCCCAGCGAGAACACTCCCGGCAGTGATGCCTTTGGCGAGGTGGAGGAGGAGGATGCCGGCGAAAGTCAGGACGCCGACGACCGGGGCTTTGCCATCACCACCCGAAAAAGAGTGCTCGAGCGGCGGGTGGGCGAGGACCGCTACACGGCGCAGTTTGCCGAGATCCGCCCCGGCATGAACTATCTTCTGCGCCATGGGGAAAAAGTCAGCTTTCCCAAGGTGCCCGATGCGCCGGACTTCAGGAATTTTCACAAACCGAGGCTCCAGGGCATCGCAAGGGGAACGGGTGGCGCGAGCTATGAGGATATCAGCGGCGACTATTCAGATTCGTCGTTTTCCGCCGCCCGAATGAGTGAAATGCAGCCCAGGCTTTGGGTGCAAAAAAAGCGGGAAATCCTACGCTCGCGTGTGCTCTCGAAAATCTGGCAATGGACCCTCGATGGTCTTCGGCTGCGCGGCTACGACACGAGCGGCATCTGGCATCGCTGGGAAATGCCTGAACCATCGCCGATCAACCCCAAGGAGGATGCTGCTTTGATGCAGGCGCACACTTCCCTCAATTTTGCCTCTCTATCGGAGCTCATCAGACGCTCCGGACGTGACCCTGATGCCGTTTTTGCTGAAATCGCCGAGGACCAGAAGAAACTGCGAGAGCTCGGCATCACTTCGGAGCCCAAACCATGAAGCGCCTGAAAATGCCAATGCAGACCGTTAAAGCCGAATTTTCGCCAAAGAGCATCAAGGAGGAGGAGCTCACCATTGCTGGCGTCGTCGCCGTCAACGGCTATGAATTCCAGACCTTCAACTGGGAAATCGGCACCTATATTCAGCGGCTCGATTTTAAAAGTGGCCTCAACATCCTTCGGGCCAAGGACGGAGCCATGCCGCTGATGCTCGATCATGAGCACGACATCGGTATTGTGCTCGACTTGAATTTACTCGGCGAAGAGCTGACGGCCGAGATGCAGTTTTCCAAATTCGAGGATCTCGGCGTTCGCACCTTCAACAGGATCAAGGAAGGCACGAAAAGAAAGTTCAGCATCGGCTTTGCACCCAAAACCCTGACCCTGGTGCAGACCGACAAGGAAACCGGCATGAGTACCTACGCGGCGTCCGACATCGAGATCATCGAGGTGACAGTCACCGGCATGCCTAATAACCCTAAAACATATGTTCTCGGAAAACAGAAAGCCGAGAATTATGAATTTGAATGCACAATCATTGACGGAGAGCCTGACGACATGAAAACGATTTCCACTGACCTAGTTCTCTATCTCACTCGGCAAAAAGTGGAGCATGGGCTCTCCGACGAATTCTTTCAGGAGCTCCTATCCAAGGACAATATGACCAAGGGCGACTACACCGAAATGATTCTCGGCCACGTCAAAGGCAAAAGAAGTCCAGCGCCCGATTCACCCGCGCCGGTCGAAAACTCGCTTTCGCTCGATACGGTGATGTATCTGACGAAAATGAAGAGCCAGCACAACCTTTCCGATGATTTTCATATGGAGCTTTTATCAAAGCCCAGAAGCAAGCACGAATACTCTGATTTGATTTTGGAGCACCTCTCAAAATCTCAGCCATCGCCTCCCGTTACCTCGAACGTTCAGCTCGTCAGAGCTGAAACCGACAAAATCATCCCGCTCGTCACTGAGGCTCTGGTGCATCGCTATGCCCCGGCCACGCCGAGCACACCGATGAGAGCAGATAATAATTTCGCCACGTTTTCTCTGATGGATAGCGCCCGCTACCTGCTGGGTAAAAGCGGACGAGAAACCCTCGGGCTATCGAACAGCCAGATTTATCAGCTCATCCAGGGGCGCGAGGATTTTGCAGCAATCACCGAAAACTTTGCATCACGCATGCTCCTCGAAGGATACACGAGCGAGGAAAAAAGTTTTCTCCCCTTCACCCGAATCCGGGAAACGGGAAATTTCGGTCGCAACCTGACGGTCAGAGCATCGCGTGCGCCGATGCCGAAAAAAGTGATCGACGGCGTGGTGCCAACCGGAGACCTTGGCCCGAACGAGATCGAGGAATACCGGACCTTTCCCTATTCCTACCTTGTGGCCCTCACCCGCGAGGCACAGGTTGATGACGATCTTGGTCAGTTCGGTGATGAAGTTTGGAAGTACGGGGCTCAGACGAGTCTATTCGAAGCAAACCTCGTCTATTCGCAGATCATCAATAACCCGACAATGGGGGCAGATGGCTTGGCACTTTTCAGCGCGGATCATAGAAACATAGGCAAGGGCGAGGCGCTCGACGAGCAGGGGCTCAGCGCCGCCCGCGAGGCCATCCGGGCCCAGCTCGATGGCAACAGTAACCGGCTGAACCTTATCATGCGCAATATTGTGGTCGGATCCACCCTCGAGACGATTGCCGAAAAATATACCTATGCTGACGTTGTCCCCAACTCGGCCGCCTCGGTGAACCCTTTTGCGCGTTCAATCAAGCGAATCGTTGACTCGGTGATGGATCTGAACCCAACGGTCTGGTTTGCCACCACCGCCACAACACAGGCGCCCATCGTCGAGCTCGCTTACCTCAAGGGGCAAAGAGGCCCCTATATCATGAGCGACACCGACATCCGAATCGACGGCCGCATGTTTCGCTACGGCGTCGACGTCGGCGTCAAAGTCATCGACTGGCGCGGCATCTGGATCAATAAGGTTCCTACCACAAAAATGGTCGATCCAAGCGCCGAGACAGCCCCAACCAGGGCCAGACGCAGCAGCAAGGAAGCCAAAGAGTGAGCACCTTTGCTGATTCATTACCATCCATTCTGGTCGCCGCCCTGGGTGAACCTATCGTCTATATCAAGGGCGAGGAGCGCCTGGAGATTGATGCGATCCCAGGCAAAAATGAGGACAGCATGGAAGGGTCGGCAGGCAAGTCCGTCTATATTGGTGATCTCTGCCTTTCCATCGACAGCAGCGACGTTCCGGGCGGTGTGTCGAGTCGGGATCAGGTTATTTTCAGGGATAAAACCTATGAAATCCAGTACCCGATGGCGTTTTCCAACGGCATGGTCAAGGTGCATTTGATGGAGGCGAGCGCGGATGACTAGCCCGGCATCTAAAATAAAGAGTCTGATCAAAGAAAGCCTTGGGGCGGATCAGAGCGTGCGTGATTACCTGACGATAGGCGAAAAATCAGGCGCCGGCATCCTCACAGACTTTTATTCGGATCTCGGCGAGCAGGATCTGCCGTGCTGCGTCATCACCACCATTGACGAGGATTTATCAAGGCTTTCCCAGGACGAAATGGAGAGATCAGAGATCCAGATTATCGTCGAATTTCACGGCTACCAGAGAAAATCGGTAAATCTTGATGATTTTTCCTTTCATGTGCGAAAGCTCCTATCCACCATGCCGGTGCGCGAAAAGCTTGGCACAGCTTTTCAGGGGCTGCGCATTGAAAAAATCGCCTACGATCGAGAGGCGAATGGCACAAAGCCCGTTCAACAGGTGGCCTTCAAGGTCAAAACTTTTTACGACATCGAACTTTTTGACAGCTGGACAGGCGGCATGGAATTTGACGTTCAGATCCATCCGCAGACATAAAAAACATCCTGAATTCGCAGTGTGGAGGTCACATAATTGATCACATTTAACGAAATTGAAGCCGACGA
Organism: Oligoflexus sp.; assembly: GCA_041736645.1. Taxonomy (GTDB): domain Bacteria; phylum Bdellovibrionota_B; class Oligoflexia; order Oligoflexales; family Oligoflexaceae; genus Oligoflexus. The sequence continues at coordinate 12,709 of JBGSTF010000313.1, read as the reverse complement.
AATACCATTTCTGAGGGTAGAGTTCGACAACAGCCTCAACGTCGATCCTTTTGATGTGAGCCTGCGCGTGCTCCTCATAGCAGGATCAGATCCCCTGGTGTCTTTGGAAAAGCCCACCCTCGTCTCAAGCAAGGACGATGCAGCAAAGCTTGGAGTTGGCAGCCGCATCGAATCGCTGGTTGATTCCTGGTATAGATCTTCAAGCCTTCCGCTTCACATTTTTACGCACAAGGCGCAAATGTCCATGGATGAGTGGAAAGCGGTGATCCAAAAAATTGTCGATACCGACAAGCTTTTTGATATCGTCATCCTTCAAACAGTTCGCCGAACTGCCATCAAGGAAGCGGCACGGATCTTTGCCGAGGCCACAATCAAGGACGGTGCGATCAGACCACTCGTGACAACCGCCTTTCAGATCACGGCATCGGACGCGATCTCGTATATGACAGACCCCGTCTTTGTCTTTCCGCCCACAGCGGTGAATAGCGGCACAGTCGTCAGCGGGGTGACCCCCGCGCCCACTCCCTCGCCAGCCCCCGCCCCCAAACCCGGCACGAATATCGGTGAAGTGATAACCAATCCAACTGTCGAAGGGATTACCGAGGAAGTCCAGCCGGCTGCCGCCACGCGCATTAAAAGGTCCAAGGCTGAGCCTGAAGAGAGCCCGGCAGAGGAGGAGGCCATGCCCAGGGCAGCCCTTCGGGCCGCCGGCTTTGATGCCGCCACCATTCCCAATTTGGAAAATCTCTGCATTCTGCCCATCGCACCGATAAAAAACAGCGCTGGTCAATCTGCCGGAATTTCCGATGGGCTTCTTTCCATCAAATTTGCGGCAGAGCTGGCCAATGCCGCACAAAAAAACCCGGCAAGGCCATTCAACGGGCTGCCGCTCAGGGATGTGACACCGTTCAGGCGCGAGGACGGCTACTCAAGAAAAGAGCTCAACGACTGCGTGAAAAATGGTCTTTGCGCCTGCAGCGTGGATGGCAACGGCAACATCGTTCTGGAAAGAGTCGTCACCACGCGGCGGCAGGACAGTCGGGGCGAGCCGGACTACAGTCTCGCGGATGCCAACGTGAATTTGATCGACAATTTTCTGAAAAAGACGTTCTCCAATTATTTTTGGAACGCCTACATCAGTCAGCGGGCGCTCCTGGTGGATGACAATGCCGTGGTGCCGGCCAGCGTGGATTTCCCAGTGATAAAACCGAGGACCGCCAAAGCCGAGGCGCTCAATGTCTTTCGGATCTGGCAGGAAAAACTGATCGTTCAGGACGAGGATGCCTTCCTCGAATCGCTCAAGGTCGAGCGCGAGGGGAAAACTCTCAAGTTCTCTTTCAAGGCGCGATACATTCAGGGGCTGCTCGGAATTCAAGCAAAAATCTATAGAGCGAGGTGACTCATGGCCAACGCATTGGCTGGCGCAATTGTACTATCGTCCAACGGCAAACGCTTTCGCCTCAAGGGCACGTTCACTTATAACCTTGGCGCTCCCGAGCGCAAGACCATCATGGGCCATCAGGGCCCGGTGGGTTACAGCGAGATGCCCACGGCGCCGATGATCGAGGGAGCCATCACAGATCACGGCACATTCAATGTGCGTCAGGATCTTTTCGGCTTCGTTGACAAGCCTCTTATCCTCGAGCTTCAAAACGGCAAGACCGTTTTCTTTGAGCAGGCATGGTTTGAGGGCGACGGCAACACTACGACCGAAGAGGGAGAGATCAAGGTCAAGTTTGGAGCGATGAGCGCCAGAGAGGTGAAGCAGTAATGTTCATCGACGAAAAGCTGGCCGAGGTGGAAATAGGAGGCGACGGGGTCACCGTAAGGCTCTCGCATCCTTATAAATATGAAACCGAGATCACCGAGCTATTTATCCCCTATCTCAAGGTATCGCACTTCAGAAAGCTCAAGTCGCGGGAGATGAACCTGCAGGATGAAATCTCCATTCTACTCGAGCTAACAGGCATGAGTGTGGGCGAGCTCGAGCTGCTCCATGTGCAGGATTTTTCCGTCTGCCTCGGAGTCATCCAGGGTTTTTTTTTGCAATTCCACCAGACCTCGAAACTATACTACAGCGAGTCCACGAGGCTTATGCTTCAGCGTCTTTCAAAGACCTTGACGGACTCAGCTACGGGGATATGATTTTCTGGCTCAAGGTGGCAAAGAATGACCAAAACAGTAAATGAGTTCACGTTTGTCATCAGTGCCGTCGATCAGGCATCAGCCGCGCTCCAGGGCGTCAAGCAACAGCTTGACTCTGTGAGTGCGCCCGTCGATCGGCTCAACAAAAAATATGCGCACCTGACCGATACGATCCACCCTCTGGGAAAATCACTCGATGATCTAGCCGGAAAGTTCGATGATATAGCGCGATTCACCGCCACGCGCCTAGCCCTTCCCACAGCAGCCTTTGGCGGTTACGCGCTGAAACTTGCCGCCGACTTCGAGCAGGCCACCAACCGAGTGAAAGTCCTGGCTGGATACGCCGAGGATTTTACCGATCAGGCCAAAGGCGATATGAAGTCCCTTGAGGAGCTAGCCAGAACGCTCGGCAAGGAACTCAAGTTCGGGCCAACCGACGTCATGCTGGGACTCGGGGAGCTGCTCAGCAACGACCCCGACGTGAAAAAAGCTAAGTCTGCGATCAAACCTGTGCTCAATCTTTCGCTGGCGTCCGATATGAATCCGGCAGGCGCAGCGAAACTGGTCAATGCCATGGGCTCGAGCTTTGAAAATTTGTCGCCAACGCAAAGCGCAAATCTTCTCGCGCGGCTGCAAGCCATTTCCAGTGTAAGGCTGCCCGATTTTGGTGACACGATTTCCAACGTCGCCGGCCAGGCCATGCTAAGGGGCGAGGATCCGACTGCTCTTTTAGCCGCGTCGGCCGTACTTTCCCGATCGCTCATTGACAAGTCCAAGGCCGGCTCGCACCTGGAAATTTTTTATAAGAAACTTTCCAACACTCTGGTCGAACCCGACAAGCAAGATGCCCTTGCGAAAATGGGATTCACCACCAAGGACAGTCTTTTTAAAACGGTCGACGGTGTTGATCGCCTTCGCTCGCTCAACGAGCTCCTGCCAAAATTCGTCAAGGTCATGAACAATCCCAACCTCTCGAAAGTCTTTGGCGAGGATGCCATCAGCACAATTCTGGTACTGCTAAAAAACCATAATCTTTTTTTGGACTTTCAAAAGGATTTGCGCCAGCAGATGACTAAAAATGACGCCAATGGCTCGGCGGCGCTGCAGGCGTCCGTCAGCAGTCAGGGGCTCAAGGGCTCATTTGAGCAGCTCAAAGGATCCATCGAGGAGCTTTCGATCGCCATCGGTAAATCGGGGCTTCTGGGAGAGGTGACCGATATGGTCATTGGCATCACCAAGATCGTCGATAGCCTTGGCAAACTCGACGCGAGAGTGCTCTCGGCGCTGACCAATCTCGCTGCGATGACGCTCGCCCTCAGCGGCGGACTCGCAGTTGTTTCTCCGTTTCTAAGATTTGCAGGAGCACTGGGACTGGGGCCAGGTTTGCTTGGTATTGGTGCAGCCGGTGCAGGGGGCGCCACCGGAGCAGGAGCCGGAGCAGTGGGAGCCACCGCAGCTGGCGGGGCCGTCGCTGGCGGAGCACTCACAGCAGGTGCCATAGCCACCGGAATCGGCGCTGCAGGAGCGATGGGCGGACTTGCCTACCTTATGACCAAAGACATGGGCAAGGGCAATCCTTTCATCGGCGGCGCAGGGGAGCAGATGAGCCCCAGTCAATTCAGGGATAAAATTCTCGCGGGCGCCGCAAAGCAACGCGCCGAAATCTACAAAAAGCTCATCACGGGCCAGGATCTCACGAGCAGTGAATTTGAAAATGCGCAGTATTATGCCAGCAGCGTTGACGGCGCAAAGATCGAGGGACCGGCCTTCACACGAGATGCGTTTTCATACGGAATGCTTCTGAGAAAAGCCAGACTCGGCGGAAAAATGAGCCAAGAGGAGCAGCAAAATCTTTTCGATATGAAGCTCAATAAGATGGCCGGAATCGACGCTTCTGAACTTGTGAAGCCCATGGATACAAAGGGTCAGATCGTAGTTGATTTCAAGAATGTGCCGACCGGCACAGAAATCAAAAAAGAGGGCCTGAACCCTGCCTTTGATCTTAAAATCGAATTTGCCAAGGGCAAGGTCATGCCCAAGTCAGGGGCCACCAAATGAGCTGGCGCGATCGGTTCCTGGACGCAAGTTTCAAGGATGTGCCCTTTTACCTGGACTCGCACGACACCAGCATCACGCGGCAGATCGTGGTCCACAGTTTTCCCGGATCCGAGTCGCACTACAGTCAAGACATGGGCCGCGAGCCCGGCGGATTTCAGATCACCGCCTATATCATAGGCATCGACTATGACCTCGAGCGCGATCGGTTTATGGCAGCCTGTCAATCGCCGGGACCAGGTGAGCTCGTGCATCCGCACCTTGGCGTGAGGCTGGTTCACCTGCGATCAGTCCAGGTGCGCGAAAGCAGAAGTGAGCTGCAGATAGCCCGCTTTGAAATGATTCTGATCGAGGCTGGCGAAAACTTTTTCCCCGCCCCCGAGGTGCGCAAAAAAGCTGCGGTTTTGAATGCGGCAGCAGGCGCACGGAGTGAGGCCCAGGTTTCATTTCTGCAAAGTTTCAGCCTCGAGGGTGGACTCGACCTCATCAGAAGCTCTGCGGCCTATATCGACGCTCAGGTGGGGAGGTTCCGTGCGCTCGAACGCCAGGTCGGGCAGATCTATGCTTTCGATGCGACTCTGACGGTCGCCACCCAGTCGGCGGCAGAGCTCCTAGCAGCGCCGAAAAATTTGGCCACCACATTCACCGAAGCGATGGGACGGATCACGGGCAAAAGCGGCAACCTCTATGCAGTGGAGGCCCTCAGAAATCTGGGCCGCGAATACGGACTGAAAATTCCACGAGGCCAGTCCGCTGACAGGAGTCCCACAGGTAGCATGAACTTTCTCTTATTCAAGGAAACTATACTGACACGCACCGAGGCCCTGGCGGAAATCCTGGAGGCTGCCGAAAACCCAGAAAACATCACTCCGGAGTCGAGTTATCGGGCGGCGCTGCAGGATGTGGCGACAGACATTGAGCGGACTCTCTCGGTGCTTTCGTCCTTTGTCGAGTATCAGAGCTTTTCCGATCTCAAAACAGTGCTGCTCACACTTTCAGAAAGCGCCGATGTCTATGCGCTGCCAGACCTCAAAAAATGGACCGTGCCCTACGATATGCCGCTATCCATAGCAGCATTCAAAATCTTTGGATCGACCGACCGGGCCGGAGATCTGCAAAAGCTGAACGAAATCATAGATCCGATTCTCATCCCAAAAGGTAAAATTCTGAGCTACATCAATGGATAGTTTCGAGCTGCGTTTTGACAATAAATCACTCAAGGGTTTTGACAAAGCCACCCTATCGCTGAGCCTTGACGAGATAGCCGGGGAGTTTAGCTTCAAGGTGCCAAATCGCCAGGGGGCGGGCCGGTCTTTGGAGCTTCCCGAGGTAGACAAGGAAGTGCAAATTCTGGTCGGCGGCACCATCATCATGAGAGGCTTTGTCGAGGTGGTGGAAAATTTCGCCAACGATCAGGACGGTTTCATCAGTCTGATCCACGGCCGCGAGGTCACCTGCGACATAGTGGACTCGACGATCACCTACTCCAAGGCATTGTCGGGCCCCATTGATTCCATCATCAGCGACATTGTCAAACCATACGGAATCAAAACAGCAGCCGCTAGCCGCAAAAAAGTCTCGATCACGACCGAGCGGGGGCAGAAGGTTTGGGACACAATCGAAATCCTTTCGAGAAAAACTGGAGATCTTCTTTGGACCAGGGGCGACGGCATTATCAATATCGGAGTAGGCCCGCGCCAAAAATTCGCCAAATCTCTGGCCATGGTCAACATAAAAGCCGCCCACTCAAAATTTTCAAGTCATCAAACTTTCTCAGAATACATCGTCATGAGTGAAAAGGCATCGAGCGCAGACTCGTGGGGATCGAAAACCAAAAAATCAGCACGAATGAAAGGCGAATCAAAACGCTATCGGCCTCTGATCATAAAAGGCGAGACATCAAGCCTTGATCCAGCGGAAGCCATGAAACGGGCTGAGTGGGAGGCATCGATCCGGGTTGCCCGCTCGGCAGTCGCCACAATCACCATCGCCGGCTTTCGGATCGGCAGCGAAATTGCCCAGATCAATCGACTGGTCGAGGTCGATCACCCGATGATCGGCCTGCGGCGCGAGATGCTCCTCTCGTCCTTGGTTTTCAACTATTCAAAGTCTGAGGGATCAGTGGCCACATTGGGCCTTTCCCTGCCGGACGCCTTTAGGCCGATGCCGGCCGATGGCATAAAAGCCCAAAAAGAAGCAAACAAAGTGAAAGGCTGGTCATGAATATTTTGAGCAAGGGCACGATCACCGACCATTCGCCGGGGATTGTTGCAAAATCGCAGGTCGATCTCGGCGAGGATGAAACCTTGGTGTTTCGTTACGTTGAGCCATACGGCATGGCTTCCTTCCCTGCCGACGGATCCGAGGCCATTGTCATGTCACCACACGGCAGCCATGATCTGAGTTTTGTCGGGATGGCTGTTGATATGACAAGAAAAAGGCCAGCCCTTGAGAAGGGGGAGAGTGCTCTCTACTTCAGTGACAAGACTTTTTTTAGTCCAAGAAAGGATGGGACAGCAGAGATTCAATGCGAGAAAGGGATCCGCATCAAAAAAGGCAATCAGGATCTGCTGACTCTGCTGACAAAGATACTTGAGGCGATTGATACCCAGAGTGTCGTCGCACAAAACAAGGTAACAAACCCTCAATTAAAACCACTCATCGAACAGCTCAAGAAATTTATTTCATAAATCAAACTCAACTTGCCATGATTAAAAAGAAAAAAGGTGACGCAAAGGTCACCTTTAAGTGCGCACAATCTTAAAAAACGCGACTACTTGATTGCTGCCCGCATCAACTCGCGGCGATCTCTGAGCGTAAGACTATCAAGCGTTTCACCCGCTTCGATTTTAAACGAAAGATTTTGCCCTTCCGCTCCCATTGCATCAATCGGGGTTTTCCGATCGCGCAAAGCAGTGAAGTCTCCCTGAGAGAAAGTCAGTCTAGGACGAGCTTGCAAAAGCGGCATCTCAAAGTCGCTCGGCAAAACTTCTGCTCTAGTGACTGTCATTTGCGGCTGCAGCCTTGAACGAGTCAAAATGCTGGGATCTCCGAGGCCGTTATCAAAAAGGCCACCGTCAATAGTCGAAGTCTCTGACATGAGCATCTGGGCAAGTTGCTCTCTTGCCGGTGGAGTGCCTCCACCTTGACTGCCACCTGCAAAGGCCACCGAAGCCATAAAGACGAATGATCCTGCCATATATCTCATTTTAGTCCTCATCGTACATCTCCCGGCCCGGCAATCACGGACATAACTGCAAGTTGATTGCCTTTTTTCTCTGCCATGATTCTAAGAACTTTATCTCGCAATTCGACGACTGCTTCGTAAAGTTCACGGACACCTTCTTCACTAAGACCGCCGCGCACGTCTTCACAAATCGAACCAGCGCCGCTGAGCGGAACCATGTGGAAGTGATGGATGGCTGTCTTTTTAATCACATCTTCGGGCGGATACGCTCGACCTTCGAGTATGCTACTGTAACCGGAACCATCTTCAGCCAAAATTCCAAGTTGCAGGAGCCTATCGAGAAGCCGGAGCCCCTCTCTTCCAAATTCATCCTTTACCGCTTCACGATCAGTGGCATCAAGCTCTGCGAAGGCATAAACCTTATAGAGCTGCAGATCATCAGCCAGGATCGCTGCCTGCTCGTCGGCACCGTTCTTCGTTCCGAGTTCGGCCGTCTCCCTGGGAAAATAGTCAGCAAGAATGCTTGCAATATTTTCGGGCTCGATCAAGCTCAGAATCTTCTTTGCGTTAATGAACGACAGCTTTTTCTGCTCACCGCTATTAAGGCGATAAATCGTGGTGTAATCCACACCTGTTTGTTTGGAGAACCAGCGCACGCTTTCGCGCTTCTGCGCTATATATTCTTTCATCCCGGATTGCAAATACTCGCAAATCGAACGAGCCATTCTGGTATACTCCCCCGCATTTTAACCCACCATAGATACCAAATCCTTGCTGCTCAAGGAATACCCAATAAACCATTCTGGGTAAATTTTTTCTGGCTGGAACCGCTCGCACAGGCAAATTAACCTATATCAGCTATTTTCAAATGAAGAACTTGCCGTTCAATTGGCGCATTAAATTTAAAAATGAAAAACCGGCTAAGCTGCGTAATTCCTAGACTTCGCATGTCCCTGGGAGTCGAACAACACTGTCAAATGCTTTTTCAAAGAAGTATTTTTAGCGAAATTCAGCCGAACCATTGCCAACAACCTGACCATTGCCTATTTCACGGTTAACCAGAATGGTAAAAGCCATATCTGGATGAGCTTAGGTGGATTTACTCCAACGCTTCATTTCACCAAGGTCGCGGCGGTGAGTGCGGAATCGGGTGTCACCTAGATCAGGATTGAGTGACTAACTCAACCGGAAAATCAACGATCATTAAATTTGCGGCTAATAGGTTCGCTTTCTGAACCAAAACAGCGCAACCAATCAAATTTTGTCAGACTAAATTTTCGTAATTATTGGACTGCCGAAAAAAGCTCAAAACCAAAGCGAAGGAAATAAGCATGAGCCGTTCGATTCTCTTGTCTATACTTACCGTAGTCGCATTGTCCTGTGGAAAAGTTTCGAATGAAACTTCATCAACGAAAGTCACGACTCAAGATGGAGTTACAGGAACAAGCATTGACCTGGAACCTTTCATAAACATGAAAGAAAGCTGTCAACGTAACGATCCACCTCCCGGATTTGAGTTTGTTGAATGCGGAAAAACTACTGTCTATCCAAGGGTAACTCAATATCGATGGGTAGCCCTTCCATTTGCAAGCGAACGAGACACATATTGGGCATTTAGAAGTAGAAAAGATCTAATACTTCAAAACACTGTATTGAGATATATAGACATCATAAGTTCGTACGAAGAAGTCCCCAAAGGCACGCGTAACATGTCCTCAATAGAAATGGCCGCGCCCTTCAATCCAACACCAAGCGAGCCTGCTGGAACGCGAATCGTTAACCCTACCCCTATGGAGGTCACGGTGATTGTCGACCATAACACTAACCGCTTATTCAAGTGGGATGTAACCTTTTCTTCGGGTAATTTAGCGTCGATAAAAGTAGTTGCAACAAGCCTGACTGACCCGACACAAAAGGCTGAATTGTTCAGCGAAGTATCGGGAGCCTTCAGCCTCGTAAGAAATCCAACTGGCGTGATTCGAAGACTACCAGGCAATTACACAACAACAGGAAAAGTTAGCGTCCCCTTTGCTGCTGAAGTTAAGTTCACTATTCAGATGCTTAGACTGCCCGGCTTGAGTATCGGGCAAAAACCACCAAGTCCAGTCCTAAATTGTGGTGACGATCCATCACTTCGTGACGATATTCGATGTGGGTTTAATGGTTCAGACGGGTTGATGACACTCTATTCTGCCAAATTTTTCGGCTCACAATGTGTTCCAAACCTTGCAACGGGAGGATGTATATGATTTTCATAAGCAGTACATCAAATACGAAAATAGTTTCTTTCATGATTTTCTTTGTCAGGTTTATTTGTTCTTTATCTCTTGCAAACCAAGCCTATGCTTTGGAATACAATATTGCGACCGTGGATATTGTTTCTCCCACTTCATGCACCACGCTTTCAACAAGGCTAGTATCTTGTAAATTCAAAAATGACAAAATAACATCTTCGAACCCTATATTTTCTGGAGTACCGGTAAAAACAATAGTAAAAGCGACACAGTCAGGCGATTGTCAAAATCGCTTTCCTATGACAATCGGACTATCGACATCTGATTCCAAAAAATTCAGCTTCAATGTACATTCACCTTCGATGCAAACCCTTAGACTCGAGAACGGAAAATCTTTTGAGTCAATTTTTCTCTCTGATGATTCAGCTTGGGCTGCCCGAGCCTATTTTCCTGCGAGCTGTCGGATCAACCTCGAGATCTTATTGGACGTGCCTGACGTTCAGGCGTTCTCCGCCTATGTTCTAGATAACTATGATCTCATTTCATCGAATGCAGTTAGATCCAAGTTGGATATTTATGGAAACCTCGGCGACAAGGATGGCATGGGGTGCCTTTTAAAAGACCAAGTTAAATCCAGTAAAAAATGTGACGTTGTCCCAATCGAATCCAATTTAAAACCATATTGCGATATGTTATCGAGGTCAAAAGACAATTTTTATCTGATCTTTGGAGAAGAATACGATCCGACCAATTTCGAATGCGATGGCACTTCTTTAAATCTGGATGTTGAAGCCATAGACTGCCCGTCAGACACAACTAAGCGAGTCTGTAGATTTGTGCTCGCTTATAAAGAAAACACCGCATGGATCAACAGGAACTCCCGAACTGCAGGTAACATCCTGCAATATACCGACAACGATTCGGAAAGAAAAATAATCAATGCTTTAATTGAGAAATTGAAATGAAATATTTGAAGGGACAGTTTGTGAAAATTTTTTTGTCGCAGTCCATGCTTATCTTTAGCTTTTTATTTCAAACAATAGCATTCTCTGAAGAGCTAAACACGCCTCAGTGCAATAGCATTCTCAATGCCTCATATTTAACAATCAACCCTTATTTGGAAATATGGTACAAAAAATCATCCTTAGAAGGCACAAAAACTTACCTGGAAGCGTCTTACATGAATTTTCCGATCAGTGGGACGTCAATGAATATTGAGGACAATTTTGGCTACATCATGAAAGTTTATGATGATCTTTATGCAAACACTTTGCGTGATGCGAAGGCAATACTGTCCGATAGATCAAATTTTGACGTTCTACTTTCTACAATAGACAGCAAAACTAAAGGCATGAGAGATCAGAGTGCAAAAACTGCAATTGCAGAGGACAAGTTGATAAAACTTCTTTCTGCTTCAAAGAGCGCAGCAGTATCTACTTCAGCCCTCTTGACAAAATTTAACGAGAAATTCATAGAACAAAAGTGCTTCCCATACCTCGGCGACACACCTGAAATTCTTGCGAAGAAGATGCAGGAAGCTTCCGAAGCTATAGATCTATATCTAGTATTTATTTCAAGTAGTCAAAAGCTGCGCGACGATACAATTTATTCCATTAGAGAATTTGCTTTTGCTCAAGCTTCAGCCAAAGACAAAAACCAAGATAAAGAACTTCTTCTCAGCCTTCAGAAAAAGTTTCTTAATCAAAAAAAGATAGAATCAATTGGAGTTGATGTTGAAATATGGCGAGCCAGAGAACTAATGACCGGCAAGATTGGCAAGGACTATTACACATACCTTCAATACACATCACCCCGCCGAACCCTTCTATCTTATAAGAAAGCTTTGAATTCAAAAACCCTTGAATTGAATGCCATTGACGGATTTCTGGATCAAAAGAAAATTGTTTTGGATCGGATAAATCAGATCTCTTCCATTGTCGACAGAGAACTTACAAAAATCGAGACAAAAGGTTGGGTGGATCTTTATACGCAGCAAAAGTTTCAAGTTGAAGAGTACAAGAAGGTGACCCTAGCTCAAGACTCTGGATGTCGCCTAGCAATCCAGACCTTTCAGTCAAAAACATCCTCAACTTTGCTGTCAGATTACGAAAAATTCACCTCGACAGAGTTATTGTTTTCTTCTTTAGTTGACTTGTGTGAGGCCCAATAAAATGACAATTAACATATTTCTATTGATAATTTCTCTACTTACTCTCACTTCTATTTCCTGTGGTCCAGAATCCAAAAACAAGATGGATTCAAAACTTTTTGACGAAAGTCAAAAATGGTGCGAAGACCGATTCAGTACACAAGCAGAAATCAACGCAAACTGCTATAGTGACTGGAAATACTGGGTTTGGGATCCAAAACGGGGTTTAGTGCCAATGATCGTTATATCAAGCGACAATAGCTCTGAGCCAGCTGATCCGAGAAAGGTCATCTACTCGATTTCTCCAGAAGTTAGAGCTTGGTCAGAAGCCGCGCAAAGTGAGTGGCAAAGACAATCGGAAGAGAAGGCCAAGCAACTAGCCAGACAAGCAATTGAAAGGTTTGGATCGACCGAATTCCTCGCACAAAACAAAGGTCAGTATCGGGACAATGAATCGACTGGTGCAAATTACAAGGAAAAAACTGCTCAAATTATTTCCCGCGCAAAGAACTTGGGAAATAATTTCGGCACCGATATTGGCAAGGAGCTGCAAGGTAATGTAAAGGCCGAACCTGCTGATTCGACCTACCCATTCAAGACAAGCAAAGACTCAGAATTTGGTAAAGAATTGAGGAACACGCTCCGTTATAAAGATCACGTGGCCGAAAAGGTTGAAAAAGGTCCAGAGTCCCAAAAAACCACTGGTCGAGGCCTGCTTGCGCTTGCCGCCGAAGCTCTAGCCCAAGCTGATACCTCTTATGTAAATGGGGACATTGATGGCGCCAATTTTGAGAAAGATCGGGTAGCAGCCGCCCAGCTGCGAAAAAGTAACGTAAGATATTGTACGCAGAGTTTTTGCTTGGAAGGCTTGAAGGAGCTGAGTTTAGACAAAACGACATGAAAAAAGACGCAGAGATTGTACGCCGAGATTTGACTTTA
>JBGSTF010000257.1:0-17914 GCA_041736645.1 Oligoflexus sp. | reverse complement strand
AGTGTACCTTTTAGGTGCTGAGGATGATGGGTTGCCACCAGCTATCGTTGATCGCTGTCATCATATTGTGCAACTGGATGGGGAAAAATCGCTGAATCTGGCGGTTGCGGGGAGTATCGTGATCTATCATCGGGTGGGCTTAAGCTAAGCGAAAAGGCAAGCTGTCGATCACCTGAAATTTCGGTGATCGACGCTCAGCAAAAGCTTATTTTTTGATGTTCGAAATAGCTTCCAGAACGGCAGCCTGATGCTCTTCATTCATGGTGCGTTCTTTTTCTGCAGGCTTGGAATCGGTCGATGGGGTGGACAGTGTGGTACAAGCGGTCGAGAGAACCAAAGCAGTCGCCAAGATCAATGTTTTCATAGCAAAACCCTTCATTAAACTTCAGCTCTTCCGTTTTAAGTTTCCGACATCCGTGAAAACTATGAACGTGTTCGCTGTCTTACTGTTTTAAGAGGGATGGTGCATCCTTGACCACCAGCTGCTCCTATATTGCATACAATTTTACGCGCCTCAAGTGTTATTTTGGCTTAGTTGCCATAATCGCCGGTTTTTCTTCTAAGCTATTCATATTTCAGCTTAAATTTGGGTATTTAAGAGGATTGAGCGCTCGTCCCTGGAGCAGTTCAAAGTCGATTTGCTTCTGGACCATCTCCTGAAAGACTCTAATCAAGCGATGGTGCTCGCCCTTGGGATGGGTTCCAAAGCACTCGATGATATGGTGTATGGTCTCTAGCGTTGAATAGCAATCCGGGTGAGGTTGCTGGCGAATCATAAAACGCGAAGCCTCCGTCGGACGAAACATGACCTGGGGCAGTCTTTGCAAATTCAGGCTCTGCCGATACATTTTTTTAGCCATGGCCCAAGTTGCGTCCAGAATAATAAAGACCTGCTCCTCTTGGGTCGACCCTGCTAGCTGCGGTTTGACCTCGCTCAAATCCAGAGCCTTTTCGCCGGGAAATAACAGCCAGCATTTTTTGTGCGGATCGGACAGCAGCTGATTGAGTTGCTGATCCATGGTGAAATCAGAGCCTACGATCAGTCGAGCATTATTGATGTGGAGGAAGGCCATTCGACCGGTATTGATCGCTTTCCTGGATTCTTTGGGATGAATCAGGATGACAAATTGTGGATTGCTGGTGAAGGTCTCGAGGGAATGGCAGTAGCACATAACCTGCGCCTTGCGGCAACGTAAGCAAAGAGGGCGAGACATGGTCGATCCTTCTTATGGAACGCCCTATACATGGTCCAGAACCATCTGAGAGTCAAGCCCCCTCGTCCGAAGCCCTGCTTAAACCGGGCTTCGGCCAAGTCATGGGCGGGACGCTTAGCTAATCTCTGGCGGCTAAAGCGCCAGAGACTAGCTATTTGCCCTTGCCTTTAGGACTCGCGGCACTTTTGGCATCGCGATCGGCTTGAGCCTTTTGAACGGCTTTTGCTTTGTCATCAGTCTTTTTTTTCTGGTCTTTGGCTTTGTTCTTTGGACTTTTGTCGCCCATATGATCACCTATTCGTAAAAAGTTGCGTATTCCGAGACACCTGAGGGCAGGTTACTTGCAGTTGGCAACAAAGGAAAGAGCGAAGCCCTCTGGCTGTGCTATGCTGAGCCGTAAACCTGAGAGATAGAGGCTTTATCCATGCCAACTTATGATGTTCGATGTTCGCAGTGCGGTTTTGAGGGCACAGCCCGTATGTCGATTCAAGAGCTGTCGACCTGGGATCGCGAATCCCAATGCCCAGCATGCAGCGGGGGACCCTCTTGTTTTCAACGCATCATCAAGATGGCGCCGGCCAGTGTTGGTGGTGCCACCCCAGCGCAAGCGAGGGCCGCAGAACTTGCTTCGTCGAAGCAAAAGTTTGCCAGTTCCGGCGAAAAAGATGCCATGAAGCATCGAGAATTTCAAAAGCGAAATCCCGAACAGGTTGCGGCTGCCGTCGAGTCAGTGCGAAAAGGTGAATTTGAGGGCTTCTAAATTCACCTGAGCTTCTGCTGATTCAATGGGATGGTGGATGCTTCCGTAAAAAGGCAGCAATACTTTGCGCAACCGGTAGCGGATCATCCAGGTGAAGATGATGCCCGCCTTCAATTTTGACTTCTTGCATGGGGGTAACTGCAGCGGTCCGGGCTTCAACCGGCAGATTGCCCGTCAGCAGAGATTCACTAGCAATGATATGCAGAGTCGGTTTGGTGATTCGTTGAAGAAAAGCGAGAGTTTGAGCCTCACTGAATTGATAGCGTGAGGGCAGCTTGAGTCGCGGATCGTGTTTCCACATATAGCCCTGTCCTTGAGCCTGTGCGCCCCGCTGAGCAAGAAGCTCAGCACTCGAGAGTTTCAAATGACCGGATTTTTGCCTAGCTTTCACCGCTTCATCCCAGCTGGCGTAAAGGCCATTGCGCATACCACTGTGTTTGCTCCAGCTTTCTATATAGGCCTTCATCTTGGCTGGAGCTTCTGATTCGGCGACACTGAACGGACCCAGTCCTTCGATAAGAATCAGCGACGCCAAGCGTTCAGGAAAGACTCCTGCATACAGGCTGGCGATCACCGCTCCCATGGAGTGGCCCAACAAGACCACAGGCGAAATATTCAAGGCTTCGAGCAGCTCATGCAGCCACACGAGGTAGTAATGAAAATCATAGGACATGCCGGCAGGAATAAACTGCGAATCGCCGTGACCAGGCAAATCAAAAGCAATGATATTAAGTTCAGGAAGCTTTTCACTCAAAGGTTTGAAACTGAAGCAGTTGTCCAACCATCCATGCAGGGCGAGCACCTGCAGGGGGGCTCCTGGGTTGGATTGAAATCCATGCATTGTGAGCTTGGAGTGGGGGAGTGTGATATGCAGTGGAACCATGATCTCTGTCCTTTTATAGGGCGAAAGCAGCGATACGAAAGAGATTGACTCAGTCCACATCACAAGGTTTCGTCGAATTCTGAATCACATTGCTGTTCTTGAAAAGTTTCTATCGGCCTCGACTGCAATCGTCCCGCCTGCCTGAGAGCCTGCCTTAGGATAAATTCAATCTGCGAGTTGATACTTCGCAAATCTTCATCTGCCCAACTTTGCATGGCCTCGAGTATCTGCGGATCGATTCGAAGAGCAAATGATTTTTTGCTCAAGTTGCCTCCCCGGAATATGGAACGATGGATAGGACGATATCAGAGTGATATCAGAGTTGAGGGGGATGGGTCCAGTCCTCTCAAACGGCTGTATGGGGAATTATCAGCCGGATCTGGCGAGCCTTGTCAGGATGGGATAACCTATTAAGGGGGAATGGTTGAACTCTGACTCAATTGGATGGACTATGCATAGATTTCAATCCTTGACCGATATGCAGGAAGAATCCTGTAAAGCTTTTGCCGATCGTCCGCTCTATGGGACGAAAATCAAAGGCGAATGGCGCTGGATTAACTATAAGCAGTTTGGTCAGTTAGTGGATCAGGCGCGAGGCGGGCTCAAAAACCTGGGTTTCCAGGAAGGTGGTACGATTGCTATCATCTCGCGCAACAGCGTGGAATGGGTGGTGGCAGCCTACGCAGCCTATGGTCTCAAAGCCCGTGTGGTGGCGATGTATGAAAGCCAAAGCAGCAGTGAATGGGAATATATCCTCAACGATTCCCAGGCCTCGGTGGTCTTTGCTCACAATTCAGTGATCCAACATGTAATTGAAAAAATAGCCAAAAAGCTGCCCACCATCAAGCATGTGATCAACGTTCATGATGATGAGCAGGAGCAGCTTTGTTTTCACAAACTTTTGAAGTTAGGCCAGGAGCATCCAACTCCATCCTTGAGGGCTAAGTCTGACGATATCATGGGAATCATCTACACCTCGGGGACAACCGATAAACCTAAGGGTGTCCTGCTCAGTCATGGCAATATCCTGAGTCAAATAACAGCTGTGAGGCAGCGCTATGATTTTACTCCGGACGATCGCACGCTTTCATTTTTACCCTGGGCTCATATCTTTGGCCAAACGGGTGAAGTTCATGTGCTGATTGCTTTAGGATTTTCCAGTGCTTTCTCGGAGAGTGTGGGTAAAATCCTCGATAATTTGAACGAAATTAAGCCCACAATGCTGGTATCAGTGCCGAGAATTTTTAACCGGATCTTTGAAAGTGTGGGCAACAAGATTCACCGTGGTCCGGCCATACTTCGTTGGTTTTTCAATCATGGAATGGCTGCTGCGAAGAAGAATAGGGAAGGTATACCCTGCAGCCTCGTGGAAAAAATTGCCTATTTTGTCGCCGATTTGATCATCTTCAAGAAGATTCGCGCCGCGTTCGGCGGTCGGCTGAAGTACGCAATTAGCGGCGGAGCAGCTCTTCAATACGAGGTTGCGACTTTCATTGCCAACCTTGGTATCACCGTTTACGAAGGTTATGGTTTGAGTGAAACCAGTCCTCTCGTCAGCGGCAATTACCGAGGGCATGTCCGGCTAGGATCCGTGGGGCCGGTTTTTGATAATGTTACCGTAAAAATCGATTCCTCGGTCGGCGATTCTGATAGGCCTGGGGCTGGTGAAATTGTGGTGTATGGGCCCAATGTGATGAAGGGGTATCATAATTTGCCCGAGGAAACAGCCAAGGTTATGACTGCCGATGGAGGCTTTCGTACCGGCGACCTGGGCTTTTTGGATGATCAAGGCTTCCTTGTCATCTGTGGTCGAGTTAAAGAGCAATTCAAACTGCAAAACGGTAAATGGGTTGTGCCGACGGTTTTGGAAGAACTGATAAACCTAAGCACCTATGTTTCACAAGCTCTGATCTATGGCGAAAATCGTGAATACACTGTGTGCGTGATCAACGTTAACTTGGATGAGGTTGTGCATTTTGCTAAAGCCCACCATATCTATCATCAGCATCATGACGTCATGCCCAAAGAAGATATTGACAATCTTCTGGAAAATGCCAAGATCCGCGCCCTGTTCGAAAAAATCATAGAAGAGCAGTGTAAAGAGATGAAGAGCTACGAGATCCCACGTAAGTTTCTGCTCACAGGTGACGAATGGAACGCTAATACGGGCTTTCTCACGCAGACCTTTAAGCTCCGTCGGGTGCCCATCGTTGGTCACTACGCCGAGCAAATTGATCTTATGTACCACGAGAGTCGAAGCATACTGGAAGCAAGTTAGACCGAGTGGCAAAATTTCCAAGCACAAAGGCGGGATACCGCCTTTTTTTTGGGTTCTGTTGCGTCTGTTTTTTCAAAAGTTGTAACCCACCAAAATTATTTATGATGCTGATTCGATGCTATTTAATGATTCTAGATGTTTACAACTTTTAAAAGAACAAAGGCAACAGAGCCGCACATAACTACCCCTTCGAATTCGGCATGAAGATGGCGAGATTTTTTGTCAAATTCGCCTCAAACCCATGCGGCGAAGAAATCTTAAACCTAGGGCTGACCTCAAAGATCCGCATAAATTGATCCGCTTCTGTGCAGAATAGCCAGGATCTCAAGAAAAATGCCCAAGATCTGGGCCGGGCATTTTTACATGCCTATCGCGACACGAAAAATATCCAAGGATAACAGCGAAGACAAAACGACTCTCATCGGAAATATCTATCGATATCGATGGCTTTACGCCTGTTGACATAGTCCTAATTAGATGGCACAAGTCCTGCTTAGTACGCGGAATTCGAGACTGCAGAGCCCGGCAAACTATTTGGACGATGCCGTTTCGGAAAGCCGGGCAGTTGCAAACCGATGGTGGCAAAGCGATAGACGGGGGCAGGCTACTTGCGACTGGTCGTTTCTAGTGCTAGGCAGAGGACATTTTTCCGGCATTTTAAGGTTTGGAAAAAGCAAGAGCACGAAAAGAAGTACAGAAAACAGCAAACATATTTTCGGGGAAACGATGTCTTTGAATAAGTCTCTCAGCAAACAAATGTTTCAACCTTCGATTGCATGCTACATCATGCTGCTTTTTCTCAGCTTTCATGCGGAATCTGCCACCAGCGACCTTGAGGTTACCTCACTCAAAAAGGTGAAAGACCGCAATGGCGAAGAGTATGTCGAAGTCGTGGGTAGCCGGATAAAGAGATCCGCTGCCGACAGCAGTCAGAAAGTAGAAATAATTTCGTCCGATCAAATTCAGAAGTCAATGCGAACGAATCTGTTTGACCTAATCAGGGACAGTTCCACCGTAGAAAATTTCGGGGGCAACAGACCGCAGATCCGCATAAACGAAACATCTGCTGCTGGGGTAACCGGACTGAATCTCCGGGGATTGGGCGAATCCAATACTTTGATTCTGTTGGATGGCAAAAAACTACCGCAAAATCCGATTAAGGGCACAGTCAATGCTAGTCTGATTCCTCTTTCGGCTATTGAACGCATCGAAATTTATAAGGACTCGGCGAGCGCGGTATACGGATCCAATGCAGCAGGTGGTGTGGTCAACATCGTCACCAAGAAAGATTTCGAGGGATACATAGTCGGTGTGCAAAGAGAACAAGCAGCCGACGGGCTCGCAGGAGTCTCCATAGGAAGTATTTTTCAAGGACACCAAGGCGAAAAGTACTCGTTCGCAAATAGTCTTACCTACCGAAAAGCGGAATCACTCTCGGAAAAGGATCGGACCTGGACCCGGAACGGTGTGAGCACCTATTCTTTTCCACCAAACTACAAGCAGCCCACCGGTGCGACCAGCAAGTGGCATGACTATTCGCAAGATTCCAATGGTTCATCATGTGATCAAATTGATGGCGCGGGGCGTTGCCTTTACAATTATTCCCGGTTTACTGATTATTATCCAGAATCCACTCAAACAAGCATCCTTCATACCGGCACATATGCCTTCAGTGAGAAAGCGGAAGTTTTTCTGAGAATTCTCGGATCAAGAACACAGGACCTGTATCAAATGGCTCCGAATGTTTTCGACTATACTATACCTGCAGCCGTCGCGGACAGGCTGAATCTGGCTCCTGACGTAAGAGCGCAGGGCAGCGACCTCAAACTCAACCTGCGACTTTCCCCGCTTGGCAACCGCGAGTATGAAGCGACCGATGAGATCTACGATATTATGCTTGGCTTTCGGGGCAAGTTGAATTCATCGTGGGATTGGGAAATCAGCAGCTCAGATGGCAAATCCAGGACCAACGTGCAGTTTCCCAAAGGATTTGCTTTGAAAAGCGAACTGGATAGCTTGGTTTTTTCAGGAAGGTATAATCCGCTCGACATATCCGATAGCTCCATGCTGCAAGCCGCGACATATAAGCCTTGGGAAACGCAGACCTCCAGCCTCCGCACAAGCGAAATTCGATTTACAGGCCCCTTGGGAGCAATTGGCAACAATCAAATCATGTCTTCGGTAGGGGCATCGTATAGCCACGAGATTTATGATAGCACGGCTGATGCTGAGCGCCTGAATCTCAATCCAACAAACGGCGAAAGTAATGTCCTTGGATCAAAGTCTTCCTCTGGAAATGGCTCACGCGAAACAGTTTCAGCCTTCGCCGAAACCAGATTGCCGCTTCGTGAATGGCTGTCTTTGAACTCATCTGTGCGGCACGATAGCTATAATGATTTTGGATCTTCGACGAATCCAAGTCTTGAAGTCGGTGTCCATCCTCTGAAAGAATTGGCAATCTCGGCTTCGGCAAGTAATGCATTCAAGGCTCCTTCGATGAGAACTATGTATGAGTCCCAGCAACGGGTTGTTACCCCGAGCGTGGTGGACTATAAGAAATGCCAAAGCCTTCAAACTACGACAGCCTGTGCCCCGAGTCAATTTGTAGCCTATATCGATAGCAACGAGGATCTTGAAGAAGAACGGGCCCAAAGCATGAATTTCAGTGTCGAATATTTTCCGATAGAGAATATTCGCCTGGGTGGCTATGTGTGGGATACGCAAATTAGAAACGTAGTCTCTGATAAATTTGACTGGGATAAGCTCCTCCGCGCCGACGCGGATGGGACCGATCTTTCTTCGCGAGGTATCAAAGTTATCAGGGCATCCGATACTGAGATTTCTGATATCAGCCGGATGGAGGTCAAACTCCAGAATTTGGCAAGCAGGCACGCACGCGGACTCGATGGTCGATTTGATATCCATCAGGGTGCAGGTTTCCATAGGTTCGGGTTTGTAGGCACATACTCGGAAATGTTTTTCTTTCGTGAAGAAAGTATTCGCGGCCAGGGAGTGACAGATCGAGTCAATGATTATGGGTTTCCCCGCTGGCGGGCCAATCTTGATCTCCAATACCAGCACAAGGATACTTCTTTTTCGATAGTCAACACGAGGCTTCCTCGGTTTCATAAATTGCTGAAGAAAAACGAATATGTCAGCGATTATTCCGAATGGAAGATCTATCTTTCGCAGAAATTTTGGGATAACACGCTATTGACGCTAGGGGTAACCAATGTGTTCTCTGCCAAGCCTCCTTTGGATGATTCGCAGGCGACCAGTGAGCAACTGTCGAATAGGCTTTACAGCGCTATAGGTCAAACGTACTTTTTAGGAGTTGAGCAAAAAATTTAGTCAGTCGACTATTGAATTTGCCGGCTTCAATTATTTCACTTCAGGAGTTCTTATGTTGCAAAATCTTTTCAAAAAAGCCATCAAGTTGGCATCCATCTCCAGTCTTCTTGTGGCGGCTTCGTCGGGTCAGAGCATGGCTGAGGAGAAGAAAGAACCTGCCGCTGCAGGTGCAGTCGCTAGTGGAGGCAAATTAAGCAGTGCAAAAATGAGCAAAGAAATGCTCGACAATCTGGTTTTGGCGACCGCTGGCATTCTTGGACCCAACTCAACAGTTACCTTGATTGACCCACGTTTGGCCGTTTTCGGGACTCAGGATTTCTCAACGATTGATATGCCGGAAGAAATGCAATAACAGGCTATAAAATCGGAGGGCGCGACATGGCAAAAAGTTCAAAGTTGATCCGAAATTCTGGCAGATATTTTTTTGCGCATGTTGCGCTCCTCTTTTCTATGTTCAGTGGGAGTGCGGGTACAATGGCTGCAACGACAGATTTGAAATTGGCGCGATATATTATCACGGAGACAAAAGGGCCAAACTCTTTTGATCCTCTTGATGCTGACGCGACTCAGAACTTGCCTGTAGCTCGAATGATTTATCTTACTCCCATTGAAACTTCATTTGATGACAGGCTGGCAAGTACAGTGCTGGAAAAATTCAACTATGATCCTGTTCAGAAAAAGATTCAATTCGTCGTCAAGAGCGGACTGAAATTTTCTGATGGGTCGCCAATCACAACGCAGGATGTGCTGCTGGCGATTCTGAGAATGGCTTGGAAGCGGCCAGACTTTCCGGTCATAAAAGAGATAGTTGGGATTAAGCAATGGGTCGCGCAATCAAAGCCGCTAAAAACCCTCCCCGAAGGGATCATAAGCAATGGTTCCTTGATCAGCATCAGCCTTGACAAAACTGTGCATCACCCGCTGTTCCGTTTCACTTTGGAACTTTTCTCCATTATTCCAAGTCGCTGCATCAACCTTGAGGATGGAACCGTCAGCTGTAAGGAAATCCCGACCAGCGGATACTATCAGATCGAATCGAAAAACGACTCTTCCATCGTTTTCAAGAAGCGTGAGGAATTTCCCAAAATTCTTGACAGAAAAGCGCCTGATCGCATCCAATTTGAGTATCATGAGCCAAAAGAGATTTTCACATCGAAAGTTTTGGAAGGATCCAGTGTCGCGGCATCGAATGATGGTCTTTTCACATATGATGAAATGGAAAAAATTAACAGCCAGTATCTGGTACGATCTCTGCCGCGATCCAGATTTTTCGGCTTCGGTATCAATCCAACAGCAAAGCCCTTCACGTCGAAAATTTGTCGCCAATATTTCGCTCAGGTCTTTAGAAAATCCTATGGCAAATTATTGAGCCACGCGGGTGACATCGAAGGAAGCATCTTTACCAAGATTGTTACCGGATATCTTTCTCTTGATGAGCTTGAAAAAGCCAATCTGTCTTTGGAAAGCGCGAAAAAGCGATGCCTGAGCGAGTACAAAGCAAATCCAATCCGCTGGTCGGCGACATCAGCATTTCGGGATGCCAATTACGAAGCGGCGATGAAAAACACGCTGGCGGAGTTGGGCCAAACGGATTCGGATCCTGTTATTTTTGAAACGCGGCAACAGCAGGATGAAGCATTTCTTGGGCAGAAAGTTCATATTGCCCGCTTCGCAACTGGCTTGTGGCCATTGGATCCGCTTGGCGATCTCCAGATGCTCTTCACTCCTGGCCTTCACAAGACTCTGGTCTTTCAACAGAAAGATACCGCGCTACAGGATAAAATTACTCATTTGCGGTCAGAGCTACCACCATCCGATCGCCCTAATTTGGCAAAAGACCTCAACCGATATATTTTCGACGATGCGACTTTCAATGTTTACCGGCATATAAGCAGATTCTATGTGTCAACCAAGAGCGGGCAATTGTCTAATTTCCCGACCTCTGTGGGATCGGCTGCTCCCTGGCAGGTATTTGAGCCGTGAGTATGATCCGGGACTGGATTTATAGAAGCAAGCTGGATAACCTGCTTATTCGGCTGAAAGCCAGTGGGTTCAGCCCAAAGAATTTGGAAATCTGCCCCTTGGACAATTGGTACATCAGCTCGGTCTATGACCGGGTCGGCAGTCCAATTATTTCCGAATCCGTTTCAGGGGGCTTTAGCGATTCAGCGCCTCTTTCCTTGCTGAAAGCCGTGGTCGAAAATATTGAGCGCAAAGCTTTCGAGGCAGGACAGAAATCAGGCTATGCATCCTGCAGAACTGATCGTTCCGATGGTTTTGCTGCCTATCCCGTGTATCTTGGATTGAATCGTCACGCTGAGAGTGCGGCCAGAGAAAACGCGTACCTGGAGGCCGTTGAGCGCTTTTTATGGGCAAGGTGGTGGGATGATCGCTCGATCGGGCAAAGGGTTTCAGATATTACGTCTGATATCGGGGCTTTGACAGGTGATTTGCACGCTATCTTAAGGAAGTATGTGGAAGTGGATCGAATCCTCCAGATCGAACCTCATGTTGCCAGCTCGAAACGGGAGTCAGCGGTGATTTTGGCTGTCCAGCTCCAAGGAGGTGGGATCATTACTGGTGGTGCTGCTTTTAGAAGAGGGTCTGCGGGCCGAAAGAGTGCTGTGGTGAGGTCTTTAGGTGAGCTTATTCGTCATGGAATCGCCTATAACCGAATGCGCGAAGGCGGTATCCCGGCGCAAACTTTCTATCAAAGGCGAATGATTTTTTTTGGTTCCGGTGCAGGGGACGAAATAGTCAAAGACAGGTTAAGTCAAACGAGTGGGAACGCTGTCGACTTGCCGGAGCTCTTGATTGATGAGCCGATCCCACATGAGTTTGCGGACCATGTTAAGGTTCATAGGTGCCTCTTTAAAGATCAACCTCCCTTTATTGGGGGAGCATTGGAAAGACTGTGTATTTGAAACGATATTCTGGCTTATTTTTCGTTTCAGCTTCGCTATTCCTGCCATTCGCCATAATGTCGGCGGCCCTCATCCATTTTTATATGCGATCGACAGGTCGGGAACTGCTGAATGCGTGGCAACAAAGCGAGGCGATCAATATCCAGGAAGGAAATCTCCTTTCGGCAGTTGCGAACCACAAGCGAGTTCTTTTGTCCTCGAATATGGTGACTTCCCTCGCCCTCCTCGATATGGAAGTGCATGCCCAGCCCCACAATGTTCTCTCACAATTTGGCGAGCAATTTAAGATACCCGAACTTGGATCAAAAAACATTCCTATCGCCCGACCGATAAATCAATACATCGGAATTTTTCACGAGCGGGTTTATTTCAGATTTCAAGACTCCCCAAATCTTATCCTGATCTTCGATATGAACCCGGATATCGCATGGTCGTTTTTTGCAGGTTTGCAGGCGCTCCTGTTTGGCGTCGTTGTAGCATCTCTCATATTTTTGTCTTCAGTTATTCGCAGAGAGGAAGAGAAGCGGATCGTTCTGATTAAAAAAATATTGAGCAGTATCGTGAATTCCACTTCCGGCGGGTCACAGCAGCCGATTGCATCTGAAATCCCTATGATTTCCGCAACATGGCTCGAATTGAAAACAGTTCTTGAGGATTTTAGCCGCGAAGTTTCAAGGAATTCCAGAAACCTAGCCATCGCGGAGATTACAAGATCGCTTGCCCACGATTTGCGAGCGCCGCTTGGGACGTTTGAACATCTGTTGGCATCACAGAATGTGGTTCTTCCTCCAACCATGAGAGACATGGCGTCCGAATCGTTAAAGCGCCTTTATTCCATGATTGAATCACTGCGATTCTCAGAAACCGAAAGCATTCCAACAAAAAAAATGACCCAGATCGATTTTTCATTCGGGCAGCGCAGTTTGAGTAGAAAGGCTGACGAAAAAGGCTTGCAATTTACAGTACCCTATGAGCAGTTAACCGATGTTTTGGTCGATCCAATGAAAATTGAGCGGGCATGGATCAACCTTGCGCTCAATGCTATAGAAGTCGCAAATTCGTTTGTGAGAGTGGAAATCGAAAAACAAGGCAAAAATCTCTATATCCGTGTTATCGACGATGGCCCTGGAGTTCCAGCTGAGATTTTGCCCAGACTTTTCGGACGAGGCGTAACCTTTGGGAAGGCAAATGGTAGTGGTCTCGGACTTGCATACGTAAAGCAAGTTGTGCAAGGTCATGGAGGCGAAGTGAACTATAAGCGGGAAGACGGATTGACAGTTTTCGAATGCTACTTACCAGGAGCATTCATAGCAGCCGAGGCAGCCGATAGCCAGTATTGTGAAAAATTCACAAAAGGCAGTGAAGCGGATCATGTGCGTCAAGTTATTGCTATTTTGCTTGTGCCGAAATCGCTTTCAGAGATGGTTTGTAAAAGCCTCTCAGAATTTGGCGATCTGCGATACACATTCCAATTGGACAAACCAGATGTCGCGGATTTGATCGTAACCAACGATTTGGAAATTAGTAGTGACCTTCTGGAACGGGATTTGAATGTCGTGGATGTAAGCCCGAAGCTGAGTCACCAACAATTGGTCGAGAGACTGAAAAACAAGCTCGAAATTAAATAGGGAGATCCCTGGATGTTTGCAGATCGCAAGGTACTGGTGGTCGAAGACGATCAACGAGAAATTGCTACAATTGAGCAGCATCTACGAGATCTCCGAGCTGTCTATCGAGTAGCTACGACATTGAGCGATGCAAAAAGTGCGCTGGAGAGCGAGACTTTTGATTTCATCCTTTCGGACCTGCATTTGGAAACAAAGGCTGGTGTAGATAGACCGGACGGGCTTGACATAATTAGTTTAGCGAGAAGCCTTCAACCTTCAGCGACAATAGTTGCCACATCATCCGATCCGCGGTCGGATATTTGGGCGGAAACCCTCAAAGCCGGTGCGCAAAATTTTATCCGTAAACCGCTCTCGAAACCTGACGAATTGGTCATAGCATTTGGCTTGGCGTTTGAGAGGAAATTGCTTACCTCAAAGGCGGAGAAGACCAGGAAGCCCAAGGGGCGTTGGGCGAAATATGCGGAAAGCTATCCAGATGGAATGATTCTGGACAAATTAACGCAGAAACGCATTGCGGGGATGGCAAGGCATGCTGATAAAACAATTGTGGTGATGGGAGAAACCGGTACCGGAAAAGAAGAGATTTCCAAGCTTATCCATAGATATCGATGTCGAGCTGGAGGGGAAATTCCATTTGTCGCCGTGAATTGCGCGACTGTTACAGCTGAGCTGACGGAGTCGATCCTTTTTGGGCATAAGAGAGGTGCATTTACGGGTGCAGATTCTTCGACCATTGGCTACATTAGTGAAGCCGATCGCGGTGTGCTATTTCTCGATGAAATTCAGTCGCTGGAACTCAGGACGCAACAAAAGCTTCTGCGCGTATTGAATGATGGCACGTACAATCGTTTGGGCGAAACTAAGACCATGCGAAGCCAATTCCAGCTTGTCGCGGCTTCCACTCAGGACCTTGATGAGGCGGTGGAACAGGGTAAATTTCTTCTGGATCTGCGCACAAGGATGATTGGTCTGGATGTCGTTCTCAAACCACTTCGTGACCGACTGGATGAGGTTCCCGCGCTGATTGCTCTTTTTCTTGATAAAAGAAACTTGACCCTCAGCGATGACCAATTTGAAAAACTGGTTGCGCACCTCAAACGATACTCATGGCCAGGAAATATTCGGCAACTGTTCAAAACCCTGGATGCATGGGTTCTTACCTGTGAACTCGACGAAGTCCCTATGACGGTCGAAAATTTCCCAATGGTGAGGAATTCCGCACAACGCGTGCGGAATTCGGAATCGGATACGGCCAAAACCCAGCAGATTGAATCGGCCAAATCGGAAATGATTCATCGACCGCTAGTAGAAGACCGAAACCTTGACGAATCTGTGGAAGCATACGAGAAAGCAATTATTGAAGCAGCCTTATATCGGCATCACCACAAGATCGGTGCGGTTGTGAATGCTCTCCAGGTACCGCGATCAAGCCTCGATTCTAAGCGCCGTAAGCACGGCTTGGTTTTTTAAGGATTGCTCTTTTTCCGGGTTAGGGGATTCGACGAGTCCTGGAGCCCTTTGTCCTGGAATATTCGATCCGTTTTTTCCTCTAAAATTGGTGTGATGGCAAGTATCAATTTTTATTTGCAACCTGTCTATTATAGGCAGGGTTCTTCTGAACCAGCAAAAAATGTCACCTACGCTCGGACAGGATATATCCAATTATCCACAAATCAATTCGCATCCTTTGCGCAAGTCTTGAAGACGGCTGTTCGTCGCCAAATGATGGTATTCTCTGGTGGGTAATCTGCCTGTCTCCCCAAGTGTCCACCCATTTTTGCCAGATCAAGAATCACTTTTTGCAGATTTCGATAACCTTCTTTTCAAGAATACAGTGAAATTAACTGCCATTCGACTTTATCAAAGGCCATTTTTGGACTAACTTCTTCGGCGACTCTGTGAAGAAAGGTAATCCATGCACCCACTAAGCCAGAATACAAAATATCGATAGAAGTCGTGTAATTCTTTCCGGCGCTCTCAGTTTTGACTCTTCAGCCTTGAACCCCGATTTTATGATCCTAAAGTACAGATCGATTTTCCTTCTTTGTTTATACCACTCCAAAGCTTGAATAGACTGGCTTCGGTCGGTTATCGGCAGATTGGTAGCAAAGTTCCATTTAATTGCTTCGCGACCCGGAGGAGCACCTATTTCGACAGCGGATATTATTTGCGTTTTTACATCCGGATACTGGTCAGATTTGCCATGCGAAGGATGAAGAATCATCGCCTTCGACTTTATCTCTATAATTGCTTCGTTGCGAACACCGATTCAATCTATAAACTCGATGCGATGAATAGATACCTTCTTTTGCTCGGACAGAACTTCAATAACCGTGCTGTCATCAGCTAAACGGTTGACGCAAGAGGTGTAGGCAAGCGCTTCTAGACTATATCGTTTATAGGAAAATTCACACGTAGGTTCTTTTGCGTTTGTTTTTCAAAAGTTGTAACCCACCAAAATTATTTATGATGCCGATTGGACGCTATTCAATGATTCTAGATGCTTTTAACTTTTGAAAAAATAAGCGCAATTGAGCCTTTTTTTGCGCCTTATTATCTGTAGATCGAGTCAGCTTCGGATTGAAGGATTGTCAAGCTTCGATGCCTTTCGTAGAATCGCCTCGAATGACTGATTCGAGGAGAGTGCATGAAAGTCAAAGCAGCTGTCGCCTGGGGACCTCAAAAGCCCCTGAGTATTGAAATCGTCGATCTGGAAGGGCCTAAAAAGGGCGAGGTCCTCGTGCGTATTGTGGCCTCCGGTGTGTGCCATACCGATGCGTACACGCTCTCAGGCGTTGATCCTGAAGGTCTTTTTCCGGTTATTTTAGGGCATGAAGGCGCCGGTATCGTCGAAGAAGTGGGCGAAGGTGTGACATCCCTGAAGAAGGGCGATCATGTCATTCCACTCTACACACCGGAATGTCGAACCTGTAAATTTTGCACCTCTGGAAAAACCAATCTCTGCCAGAGAATTCGCGAGACCCAAGGTAAGGGTCTTATGCCCGACGGCACCACGCGTTTTTCCAAAGATGGTCAAGCCATCTATCACTACATGGGGACTTCAACCTTTGCTGAGTATACGGTCGTGGCCGAAATTTCTTTGGCCAAGATCAGTCCCTCAGCTCCTCTCGACAAAGTCTGTCTCCTGGGGTGCGGTGTGACCACCGGAATCGGAGCTGTTCTTAATACGGCACGGGTTGAAGCTGGAGCAAATGTTGCGGTGTTCGGATTGGGCGGAATAGGTCTGTCGGTGATTCAGGGCGCGAAAATGGTTGGCGCTGGACGAATCATTGCCATTGATATCAACAATTCCAAATTTGAAATGGCCAAAAAATTCGGCGCTACAGATTGTGTCAATCCCACGGAAATTCAAGGTTCCGTGGTCGATAAAATCGTTCAAATGACGGACGGTGGTGTCGACTATTCCTTTGAATGCATAGGCAATGTGAAACTCATGCGCCAGGCCTTGGAGTGTTGCCATAAAGGTTGGGGGCAGTCGATTATCATTGGTGTGGCTGGTGCCGGCGAAGAAATATCTACAAGGCCCTTTCAATTGGTGACAGGTCGGGTATGGAAAGGCTCGGCTTTTGGCGGGGTCAAAGGTCGAACCGAACTGCCCAAATATGTCGACAATTATATGGCCGGTCTGATCAATCTCGACGATCTCGTGACCTACACGATGCCTATCGAGCAAATCAATGATGCTTTCCGTTACATGAAAGATGGCAGCAGCATTCGTAGTGTTGTGACCTTTCAGGGGGCTTGATGAAACTCATTAAATCCCACAAGCAGTTCGAGGGGCAAACCAGTTTTTGGTCCCATGCATCGGCATCAACCCAAAGCGAAATGAAGTTTGCCAGTTTTGTGCCCCATGGTGAAGTGAAGGGCTGCATCGTCTGGCTATCGGGTTTGACCTGCACCGAAGAAAATTTTATCACCAAAGCTGGAGCTCAGCGTTCGCTTGCTGAGCATCAACTCATGCTCATTGCTCCCGATACCTCACCGCGTGGCTTGCAGCTGCCAGGCGAGCATGAATCGGATGACTTTGGATCGGGAGCAGGGTTCTATGTGGATGCCACAGTTTCGCCCTATGATCGGCACTACCGGATGTATAGCTACGTTGTGAACGAATTGCCGGTGTTGATTCGAGAGCATTTTCAGTGCATGAATCTTTCGATCATGGGCCACTCTATGGGAGGGCATGGGGCATTAACTCTTGGCTTACGTAACCCAGAGCTGTTTCGATGCGTGTCGGCCTTTTCACCCATCGTTCATCCCACAGCAGTTCCCTGGGGGCAAAAGGCCTTGCAGGGATACTTGGGTCAGGATGCTTCCCCTTGGCAAATCTATGATAGCTGCGCGCTTTTAGAGCAAGGCTGTCGACATCCGGAGACCATTCTTATTCATCAAGGTTTACAGGATCCATTCCTGGATCGGCAACTTCTGACCCAGGATTTCGCCGCTGCCGCTCAGGCTGCCCATCAAGCCCATCAGATTATTTATAGCGAAGGCTATGATCATAGTTACTATTTTATCAGCACGTTTATTGAACTGCATATTCATCATCATGCAGCGGTTTTGAAGCGGGGACTTTGAGCAAAAAAAAGGACCAGCCTCAGCCGGTCCTTCAACTCACAAGAAACGCAGAATCAAGGTTTAACCCATTGAATCGTTCCTGTTAACTGACCTTGGTTATTGTTCCATTCGTACTTGTCCATAATGGCCAAATAGAGACGGTAGGCCGACTCACCACGATATAGGCTTCAACCCGGACAATCTTCGGACTGAATTCTATTGTATCAACCCGCACTGCGAGTTGGTATGGCAGTTCCGCCCCCAAATGGCGAAACGCTTGCTCACGGATGAATTCAGCCAC
>JBGSTF010000248.1:0-16480 GCA_041736645.1 Oligoflexus sp. | reverse complement strand
ACCATTGAAATTGGTTTCTTTTCGATCAAAAACTCCTTTGGGCGCAGCTTGGCCCCTTCACTTCCCGACCAAGACCTCACCAAAGAGGCCTTCGATCACTTCAGGATGATAGGAACAGGCTTGGCCATAAAAGCCTGGGCTAAGTGGATTCTTGGGTTGTTTAGTTCGGGATGTGATTCGCGCCGGATTTCCAAGCTCAGTTCACGATCGCTGGGGAATTGGGCGAGTTGCTCGCGACTGAACACTAGAGTGAGTCGTCCCGTCGAGCGCAAACATTCTTTGACGCCAGGATCAGAGGCGGACGCCACGAGAGGTTCGTAAACAAGGCAAAGTGTCAGCTCTTCCCCCTTAAGAAGAGAATCACCTCGCATGATGACTTGCAGCTCCTGGTCAACCGGAAGGCTATCGCCTTCATGCGGCAAGGAAATCGCCGTCTTCGGCGGCACGCGAGCCGGGGTCACGAACACTTCCCCATCATTGTTCACAAAACGAAATTCGAAGGGCGTGCTCGGCACACTGATCATCTCCGATTCGATATGATATCGAGCGGAATTCAGCATATTTTCGTAAAGCATGGGCGAGCCATTAAAATTAATTTGACTCGATCCCGTTAGCTTAAGACTGGTACCCAAAGTATTTTCGTAGTAGAAGCCAGCGCCAGCAATGAGCTCGGCGGAACTTTCGTTATAACTCAATGTATAATTTTGCTCGATTGTGCTTTGTTTCACATCGGCTGATCGGCCCGTACCACAGGCAAGAAGTCCCAAACAGGGGATTATAATAGCTATGAGCTTATACTGTTTCATCGGAGGCCTCTCCAAAATTCGTTAAACTGCGTCCGGCAAAAGTTGAGAGCAAGTCCTGTGCCGAGCCCCTAAAGTCAAATTGGCTTTCAAAAGCCCTTTGGCTTGTGGTTTAACGACGAAGATGGGAGGGATTTTATTGCAGGAAAACAACAGGCTGTTACAAACAGCCTGCGGCTGTAAAAAAAAAGTACCATGGAGAGGGCTCAGGACAGGCCTGAGCCAAGCGGCAAATCAAGGCATGGGACTGGTTTTTTGCATCATAATGGCTTGGTCGATGGCCATGAGTCGCCTTTGCCCCGCTTTCTGATCGTAGGCCATGAAATAAATCCAGCCGTCGGATCGAAAGTGCGGAAACAGCGCGAACTGACCCGGTCCCATGTGGGTGAGCGTGTGCAATTTCTGAGTCCATAGATCGAAAAGAAACAGGTTAGATGTTCCTTCACGCAAGCGAGCTTGGAATTCTGGATCCTCAGCACTGGCATATCCCAGCAAAGCAAATTGATCAGGCTTGATGTAACCGTAGCTTACGATGAAGCGATCGTCGAAAGAGAAACCCACCTTCAAACCGTCAAAGCATAGACGTCCCACCATATTCTTGCTGTATTGAGCAAGGCCGCCGCTGCTGACATTCTTAGTCAACTGATACAACTGATAGCCCAGATGCTTCATGTCGCCCTCGACACGTCCTTCAAATCGACTGATCAACAGGCGATTGGAAGGTGCCAAGCCCCAATCGAGCTCCCAGGGTGTGTCGAAAGCTTGAGTCGTCCGTCTGATCCAACGTTGCCCATCATATTCAAGAGGCTGCAAGAGCAGTCGTGCACGCGGCGAAGCATTCAGATCCAAACTTTGATTGCTTCGAATAAAAGGATTTTCGGCACCAATGTCACTCAGAAAATCTCCGGTCGCTGCCAGATAATCGGCACCATCTAAGCTTGCTCCCACCGCTTGATAGAGAGGCAACTGTACCTCATCGCTGACTGAACAAGCATCCTCCGAAAAATCGATCATCCGAGTATTGGGATTCTTCAAGAGACTGTTAGAACAGATAGCCGTTCGATTGCCTTGAAAGACAAAAGCCGAATCATCCGGAAAAAAACCAGGATCATAGTAAGCATTGACTGAAATGATTCTAGTCTTGGTGGGATCTGTCAAACGACTCTGCAGATCCACAACTCCACTGGGAGAACCACCAAAGGCAATAAAACGACCATCGGCAGACGACCTTATCCAATATTGTGTTTCTTCACTCAGATCAGCGAGCACTCGCAATTGACTGTTGGAATCAGCCTTCCAAGCGGCCAGATCGGGCAATCGGCTCACATCAGGAAAAATGTCCTGTCCTTGCCTTTGCTGCTCAAAGCAATGTTCCGATTGAGCATTACAGCCAAACATGAACATGCCCCGATCTTTGTTACGCTTTTGCCAGCCCTTTTCGTGCATGGACTGCAGATGGCTTTGCATGTCGGGCGAGAGAAAGGCTTCACACTGAGTTGGACCTTGGTAAGGCGAAAGCAATTCGTCGAGGAAAGGCAAGTCTTCATCAACCCAATCCCGGACATCCTGAAATTCGGCTTCAGTCAAAAGACTTTGAGCTCGCAGCGGCATCGTTGTGGTCATGCGCAGTTGGTCTTGTATAATCTGCGCTTGCTCCGCCCCAAAAGCATCTTGCATCAGCTGCTTCATGGGATTGAGATGCAGTCCTGCGCTCCAAAATCCTAGGGTAGAAGGTTTCAATTGCCACACTTCATCCAGACTTTGACCAGACAAACAATAGAGTTTTTCCTTGGCTGTCAATGCTTGGTTATTGATGCAACGATTGAGACCCTTGTTATAGACTCTCGCCCATCGGTACAGTGTTTGTTCCGAATTCATTGCGTGACAGGAGCTACAGGCACCGCTTCGGCCTATCCCCAAAACGTTAGCAACCCTTTCCGCTCGCGCAAAACTATCCTGCGCAAGGAGCGGCTCTATCGTTAAAAACAAGGATCCAAACACCCAAAAAAGCAGGGGAATCTTCTTCATGCTAGCCTCCAAAAACTATTGATAAGGATCATAGACATCGAAATAGTCGATGCTATCCAAAACGGCGAAAATCAATGGAGACGGACCGGAGAAAAGCGACCAGATTGCATCGGTCGGCCCCTGCTGCTCTCCTGGCGCGAGTAAGCTCGGTAAATTGTCTTGCAAACGTCGATTCAATTCCTTGCCACTCCAATCAAAACCGGCATACTGATGACAGCCTATGCACTGAGTTTTTTGATTATTCACACCGACCTCGAGATAGGGATTGGAGCACCAATGGGCAGGATTCAATAACTTCAATTTTTCCGCCAATTCGCCTATGGGCTTTGGCCACTGTGGGTCGATGTCCTGTTCCCTGAGGGGTTGGGACCAATCAAAAATGCTGCATTGCCGATAGTTCTGCCAAGGGCTTGACCAATCCTGAGGTTGATCGCTGGCATAGTCTTGCTGCGGATCTTTGCCCAACCAAAAACTGGTCCAAAACCATCGTTCATCGAACTTGGCAGATGCGTGCAATCCCACGAGATGAAATTTTTGGCCCGTACGGCTTCGAATGAAATAGGACTGATCGGCAAGGGGTTCATAGGCTTCATCGCGAGTCCACTGCGGCTTGCCCCATTGCATAGCGAGAGCCTTGGCATCAGTGGCAAAGCTATCGACGAGAAAGCCCTCTTCACTGCGTCGCCAGGCAGTTTTCAAAAAGACTGTATGCACCGGCCAGCTGAGCGATAGGCAATCTCGCCCCGCCTGCTTCTCTCTGGCACAGAGTTCCAGACGCTGGTAGTTGCGCACGATGAAAAGGAGGGCTTCCTTATTGAAGAGAATCTTTTCCATACTGCCGACTGTTGATCTTTTCTCATCAAGATCTAAGCCATCCAGCCAACGTTCCCAGCGCTGCTGTGCGGGTAAAGCCTTGGATGATGAATCGAGGCTATTCCATTGCAAGGCCTCCATGATCTCTGTTTCAGTGAATGCACGACGTTCATGGCGCCCAACTCTGCCCAGTCTTTCATAGAGATGGCGGAAGATGATTTTGAGGTCTTCGATACCATACCAGCTTTGCCAGACCATCAGGTTCGGAGTTTGGCGCGATGGAATCGTTCGCAAGAGATCAGCCCAAAGTCGCCAACCCATCTGTCTTTGCTCATAAAAGTCCCGGGTAAGAGTATCGACTGATGCGCTTTGCCAAAGACTATCCTGCAATTCAATGGGAGCTTGGTCGAAGGTCGATGCATGCGTGGCGAAGGAGAGTTGACTCTTATTCTCATCACCGCAGCTCAGGCACAGGAGACTCATGCCTATGATGAAGAGGCCTCGGGCCATAATTTATGCCTCATTTTCTTTTTGCATTTCGACTTATGACTGCGATCCTAGTGTAGCAAGTGCTTTTTGGGCTTCGTGCAGGCAAAATCACACCAGTCGCGCTCTTGCAATTTGGTAGGAAAATCTGGCGAAATTCACGCAAAGGATCTACGAATTATAAAGAAACCTATTTTAAAAATTGCCAGAATTCGAGCAAAAATCTATCCTCGCTCGCGAGTATATGCCTATTCATGTTTATAGGGAGTTGAGCCTTGAAAATTTTACGAACTGCCCTCGTCACATTGATGTCCGCATGCGCAACTTTTTTTATTCTGACGTCGTTCACCGTAGCTCGGGCTGATCAGCAAATCAAATTGATCGCTTTCCGTGGTTTCGACTGCCCACCCATTTCTGGCTGTTACGGTGAATCAAGAATAGTGGGATCCTTAGAGGCGCAAAACTTAGATTTCGAAAAGAATATTCGAATTGTCTACTTTGACTATTATCGGCAGGAATGGAGATCAAGCCCAGCGATTTTCTCCAAAAGCATTCCGCAAAACAAAGAACTTTGGACATTTAACGTTCTTGCGTCAGTGACCGAGTTTGCTCTTAGCTATACTGTGAAAGGCAGAACTTTCTGGGACAACAATCACCAGCAAAACTATCCAGGAGCCCACTATGGATTCAATGCCCGCCTTGAGGAGGTTCCCGTTTTTTTCGGCCCCGAAATGCAATGGAAATACGTCAGCGTTGATGGTCAAACCTGGGCCTCAGGATACGACGCTGTTGAGAATCATTTCGTAGGCAGCGTGTGGATCAAAAATCCCAATCCAAACAGCATCGTTGAAATTGTTTATACAGATGATGCTTGGATCACGGTTAAAAAGGTGCCGGCTCTGCCTGTTTTAGGCTACAGCTACCAAGATGGTACCGAAATGCGGAGCTTTCGAGCCCCAACCTCGGTCGGCATCAACCCTAAGAATATTGAATTTGCAGTGCGCTATCAGCGAGATCAGCAAAGCTTTTGGGACAATAACTTCGGGGAAAATTTCAAAGTGTCCGCAGCTCAGTCATTCTCCCGTTGATTGGCTCTGCCTGTACGAAGTGAATGCCCGTTAAAACAGCTCCGGTGGGCGACGCCCAAGTCTTGAACCCGAGACTAGACCCATCCCCGACCTCTGGTAAGGACGCTTCCACGGAGCCCTAGGCACCCGTAATTATCAGTATTTATTGCCTATTATGAGTCTATCAAGAAAATTGACCCTGTCGGGCACATTGAGCAAAGCCGCCTTGATCGGACAACGGTTTGTCTCTTTCAGTTTCTATATCTATCTCCCAGCGGAAGCTTTTCGCTTTTTTGATGACTCCGAATGGAATTATCTGGGAGAAGCTAGGAAGGCAGCTTAAAGTGCCGAACCAACCTAAATCCGCAGGGATTGTCGATTGATTTCATCCACCTGGCCATTGATAGTGAAAAAATCATAGAGAACACCCAAGAGAAACAATCCACCCGTCAGCAGATAGAGAATACCGGTGAACCATTTGCCCAAAGCAAAGCGATGAATGCCGAAGATGCCTAAAAATGTCAAAAGCAGCCAAATGACATTATAGTTGACGGGGCCCTCCTGATACTTCAAATCGGCCTGTCGATCCATGGAGGGAATGAAGAAGACATCGATCAACCAACCGATCCCCAGCAAACCCAAGGTGCAAAACCAAATAGCTCCGGTGATTTGTTTGCCATAATAGAATCGATGGGATCCTGTAAATCCAAAAATCCACAAGAGATATCCGACAAGAACGCTGTGTGTATTGTTTGGTATGTGCATAGTATGTCCCTTAAAAAAGACTCCGATGGCATTCCTTTATCACAAAGGACTTAAAATCTCAGGTTCAATTGGATCACTGGATGGGCTCACACTCTGTTTATACTAAAACAAGTTGGCGCCGCTCCTCAGGTTAAGTAAACTTTCATTACTCATAGGCAGTTAAGGAGAGACACCCAGAATGAAGCGCAACCTTTTGATGCTTGCCATGGTTTTGTTTGGTTTCACAGGCAAGGCCTGGGCCGCTGGGCCCTTTGGACTTGGAATCGTCCTTGCCGGCCCTACCGGGCTCAGTGGCAATTACTTTTATGACAAGCATAAAAGTTTCGCTGCTGCCTTGGGCTGGGATGATTCTGATGTCCAACTTCACCTGGACCATCTCTGGTATCGAAGTGATCTGGTCGTGGTCGATCGTACGCCCATAGACGTTTACATGGGCCTCGGATTACGCTTGCATCAGATTGAACGCCGCAACAAAAATGATGAGACTGAATTGGGCGTGAGAGTACCCGTGGGCGTGAGTTACGTCTTTCGTAAAATCCCTGTACAACTTTTCGGCGAACTGGCCCCTGCCCTCATTTTAATCGACCGAAGTGCCTTGGTCATCGATATTGCTATCGGCATTCGTTACTATTTCTAAGACTGTCGTGAAGGAACACCCGCGTGCTCCTTCCATGTAAACCAAAACTGGTTATGGTAAGTTATAGAGGCCGATGTAAGAACAAAGTTCCGCGAACATCCTCTCATAGAATGTATCCGCATCCCAATCATAGCGGATCACTTGCCAGCCTTGGTCCGTCCACTTTTGAACCTGGAGCAAGCTCTCGGTCTTAGCGAACGGACTGTTGCCCGGATGAGCCCCCCCCAAAACTGGACATCGCTCTCATGGGCGACTCCTTTGGTCTACGCGCGTGGTTTCCTGGACACGGTCCGCTCTGAAGCTGTATACACTCGGCTTCCCCAACCCCCCAACTGACGGCCATTTCGAGCCAAGTTGACTTTATAATTCTCAAAAAAAATGGCCCGATCCTTGCTATGTTGGATCCGCGAGGCCCCATAGTCAGGGGTATTCCTCTCGATTCATACCAAGGAAGAGTCTATGAAACACCTCTTTATTTTCCTCATTCTCCTCTGTCCACGCCTGCTCACAGCGAGCGAAGAATTCTCTTCACGGCATTGGCAGTCCGATCAATGCTCCAAGCGATCGCTACGAGAAACAAGAATTCTTATTGAGGACTTCGAGCGAAGACTACGCAGCCTCAAGGCCATTGAAGATTCTTGTGAAGCGACTCCAGACCCGACACCAAGCGATTCCAGCGAAGACTGCGCGGTGTATTTCACCGGCAAGAACATGTATGCATCGGCGATAGCCGACACCTGCAGAGGACTCAATCCTGAGCAATTTTCTTGCGTCAAGCATCTGGTCGACCGCAATCAATATGCAAGTTCAGCCAAGAGCATCTGCCAACGCGAAAATTTGAATTATGCTTGTGTTCGTTTCTTGGTTGAGAAGAATCAATACCCATCAACGGCTGCCGATGTGTGCTCGGGATTGAACGGCCCACAGTTTGAATGCACGAAAGAACTCATCAATCGCAATCACTACCCAAGCACCGCCAAGAGTACCTGCCAAGAGGTGACAAGGGCGGGCTTAGAATGTGTGCGCCTCGTACTCAATGCCAATCAATATCCGAGTGTCGCCAAAGATCTTTGCGTAGGCGTTTCAAGGGCCCGTCTCGACTGTATAACGCCCATGCTCAAGCGAGGTGTCGCCACGAATACAGCCAAAAGTCTTTGCTCGCCTATTCGTTGAAAACTGAGTTGAAAGTCGAGGTTTCCTGCTGCTCATCCATGTCGATTGCCCGCAGCAAGGCCCGAGCCCGATCGCTGCTCTTCTTTCTCCCAAGCGAGGCTCTTTGTCTTTGGCTTCAGCTTTGTTACAACTGGGTAAGAGTCGGTGGAATTCGACCTGTCTCAATGTCCAGGAGAGGAACCGGGCTATGGATGCCAAAACGTACTGGGATCTGCAATACACGGAAAAAAGTTTCGCGCAGGGCAAGGCGCCCAATGAGTTTCTGGTTTCAATGCTTGGCCGATTAGAAAAAGGCAAGCTGCTGGATATCGCCATGGGTGAGGGCGTCAATGCCGTCTACTTGGCCCAAAAGGGTTTTCAGGTCAAAGGCTTTGATATCTCCAAGGTCGCCGTGGAGAGGGCCAAAGGCCTAGCTCGCGACACTCATGTGAGCATCGACGCACAAGCGGCGGATCTTGATCTCTATCTCTTCGGAATTATGGAATACGATAGCATCATCATGACAAGATTCCGTCCCTCTGTTTCGCGCTACTATACAAATATCATGAGTGCCATGAAACAGGGTGCGACTCTCTTGATTGAATCGTTGGGTGTCCCAGAGATGAATGAGGCGATTCCGTCCGCTGAATCCTATCGCAATCTCTACTATTCATCGAATGAGATTTTGAAAGAAATCAAAGGTCTTCGCATTCTGTTCTATCAAGAAGGGCTCGTCGATGGACAGCATGTGGTGCAATGTCTGGCGCAAAAACCGCACGATAAAGATGCGGCCAAGCTCAAACTCTTTGATATGTCGACCAAGAGCAAAGATATAGAAAGTTCCAAACACTTGGAACTTGCGGAAAAACTCTTTAAAAAATAGGCCAAGCGGGCGAAAGCCAGCCGCTCAATTTCTGTAAAATAAGAACCCATTCTCTTCACCGAGCCTGTCTTCTTTAGGATAGAGCTCGAAGTGACCATCTTCAGTGATAATGAGGTCTTTCCACCTGATCGCACGCTGTGAATCCCAACCTGGGATCGGGGTCACAGCTTGAATCGACAACCGAGCCCGCAGGCGACGATAGTGATCCTGCTCCATGTAATGCCGCGGCCAACGTCCTTCGCCAGGGTAGCTACGGATGGGACCATAGACAGGATCCGAATCAAAGGTGGTGGGCAACAGATCCAGAGTTCCCGTTTCTCCGCCACCAGCCAAGCTAGGCAGCGAAGGGACAAGGCCAAGGCCTATAAGCATAAGAGAGCTGAAGAGATGAAACAGTCTCATTCCTGATCCCCAATCAGTGTGTGACGGTCGTAGGTGCCAATCATGATATCGAAGAAAAACGGAATCGTCCCGATTTCTTTGTCTTTGGTTTGTTCGATCTGCTTCAGAAGTTCACCGCTCATGGCCACCATACGTGCCAATGCTTCCTGGCTGACAGACTCCGACATATGGCCGATGCGGGCATACTCGGTTCCCACCATACTCCGCGGGAAATACTGCAGATCTTTGTGAATCTGATGCTGGATATCATCTATGTCCAGCAGTCGATAGCCGGAACCACCAACGCGAATGATTTCCCGTTCTTCCTGAACCAACCCTGCATCCAGCATCTCTTCCAGAGCGAGAATGCCGCGTTCTCCAGTGAGCCTTTGCACATCATCGCGAGTCGTACCCGCTGTGGTCAAGGCTAATTTGATGATAAAGTTATGTGGATCCATGTAACGAAATTTTTTCAACAGAGCCACTGATCCGTCGTCATCCAAACCTTGCTCAGGGTATTCCGCAACAACCTTAGCCAGCGCTGGATAATGATCTCGAATGAAACTCATCCGATCCTCGCGGAGCATCACCCTATCGATCAATTTAAAAATTGTTTCGTCTTTAATGTCATTGACTTCAGCCTGCAGGATGCGGCGCAAAGTGGCGTACGGAACACCGGTTCGCATGGACAGGGCTTTGATGCTCACCCTTGGAAAGCGCTCGAAGTATTTCTTGACAGCAGACTGCACAGCTTCAAATTTGGGTGACATCACTTTCATGAACGGTTTTCCCTCCCACCCTGGCCAAAGATCAATTTGGTCCTTTCCTATCCCATTTTTTACTTTTAGACAATTACTAATTATTTCCAGCTATTAGCTCTAGATAAGTCAATCATTACAAGAGCTTAAGAAAGCATAAAGCTGCGCATTCATGCAAGCACATTTCAATAGTGGCGCAGTGAGTCAAGGCTCATTCGCCGAAGTATTTCTTTCGAAGCTCTTTGATCTCTTGGCTGAGCTGATGACGACCTTGCCTCTGGTTGATCTGAAAGACCATCACCACACGCCGATTGAGGGCTAGAATGTCCGGACTATCGCCCTCTTTGAGAGGCTTGGTGGGACCAAATCCATGAGCGCTGACTTTTGCCTGATCGACATCTTGATCCACAATGATCTTTCGAACCGCATCCGCCCGATCCTGCGAAAGCTTCATATTGTAGTCCAATTTGCCTTTTTTATCGGTATGCCCTTCGACATCCATTTTTTGCCAGTGCTCCGGATGCTGTCGCAAAAACTGCCCCAGCTCCTTAAGGAATGACAGAGCAGGCTCCTGCAGCTGAGCACTTGCACTGGGAAAATTGATCACCTTATCAGCGAGAATTTCTTCAAATCGCTCTGGGGCTGGCACGGGGTCAGGAGCTGGCTGTTTCTGCCAGGATTGGCCAATGGCCATACCTGCGCTCAAGAGATACACACGACGGTTCGGAACATTCATGTCCGTGGTCAGACTCATTTCGATACGCTGCATCCAAGAGGCAAGAGCAGAGGTCTTCACCAAAGCCTGTGGCCCTATAAAGAATTTTGCTG
The DNA here is from genome assembly GCA_041736645.1 of Oligoflexus sp. Classification (GTDB taxonomy): domain Bacteria; phylum Bdellovibrionota_B; class Oligoflexia; order Oligoflexales; family Oligoflexaceae; genus Oligoflexus. The sequence continues at coordinate 5,879 of JBGSTF010000248.1, read as the reverse complement.
AAGGGCTGTCCTTATCCTGGCTGAACGAAAGCGAAGAGCCAAACAGATGTCGAAGCAGCAAGCCCGCTTCCACTGTACCACCCCAAAGGCGATATCGAGTGGCAAGTTCTGCCTCTCCGGCTCGAGTTTCAATACGCAGGTTGCGTTGTTCACGCACCACATCCGGCTGATCGGTTGCAAAGTCTTTTTCACCACCGCTATAGACGCGATTGTAGAAAAATCCTGCCCCTAAGCCGAAAACCCAGTCGGCCTGCACCAACTCAACCGTGCTTGAAAGCAGCAGATGGTAACCATTCTTACTGGTACCCGAGCCATCTGGAATAATATGAGTGTAGCCACCGTTCACGCCAAGCCAGAGCTGTGTGCCCCCTTCCGCGGGAGACTGAGCCAGAGCTGAGCTGGCCAATAAAAAAGTAAAAGCCAAGCCTGGGAAAGCTCGGCAAAGCAAAGACAGCCCATGCACAGCGGCGAGTGAATACAAAATGCTCAATCTCCCTCTAGGGCTTTGCTTCAACCGGAACATAGCGTATCCGGATAGGCAAGCTTAAATCGCTATGGCGGCAGTCCGAATCATCATTATCACCCGTCGTGATCCAGGCAAAACGCAGAGAGTTTTTGTTTTGCAAAACTTGCGCAAGACGACTCGACAACTCGGCTGAAAAACTCAGGGAAATGGGACCCGAGGTATCGGTGAGCGGCAGCTGGCATTCGCTTAGACCCAGATCACCACCCACACAGTAGAGCGATCTCTGATCGAATTGATTATAGACTTTATTTCGCAGCGCCTCCCAGGAAAAAGTATAGAACATACCTTCCTTGGCAAAATATTCGGTGTAATCTTTGGTCGCGATGAGGATCTTGTCCTCGACAGTAAAGATCATTTCATCATCATAACGCATGGCTTTGTCGGTGGAATCCATGGAAAAACCGCAGAGCAGAGCCCCTTCCGGCAAGGTGATCACCTGCTCCTGCTGCAGATAAGCCCGGATGAAAGCATCTTTGCGACTTAGATTATCGCCAGTGGCAAAGGCACAGGTTGTTCCGCTAGGTATTTCAGGAAAGTGCAGCACTTCACTTTTTTCCAGAACTGCCGGTGAAAGGCAAAGGTCCTGCTGCTCAGCCGAGCTGGAAATCGTCTCGCTGGCAGCAGATTCAGGGGCAGCCTCGACATTGGCTGAACTGTCTCCAGTCTGGGTCAACTGCCCCGGGACAACTGATTTTTCTCGCGTTTCGTAATTGACGGTTTCTCCACAGCCGAAAATAAACCCGGTCAATAGCCCCAAGGCCAAGCCCGTGGCAAAATATTTGGACATTGTGTGGTCTCCTCTAAGGGTCAACAAGGACCCAAAGAGGTATCGGCCAATCCTAGTCGATACGCAGCCGGCCTTCCTCTGAAGAGCAAAGCGCCCGATTTTTCTGGACTAAACGGACGAAGTTCACGCATTATTTCGGTTAAGGCAGAATGGCAAAACTCAGGCGCCTCGTGATTTTCACTCTTTGAACCTGCTACCGCGAATGATTTGACGAGCTTGCCCCGCTGCTCAGGCTCGGGCCACTCATCAGCGACTCCGACTTTCGCCGCAGAAGAAAATTGCATAGAATGCATCCAAAGAGACAATACAAAGCGAGGGATTCATGCCAGCACGCTTGGAACATGCGATTCGGTATATTATGATGAGCCTTGTTTTACAATCGACTATGGTCGGCAGATATCCGCTCGGGTGGGTGGCAAACCTTTTGTGATCGACAGCTCGAGAAATGGTAATGGCCCGTTGAGTGCTCAGACCTGGTGCAATCCAACAGGTCGAGCTATTGGCCATCTGCCATTAGCTCCAACCGGACTCGCAGATTTGGGTGCCTATCTTTGGATTAAAAAACCAGGGGAGTCGGACGGGACCTGCAACGGCGGTCCCAAAGCAGGCCGATGATGGAGACAGGGGGCCTTAGACTTGATGAAGCCAGCCAAAGCCTCGGAGTGATTAGGGTGCGAGCACCACAGCTTCATGATTCTTGTTGTTATGGTTATGGTCATGGTCGTGATTTTGCGCGGCCTTGGTCGATGGGTGTTCCATAAAGTTCCGAATGCTCGCGAAATACTGAGCGTAGTCGATCGTTCTCACCTGTTTCTCAGGAATGCTTGGATACATGACGCTGCTGAGGTCGGTGGCATGGTCCATCTGCATTCCATGACCAACTTCGTGAGCGAAAAGGTGAAACAAGTGTTTGTATTGGTCTGAGTTGGTATCGTCGATAAAAGCGGACTTGCTCTCAAAGTTGCCAAAATCAAAGATGATATCCATGCCGTATTCAAGAGTTGTGGTATCGGTCTTCTCAATGACACCAGTCGAACTCACGTTTTTTACGATCACCCACTGACCCAAACCGAGCTTATGACCATCGTTGATCAAGCCATCTTGAAAGTGAATCACGGAGTTACTTTCTTCTTTACTATCAACAACGCTCAGGGCCTGATAGCCAATACGGCTATTGTAATCTTCGGTCAAGACGATCACTGCATTTTTAAGGGTGGGTTCCTTGGTTTCCACAAAGATGTGGAAATTTTTGACTTGGTCAAGGCGGTGTTGTTTGCAGCCAAAAAAAGATACAGAACAGGCCAGGAACAGCAGAGTGCGCTTCAGCATGATAAACCTCAACAGCTTAGGGACCAGCAACAGCAAGAGAACAACAGGTTGGGAAGGAGTGCTTGCCCCTTCCCAGGCGCATCTCTTATTAAGCAATGCTTGTGCCACGGTTGAAAGGCCTCGCTGAGCTTTTCCAGCCTGGGGGAGCTCGCGCTTCGCCTGATTAATTATCAAGTTATTTCAGCATCTTACAAAAACATACAGATTCAGCGGCAGGCTGAGCTCTCGAAATTTTTTGTTGGGATTCTCTGCCTCTTCTGACAGCACTTCCCCGCAATCATGAATAAGCCTTTGGGTCCCAAGCCTTGCTCGAATTTGCTGGCATGGAGTCGGCTTAGGCATGCGTCCAAAGATTAAACAGAGCCGATGGGAAAGCTTTCCTTTTCGACCACTCCCTGCTTTTTTCCCAATGACTTGACAAAATTCGTTTCGTCACCATCTTCTTGAGGAGGGCTTTGCCTATCCCTGCGCGATCGGCTGAGTTGCTTTTACTGCGCAGCACCTGGGGTGGTATATGACAGAAGTTTCAAATCGCTGGATTCCAGCCATGGTGTCATCTCAATTCGTGCTTTTCCCGAGCACCGCCATGCCTGTAACAGTTACCGATGAAAGAAATCTCGCAGCTCTGCGCGAAATGAAATCTCGTGGATTGAAAACGATTCACGTGATCACTCGTAAAGAGAGCGAACAGCCCATCAGTCTCGATCAACTTTATCCCACCAGCTGTTTGGCTGAAGTGGAATATATTAAAGGCAACGACAAAGAAGAAGTGCAGCTGATCGTGCGCGGCATCGAACGCCATACGATCATCGACATGGCTTGGGAAGGTGATGCCTGCATCGTTAAGACTGAAGTTCTGACCGTCAACGTTGATATTGACAGCACGACAGTGCAAGCCTATCTCACCAGTATCAAGGAACTGGCCGATCAAATCATTGCCTATCTACCAGGCAACATGAAACAAATAGGCGACATGCTCAGGGCGATTGACGATCCTGAATTGTTGATCAACCTTATAGCTCCACATTTAGAAATTCCGGTTGAAAAGAAAGCCGGCTTGCTCACAGAGACATCCTTGAACTCACGTCTCATGAATATGCTCGAGGTCATGCAAGAGCTACGTCAGGGTTTGGAGATTCGGGCGGAAATTGGCCGCAAGGTTTCCCATAAGTTCAATAAACAGCATCGTGATGCGATGCTTCGCCAGCAGCTACGAGTGATTCAAGAAGAACTCGGTGAAGGTGCAGCGGCTAAAACCAGCTATACTAAACGCATCGAAGAGCATGAGGAAATGCCTGACGATGTGAAAAAGGTGGCGATGGAAGAAGCCCAGCGTTTGGCTGGGCTGGAACGCAACTCACCCGAAGCTCCGGGCATGCAGAATTATCTGGATTTATTACTGGCATTGCCATGGAAAGCCGGTCCAAAGCAAGACATCGATTTAAACAAGGCTCGCGAGATCCTCAATCGACATCACTATGGCCTGGAAAAAGTCAAAGATCGTATCGTCCAGCATCTGGCTGTTCTGAAGCTGAAAGAAAACTTCCGCGGTTCGATTCTTTTATTGGTCGGACCGCCCGGGGTTGGCAAAACCAGTTTGGGTCGCAGCATTGCCGAATCGATGGGTCGGGAATTTGTCAGAGCCAGTTTGGGCGGAGTCCGCGATGAAGCGGAAATTCGTGGTCACCGGCGGACCTACATCGGTTCACGACCGGGTCGGATCGTGCAAGCATTGAAACAGTGCAAAAAGAACAATCCGGTGTTCCTGCTCGATGAGATCGATAAGCTTTCGTCGAGCTACAACGGGGATCCTGCAGCTGCCTTGTTGGAGGTGCTTGATCCTGAGCAGAACAATAGCTTCCGAGATCATTTCATGGAAGTTCCCTACGATCTGTCGCAGGTGATGTTCATCGCTACGGCCAACAGTCTCGAATCCATACCAGGACCGCTGCGGGATCGTATGGAGATTATTTCGCTGGCCGGGTACACAACGGCTGAAAAACTGCATATTGCCAAGCAGCATCTGTGGCCGGAGCAGCTGGACGTTCATGGCGTGAAACCGGCTCAATTGAATCTGGCTGATGAAGCCCTGCTGCGTATCATCACTCACTATACTCGCGAGGCTGGGGTTCGTGAGCTGAAGCGTAAACTAGCCGCTCTGATTCGAGGTTCGACAGAGGCAATTATTCAGAGCGAAACAGGTCTGCAGCTCAAGGTCAGTGATTTGGAAAAACTGCTCGGCACCGAGCCCTTCACCCTCGAACTGGCAGAAACGCACATGCCGGCAGGGGTCGTCACGGGCTTGGCTTGGACACCTATGGGTGGCGACATTCTCTTCATTGAAGCGAAAGCTATGCCCGGTAAAGGTCTTCTCACCTTGACCGGACAAATGGGTGAAGTCATGCGCGAATCCGTGCAGATTGCCATGACTCATGTCAGGTCGCTGTTGCCAAGTTTGAAGACTCAGCTCGACTATGAAAAGACCGACGTGCATGTGCACGTTCCTGCCGGCGCTATCCCCAAAGATGGGCCGTCAGCTGGTGTGACCATGCTAAGCTCCTTGGCCTCGCTGTTTTCGCAAAGGCCAGTCAGTCCCAGCCTAGCAATGACGGGAGAAATTACTCTGCGAGGTGCCGTGACAGCCGTCGGCGGCATCAAGGAGAAAGTGCTGGCTGCTCACCGAGCTGGTATCAAAAAAATCCTGATGTCTGAACGCAATAGAAAAGATATCCAGGATGTGCCACAGGAGGTACGGGATGAGCTGGAGTTCGTCTTTGTTAATCGCGTGGAAGAAGTCCTCAAACATGTGCTAGGGATTGATTTGGATGAGAAGCAAGGTGCCGCTCCGGAACAAGGGCCGGGGGAGATGGCTCGGTTGTAAGCTAAGGCACTGAGAATTGATTGGAACACAATAAAACGAAAAAACCCCTTAGCAAAGCTTTGGGGTTTTTTCTTTAACAAGAGTTTATGACCCTCGGTTTGTCTACTTGCATCGTCTATTGATTTTTCTTACCGAAATAGAGCGGTAAGGTGAGCGGGAATGAAATGCCCTCAGGTAATGAATAAAGTGTAGTAATTGCATAAGCGTCGAGCACTGATGGAGCGCCGAAATCTACACAGCTCGCAGTAGGATAATCTCTACCTTGGACTGAAACATTCGGCAGCAGAGCCTCTTTACCAGTTGCAATATAAAAATTGCCTCGTCGATTATAGACCGATCCTTTCAGGGGGCTTAGG
>JBGSTF010000235.1:0-31603 GCA_041736645.1 Oligoflexus sp. | reverse complement strand
GCTTATAGCTTAGGTACCAGCGGACGTTGAGCATAATAATATCTCGCTCAAAGCAGTGTCCTTTGGTGTCAAAAAGCATAGGCCATCTCCGGGAGTGATTTGGCCTATGATATCATGGCACTTGGTAGATGCAACAGAGCCTTCTTATCTGCAACTGAGTCTTGAAGGACGAGATTACGGAGCAGATTCAAAGCGCTTGCAATATGAGGGGCTCGACCTATTTGCTAGCCGTGGAATCGAAAACGCCAGCCACGGATTTTACTATTACTTCTAAGGCTGCTGCTCTATCGACTTTCTGCTTCGAAATGATCCCCAAGTAAGGCACCCAGCGGTGCTGCCGAAAGAAGGCGGTTAAGTTGCGTTTATCAATTCTGAATAAGAGAATGGCTGGACTCGCAAGGCATCCTGCAGCCATAGAATAGAATCTTCATTGTGCCTTAAGATAACTTTTTACTTCCTGGAGTCCACCTGGGAAAATTGTCTTGGTATTTGCATTTGAATATAAAGGAGCATAGTCTGCTTGGTGATTTGCCGATTCCAGGATTTCAATGTCAAATTTTCTCCAGCAGGCTTGTGGATGACTTTCAAAACCACGGTCAGGAACTTTTCCGTTTTCGAGCATTCTTTCGCAGTCGGAATAATTCGGGGAATTGCCGCCGAAAGACAGGTTCTTTTGAAACTCGGTGTAAGCGTAGCGATCGAATCCGGCGAGTAAGTAAAGCTCATAACCAGCCTCGTCTGCATCCTGCTCTCGCCAATTTATGGATCGTTCATAGGATCCGGTGAGCCGGTATTCTGTGGAATCTATTTCCTCTATAAGGACCGTGTTACGCTGCCAAGCGCTTTCCAATATTGGAACCTGTTTATCGATTTCTGTGATAAAATTGGCTATTTCGCTCGCTCCATTCATCTCTAAAGCCATTCCTTTGACACTAGTAAAAAGATTTTGATAGGCCACAAACAAAGAAATAGCATACCGATAGTCCCCAGAACCAAAACGATCTTCAAATTGACGAATTTGGTCGGTTGAAATTCTCTTGCGAATTTCTGCCATTATCGGAGAGCTTTCGGCATCTCTCATATTCCGAAACAATGATCGTGCTGCCTCTAGAACGGGGATCACAGATTTTCGGAACGCGGATTGCAAATTTAACCACTCAGCCGAATTTCTTACCTCAGGTGGGCTATTTAAGGCATGATTCAGTGTTATATGAGCCAATTCATGACCTAAAACCGCTGCGACCTCGGCGTCGCTATGCAAATTGTCGAAAATTCCCTTCATAAATTCAACTCTCCCGTTATGCGGTTTAGCGGAAGCATTGACCTCCTGTGTATTTTTTAAGGCAAAGCAAAATTTCTCTTTGGAATATTGGCCAACAAAGGTTTCACCGTTTTTGTCCATTATAAAATTTGCGATCCGCCTCAAATACGATACGACCAAAGGATGTTCAGCTCCATCCGTACATTGTTCCAGGGGTTCTTGTCTGTTAACTTTGGTTTGGCCATAAACGTGTTGGAGTTCACTTTCTTGTGACGAAAATCTGCAGCCAAATAAGACGCTAGTGACAACTAGGGTGATGGTCATTTGTTGAGTACGGTACATTAATTCTAGCATTGTCAATGCCTCCTGTCCGAAGTCGAAGTTGAGTGTAGAAGGTCTGTTCCCCGACTATAATCATCAATTCTCTTGGTGTCGAAGAATGCTCTGGTTCTGGAAGTTTGAGTGTGACTTCAAGTCTATCCAGGCATGCTTAGAGAGCTATTCAATATAGTCACGGCTCGCAGATTACCACTGACTATTTTACTATTTGGTCAAGCATCTTAGAGATGCTCTCAAACCACATATCACCTACTGTTTGCAGGCCCATCGCACTAAAGTGGCAGTCACGACTGTTGTTTGAAACTAGGCGCCGATAGATATCGTCTTTCAATTGATCCGTATCCGGGCCAGGAAAAACTTTTTCCGAAAGCCAGAGGCGGGATTGTGCGTCACGCACGGCAGCGGATTCCCCCCAAAATCCATTGTTGACTTGAGGATAAGTCCCATCTTTGCACCAGGACGCCTGCGCCACCGCCCATCTCAAATTCGGCATGCCTACGTCAGTTTCCAGCTGCTTCATGATGGTAGTCATTCGCTGAAAATACTGATTGCTCGTCGTGGGTGGACTCGTCACGGTATCATTTTCGCCTTGATGCCAAAGCACAGCGCGAAAGCCATCCTTCCCCAGTTGCTGGGAACGTATCTTGAGATAATCGTAGAGAATGGGTGGAGCACCGAGTCCAGCATGGGGATTGGTGGCTCCCGGAATCCAATGAGCCACCTCTGTTCCACTGTGTCCCGTACTGGCAAACGCGATAGGGACCTGATATTTCTCAGCCAGACGATCTCCGGTGCGGGGCCAGTTGCTTCCGTTCTGGCAAAATGGAATATAAGCATCTGCAGTTCCGATCTGCGGATCATTCCCTTGCTTCCATAGACTTCCATTTGTAGAAGACACCATACCCGAAGCACTTTTTTGAGCGGGTGCACCACAGTTAGAACTATTGGACTGACCGGAAACCAGGAATACTTCGCCCATGCCGATGCGGTCGACCTCGGTGCGTGACAGAATCTGCTTCTTTTCATTATAGGTGATGACTTCCAGAGTATACCATCCTCCAGCTGGAACCTTGAAGGAGAAACGGGACATAGCGGCAAGTCCGACTGGAGTCTCGAAGGTTTCCCATGCTTGCCCGACCATCTGATTGTTTTTCAAAATCCTTGATCGAACGAAACGCACAGACGAAATGGCCTCAGCTGTGGTGAAGCTCAAGGTTCCGTCCAAGCGAGTCTGACGTTGGAACACACGCCAAGCGAGGGGATCAGCAAGCGTTAAGGCAGTGGCGAGCGCGGTGCTCTCCTTAAAGTCTTCGAAAGTCGGAACAGTGGGTTGCGGATTGGCCGTTGCGACAGGTATGGGCGGAACCTCTCGTGGTTCCGCTGCGGGTTCTAACTTAGGAGATCCGGCGCTTGTCCTTGCTGATTCCGTTGCGCTTGCTGTCCTAGGCTTGAAGTCTGACTGGTAGGATCGGCAACCTCCTAATGCAAGTAGAATTATCAGGAGCATAGGTGCCGACATAAAAGTACTCCTCCTTCGGATTGAGTGCTTTGTTAATACCTATCCCAAGTACAAGTTATATGCCGTCCTTAAAATGAGGCTCGGATGTTCTGGACTATCCAGAATCACAAAGGAAATGAGGAAATAGCACCCATAAAGCAGTGCCGGTATATGTCCATGGTCAAGACTGTGTCTAATTACATTTCTCAGCTAAATCTTTTGTTTAGATAGACTTTCGAAACAGCTATACTTGAGATAAGTAGGCAGAAATGAAACCTAAATGCGCGACAATAGAGGCTTATAAGAGAATCTATGAATAAATATTTGTGCTTCCTGTGCTTGTTGTGGGCGGTTCCTGTCCTTGCGGAAACTTCATGGCTCTATAAGCTATCGGTGCTACGATTTGGCAAAGAGACTTTTGTTCAGCCACAAAATGGTGTGATCAATCTGAATCGCCTGGAACCAGGTGAGTACTATCATGTGCGTGGACAAGCTCTATTTTTTCCGGGAGAATTCCTGCCGACTGTGCATCTTTCCGTCGAGCAAATGCAGAGTCTTGTGGCTCTAAAAAAACCTTTGCTCGTTGATCAGAATATGAAAATTGAGTCCTTAGGTATCAAGGGGACTTCCTATAACTACGGGACTTTCATTATGCAGGGAATTCACCCTCCAGATATGACGCTGGCCTTGGCACTGCCGCGTATTTATCACGCTATGGAGTTTTACCTCGCAACCGAGAAAAATTCCCGCCTTCTATTCAAGGCCGGAAAGCTGGACCCCGATGCCGCCGCCAATGAAAGCTTTGGACAGGGAGATGCTCCCATCCTAAATTTGGATGTGTATGGTGATTTCACGATTATCGCTCATGTATCCGCACCGATGGAAAAAGGTCAGAATCTTCTCAGCCTTTCAAGCTTTTATATAGGCGAATCTAGCTATCTCAGGAGTGTTCTCTATCTAAGTCGCTACTTCGCCAAGGCTATTTCCGGTTCATTCGCAACAATCGGACTATTCTATTTCTGCATATTTCTTTTTCGTCCAAAAGACAAATCGTCAATATTTCTTTGTCTTTTTTCCCTTTTCTCCTTCCCTGTGAGCCTCTTCTATATCTTCGACCTTGGACTCACGCCATTGCGATTTCTCCAGGTCGGAACTATTTGCTACCTCTTAGGGGTTTTGTTCTTGCTGTTCTTCTCTATGGAGAAAATATCCTTTGCTCTTCCGAGGCGGGTCCAACAGAACACTCAGGTCCTGTTGATTGTACTTTGGGCAATGACCTGCATAGGTCTTTACTTCGGGTCTGGTCCCATGCTTATTGTTTTTTTCACGGCAGATTTTATAGTGGGGGGAATCATTGTCTTGGCCACGTTCTATTTTGTTTTGAAACGTCGGCCTGCTGGTGTTGAATTCTTTCTTGCAGGTGCTCTGCTCTGTCTTCTGTTTATATTTCCGATGGTACATTCCTTTGTCCTGGATGCGAATTCTGAATATGGTTCCAACATGCTCCTGGCAAATCTCAGTATGGCTCTATCATTTGCGTTGATGAATGCCAAAGAATTCGCGGTTACCTATCACCAGTTGGAAGGCTTGCTTGCTGAAAAGACCCAACTTTCAGAGGAATTGGAACTACGTAATACCGAGATAAAAGAAATGAACAGTAATTTGGAAATTATAGTTGTCGATCGCACCCGCAGTATAGAAGCCATCTTGCGGAATATTCGTCAGGGTATCCTCACCATCTCGGATGAAAGCTTGATCATTGATGTTCAATACAGTCAGTTCCTTCACGAAATGACTGCACAAGATACAATAGCCGGTCGTGATCTAGTAGAATTTCTGTTGGATAAGAGTCAATTGAGTGCAGATCAGCTCTCTATCACTGTCAATATACTGCGATCCATTATTGAACAGGACGTTCTGAACTTTGAACTAAATAAATCGCATATGCCTCGCGAAATGGAAATGTCGATTGAAGGCCATCACCGCATTTTTGAACTGGACTGGGATCCTATTTGCGATGGTGACCGACAAGTGCAAAAGATCCTGGTAGCCATGCGGGATGTTACCGAATTTCGTGAACAGGTGCAGGAGAATAAGGTTCTTGATGCCGAGTTTGCACTATTACTTTCCATTGTGAAAGCAGGTCGAAGAGCCTTTCTGAATTTTATGCTCTCATCAAAAATGAAAATCAAGCAGATTGTTCAGTTAATGGAGCATGGCAAGGCACAAGCAGAATCCCTTAACCTTGTTATGATCAATCTTCATACCCTTAAGGGGAACGGGCGTTCTCTTGGATTTGGTGTGTATTCCAATCTCATTCACCAAGCGGAGCAACATATCCTTGGCTTTCAAGGGATGAATGATCTGGCTGCATCAGAGGTGATGAAAGTCATGGAACCTGTCATTGCTGGACATCAGCATTTGGAATTCCTTGCCATTCATAGCTTAGGGTGGAAGACCGAGGAGCAGAATATTGAGGTTAAAAAAGACGAATATTTGATATTTTTACAAGGTTATCAGGTTCAAGCGCGGATTTATCCGGAGCTTTATCCGCTATTGGAAATGCTGCGACAATTGACCCTTCGCTCCTTTGCGCTTCTGAAGAGCACACTTGTGGACTTGACCCGTGAAGCCGAATCCATTGCACGGCGCCTTCAGAAACTTCCGCCTAGAATTGAAATCATTGCTCCTGAATGCCCACTGCAGGATGTGGGCTATCGTTTGCTTCAGGCCATAATTCCCCATCTTCTGTCAAATTCGATAGACCACGGCCTGGAGGATCCTGAGACTCGTCACTTGAAAGGCAAGTTGGATGAAGGAGTCATTTTCATGAAATTCACGAGGATCAACGGAAGAGCTTGCCTGGAGTTTTTCGATGATGGACAGGGACTCGATCTTTACAAAATTGCTATGAAATCAGGACGCTCGGACCTATGGCCCTGTAGAGAACAATCGGATCGGGATAAACTGGCGGAACTTATCTTTATGAGTGGGATTTCAACCAGGGAGGAGGCTACTGAAATTTCAGGACGTGGGGTGGGAATTTCCGCTGTCCGTGAGCTGCTAACGCAGCATGGGGGATCCATCCATATACTCACCGAGGATAGCCAGGATCTAATTCACTCGCATTTTTGTCCGATTGTGTTTCAACTTATTTTACCGGATGATATTTTTATTGAAATGTTGTGATAGGAAGCACCACCTGAAGGCTCACAGAAGTGCGTGATGCAGCCCGCAGGCGCCGACCTGCAAGCAGGACGATCATGCAGCGACCCAACTTAGAGGGACTCGTTGGGCTTGTACAACAACCAGCCTGCCCTGACTTTCTTTGCTTATGGAAGAATCCACTCATTATGTCTTTTTGTAGGATTTCACTTGAGGGCCGCACTGCCGAAATTCCCCCAGTATTGAAGGATCAGTTGGACTACTCTGTGAATTTCTGCATCCTGGGTGGGTTTGAAAATAAAGGAGTTGGAACCGAGTGAATAGGTGGAATTTATCGTGTCTTTCTCGGCTTGCGAGGAAAAGACTATAACCGCCACTTGTTTAAGATCAGGATCGCTTTTGATCTTCTCCAACGCTTTCATGCCCGTCATTTGTGGCATCAAGAGATCCAGAAGAATAATGTCAGGCAGAAGAAATCCGGGATCATGGCGCTTCGCCCTCGACAGGTGCATCATCGCACTCATGCCATTCTCACATTCAATCGTCAGGGCTCTCCCGGCGGCAATTTGGTGGATGCTCGTGAGGACTTTATTACGGAAAACGGGGTCATCATCAACGACAAGAATAACGAGAGGTCGAATGCTGTCTTCCGTCTTTACGTTTGGATCTACCTGTTGGCTCAGATGGGTGAGCAGATCTCTTTTGTTTTTTAATCCCGTTTTTTCCAAAATCTTCGATAAGTGAACATTAATAGTGGAGGGCGAGCAGCCGATTTTCGGAGCGATTGATTCCGAAGTGGCCTGAGGATCATCCGCAAAGGCACGCAGCACTTCCTCTTGGCGTTTGGTGAGCCCATAGTGTCTGACAAAACTCGCAATCCAAGACCTATCAATTTGCATCCAACTACCCCGTCTGGTGCCTAAAAAGATCCTGCAAGACTTGATCGGTCACTTTCTATAAGGATATCATAGTGCGGGATCCGTGTTGGTGAAACCTCAATCTCGGATTTCAAAGCTAGGATAGTGTAGTAGAATAGCTCAACAACCTTACTGTCTTTAGTTTAATGCCACATAGATCTGTCGTGATTCCATTTTGGGCAAAGCGACCACAGCTCGCAATCCGCGCTTTTGTGTGCCGCTTTTCTGTTCATCGGGGGGTATAATAGAGTTCCCGTGGGCTTTGCTTGTTTATGCGGTGTTTGTCAAATGCTGATTTCAGCTGATCCAGAGATTCAAATTCTGCAGCTTGCTCCCCAAACGAATTGGGTTGTCAGCTATCGCAAATCTATTTCGACTGGACAGCCTCGTCATTTTACTTTGTCGGAAAGGTTAAGCCCATCGGCATGGTGCCGAAGGAATTAATCACTTGCATTTAACTACTTCTGTAGCGAGTACTAATTCGTCAAGGTTTACCGCTCCATTAATGGAAAATTTTAGATTGGTAGAGTTGGAATTTCCTGAACAGCCAATTATGAAATCGGGGTTGTCGACTATGGAACTGAAATCCACCTGATTCTCTTTTGGTAAATCGATCGAATAGTTTTTGCCATTCAGTTGAAGTTTCAACTGTGGAATACTTTGCGGCTGCATAGTCACACCCGCATAGAAAACTCGGGTAATCCGTAGACCTTCTGTTAAAGAATTTACTTTAACTGAACAGCTATCTTCACTATAGCTAGAGTCATCTATAAATTCCTTATTTAAGTTTGTATAAATAGAAAGACTTCCCTCTCGTATATTGTTAGTTTGACTTTTTTGACAAGAAATTGCGAATTTTTCGTTGGCTGAAGAAGATTTGACAGAAGAATCATTGGAACTGCAAGCAACAGCACCATTAAGGATCAAGATGCTCACGAACAGCTTTGCGATTTTCATTAGGATTGTGTCCTTGCTTTGAAATGTAAGTAATAGAGCCTTCCCAACAAGAGCAAGCCTCGTACCATCCAAAGACCAAGGGTGAATTTGTTGAAATGTTTGACATTTGTTTGGAATTTTATCTGAATTGTGTTGTGCTTGTGCGCTTGATAATACTGCTTAACCGTCTTTGTCAAAGCCATTGACAAGAGGCTAAAGGATTCCATTAGAAAGTATGACTTGATGAGTTTGAAGCGCCATCTCCGAGCGTGTTCTTTTCAATTATAAAATTCCTACCTGATGAGGTTTTCGGCACTGATAAGTGACTCCTGTCCCCATAAACTTAGCAAGTTCACCAAGCCAGCTATGGTAAGCTAGTGTAGGGACGCACGACCTGGGAGCCGAAATCGGTAGTGTGGATTGGATTTCCTACAGCCCGGCCTGCTTGAGATGGGTTTGTTTGGTCGAAGGTAGACTGCTGACCTGCGAGGACCCTGCGCAGTTTTGAATAGAGAAAAGTGGATTTTGCAAACTTTATTAGACTGATGGAATAGAGATGCTTATAGCAAAAAAGAGACTACAAGAGCTTCAAACACAATTTGAGTCATATTTCAATATTGCTCAAGGGAAATTAGGACGAAAAGATAGAACCATTCTCTATTTTTTGACTGTCGGCGGTCTAACTTTCATCACATATATTCCGCTTTTTATCTATCTTCGTAACTGGCCGCTTGCGACCGGACTTACCGTTGGTGCCTTGGCCTGTTGGTCGGGAATGTATACTATATCCATGAAAAAGCCCGACCTAGCAGCAAAGATCGCGGTAACCGGTTCATTCCTCGCCATCTGTTGGAATTCCTTTTGGCTAGGGGGAGTGTTTTCCATAGCTGACCTTTTCGTTATACCTACCTTTATTGTCTCATGGCTTATTTTTGGCCCCAAAACAGGATTCAAACTAGCTGCATGCTCTCTTCTTGCTACCTCAGCACTTTTCATCAGTCATATTTTCTATGGGTCGTTCTTTACTCTACCTTTTCCGGTAGGCAGCACGGCCCATGCAGCTCTGTTTGTAGGTTTCAAATTGTCGCTAATTTTGGTCATCTTCGGGCTGATTTTCGTATTTCACTATTTCATGCAGCAGGCCCTAGATATAGCCGAAAGACTTAATGCAGTAATGTCGGCAATCCTTTCATCTGATATGGCCACAGGAACCGCTATATTCGATCTTGAATTCAAGCTCATAGTCGGATCGACATCTTCGTATTTTGAAAGAAACTTTCAGAGCCGAGATTTGCTTTCAATTCTAACGGAATGTGAAATCGAAAATCAGCAGTTGGTGATTGATATTCTAAAGTCTGTCATGAACGAAGACATTCTGACCTGGGAAATCAATTTAGGCAATCTTCCTCTAAAAGGCCGGATCAACGGGCGTAGGCATCATCTGGAATGGCGTCCGGTCTATATTAAGAATGTCGTCAATCAGATCATTTTTTCAGCGCATAACGTCGAAGATCTGCTTCAGGCTCAGTCAGAGGCGTCAGTCAAAACCAATGAAGCCATGCTACTACTTAAGTTGGTTTCTATCGGTTCCGCCAAGACTTGTGATTTTTTAGAGCGGGCTAAGCTACAAATCCAGGATGCCAAACAATGGATTGCAGTCAAAGAGCATCGACCTGCTTTCATTGCCCTGCATACTGTTAAAGGCGCGGCAAGGACCCTAGGGTTTGGTGAGCTGTCCGAAGCGATCCATCATTTGGAATCTGAAATACAATCGATAGATCCTGATGATTTCGAAATAGTAACGGGGCATTTGCAGTTCATTGAAAATGGGGCTCATTCTCTAGGCTACTCACAAGATTTTTTGGTTGTATCGCGCAAAGAAGCAAATGAAGCGATCGAAGGCAATTTTGAAGCAGAGTACCTTCTCAATGTGACTCAACCGACCTTGGAAGGTCTGGTACTTTCTTTTGCTCCGGATCTGGCGAAGCTTGCAAAAAACCTGAACAAGATCGAACCACTATTTGAAGTCGTACCAGCCAACTCCAAGACTTTCTTGACTTTGGACGCCAAGAACGCCTTAACCCAATGTTTTATACATATCTTTCGAAACTCCATGGACCACGGCATAGAGAGCCCCAATGAAAGAAAGTCTAAACAGAAGCCAGAGATTCCAAAAATCAGCATCCATATTGGCTACGATGAAAAATCGGTTCAGATAGTAATCTTTGATGATGGTCGTGGGCTTGATTTGCCGAAAATCAAAGAGAAGGCATTGTCAAAAGGATTGCGGGCGGAGACTAACTCTCAACAACAGACCGCCGAACTCATTTTTCTGCCGGGATTCTCCACGGCCGATTCAGTTTCTCAACATTCAGGGCGAGGAGTGGGGATGGATGCAATTCGGGAAGCAATGGAATTGATTGGCGGGAAAGTTGAAATTGCTATCCTTTCTAACAGCAATGTCACGCCTTGGCAGCTGATTCTGTCCCTTCCGCGGTGTCATGTGCTGAGAGTCTGGAAACCTGAAATGACCGCTATAGCAGAGCGGAATCGGTGCTGAAGCAGTTCTGCGAAGATAGTCTCAGGGGCTGGAGTCTGTATACGGAGGGGTTTTGAAACGTATCATCTCGTGGAGCCCTCAAAATAGAGCCTTGCAGAGAATTATGGGTTTGCTGATGACATCCTGCCGCAGAATACGCTGGTATCGTCCGGACATTTTTATTGTGATGTATCAACAATTGCGAGTGCCGAAAAGCTCGCTGCTGCACGAAGCGGCCAGTGTTTGACTTGCGATCTGGAAAGTACAAGCTTCAAGTGTCGGGTCGTCAACGCCGACTTCATGCCTGCAAACTGTTAAAAATAATTCCAAGCCCCCTATTGGGTAATAATAATGAAGCAGTTTCGATGCTTTGTTTGGGACTTTTCCATCGAAGCTACTCGGAAAAATTTGCCGAGTTCTCGAAAAATGATCAGCCTTCTCCAATGATCCTGAGTTTATATGTTAATCTAGAAGAAGATATTTTGACGTCGACGGGAATGGAAATTACATGTCGATTCCGGAAGCTAAAGCTCTGCTCTTGATTGCGCTTTTGGCGGCGACTTCCTATTGCTATGCGGGTCCAGGTGTTGAATTCGAAGGCGACGGCCTGAGCTATCTGATGACCGAAGAACCTTTGACCCCTGAACAAGTTTTGCGTCAGCCTGCCCAAAATTTTGTGCAAACCGACAACTTCCATACTAATCTCGGCTTTATCCTCAAGACACTCTGGTTTAAGACGTCGATTGTGAATCAGAATTCTAGTCCGGCGCCGATTGTTTTTGAGGTGGCCTATCCCCGGCTCTCCTATATTGATTTCTATGCGATCAATGCTCAAGGTGTGGTTGTTTATACCTATCACTCAGGGACGGAAATTCCCGCGAAACTGCGGCCTATTAGCCACCTTAGTGTGGCTTTTCCTCTCCAACTTAATCCTGGTGAAAAGCTACAAATACTGATGAAAACGAGTACAGATAGTCCCCTACGGTTTCCAGTAAAGATATGGGAGCCTGAAGAGTTTCGCAGCTATCAGCATCTGCAGCAGTTACTCCAAGGACTCTACTATGGTGGTATCTTCATCATGGTGATCTATAATCTCTTTGTTTTTATAGGGACAGGTAATCGTTCCTATCTTTATTATTGCTTATTCGTAACGAGCACCGGTTGCTATCTCGCCACCGATGGTGGCATGTTGCTTCAGTATGTTTTTACCGATTCTAGTTTTTGGAATAATAAGGCCTCTCTTTATTCTATCCTGGCAGCGAATACCTTTGGGGTATATTTTGCTAGTAATTTTATGAATTTGCAGCTCAACGATCCACGTGTGCACAGGCTGATTCGCATCGTCATGGTACCGCTGTTTGCAACAATTTTTGTCATCCCAGTAGTGCCTTATTATATTGGGGGCATTTTTCTCACTTTAGTGAGTACTCTCAGTTCCGCCTTGTTGATTTCTATCACTATTCGGGGCTTGATGCGGCGGCAAAGGGAGGCTTACTTCTACTCGGCGGCATGGACTTGTCTTCTCGTAGGGACTTTTGCCTATGGTCTACTCGCGCTGGGCTTTATCGAATCGACTTTTTTCACAGAACGCGGGCTCCAACTTGGATCATTCTTTGAAGTTACCATTCTCTCTTTTGCCCTTGCCGATAGACTCAATCAACTGCGTCTTGGGCTAAAAGATGCAAATGATCAGCTCGCCTATCACATTGCCACTGTCGAAGAGCAGGTATTGACCAAAACTCGGGATATCCGTTCCATCATGGAACATATTCCACTAGGAGTATTTTCGATCGACTCTAAGTTTTTGGTTCACAAGGATTATTCACGGTCACTTGAATCTATGTTACATACCAAAGTGATCGCAGGCCAGAACGCTTTAGAACTCCTGTTTCAAAAGGTCGAGATCAGTGCGGATCGCCGAGCTCAGATGAAAATGGCTTTGCATCATACCCTGGGTGAGGAAGACCTAGCGTTTGAAATGAATCGGCATTGTTTTGTCGATCGCATTCACTATCACGGAAGCGAAGAGTCTCGGATTTACGATCTTTTGTGGAATCCTGTCTGTACCGATCAAGGTCTCATTGACAAAATTCTGGTGACAGTTCACGATAGCACCCGCCTGCTTGCGCTTGAGGAAGAGGCGCAATCGCAGAAAAAGGAAATGGCTATCATTCAGAGAATTCTTGAAATTCCATTGCAGCGGTTTCAATCGTTTCTCCGCTTCGTGTCACTGCTGAAAGCCGAGTGTGCGTTGCTCATACATCGACCAGATGGTAGCATGGCTGATCGGCAGCTTTTTCTCATGAAGATTCACACCCTCAAGGGACTGTCGCGATCCTTTTACCTAGGCGATATTGCCGATCTATGTCATCTGATTGAGGAACTATCAGTCGGTCGTAAGCTGTATGATTTGATTGAATCCTGGACCGAATTGGTGATGCTCCTAGACGATTACAAGAGCCTAGCGGAGACCAAGCTTGGCAGAAAGCTCGAGCGAACGAACACAGTGGAAGTCAATGCTGATGTACTGCAGTACGTGATCAAGAGTGTATTACAGTTGAACAGCCAAGCTCTCGATCAACAGGTAACCCGGTACATCCGAGAGTTAGAGCGAACTCTTTATTTGAATTTGTCAGACGTCCTCTCTGAAAGTTTGCGCAGCAGTTTCCGCTTAGCGGCGGAATTGGGCAAAGCCCCTCCTAAAATTGAAGTCGAAGCTCAGGGATTTGGCATTACCCCAGCGGCTTATGACTGTCTTTTGGGGGTACTCACGCATCTCATTCGCAACAGCTTAGATCACGGTATCGAGGCTCCGGATATTCGCCAAAGAAAGGGTAAACAGTCGGAGGGAACGCTGGCGATCAAGGTTCAGCCTCGCGAAGAACTGCTGGAGCTGACCTTTTCTGACGATGGTCAGGGTTTGGCGTTGGCAGAACTCAGAACTTTGGGTCTGAGCAAAGGCATGCTAAAAAGTGAGTGCACTCCACAAGACATCGCAGAATTGATATTTGCCCCCGACCTATCGACCAAAGATTCAGTATCGCTAACATCCGGACGTGGGCTAGGGCTGTCTGCAGTAAGGGATATGCTACGAAAAGAGGGCGGCGATATTCGTCTGACTCTGCTCGATGCTGATACAGATGCGAAACCGTTTCAGCTGAAGCTCATTTTGCCGGTTCATTTTTGGAATCGGATGCAGACCTCAGAGCCTTTTCGTAGTGTAGGTTGATGCTCTCATCTCTCTTTTTAAGTCTAAAAATCTGAACAGTCTTTGATAGTTATAGACCCCGATTGCTTGCTTGCTTGCTTGCTTGCTTGCTTGCTTGCTTGCTTTCGATTCGCTTTAACTTCACAGCGGTACTATTGTTTTGAATCTCTTCGATTTTTTCCCGATTCCATTTTCCAGTGAAGACTGATGTTTTTGTCTGCGTTTGGACTCGCTCAAAGCGCAGTTGCTAGTGATATTGAACAATTGAGAGGCATCGCGGCTGTTCAAGAGGGACAATTAAGCCGACTGGGGAACATGCCGCGCTATTTAAGTCATACCGATCTTCCGGTGAATTTTTCCGCAAGCTTGGGAGCTAGTTGGCAGTCCGTGCAAACCGGAATCCATATAACCTTTATATAGCAATAGTCGGTTTGTCCGGTCCGCCCCATAGTGCACGGAATTTGGGGGTTTATCTTGCGACAAGATGGACAGTCCCACCACCAGATATCAGAGAGCTCGAGCTTTTACCCGAAACTGTGCTAAAAGCCAGGCAAGGATATGTTTCGATGTAAAATCAGAAAGTGAATCACCTTGAATACGGCAGAATCCCAGAAACCAGCCTGCACCCAATTGAGAGAGCAGACATCAGCTGCTCATAGGGCACTCCACTGCTGCCCCCTCCTGAGAGAACTTGTATCAACTCACCTGAGTCTATCAGGGTATGTAAAGATCTTGAGAAGCTTGAACAGCTTTTACTTCGAATATGAAGGTATCCTCCTCCAAACCTATGCCGACCTTGGGTTAGACGCCTATGCACACCAAAAATTGGCACGACTCGAAAGAGACGCAGAAGCCTTAGGTGTTTCTTTAGATCGCTCGCAAGAATCGTCGGTTTTGCGTTGGATAGCTGGCATCTCAGCATTTTAAAACTGAAAAAGCAAAACCTCGAGATCAATCAACTGGCTGCGAATCTGGCTCAAGAGAAGGCTGAAGAAGCCTCACGCCGCAAGACAGAGTTTCTGGCCCTGATGAGCCACGAAATTAGAACGCCACTCAATGCCGTGCTTGGATTTGCCGAGCTCCTGGCGGCGGACAATCAGCTGAATGGCGAAATGTCATTTGCCACCGAGGCCTTTCGTCGCAATGGACAGGCTCTGACCCGTCTGTTAGATGACATTTTGGATCTGACGAAAGTTGAATCGGGGCATCTCACAGTTGAACGGCTCGATTTCTCCCTGTCGGAATTTATTTTTGACATCATCGAATCGATGCGCGTACTTGCAGAAAATAAAGGTCTGAGCTTTGACTGTTCCGCCAAATCCGCAATTCCCGAGCGTCTTGCAACCGATCCGACTCGTCTTTGTCAAATTCTCACAAATATTATTGGCAATGCCATCAAGTTTACCAGCGTAGGGTTCGTAAAGTTGGAAATAGATTTCCAGATGTCACCATCAGCTCAAGTGCCTTCACATTTGGAGTTTCACATATCAGACAGCGGTCCCGGTTTGAGTTTAGAGCAGCAGCAGAAACTTTTTGCCAGCTTCATTCAAGGCGATAGTTCGATCAATCGTAAGTTCGGCGGCACAGGTATTGGTTTGGAACTCTCGCGGCGTTTGGCGAGGGCGTTGGGTGGGGATGTGACCATCATTAAAAGCACGCTCGGTGAAGGCTCGACCTTTATGGCGACGATCGATATCGGCTTACTCGAGTCAGAGGTGGTGCTCGCTCCGCTATCGCCAAGGCTCAGGCCCAGCATCGAGGGGCCTGTTTACCCAGGCCTATCTGCATCCGACCTATCAGGCACCCACATTCTCGTCGTCGATGACTCGCCTGATAATCTTTTCCTCCTGCGCTACCTTTTGGAACGAGCTGGCTCCATTGTGACCGTTGCCAGAGATGGTCAAGAGGGAGTCGAACGGGCGCTTACAGATAAACCGGATCTCGTGTTTATGGATATGCGTATGCCGGTGATGAATGGCTGCGAGGCGACGGCTCAACTGAGAAAAAAAGACTTTCATGCTCCCATTATTGCGCTTACGGCCAATGCCATGGCGGAGGAACGAGCCTTGTGTCTTGAGGCCGGTTGCGACGACTGTCTGCTCAAGCCCGCCAACCCCGTATTGCTCTTGCGTCGCGCAAGACACTTTATCTCGGCCTATCAAGCTCCATCGGCTGTTAACAACGATATGTTTTTCGGAGACAGTCGGCACTAAACCGCCTTTCAGCTCTGGAGCTGGTTATTTATTCAAGCTTTGTCGGGTTGGATGCTTGCATAGTGCCCCATCTAGCCTAAGGAATGTTGCAAAATGCTGCCAGATATAGACACACACCAACCGGAAACGCTTATCGACAGTGGTCTCCGCTCACCCATCGATATTGAAAGCTGTGATAGAGAACCCATCCACATTCCAGGGTCGATACAGCCGCACGGAATTCTATTTGCCCTTAGAGAAGCGGACCTGAGCATATCGCAGGTCAGTGAGAATGTGAGTCAATTTCTTAACAGTTCGGCTATTGAACTACTCGGCAAACCTCTAACTGAACTTCTCGCTCCCGAAGATTTGCTCGTTCTAAAGCAGGTCATAGATGCCGACGATCCGAGGCCCTTAAGTCCAGTGCGTATCCATCTGGTCAATGCCGGCAAGCTTATGGCCTTTGATGCTATTATTCATCGTCATAAGGGAGTCCTGATACTCGAACTCGAGTCACTCCACGGGACAAACCTATCTGTCTCGTCCTTTTACCACTCGGTTCGGCAGTCCGTTCGTGAAATATCCGCGCACCGTACAATTGCTGATGCGAGTCGTTTTACGGACGAACAGGTCAAGTCGATTACCGGCTTTGATCGGGTTCTCATCTATCAATTCGATGATGATTGGAACGGTAATGTCACGACCGAGCTGCGCGAGCCGATCATGCCCTCCTATCTCGGCTTACGCTTTCCGGCCTCAGATATCCCAGCTCAAGCCAGAGATCTTTACTTGCGCAACTGGCTGCGCCTGATTGTTGACGCCGAATACAAGCCAGCCAAAATCATCCCCGAGAGGAACCCGGATACCGGCAAAGCGCTTGATTTAAGTTATGCCACGCTACGAAGCGTGTCACCGGTCCATATCGAATACATGAAAAATATGAAGACGATGAGCTCGATGTCGGTCTCAATAATAAAAAATCAGAGGCTATGGGGGCTCATCTCTTGTCACCACCATGCACCCAGGTATGTGCCTTACCAAGCACGCGCAGCCTGTGAGTTTCTCGGTCAAACCTTTTCCTATCAGCTTGCAGCGATTGAAGCGCGCAGCGACTTTGACTTCAGAGCCTCGCTCAGGACAATACATCTCAAGATCAGTGAAAAGTTCGCCGACGAGAATGTCATTGATTCTTTGACCAAAGGCTTTCCAAGTGTGGTCAATTTAATAGAATGCGGCGGCGCCGCATTGCTTATCAGGGGGTCGCTCGTGCTGTTAAAGAAAACTCCGAGCCGCGAAGAAGTCTTTGCGCTCGCCGATTGGCTTCGGCTGAGTGGTGAATCGGAGTTTATTCAAAGCAATTCGCTGGCTTCTCTTTATCCACCAGCAAAGGCTTTTGCGGAAGTTGCTTCAGGTGTACTGGCCGTACCCATTTCAAAGTCGCGCGATAGCTATGTGATATGGTTTCGGCCAGAAGTGGCTCAAACCGTCGCCTGGGCGGGCAAGCCTCAAGTCCGAGGGACCCGTCCTGCATATTGAGGATAACGACGCTGATTTCGAAGCGGTCACGCACCTTTTCGAAAAAGGTGGCATCACGAAGCCCATCTATCGATGCAAGAATGGCGACGAAGCGCTTGATTATCTTTTTCAAGGTGGAGTCTATTTTTCTCAAGCACCTCGACCTAGCCTCGTCATTCTCGATCTCAACCTGCCTGGTGTTTCTGGACATACAGTTCTTACCAGAATCAAAGCCGATGAGACTCTTCGCGCAATTCCGGTGCTGATTCTAAGCTCATCGATCCATCAGCCGGATATTGATGCATCCTATAGGGCAGGGGCTAATTCCTATTTTATGAAGCCGGACACGCTGTAGGATTTTGCGAGTGTCATCGATACAATTAAGCGCTACTGGCTCGGCAAATACCTCGCAAGAGAAAGCTGTGAGGCGATGATTGTATAGGGAACTCATGACCGGACCTTAAGCGCATACAGCTTTTCATAGTTGAATCGTCGCTGCTCGTCTTCCATTTCATAGAAGTACGCTAGGACACTATCCAGCAAATGCACCCCCACCTTCTATCTCAAAAAGGCTGACACACCCCGCATTCACTTTTATTGTATGTATTGTTCACAACTCCTCTGTTAGTTTTCCCATAGAACTTACAAAAAGTGCAAAAAATGAGCAATCGTGATGGCCACTGCGGGCGTCGTCTGCTGCGACTATGTCTGCCATTTCTTAAGCGAAGTGGTCCCGTCATGAACAGAATGCTACTGAGAAATGAAGCCTTCTGGTGAAGCTTGAATCAAAAATGGGAGGTTATTCGATGAGAACTTGCATCCTCAATTTCTACCTGCTGAGCAGTGTTTGGCTCTGGTTCGGTCAAGTGCAGGCGGGACCTAGCGAGGACTTTATCAACGGTTTAGCCCAAGCTTGCTATTCCATACAGTCGCCTAAAAACGGTAATTTTCTGCAAAAATTTGAAACCGGCGGTTCCATCGATGACGGATTGAGCTATCGATTCGAAAATAGCTCGGAGGCAGAAGCGGCTCGCTTTTTCATGAAACCCACTTCGTTCGGAAACTATCTGCTAACCGATACCGATGGCCGCTATCTAGCCAGTCATATCACTCAATTGCTCACTGCCGGGCGCACGGTCGGTAAGTTTTCAGAATGGAACTTAAAGGCGACCAATGATGGCCAGGGAGGGTTTTTGGTCACCTTCCTGGCCAATGGCTTGCGTTTGAAACTAAGACACAATGACAAGAGTGGCAAAGCCTATTTCTTTGACTGGAAAAACCCCCTCAATCTTCATAGCGAATCGGCCTTCAAACTAGTGACTCAGAGCGACTGCAAACCATTTCCTGAAATCACCGTTAACGTCCATGGCAACGTGAATGTTCTCAAAGGCAATCCCGCCGAGCCAGTTCGAGGTTTTGTTGAAGCCCATGCCCATATCACTGCTTATGAATTTATGGGCGGTAAGATGATGCACGGCAAGCCTTTTCACCCTTGGGGAGTGGAGACAGCCTTGCAAGACAGCAAAGTTTCCCATGGACCGAATGGTTCCCTCGACCTCATCGGCAATATCTACACATACAACGATATCAAACATACCTATGATACGAGAGGCTGGCCTGATTTTCCTTATTGGCCAAACCATCAGCAAATGAGCCACCTGGGATACTATTATAAATGGATAGAAAGAGCCTATCTTTCAGGTATGCGTATTATGGTCACCGACCTAGTCGAAAATAAAACTCTCTGCGAAGCCCAAATCAGGCTCTCGCCAACCAGTTGGATCCATCCGAACAGCTGCAACGAGATGGAAAGTATTCGCCTGCAAGCGCGTCGCTTGCATGAAATGGAAGAGTATATCGATGCCCAAGCTGGAGGGCCAGGCAAGGGCTTTTTCAGGTTGGTGAGCTCGCCCGCGCAAGCAAGGCAAGTCATCGCCAATGGCCAACTCGCGGTCGTCGTGGGAGTGGAGGCGTCGGAAACTTTTAACTGTGGTATCGGTGACTACTGCACCCCAGAAACGATAAAAGTCCAACTCGACGAACTCTACAATCTAGGTGTTCGATCCATTTTTCCAACCCACAAGTTTGACAATCAAATCGGTGGATCTCAGGTTCGTGAAGGCAATGGTTTTGTTAACCTGGGTCACTATCTCAACGCGGGCTATTTCTGGCAGGTGAAGGCTTGTGACAGCGAGACGCGAGGCACTCGCTATGTGAGCGGCTTCCCGCTGTTTGCAGATGCGCCCTTGGTATCCTCAATTCTTGGCTTGATTAACGCCGATCTAAATCCCAAATACGACGAATCGATTGAAAGTTGCAATAAGCACGGCTTGAGCGAATTGGGAGTCTATCTTGTCAATCAAATGATCGACAAGAAGATGATGATCGAGTTGGATCATTCAAGCTCCGATTCTTCAAGTTCCATTATGGATATTGCTGAAGCTCGAAGCTATAGTGGTGTTATTTCTTCCCACAGTTGGATGAGCGAAGGTAAAACGGGAGGATTGCATCGCAACACCAAGCGGATTATTCATGCTGGCGGTTATGTATCACCTATGAATGACAATGCATCGTCTCTTGGTAACAAGATTTCTGCGGTCTTGGATGAAGTTGAGCAAACGCCATTTGTCCAGGGAGTTGGTTTTTCGACTGATATGAGTGGCTTGGGTGGGCAAGCAGGACCACGAGCCAACGCGGCTGCAAAACCGCTCGCCTATCCGTATATCTCGGAGTTTGGCTTGAAGTTTGATAAACAGGTGTCTGGCAATAGGATCTTTGATTTGAACAAAGATGGAGTCGCCCACTACGGAATGGTGGCAGATCATGTGCAAGACATCCGAGAGCAAGCACCCACTCGAGTTTTTGAGTCCGTCATGAATTCAGCAGAAGCTTATCTCCAGATGTGGGAGCGAGCAGAGGCCAATTCTAATCAGAAGTATGTTAATCCGCTTTAAAGAAATAGGGGAGGGTTCCCCTCGCAAAGCCGCTGGCTCTACTAGAGGCTTCAAACATACTCTCAAGAGAGACAGCGGCCATCATTGTATGGACTGTTTGAGTAGCGCTTGGGAGACATACCCATTTGAGTATTTGCCAAGTGGAAGGATTTGCCGTAATTTTTCGCCAAGATCTTCGACTTGCCAAAGAGTAAAAGCATGCCTAGTATTCCTGAGACTGCCAACTTTTCCCTGCTTCCAGAAACTTTACAGCGCGAGCTCGTTCCCGTCATTGAGCTCTTGACCCGACATCTGCAAGGCTTGGAAGAGCGAGCCGTCAAGCCCGCGGCTGAACCTGGAGCTTTTGCGACCCATTTTAGCCCCGAAGCGCCGAGTCAATCGCTAGACCTTGCGGTCTTGCTGCGAACTCTCAGTGAGCATATTCTACCCTCTGTGACTCATTGGCAACATCCGCGATTTTTTGCGTACTACCCCTCAACGGCATCGATTCCTGCCATCGTGAGCGAACTCATTATCGCCACCTTGGGTTCCGTAGGTTTGCAATGGAGTGCAAACCCAGCGGGGACAGAACTTGAATGTATTGTGATGGATTGGATCATGAAGCTACTCCATGCAAAACAAGATTCACCTTTCTTGCATAGCTCAAAGCGAGGCGGTGGCGTCATTCAGAATACAGCCGGTGAAGCGATAGCGGTAATTATGGTAGCCGCCCGGATTGAGAAGCATCGCTTGCTAGCACAAGGCACCTCTCAAGGACCGCTTACCGACGAACAACGAGAGCGACTCTTTTGGCAGGATTCATCTTCATTCGTCGTCTATACCTCAGATCACACTCATTTTTCTGGCCCCAAAGCCGTGCGAGTTGCGGGGATGCGCTTGCACAAAATTGCAGCCCAAAAGCTTGCCCACGGCAACTACGGAATCAACGCCGCTCAAGTGAAATCAGCTATGGAACAAGACCGAGCCCAAGGACTCAGACCTTGCGCTGTACTGTTAAACTATGGTTCAACCAATACCTGTGGCTGGGATGATCTGGAATCGTTCCTCGAGTTTCGCGAAGACGAGCAGGTTTGGGTTCATGTCGATGCCGCGTACGCTGGCTCTTCCTTAATTTTGCCAGAATACAAGGAACGCTCGCAGATTTTGCAAGATATCGCCACGTCCTTTAATTTTAACGGTTCGAAATGGTTCTTGTGTGGCTTTGATTCGGCATTTCTGTTCATTCGCGATAGAAATCTGCTGAAAAATGCTTTTGCGGCTGGGGCTGAATATATGGCCGATGCAAAACTCGAAGAGGTCTACAATCCTGAATTCAAAGATTGGTCGATTCCCCTTGGTCGGCGCTTTCGGTCGCTTAGAATTTGGCTGGTCTTGAGTTATTTTGGACGGAGTGGTCTCGAGAATTATCTTAGACAAACAATTGCGGCAGCAGACTGGTTTCGACGCAAGATTTCGGAGTCGAGTTTTCTCGAAGAAATCGTAACAACTGAGCTTGGTCTGGTGTGTTTTACTCTCAAGTCGAATGAAGCAGACGAGACGGATCGATTTCTGAGCCGTTTGGAGGCGATCAGCCGCCATGGCGAGACATTTCTTATCTATCCCTCGCAGCTGGGTCACAGGCGTTTTCTCAGGCTAGCGATTGGCAGTGTCCAAACCAAAATTGCGGATCTCGAGTTGCTTTGGCTGGCCTGCTTAGAGGCCTATCAGACTCGGTAGTTCCATCGTCAGACGCGGCCTATTGCCAAACTCACGGCAAGTTGCTATGCAAGCTTAGAGCCTTGAAATGCCATTGTATACTGGGTTACACGATCTCAGGGCGATTGGGTCTTGCATAGGGGGCTAGGTTGCACTCTACAATTCTTTCACTGAAGTTTATGATACGGTGGTCATACTCAAAGACATCATTGACCGCGATGAACATCGTAAATTCGTGAATTTGCACGTGGATGTGCCTTAGCATCGGGAATTATACAGCACCAATTCAATCAGGCCTCGAAGCGCTCTTAATTCTGATCTGAGGGAAGAAAGTTTAGCTTCTAGCGCCTGTTCGGGCTTTCCAAATGGTTTTCCTAAGGTATGGGAAAAACAGAAAGTACTGCCTTATTCAAAGTTATTTTCACAAATTGCCGATAATTAGAGAAGCCCTAAGTGAGATGAGTCCAGCTCAGTTTATAAACTCTGTGAGGTGTTTGTTGAAAGTTTGCAACCTAATCGCTCGGAACTTGGTTTTGAGCATTTTGCTGTTAGCCGGATGCAACCGAGGCGCTGAGCCCGGTGCTCCTGAAGAAATGGGGGCGGACTGCGTTGGCGAAGGCTGTGCGATTGTTGCTGCTGATGCGGACCAGACAGCCATCGCCTTAAGGACTGAACGAACCTATACCAATGCCAAAGATATCATAGTGAGTTGGACAGATTCGCCCTCTCTCAGTGAGTTTCAATTGGATCTTGCCGCCGATGAATTCTGTCAGTCTAGCAAGAAGACTCTGAATATTTCGGGAAGGAGTGCTCACCTTTTGGATCTTGACGAAGGTGTGTGGTTTCTCTGTTTGAAGTGGAAAGCCGGACCTCGTAGCCTAGGCAAGACCCCTAAGGGCTTGCTTCTGGTGGTCGATCGACAGCCGCCTTCGATTGAAGGATTGTTGGAGCAAACCTTGGCATCTGGTGGGCACGCTGAGGTGAAGGTATCGGACGCAACCGAATCCAGCTGCTCTTGGAAAAGCCAGGATCTCACTCTCAAGATTCTCCAGCCGAGGGTGCTGCTTTCGGAATTTGAAGCCGCAGCTGGAGGCAGCTATGAAGTGCTCCTCGAGTGCCAGGATCAGGCAGGAAACTCTAGCAGCCAGAACTTCCTCTTGAACTTTTCTCAGGGCGAGCCTGCCGGAGCCCTTGGCCCTCAGAATGTCATGGCACTGACGGCGACAGCTGCGACGCAATCCATCAACTTGAATTGGGCTGATGGTGGAGGAGGGGCAAGTTCCTATCTTGTGTTAAGGTCAACCAGCGCGATTACTGCGAGACCAGTTAACGGCATGAGCTATACCCAAGGCTCCCTCTTGGGTGGGAGCACTGTTGCTGGCATCACCAGCAGTCCAAGCTTTAAAGACTCCAATCTGGTTGGCAATGTCAGCTATTTTTACAAGGTTGTTGCAAGTAATGCAGCCAATATCTATGCATCAGGAGTTGAAACCAATTCCACTGCGCTCGCTCTGAAGGTTTTAAAGACGACTCTGAGCCGCACAGGAATTATCAATTTTCCTGCTGTTGAAGGATTGCGTACTCTTGGCAATTACAGTTATGTCTGCCGCGAATATGATGGATTGGCCATCGTCAATTCCAGCAATCCTGCGGCCCCCAGTCAGACCTCGCTTTTGAGTTTGGGCAATAATGCCAACACTGGTGTCGGTTGGTGTTCAGATGTTAAAGTGCTCGGAAATTTCGCCTACGTTGCAGATTGGGACAAAGGTTTGATCATCGTCGATGTCACGAATCCAGCAGCGCCCTTGGTGAAAGGATCCCTTCCGTTGAGCAATGCTTCGATCGTCCAGGTCGAAGGTAACTTTGCCTACGTTGCGCTGGAAAATGGCGGGACGGGCGGTGGCCTAGCCATTGTTGATGTCACGAATCCGTCGGCCCCGTCTTTGGTTGGTGCTCCTATCAGCAGTGGTGGCAATGCTGCCGGAGTAGCGAAGGTTGGCAACTTTATCTACCTCACGCATCGTGATTCGGGCAATTTTAAGGGGCTCAAGATTTATGACATCACCAATCCAGCTGCCCCCAATCTGGTTAAAACCCTGGTGCGACCGACTATGGAAGAGATTGAAGTCAAGGATGGTTTTGCTTACGTCACAGTCGGGACGAGTGGCCTCGAGATCTTTGACCTTGTCACGCCAGCTAATCCGGTCAGCAAATCTCTGACGCCTATGCCTGACAGTGGCTATATCATTAGCGTGTCCATTGCTGACAATTTCGCATTCGTGACTAACTATGGGACGAGTAAGATCAATGTGTTGGATATCACCAATAAGTCGGCGCCGACAGTGGCTCGCACTTATGTTGAAAACTTAAATGCGGGGCCCCTCTACATCCACGTCGCCGGTGCCTATGCCTACATCACAAACCAAAACAAAGGCATGCAGATCATCGAAGTGTTCGAGTTCCAGTAGCTTTCCGCGCCTTCATTGAATGTGAGGGGCGCGGTCTCGAATGGTTCCTGAAATATTTGGTCGGGCAAAGAGTGTGGCATAGGTCACTCCCTTGACCCGACCAAATTTTCTTCTTTAGGGCTTAGTCTTTGCGCTTGCTAACAAAGTTGATGGCTTTAAGCAAGGTATCAGGCTTGTAGTAGGGCGCGTGGCCCAAGCCGTTCATCGTCCAAAGTCCAACCTGCACATCGCGTCGGCAGTCGGAATAGCTCAGTTTGTCAGTTTCGTTGCCAAAGCTGCTATAGTTTTGGAACAAGTCTGCTTCGCTGGCTGGAACTTGATAGGACAGGTCAATATTAAAGTAAGAGAGTTGGTCGGCAGCAAGCGCGAGATTCTGCTCTTCGCAACGGTTGTGCTTGGCCCAGAATAAAGCGGATTGAGCAGCCGATGGAAAGGCTGCGGCAAAGGGTGTGAGCTGACCACCGTTGTATGCGATCACAGGATCGTTCGTGCCGTGAATCTGCAGCACGCTGATGGCTCGCTTGGGTTGGCACTTTGCAGCGTCGGCATAGTTTACGCCTGATATCGAGACGAGACCAGAGAAGACACCACTGTAATCACAGGCCAAACGATTGGCCATAAAGGCTCCATTTGAAAAGCCAATGACATAGATCTGTTTTTTGTCGATGGGATACTTATCGCTGGCTTCTTTCACCAAAGCCATTAAGCATGTGCGGGTGCGGAGGACGAGAGCTTACCGCCCTCTCCTGCTAGAAGTTTCCTATCGCAGCTCTAGCGACGCTTATTGCGCTTCAAGGAAGGCACGCATGGGTGGGATGAGCTTCTCGGGAATTTCGTGGACGATCCAGTGTGAAGCTTCGGCAAAGCGTTGGAGAGTGAGCCTGGGAACAAGGGCATTCAAACCTTTTAGGTTGTTCGAAGAAAGGGCCTGATCCTGCTCGCCCCAGAGGACTAAAGTCGGTACTTGGATGGTCCGCATGGTCTTAATTTCTTGATCCATCCTGGGAGTAAAGGCTCGATAGAAATTAAGCGGTCCCGTTAAACCACGGCCCCAGGCTTCGAGGTAGGCTGCTTTTTCCTTTTCGGAATAAGGCTTTTTCGCCGATTCGAAGACAGCTTTTTGGAGGGCACCAAAGTCTTTGGCGCTCAGAATTTTTTCGGCATCGGGTTTGATGAAAGTATAGACATACTGAGCCTTTTTCTTTTGCTCGGGATCAGAGCGGAAGAGTTTTGAATAGATTTTGGGATGCGGAGAATTCAGGATAATGAGCCGATCGAACATCTCAGGATAGCGATCGACAGCAAACCAAGCGACGATTCCTCCCCAGTCATGGGCGACCAAGGTGGCTTTTTCGTGTCCAAGAGCTTTGATCAAAGCAACGATATCTTGGGTGAGCACACTGATCGTATATTGATCCACACCCTGTGGTTTGTCGCTCAGATTGTAGCCTCTCAGATCAGGGGCTACAGCATGAAAATCCTTGCCAAACTCATCGAGCAGGGGGTTCCACATCCCTGAGTATTCAGGAAATCCATGGAGGAATAGGATCAGAGGACCTTTGCCCTTGGAGAGGACGTGGAAGCTGATGCCATTCGCCTGGATTTTTTCCGAACGAATGGCAGCTGGAGCTGGTGCAAGCTCGCTGCTCGTACTAGGGGGCGTTGATGGGGTTGAGGTACAAGCCGAAAAAGCGGTTAACACCAAGCCGAGAACAAGCCATTGTACTTTCATCGTAAAAACCTCGTTCAATGATTGCCATGTATTCCGATCAGCTTACGAGGATTGCGCACTGGGCGCTAGAACTTCCCATGTGCAAACCGAAGCAATGGCCGACGAACGCTTAACTTTGGAAAATAGTCGGGTCCCAAAGGAATCTTAATATTTTGTCATGGAGAGATTTATAATATTCTCCAACATTATTTTGCTGCCAGTCCTTTTAACTACGGAAGACTCAAAGGATTTTTCATGACTCGTTCATCTGCCTCTCAAAAGGCGAGTGCCCGGTCCGAGCGAATACTCGATACCATCGAGCGCTTTGGCAACTTGCTCCCTGAGCCTGTCATTCTTTTTGGATTTCTCACTGCCTTGGTCTTTTTGCTCTCAGCCTGGGGAACCGCGTCGCGATGGGAGGTTCAACCCCAAAAGCTAGTCGTTGCCATGCAAGAAAAAGTCGATGCCAGCGGTAAGGTCCTCCGTGACGATGCCGGTCAGGCCATGATGGAACCGAAAAAAAATGCCAAAGGTGACATCGAAAGAACCCTTGAACCCAACGGCCCACCTATAACACCTCGCAATCTTCTGTCGGCTGAAGGTATCTACTGGTTCTTCTCATCCCTGCTTGGCAATTTTACCAGGAATCCAGCCCTCGGTTTGATTTTTGTGGCAATGATTGGAATTGGTTTTGCTGAACGCTTTGGTTTCTTCAGTGCCCTGATGCGATTTTTGGCTTTTGCCACTCCGCAGCGACTCCTGACTCCGGTGATAGTTCTGATCGGCGCCAATTCTTCAGTCGCTAGTGACGCTGGATATATCATACTCCCGCCGCTAGCTGCAGCTCTCTATCTTGCGGTCGGTAGACATCCTATTGCCGGACTTGCGGCAGCTTTCGCTGGCGTTTCAGGAGGGTTTGGGGGCGGATTTTTCCCAACAGGCGGTGACGGAGCCTTGGCTGGCTTTGCCACCAGCGCCGCTCATATCCTCGATCCGAGCTACACAGTGAATATAACCCATAACCTCTACTTCAAAGCTGGTTCGGCTTTGGTTGTTACACTTGCGGGATGGTTTGTAACGGATCGTATCATCGAACCCCGCCTCATGCGCTCATCGAGCTCGAATCCAAACGACACGAAGCAAACTCTCTCGAGTTTGAGTCTGACAGCTGAAGAAAAGAATGCACTGATTTGGTCGATGATCGCTGCTAGCATCGTGGTAGCTACTTTTTTGGTCCTGATTCTCGTTCCGGGCATGCCTATTTATGGTTCCGGTCAGCCTACTTTAGCCAGTGGTCAAGTTCTTTTGGAAGGTCCACTCACGGCGCTTCAGCCTGGATTTACGGGAAGTCTTCGAGCTGTCGAACGGGCAGGCGATCGCTGGTCGCAGATCATTGTTCCCATGATTTTCTGTGTCTTCTTTTTCCCTGGTCTGGTCTATGGATATATCACCAAACAAGTGCATGGGCAAAAAGAATTGATCGATGGTCTCTATCACGGGGTTCGTTCGATAGTTCCAGTGCTGGTTATTATGTTTTTTCTAGCCCAATTTGTTGAGTCGCTGAAATATACAGGACTGGACCGGATGCTGGCCTATGCTGGAGGTTCTCTGCTGGTCAAGGTCAATCTACCGGTGCCACTGCTCCTGGTTTTCTTTATCTTGGTCGTTGTCATAGGCGACTTTGCGATGAGTGGTATGCTGAGCAAATTCGGAGTTCTTGCGCCTATATTTATTCCCATGTTTATGATGGTTGGAATAAGCCCAGAGCTGACTACAGCTGCTTATCGAATCGGTGACTCGGTGGTCAATATCATTACACCACTGAATAGCTATCTGCTCATCATACTGGCCGTGCTCCACAGATATCGACCTGAGGCTGGCCTCGGGACACTTATATCTCTGATGATTCCCTATACTCTGGTCTTCTTCGTCACTTGGACAAGTTTTCTCATTGGTTGGTATTTGCTTGGATGGCCTCTCGGGACGGATGCCCCTATTCACTATCAACCATAGATTCGTATCAAGAAACGGTTCTGCCTGTTACGGACTATGAGCAGTGTTAAGAAAGGCCAACAGCTCATGCACCATTGATAAATTGAGCAAAAAAGAATAAGACATTGGCAATGGCTTCGAGCCCCGGTTATCGCCGGGGCTTATTGGGAACTTCAGTTGCAGGATGCTGTGCAGTCATCGGAATAGCGCTTACAGAGTTGCAGCGCTTTCTTTTTGGCGTCCGATTTTGCTTTCTTGATTGCGCCTTCATCGCTGGTTCTAATGTGAGAATGCTCGATAAATGAAGCACCCGTGTCCTCTGCCTTCGCTTTGCAGATGATGATTGTTAATGGAGCTGCGACTCTGACACCGGAATCCGGTAGACGTTCTCCAGGCTGTCGATCAGCTAAAGCAGACAGACTGACAATCGACATTCCAAGTGCGAAGCAAACATTTCTTAACATACCAATCTCCAATAATTTACAATTTATAGACCCATCATTCGATGAAGACGACGGGACGCTAAGCGAATCGGCGACTTTGTTCAAGTGTATTATGAAGTGACTTGTCACTCGCATAAGCTGGAGCTGGCGAAGTCCTCTGCTTCCGCGGCTTCCGAGAGCAGTGCTGGCATCGTGTCTCTTTTTCCCTGGGCCCGCTACACATCTGTTGTCATAGCTGCTAGCTTATGGTTTTGCCGATAAATTTAACGACTCTTTAGACAAAATTTATCGACTTTGCCTATGCTTCGGCCAGATTTTGACAATGCTTGGCTTGAATCACACGACGAGGCATCCGCTCCAAAAAGCCTGCAATACCAGGGAGAAAGTTGATGAAATTTTCAGAGAAGTCGAAAAAACCATTGTTGTGGTGTTTTGCTGTGACTGGTCTTATTCTCGCTCATCTGGTAGAGGCAGGGATATCCCATCCCACTCAATCGATGTCCGATCCTGATCAGAAGTTTCAACTTGCCCTATGGGGTGATCTTCCCTACGCAAAAAATGGGGATGGTGGAAAGACGGGAGCTAAGCTTAACCGATTGGTCCAGGACATGAACACAGCGAATCTAGCCTTTACCATTTTCGATGGGGACACCAAGGATGGCAGTTCACGTTGTGATGACGCTGCTATTGGACAGGAAACGATAGACTTGTTCAACTCAATCAAGTCTCCAACCGTTTACGTCTTGGGAGACAATGAATGGACTGATTGCCATCGTACCAACAACGGTGGCTACAATGCCCTTGAGCGTTTGAATTATTTGCGTCAAAGCACATACGGGACAAAGGAAAGCTTCGGCCAAAATAAAATGGAGATGGATCATCAAGGACTCCCCGGACAGCCATACAGCGAAAACACCCGTTGGACGAAAAATGGAGTAGTATTCGTAGGTCTAAACGTACCAGGAAGTAACAACAATAAAGTCAATACCGGGAGTTGCTTGAGTGCAAAAAGCGCTCGAACTGAAGCCGATTGTGCGGCGAATAACGCCGAATACTTAGAGAGAAATGCGAAGAACCTAGCTTGGTTGGCAGAAGCTTTTCAAATGGCTCGCGATCAAAAATTGGCTGGAGTCATGGTTGTCATTCAAGCAGACCCAGGTTTTGATTGGCCCGAAACTGAGGGTGTCAACGAGCGAGAGACTTTGCCGGAAATCGATGGCTACACTGATTTGCTGGACAAGTTAGTGAGCGAAACCAAAGTCTATAAGGGACAGGTTGTGTTGGTGCATGGTGATACCCACTTCTTCAAAATCGACAAACCTTTGATCGATCCCACTCATTTAGTAAAGAATTTTACCCGAGTCGAAACTTTTGGCAGCCCAAATGTTCATTGGATTAAAGTAGCGGTGGATCGGTATAGCCGCAATGTCTTTACATTCGAGCCTATGCTTGTTGAAGGCAACGACTGAAATCTATTAGGGAACTGGGAAGCGCTGCCGTGCGGTGGCTCTGGCAGTGCTGATAAGCACCAACTTTCGCAGCTCTCAACTGGGTATTCTTAGACATTTCTTCAAATGATTCATGACCCTTGATTCAACCCACCGTGGATCATTCTCGGATTTTATGTAACCGACTCCTTCCGCTAGTTCATCAAAAGCAATATGGTGTCTAATTCAAATTGTAAAAAAACCAAATAAGAGTCTGGCTTGGTGCGTTCTCATGAGGTAAACAGCCAATGCATATCCAATCCATTGCAAGTCCAATCTCGCCTTCATGTTGGTGCCGACTTTGTTCGTGATACTATAATCCTAGATCGAGCCTCTCTGCATCTCTACCGGATCAAGCTAACTTTCAACACTGCGCATCTGGAGTTTTCACGAATGATCAGTCGGTTGTATACTAGGGGCTGTTGGCGTAGCTAAACGTCAACAGCCCCTAATATGACGTCGTCGTTTTTAAGTGCATTAACTTGCCGAATGCAAGCTCGAGAGGGCCCCCAACTCAAGCCTTACCGAAACATTTCAATTCGCAGATAAGTCTCTGTAATCATGTAATAAAAATAGAATTTAAAGTGCAAGTTGTGGTTGGACCAGCCTTGCGCCGGAAGAGCAAATCTTGAAGTCTTTGTAAGAAAACAATTAAGTTCTTTTTGATTATTGCTTTGCTGGATAAAACTTTCCTGAAGTCGATAGCCATAACTCCAAGTCTAAGCTAGATTCCTCGACTCTGGAGGAAATTCTTATGCTGACTCAACTGATTCTGCTGTTTACTGTCACTTTGTTCATGCCTACCCTTAGAGCTGCCGAAATGAGCCGGGTGGAGTTCATTCAAGAATTTCAGCCATCCGCTCAGGAGCTGGTCGAGCTATGGATACCCACACCCATCGAAGGTGCAGGATACCAAAAGCTGATTTCCAGGACGATCACAGGCAACGCTACGGCGATACGAGTCGGTGGTGGAACCGACAGCAGCGCTCCGTATGTCTATGTACGCTGGGAAAAAGTCGCTGCGCCTACCCTTAAAATTATCAATGTGGTCGAAATCGCAGATCGTAGTGGAGTCTTGTTAGGCTCGGCTGAAGGTCAGCGCTTCCTCGCGCCGACCAAGCATTTACAGACGGATGGTATTGTTAAAGAGACAGCTGATAGAATCGTCGCTGGGATCAACGATCCTGACAAAAAAGCTCGTGCTATCTATGACTGGATCGTTGCGAAGACCGCGCGGGATCCCGGAGTTCGAGGCTGCGGACTGGGAGACGTGAAAACGACTT